>JBBSGB010000110.1:0-1577 GCA_038254545.1 Burkholderiales bacterium | reverse complement strand
GAGTCGAAACCCGCGAGCCCACGCCGCTGCGCAAGACCGGCACATGAGCGCGACCGCGCCGACCGCGCTCGGCAAGGAGTCCTCGCACGTCGAACTCGACGGCAAGGATCTGCCGGCGTTCTGCCCGAACCCGAAGATGGCGTTGTGGAACCACCATCCGCGCGTCTTCCTCGACGTCGCGCCGACCGGCCAGGCGATGTGTCCGTATTGCGGCACGCGCTATCGATTGAAGCCGGGGACCACGGTCCGTGGGCATTGAGTGCTCGATGACCGACAGCACCCCAGGGAGCACGCGCTCCCTTTTTTGTATGCAGCCCGCGCGCCGGCCGTGAAGACCCTCGTCGTCGCGCCCAACTGGATCGGCGATGCCTTGATGGCGCAGCCGCTCCTCACGCTATTGAAGCGCGACGATCCGGCGCAACGCATCGTCGCTCTCGCGCCGCGCTGGGTTGCGCCGGTGCTCGAGGCGATGCCCGAAGTCGATGATGTGATCGCGACCGATCTCGCGCACGGCGCGCTGCAGTGGTCGAGGCGCCGTGCGTTCGCGAAGCAGATTGCGATGCAGGGTTTCGATCGCGCCTTCATTCTTCCCAACAGTTTCAAGTCGGCGCTGGTCCCGTGGCTGGCGCGCATTCCCGAGCGCATCGGCTATCGCGGCGAAATGCGCTACGGGCTCGTCAATCGTCGCGCGGACGGCCCCCCCGCCGCATCGCCCGCGATGAGCGCGCGCTATGCGGCGCTTGCAGGCGTTGCTAGCGTGGCCATGAAGACGCCGCTGCCCGCCGCATTGCCCTCACCGCGCCTGATCGTCGACGCCGCCGCTATCGCGGCGGTACGCGCACGCTTCGGCTTCGATGCGGCCGATCAACTGATCGCCCTGTGCCCGGGCGCCGAATACGGTCCTGCCAAACGCTGGCCCGCCGATCACTTCGCGTCGCTCGCGCAGTCGTTGCTCGCTGCGCGGCCCGACGCGCACGTGCTTCTGCTCGGCGGGAAAGGCGATCGCGCCATCGCAGAGGAAATCATCGCGAAGGCATCCGTTGCGGATGCGCAGAGTCGGCTCCACAACCTCGCGGGCGCCACCGATCTCGCCGAAGCGGTCGCGCTGATCGCGGCGTCGGATCAGGTCGTGAGCAACGACTCGGGCCTGATGCACGTCGCGGCGGCGCTGGCTCGTCCGCAGGTCGCGATCTTCGGTTCGAGCGATCCGCGACACACGCCGCCCCTGTCCGCGCGCGCGAAGACCTTGTGGCTGCATCTTGATTGCAGCCCCTGCTTCGAGCGCACCTGTCCGCTCGGGCATCTGAATTGCCTGGTCGGCATCACGCCCCAACGCGTGCTCGATTCCATGCAGAATGATTCGGTCTCTCATCCGACGGCCTCGGCCTGACTCTGCCAGGACGCCACACCGTCCCACTCATCATGGCCAAACTCAAGAGCCTCTACGCCACGCCCGAGACCGTCGAACAGGCGTTCTACGATGCGCTCGAAGCGGGCGATGTCGATGCGTTGATGAACGTCTGGTCCGACGAGGACGAGATCGTCTGCATCCATCCCGGCGGTCCGCGATTGGTGGG
>JBBSGB010000109.1:0-1665 GCA_038254545.1 Burkholderiales bacterium | reverse complement strand
CGGCCGCTCCGGCATCCACGTCGCCCCGCTTGCGTTCGGCGGCAACGTGTTCGGATGGTCGGCCGACGAGGCGACGTCGTTCTCCCTGCTCGATGCTTTCGTCGACGGGGGCTTCAATCTCGTCGACACCGCCGACGTCTACTCGCGTTGGGCGCCCGGTCATGCGGGCGGCGAATCCGAGACCGTGATTGGCAAGTGGTTGAAGAAGAGCGGCAGGCGCGACGCGGTCGTGATCGCGACCAAGGTCGGAAAGGACATGGGAAACGGCAACAAGGGACTGTCGAAGCGCTACATCCATCGCGCGGTCGACGCATCGTTGAAGCGCCTGCAGACCGACACCATCGATCTCTATCAGTCGCATGAAGACGACGCCGACATGGCGTTCGAGGAAACACTCGAAACCTATGCGCGGCTGATCGAGTCGGGCAAGGTGCGCGCGATCGGCGCGTCGAACTTCACGGCCGATCGCTTCGCGGCCGCGCTTGACGTGAGGGAGCGCGACGGGCTGCCGCGCTACGAGACCCTGCAGCCGGAATACAACCTCGTGGCGCGCGATGTCTATGAAGACGAACTCGAGCCGCTGTGCGTGCGACGCGGCGTGGGCGTGATCAACTATTTCAGACTCGCGCGCGGCTTCCTGTCGGGCAAGTATCGAAGCGAAGCGGATCTGAACAAGAGCAAGGTCCGCGGCAGCGGCGTGAAGGACATGCTCGATGCGCGCGGCATGCGTATTCTCGACGCGCTCGATGTTGTTGCCGCGCGTTACGGGGTCGCACCGGCGACGATCGCGATCGCCTGGTTGATCGCGCGCCCATCGATCACCGCGCCGATCGCGAGCGCGACTTCGCTGCCCCAGTTGAAAGAGCTGCTCGCGGCTGCCACACTGGACCTCGATCGCGATGCGATCGACGCGCTCGACACTGCAAGCGATCCGGCTGCTTCAAACGAATGAACGTACCCAAGCGAGGAGATCATCATGACCGACCACATCTACAAGATGCTCGAGCTGACCGGCTCGTCCGAGACGAGCATCGAGGACGCCTGCCAGCGCGCGATCGCCAAGGCCAGCGAGAGCGTACGCAACATTCGATGGTTCGAGGTCACCGAGACCCGCGGTCACGTTGCCGACGGAAAGATCGGGCACTGGCAGGTGACGATCAAGGTTGGCTTCACGCTGGAATAGGTCCGCGTAGCCCGAGGCCCGGCGCTGTCGCCCACGCCAGGTCCGACTCTGTTGCCGATACGTGTCGTCGCGAGCGGACGCTCGCGCGTTGTGCGTTGACTGAACACCTTCGAAAGCATTCAATGAAACGCCTCGTGTGCATGGCCGCGCTGGCCGCGGCCGCCGTTCCGGTGTTCGCCGCCGACGTTACCGGATCGATCAACATCAACCAACCGGGTCTTTACGGTCGCATCGACATCGGGAATTTCCCACCGCCCCAGGTGATCTACGCGCAGCCCGTGCTGATCCAGCAGGTCCCGGTTGCGCCGCAGCCCATCTATCTGCATGTGCCGCCCGGGCATGCGAAGAATTGGCGCATGCATTGCGCGCGATATGACGCTTGCGGTCGCCCGGTCTACTTCGTGCAGGAAGACTGGTATCGGAACGTCTATGTTCCGCAATATCGGGAACAACGCGGGGAGCACCGCGAACATAGAGGCGAT
>JBBSGB010000108.1:0-1679 GCA_038254545.1 Burkholderiales bacterium | reverse complement strand
CGACGCTGTGCCGGCCCTTTTATCTTGCCTAGCTGATTCGGGCGGCAAATACCACCGCCCTCATCCGCTCGTCGCCTTCGGCGCCGCTTCCGTCTGCACATGAGCAGAACAATAGAGTTGCATCGTTCGCGGTCAATCGTGATGTCAGCGGCCCGGTGGTTCATGCGTAGCTCCGTGCTCAACTTGGGCGGTCGGCACATGCTCGGGTCAGAGAAGATCGGGGCGGGGCTGTCAGGAATTTCGTGTGTGAGCCGGTTGATGAAGTCATTGATCGATGACGAAGCGTTCGCCGAATTGAATGGCGAACTGGGCTTTGGCAGCATGCCATGCGATGGGCGGGTTCTTCCAGCCTTCGACGATGTAGCGAAGCGCCAGCCAGATCAGCTTGGTGGCCGCCTGATCGGTCGGGAAGTGGCCCTTGTTTCGCACCGCCTTGCGGACCGAGGCATTCAAGCTCTCGATGGCGTTGGTGGTGTAGATGATCTTGCGGACCTCGGCCGGGAAGGCGAAGAACGGAATCACGGCCTCCCAGTTGCGTCGCCAACTCTGCGCGACCGCGGGGTACTTGATGCCCCACGGTCCGGCATCGAAGGCATCGAGCTCGCGAGCGGCGGCCTGGGCATTGTCGGCGCGGTAGATCGGCTTGAGCGCTGCAGCCAATGCCTTGCGTTCCTTCCACGAGGCGAACTGCATCGAGTAGCGCATCAGATGCACGATGCAGGTCTGCACGACGGTGTCGGGGAAGACGCTGGTGATCGCTTCGGGGAAGCCCTTCAAGCCGTCGACGACCGCGATCAGGATGTCGAGGGTGCCGCGCGCGCGAAGCTCGTTCATCACGCGCAGCCAGAACTTGGCGCCTTCGGTCTGCTCGATCCACAGGCCGAGCACTTCCTTGTGACCGGAGGGGCGCATGCCGATCGCCAGATACACCGCCTTGTTGCGCACCAGGCCCTCGTCGCGGATCTTCACGCGCAACGCATCGAAGAACACGATCGCATAGCTCGCCTCGAGCGGCCGCGCCTGCCAAGCCGTGACCTCGTCGATCACCGAATCGGTGACCGCCGACACCAGGTCGGGCGACACGTCGATGCCGTAGAGCTCGCGCACATGCGCCTGGATGTCGCGGGTACTCATGCCGCGCGCATACAACGCGATGATCTTGTCGTCGAAGCCCGGGAAGCGCCGGCGATACTTGGCGATCAGCGCCGGATCGAAACGACCATGACGGTCGCGCGGGATCGACAGTTCCATCGCGCCGTCGGCTGTGAGCACCGTCTTGGCGCTGCTGCCGTTGCGATGATTGCCGGCCGCAACCTCGGGCTCGGCGTCCAGATGAACGTCCATCTCGGCGTTGAGCATGCGCTCGGCCAACGCCTTCTTGAGATCCCCGATCAGACCGCCCGATTCGAGCACCGTGCCCCGGTCGCGTCCCGACAGCAGTTGATCGAGCAACTCGCCTGAGAATGCACTCGCTGGTTTGCTTGCCATACTCTTCCTCCTGCCTCTCGGCAAAGTATGGCTCGACACACAAAATTAATGACACTCCCAAGGCCGCCGTTGAGCGCGATCCCGACCCAAAGGGCTCATGGCATCGGTCCCAGAACATGACTTCACCAGAACGCACCCTGTCGCAGGCACGGTTGGTTCCGTGCCAACAAGGAGGAACGTAGCGGCTGCAT
>JBBSGB010000107.1:0-1899 GCA_038254545.1 Burkholderiales bacterium | reverse complement strand
GACTGGACGCTTGCGTTGCTCGCGGCTGTCGGTGCGAAGCAGGCAAGCATCGTCGGCCACAGCATGGGTTCGCTGATCGCGCTCGAAGCCGCCGCGCGAAGCGTCGCGCGCGACGCGAATGCGGCTTCCGACGCGACGCCGACGATGCCGACCATCGCCCGCATCGCGCTGCTTGCAACCGCCTACCCGATGCAGGTCTCCGACGCCTTGCTCACCGCGACCCGCGACGACGAGCCGCGCGCGATCGAGATGATCAGCATCTGGTCGAGCGACGCGGCGCACGGCGGCTACTCGCACAAACCCTCGGCGCCTGCCCCGGGCTTCGGCCTTGTGTGGGGCGGAAGGCGACTGATGCAACGGCAGGCAAAGGGCGTGCTCCACACCGACTTCGCCGCGTGCAACGCCTATCGCAATGGCGAAGCCGCCGCGCGTGCGGTGCGCTGCCCCGCCCTCTTCATCCTCGGTGCGAACGATTCGATGACGGCCGCGCGATCCGGCGAGGCGTTCGCCGCGACGATGAGCGACGCGCGCGTGGTGGTGCTGCCGGCCAGCGGACACCTGGTGATGGCCGAAGCGCCCGATGCGACGCTGAGTGCGTTGAAGAATTTTCTTGCCTGAAGACCGTCCCCGAATGAAGCGCCCAGCCATGCCGAATCCGGAGTCATTGCGTCTGCCCACATTCGAGGACGTTCAAGCGGCAGCTGCACGCATCGCCGGCCTCGCCCATCGCACGCCGACGCTGACTTCGCGGACCGCGAACGCACGTATCGGCGCGAAACTGCATTTCAAAGCCGAGAACCTGCAACGCGCTGGCGCGTTCAAGTTTCGCGGCGCCTGCAACGCGATCGCCGCGCTCGGCGAGGAGGAACGCCTGAGGGGCGTCGTCACGTTCTCGTCAGGCAATCACGCGCAGGCGCTGGCCTATGCGGCCCGCCTGAACGGCGTGAAAGCGACGATCGTCATGCCGCTCGATGCGCCCGCGATCAAGGTCGCGGCGACCCAAGGGTATGGCGCGGAGATCGTGACCTACGATCGCTATAACGAGGATCGTGAAGCGCTCGCAGTGCGCATCGCGACCGAGCGCGGCCTGACCCTGATCCCGCCGTACGACCATCCTCACGTCATCGCCGGCCAGGGCACGGCCGCATTGGAATTGCTCGAGCACGCGGGCCCGCTCGATGTTCTGCTGGTCTGTCTGGGCGGCGGCGGCCTGCTCTCCGGCTGCGCGCTTGCAGCCAAGGCACTCGCGCCCGGCTGCAAGGTGATCGGCGTCGAGCCCGAGGCGGGCAACGACGGACAGCAGTCGTTGCGCAGCGGTGCGATCGTTCAGATCGCCCCGCCCCGCACGATTGCAGACGGCGCCGCAACGACGCATCTGGGCAAGTACACCTTCCCCATCATCCAGTCGCTGGTGGACGACATCGTCACGGTATCGGACGCGTTGCTGATCGAGACGATGAGGTTCTTCGCCGAGCGCATGAAGATGATCGTCGAGCCCACCGGTTGCCTCGCCGCTGCCGCGGCGCTGCACGGCATCTATCCCTGCGAAGGCAAGCGAGTCGGCGTGATCGTCAGTGGCGGCAATGTCGATCTGAAGGCGTTCGCGGGATTCATGAACGCGTGATTCCGGTGGTCGGCCACGTCGACGCTCAGGGAGGCTCGTCGCGGTGGAGAACGAAAATATCCGGCGCAGTGTCGGACCACCAACGATCGACGACCAGCCTGCGCTCGATGCGATAGCCGGGCATAGGCCCGGCGGCGATCAGGTACTCGTCGTCGACCACCCACCACCAGCTGTTCTCGCCGTGCAACTCATAGCGCGGGTCGTAGAGGTACCAGCCGTTGAACTCGTAGCCGCCGTCGATATCGCGCGGACTCACGTGCTGCTTGTCCATCAGG
>JBBSGB010000106.1:0-1922 GCA_038254545.1 Burkholderiales bacterium | reverse complement strand
GCCAGTAGAAGCCGAGCGTGACGACGAACAGCAAGAGGTTGGTCGCGTCGATCCCCCACAGCGTGAGGCTGCTCGCGCGGCTCTGGAATGACTGGCCGTCGAGCGTGGTGTTGTTCCATGCGAAGTTCTGCAGGCGCGCAGTGGCGAGCGGATAGATGCTCAACAGCGCCACATATCCAACTGCGGAGCCGACGAAGATCGGCATCATGCTTCGGCTCTCGTAATGCGGCAGCGACGCGATCGCCCCGCCGAGGAAGCCCGCCAGGAACGAGCAAACGATTACACCGATCAGGGTCAGGAACAGCATGCCCGCGAGCCGATAGGCGCCGCCCACCGTCGCGTTGAATGCGAACGCGCTCGCGCCGAGGCGCGCATGACGATGGCGATAGGCCCGCAGGCGATAGACGAACCAGGGCGCCACGAGAAGCGCTATCAGGATGGCAACCCCATAGGCTCCCATCGCCTTGCCAGCGATCACCCTCGGCGCAGCGAATCCACTGGAAAACAGGACGAGAACCAGCGTCGGACCAAGCACCATCAGGATCAGCGGAATGAAGGTCGCGTACGCCCCCGCGAGGCTGCCTTCAAATCGAAAGCGTATGCCGCGATAACTCGAGTTCGCCAGCCGAAAGCGCCACGAGCGCCACAGCAACCACGGCAGGATGGCGATCAGCACGGCCACGACCACGAACCACAACATGGTCGATATCTTGCCGGCCTGCGAGTAGGCGACCAGCAACATCAGCGCGACGAGACGACCCTTGAGCAGCGCCCACGGCGAGCCGTGGAACTCGAACGGCGAGTCGTCCAACAGCGTGTTGCCGTAGAAGTAGCGCAGGCGTCGCACCTTTGCCCACGGCGAATAGATGCCCAGCGTGACCAGCGTCAACGCCAAATTGACGATCCAGATCTTGAAGTATTCGGACCCCGTTCCGGTAAAGACGAACGGTCGCGCGTCGCGGGGCGAATACGTGTCGATCGGGCTTTCTGTCATGGGACGTTGATCCGGTGATGTCGTCAGATCTGCCGCTCGACCAGCGCGACGATGTCATCTCCATACGCTTCGAGTTTCTTGGTGCCCACCCCGGGGATCGCGGCCAGCGCGGTGTGCGAGGTCGGTCGCAGGCGCGCGATGTCTTTCAGCGTCCCGTCGTGAAAGATCACGTAGGCCGGCACGCCGTGCTCGCGCGCGGCCGCGAGGCGCCACGAGCGCAATGATTCGAACAGCGTCTGGGCTTGTGCATCGAGTCCATCGGTGAGATCGAACGAAGCGCGGCCGCGCGTCTTCTTGCGCTTGGTGTCATTCACGAACCGACGCAGCATGATTTGCTCTTCGCCGCGCAGCACCGCCCGGCTCTTCGCGGTCAGGTGCAGCGTGCCGTAGGTCGCGTGATCGACATCGACCAGGCCCGCGGCGATGCATTGCCTGACGATCGCGCGCCACTCGGCTTCGCTGCGTTCGGCGCCGATGCCGAAGGTCGAGAGCGTGTCGTGATTCCATTGCGCGATCTTCTCGGCGCTGCGCGCGGCGCCTTTGCCGATGCGGTCTCCGCGCAGGATGGCGATGACATGCATCGCGCCGAAGCTCTGTCCGCGTTCCTTCTTCAATCGATAGATGCACGAGAGCAGTTGCTGGACTGCGATGGTCGCGTCGAAGGTCTCGGGCGGCACGATGCAGTTGTCGCAGTTGCCGCACTTCATGCCGATCGCATCGTCCTCACCGAAGTAGGCAAGCAGTCGCGCGCGCCGGCACGACGCGGTCTCGCACAGGCCGAGCATCGCGTCGAGCTTGCCGCTCGAGACGCGCTTGTACTGCTCGTTGCCATCGGACTCGTCGATCATGCGGCGCAGTTGCACCACGTCCTGCAGGCCGTATGCCATCCACGCATCGGCCGGTACGCCGTCGCGGCCACCGCGTCCGG
>JBBSGB010000105.1:0-1972 GCA_038254545.1 Burkholderiales bacterium | reverse complement strand
GAGGCAAGCCGCGTCGAGGCGATGATTGGCGAGCCGATTGGCGCGCGCCATCACGAGAAAGTGCCGGACCATGCGGCTCATCGCGCAGGCCTCAGGCCGCCTTCTTCGGCAACGGATGTCCCGGCATCAGATCGTACGGATGCTTCCAGCGCGGCTCCGCTGCGATGCGTTCGGTCCACGCGGCGACGGCGGGATAGTCCTTCCAGTCGAGCCCGAACTCGCTCGGGAAATAGAGATAGCCGATCAGCGAGAAGTCGGCCGTCGTCAATCGATCGCCGACCACGTAGCTGCGATCCTTCAGATGCGCTTCGAGCGTCTTCAAGGCGCCCGCGGAACGCGAACGCAGATAGGTGATCACGGCCGGATCGATGGTGCCTGTCGGCACGAAGTTCAACATCCATCGCAAGGTCGCGATCGGCGACGTAAGCTTGTGGTTGTCCCACAGCATCCAGCGCAGGATCTCGCGACGTTCGTCGTCGTCGTTCGGTCCGTAGCGGGCCAGCGTCTCGGTCAGATAGTCGAGGATCACGCCGCTTTGCGTGAGCGTCTTGTCAGCGTGCTGAAGCACGGGCACCTCCGCCATCTCGTTGATGGCCTTGAACTCGGGCGCACGCGTGCCGCCGTTGAAGAAATCGACCCACAGCGGCTGCCAGTCGGCGCCCGCGAGTTCGAGCATCAAGGCAACCTTGTAGGCATTGCCGGATTGGGCGAAGCAGTGGAGGCGGTATTCCGCGGAAGGTGTGGATTCGGTCATCGTGTCTCCAATGATGGCATCGCAGATGTCGCCAAAGTCATCTCTTACCCCAGCGCACGCCCGATCAAAATCTTCTGGATGTCGCTGGTGCCTTCATAGATCTGGCACACCCGCACATCGCGCCAGATGCGCTCGACCGGAAAGTCGTTCACGTATCCATAGCCGCCGAAGACCTGGATCGCATCGCTGCACACGCGCTCGGCCATCTCGGACGCGAACAGTTTCGCCATCGCCGCTTCCTTCAGGCAGGGCCGGCCCGCGTCGCGCAGGGTCGCTGCGTGCCAGATCATCTGTCGCGCGACTTCGATCTGCGTGGCCATGTCGGCGAGGCGGAACTGCACGGCCTGATGACTGAAGAGCGGCTGGCCGAAGCTCTCGCGTTGCTTGGCATACGCGAGCGCGGCTTCGAATGCGGCGCGCGCCATGCCGACGGCTTGCGACGCGATGCCGATGCGACCGCCTTCCAGACCCGACAGCGCGATCTTGTAGCCCTGCCCTTCGTCGCCGATGCGGTTGGCCGCAGGCACGCGGCAGTTCTCGAAGACGATCTGCGCGGTGTCGCTGGCGTGCTGCCCGGTCTTCTCTTCGAGTCGCGCAACGATGTAGCCGGGCGTCTTCGTATCGACGATGAAGGCGCTGATGCCTTTCTTGCCCGCGGCTTTATCGGTGACAGCCATGACGAGCGCCACGTCGGCGGTCTTTCCCGACGTGATGAACTGCTTGACACCGTCGAGCACGTAGTCGTCACGGTCGAGTCGCGCCGATGTGCGAAGCGCAGCCGCATCCGAACCCACGTGCGGCTCGGTCAGGCAGAACGCGCCCAGCATCGCGCCGCGCGCGAGCGGCTTCAACCACGCTTCCTTCTGCGCGTCGCTGCCGTAGCGTTCGAGCATGCTGCAGACGGGACAGTTGTTGACGCTGACGATCGTGGAGGTGGCGCCGTCGGCCGCAGCGATCTCTTCCAGAATCAGCGACAGCGACAGCGTGTCGAGCCCGGCGCCGCCCCATTCTTCGGGCACGGTCACGCCATAGCAGCCCAGTGCCGCAAGGCCCTTCAATGCCTCGGCGGGAAAGGTTGCGTCGCGATCCCACTGCGCGGCGTAGGGCGCGATGCGTTCGCGCGCGTAGTCGCGCACCGCGTCGCGGATCATTTCCTGTTCGGAGGTCAAGAGCATGGAATGGACGCGAGGTCTTCGATGGGGCAAATCACGCGAGCGG
>JBBSGB010000104.1:0-2446 GCA_038254545.1 Burkholderiales bacterium | reverse complement strand
GGCCGGCGCGCCGGCAACGCAGCGCGTCGTCGGTAGCTGTCCACGTTCATCTCCAGAATGGTCGCGTGATGCACGAGGCGGTCGACGGCAGCCACCGTCATGGCCCTGTCCGGGAACACCTCGTCCCATGCAGAGAAGGGTGCGTTGGCCGTGATCGCAAGGCTCTTTCTCTCGTAACGCTCGGCGATCAGTTCGAACAGGACCGAGGTCTCGGCCTGGTCACGGCGCGCGTAGCTCAGGTCGTCCAGGATGAGCAGGTCGAAGCGATCGAGCCTAGCCAGTTCGTTCGGCAAGCGTAGGTCGCGGCGTGCGGCCTGCAGCCGCTGCACCAGCTCGCTCGTGCGCGCGAAGAACACCTTGTAACCACGGTCGATCAGGGCATGGCCGATGCCGGCAACGAGATGCGTCTTGCCCACACCAGGCGGCCCGAAGGCGAGCAGGTTGTGACCCTGAGCGATCCACCCATCGGCCTCGGCGAGCGCCATGATGTGCGCCTTGGAGACCGCTGGCACGGCTGCGAAGTCGAAGCTCGCGAGGCTCTTGTCCGGTGGCAAGTGGCTGTCGACGCGGGCGCGGGCCAGTCGGCGCGTCTCGCGCTCGTGCACTTCCTGCTCCAGCAGCATTCCGAGGAATCGCTCGGCCGGCCAGCCCTCGCGGTTGGACTGCTCAGCCAGTTCAGGCCACAGGCGCTTCACGGTGGGCAGTCTGAGCTCGGCCAGCATGAGCGGCAGGCGTGCGGCGTCGGCCGCAGTGCGAGTGACGGCCGCGTTCATGCAGCCTCCAGCAGTTCGTCGTACACCGCCGCGGCCGGCAATACGACTTGCACGACCGGCATCCATGTCGGACGTGGTGCGAACTGCTCTCGCAGCACTTCGATGCTCGGCACTTCGTCGCGCTCGTCCAGCGAACCGAGCACGCCAGCAAGTTCGGCCACCACATTGGCGCGATCAGCCAGATCGAGCAGATCCACCATCAATCGGCAGGCCGCACGTTCGCTCAGTTGCTTGCTCATGCGTTCCCACGCTTGGGCGTACTCGCTGCGCGGGAACATGGCGTCGCGAAGCACCCATCGAGCGAAGGCACCAGGCTTTCGCCGCAGTGATGGCAGCATATGGCGCCAGTCGATGCGTTTGGGATGACGGGTCTGGACGCTGCCACGCAATCGCTCGCACTCGAACACCTTCACGCCGCCCAGCCAGGCTTCAAGGTGCGCACTGTGCAGCCGCACCTTCAGTCGATGGCCGGTCAGCCGTGACGGCACGCTGTAGAGCACGCCCTTGACGGTGATCAAGCCGAACTTGCTGACCCGCACATCGACCTCCTCGAAGTCCACGGTGCGCCGCGCCGGCAGAGCCCGCAGGCTGGCGCGTTCGACCTCCCAGGCTCGAGTGCAGCGCGCGTTGAGCCGGCGTACGGTCTCGGCGATGAATTGACCGTAGACCTCGATGGTCGCGAACTCGCGCGTGCCGCGCAGCAGCAGCGCCTGGTCGAGCGCGCGCTTCAGACTGCCTTGGCGCGACTCGATGGAACCGTTCTCGTGGCTCACACCCGGGTTGTTGCGGCTCGCGCGCAGACCGTAGTGCGCGCACAGCTCGCGGTAGCGGGCCGTGAGTTCTTCCTGCTCCGCCAAGTTGTTGAAGGCCGCCGACAGGCTGTCGGTGCGATGTTCCTCAGGCACGCCGCCGGCCATCCACAGCGCCTCTTGGAGGCCGGTGGTCAGTGCCTGGAAGCTCTCGCCGCCGAGCACCACGCAGGCATGCCGCCAGCCGCTGTGGGCAAACGCAAACTGGTAGAGCCGATGCGCCAGGACCTTCCCCGCGATGCTGACCCCGAGTTCGTCGGCGACGGTGAAGTCCGACAGCCCAAGCCGGCCTGGCGGGTGCTCCTGAGCAAAGAAGATCTCGCGTTCGTCGCCATGCTCGGCACGCCATTGCCGGATACGGCGTTGCAGCGTGCGAAGCACCGCATCTTCGAAGCGTTCGGGGTGGCGGCGCTGCAGCTCTTCAAGGACCGTCACCGCCATCAGCGTGGGCGCGCCTTGCAACATCGGCACGACTTCCATTTCCCACACCTCACCGAACGGATCAGCGCGTGTACGCCAATGGCGCGCCGGTCTCTGCGAAGGCAACGACACCATCGATTCGATGCGCCGCGCCGTCGCCACACTGATGCCCGTCTTGATCGCTGCTGCCTCCTGGCTGTGTCTGCCGCGCAGTTGCTTGTACTTGGTCATTTGAAGATCCGATATGCGTTTGCCGGGCACCTGGCTGCCTCCTTCAGAGACAGACCACTTTAAAACCCGACCGCAGACGCACCCCGGGGGCGTGCGTCAACCGCTCACGATAGTTGTCGTCGACCGCTCAAGATAATTGTCGCTGGCCATTCGGCATCCGTTCGGAGCGCCGCTTGTGCGAAGAGGTCCATCTGAATCTGGCTTATCGCTGGT
>JBBSGB010000103.1:0-2622 GCA_038254545.1 Burkholderiales bacterium | reverse complement strand
CTCGCCCTTCGAGGCTCCCGCTACCAGGCCAGCGATATCGACGAATTCGACGATTGCGGGCATCACCCGCTCGGGCTTGACGATGGCAGCAAGCGCGCCGAGCCGCGGGTCCGGCACTTCGACGACACCCGTGTTCGGCTCAATCGTGCAGAACGGATAGTTCTCGGCGGCGATGCCGGCCTTGGTCAGAGCGTTGAATAGCGTGGACTTGCCCACGTTGGGTAGGCCGACGATGCCGCAGCGAAGCGCCATGAGTGACTCACTATTTGCTTTGGGAAACCTGCGATTTTATTCGAGCAGGCAGCCGCGGCCGACTGGCAGCCACGGCATGGAAGGCGCTCTCGGGAGCGCGAAGGAAATGCGACGACGCTACGAAAGCAATTGCTTGAGGTCGTGGGTTATCGAAGTGGCGCTCTGTCCCTGGCGCAGGAAGAGCCGAATCCGCCCTTCGGTATCGAACACGTACGTCCCCGCCGAGTGATCGAACGTGTATGAGGTCGGCGTAGGCCCCGGCACGCGTTGATAGAAGATCTTGAACTCCTTCGCGGTCTTGGCCGTGGTCGACTCATCGGCATAGAGCCCGACGAAGCGTGGGTCGAACGCGGGCACGTATTGCGCGAGCAGAGCGGGCTTGTCACGTTCCGGGTCGAGCGTGACGAACAGCACCTGCACGCGATCTGCGTCGGCCCCGAGCGACTGCATGACGGTCTTCAAATCGCTCATCGTCGTCGGACAGACATCGGGACACTGGGTGTATCCGAAGAACATCACGACCAACTTGCCGCGATAGTCGGCAAGGCTGCGGGGCTTGCCGCCTGCGTCGGTCAGATGGAAGTCGTGCGCATAGTTGGCGCCGGTGATATCGACGCCTTCGAACTGCGGCTTGCCCGGCGCACAGGCGGCGAGCCCGAAAGCCAGCGAGACCAGCAAGGAAATACGTGCCGCGCTCAATAGTGCGGCGACGAAACCCGAACGTGCGGCTGCCCTGCGATGCGTCACGCGTTCACACGACCAGGTAGTGATCGATCAGTAGCGCAGCAAAGAGCAGCGACAGATAGACGATCGAATAGCGGAAGGTGCGGCGTGCGAGACGATTGGCCTCGGCCTCCGACGGCGCGCGCCAGATCGACCATGACAGCCGCAGGAATTGCGCGCCCAGCAGCATCGCCGCAACCAGGTACGACCATCCGCTCATACGAAGCGCAAACGGCAGAAGGGTCGTTCCGACCAGTGCGACGGTGTACAGCAGAATATGCAGCCGCGTGTACTGCGAGCCGTGCGTGACCGGCAGCATCGGCAGGCCCGATTTGCGAAAGTCCTCGGTTCGATAGAGCGCAAGCGCCCAGAAGTGCGGAGGTGTCCACACGAAGATGATCAGCACGAGCACCCATGCCTGCGCCGGGACCTGATCGGCCATCGCGGCCCACCCCAGCGCCGGGGGCATCGCACCCGACGCGCCGCCGATCACGATGTTCTGCGGCGTCATCGGCTTGAGCAGCATCGTATAGACGACCGCGTAGCCGACGAAGGTTGCAAAGGTCAGCCACATCGTCAGCGGATTGACGAACGTCAGCAGCACCAGCATGCCGGCGCCTCCGAGCAGGCCCGAACCCAACAGGATCTCCATCGCCGTCAGCTCGCCCGATGCCGACGCGCGTCGCGACGTGCGCGCCATGCGCGCATCGAGTTCGCGCTCGACCAGGCAGTTGACTGCGAAGGCCGCACCCGCGAGCAGCCAGATGCCGATGGTCGCAGCCAGCAACTTGTCGAGCGGGGGCAAGCCCGGCACTGCGAGGAACATGCCGATCACCGCGCAGAACACCGCGAGTTGTGTGACGCGCGGCTTGGTCAGCGCGTAATACAGCGCGAGCTTGCGAGCGATGGGGGCATGGACTGCGTGTTGCATGAACGGGATCGGATCGATGGTCGAAGGAGGCGGAGGTCGCGAGGATCAGCTCGCGGTCCGTTCGATCAACGCTTCTCGCGCTTGTGCGCGCAGGTGGAAATCGGCAGCCGCAACCCGGGCGAGGCGCGACAGTACGGAGACGCGGTAATTTATCACGACGAGGCAGGCGACCAGACCCGCGGCGCCGGCGTTGTGCAGGACTGCGGCCAACAGCGGCCACGCGAAGACGACGTTGACGAGGCCGCTTGCGAACTGCGCAGCGAGCAATCCGGCAAGCGTCGAGGCCGCGCCCGCAAGCGACGGCATGCGTCTTGCGCGCCACGCGAGCGTTCCCAGGACGATCAGGACGATCCCGGCGAAGCTGCGATGCGCCCAATGGATTGCGGTCAGTGCCTGGGCCGACAGGTACCCGCCGCCGGCCGTCCTGCCAAGCCCGCGCCACAGGTAGAAGCCATTCACAAAGTCCATCTGCGGAAACCACACGCCCTGGCAGGTCGGAAAATCGTTGCACGCGAGCACCGCGTAGTTCGCGCTGACCCATCCTCCCAGCGCGATCTGCATGGCGAGCACCATTGCGCCGAACAGCGCGACCGCGCGCAGGCCTCGTACGTCCTTCAACACGGTCGCGCCCGTGAAGCTGTGCGAATCATCGACGCCTTCCAAACGGAGCGCATGCCAGACCAGCATGGCCAGCAATGCGAGCCCGAGCAGCAGAT
>JBBSGB010000102.1:0-2731 GCA_038254545.1 Burkholderiales bacterium | reverse complement strand
TCGGAGGGCAGTCGTTCATCGATGAAGCGCTGGTCAAGCTCGCCGATGCGCGCCGCCGCATCGATGAATACAGGGCGAAGAACGGCCGCGAGATCCTGCTCGAAGTCGATGGCGGCGTGAAGGTCGACAACATCGCGGACATCGCGCGCGCCGGTGCGTGCACCTTCGTCGCGGGTTCCGCCGTGTTCGGTGAACGCGACGCCGACGGCGGCTATCGCGGCGTGATGCAGAAGATGCGCGCGGCGCTTGCAGGCGCATGAGGATACGCGCGGTCCTGATCGACCTCGACGGCACGCTCGTCGATACCTTGAGCGAGATCGCATCGGCAGCCAACGCGATGCTGGCCGACGCTGGACGCGAGGCGGTTGCCGATAAGGTCGTCGCCGAAGCGATCGGCGAGGGGTCGCTGGCGCTGGTGGAACGCCTGATCGGCCGCGACGAGGCAGCGCGCTGGCTGCCCGTTTATCTCGAACACTACCGCATGCGCAACGGCGCGAGCGCGCAACTCTTCGTCAATGTGAAGGCAGGTCTGGACGCGATGCGCGCGATGGGTCTCGCGATCGCGTGCGTGACCAACAAGCCGCGCGAGCTCGTCGCACCGCTGCTCGAACGCCTGGGCATCGCGTCGTGCTTCGATGCGCTGATCGGCGGCGGCGACACGGTCGAGAGCAAGCCGCATCCCGCGCCGCTGCTCGCGGCCTGCGCACGATTCAAGGTCGAGCCCGAAGCCTGCGTGATGATCGGCGACTCGAGGAACGACGCGCTCGCGGCGCAGGCGGCGGGCATGATCTCGCTGACGGTTCCGTATGGATATCCGGGGTCAAGCGGCGACGAAGGTCGCGCCGAAGCATTGCTGGTACGCGGACTCACGCGCGCCGTCGTCCCCGACCTCGTCGCGGCCGCACACTGGATTGCGCTTCAGGCTCGGGAGCTTCACACATGACCGACGCGCGCTCACGAACCTCGCGTCCGAGCCGGCCATGACCGAACTCGAATTCCAGTCGCTCGCTCGCGAGGGCTACAACCGCATCCCGCTCATCGGTGAACACTTCGCCGACCTCGACACGCCGCTGTCGCTTTACATCAAGCTCGCGCACAGCGAGCGCGGCGGCGCCAATTCCTTCCTGCTCGAATCGGTGGTGGGCGGCGAACGCTTCGGCCGATATTCGTTCATCGGCCTTCCCGCGCGCACGCTGATACGCGCGCGCGGTTACGGTGAGGAAGCGATCACCGAGGTCGTCACCGATGGCGCGGTGGTCGAGGCGCTGCGCGGCAATCCGCTCGATGTCGTGGCCGATTTCCAATCGCGCTTTCGCGTCGCCGTGCGCCACGGATTGCCGCGCTTCGCGGGTGGGCTCGCGGGCTACTTCGGATACGACGTGGCGCGGCACATCGAGCCGCGGTTGCTCAAGGGCGCGAAGAAGCTGGGCGGCGACGCAGATGGAGACGACCCGTTCGACGTGCCCGACATCCTGCTGTTGCTCACCGAGGAAGTCGTCGTCGTCGACAACCTCGCCGGCAAGATCTACGTGATCGTGTACGCGGACCCGAGCAAGCCCGAAGCTTATGCGCGCGCGAAGTCGCGGCTGCGCGATCTGCGCGAGCGCCTGCGCCGCCCGGTCGACGTGCCGTACAGCCAGCCATCGATGCGCACCGATGCGCATCGCGGCTTTGCGAAGGCCGACTATCTCGCCGCGGTCGCGAAGGCCAAGGAGCTGATCATGGCCGGCGACGTGATGCAGGTGCAGATCGGCCAGCGCATCGTCAAGCCGTTTCGCGACGCGCCGCTCACACTCTATCGCGCGCTGCGTTCTTTGAACCCGTCGCCGTATCTCTACTTCTACAACTTCGGCGATTTCCATGTGGTCGGTTCTTCGCCGGAAATCCTCGTGCGGCAGGAAGCGAGGCCGAGAGTCAATGGTGCGGCGAACGGCGCCGAAGGCACCGACACCATCGTCACGATCAGGCCGCTCGCAGGTACGCGCCCGCGCGGCGCGACACCCGCGCAGGACGCGGCGCTCGCAAAGGAACTGCTATCGGACCCGAAAGAGATCGCCGAGCACGTGATGCTGATCGATCTCGCGCGCAACGACGTGGGCCGCATCGCCGAGATCGGCAGCGTCAAGGTCACCGAGCAACTCGCGGTGGAAAAATATTCGCACGTGATGCACATCGTGTCGTCGGTCGAAGGCCGATTGAAGCCCGGCCTCACGTCGCTCGACGTCTTGAAGGCGACCTTTCCCGCAGGCACCTTGTCGGGCGCGCCGAAAGTCCGCGCGATGGAAATCATCGACGAGCTCGAGCCCACGAAGCGCGGACTCTACGGTGGCGCGTGCGGCTATCTCAGCTTCTCGGGCGAGATGGACCTGGCCATCGCGATTCGTACCGGGGTCGTCAAGAACGGCATGCTTGCCGTGCAGGCGGCCGCGGGCATCGTGGCGGACTCGGTGCCTGAGAGCGAATGGCAGGAGACGGAGAATAAAGCGAGGGCGGTATTGAGGGCGGCGGAGCAGGTGCAGGAGGGGTTGGATGCGTAGCTTCGCTTGGAGTCACTTTCTTTGCTTCGCCAAAGAAAGTAACCAAAGAAAGGCGACGCCTGGTGAGGCTGCCCTGTGACTGAGCGCGTCAGTCACAGGGTCCCCGATTCGCGCAGGGCTCAGGCGGCGCGCCGAGAACTCGCTGCGCTCAAACACTCGGCGCTCAACGGCCCCGCCTGAACCCTCCGCGAATC
>JBBSGB010000101.1:0-3282 GCA_038254545.1 Burkholderiales bacterium | reverse complement strand
TTCCGCAATGCGCTCGACCACGACCGCGCGGTCGTATCGAAGCTTCGCCTTGCGATAGGCGGCCTCTCCGATTGCAGCCGCGCGTTGCGGGTCGTCGAGCAGACTCACGCAGGCGTCGGCAAACTTCTGCGCCCCGTCGCGCAAGACGATCTCGAGGCCGTCTTCGAAGTCGAGGCCTTCCGCGCCCAGCACGGTCGAAACCACGGCCTTCCGATGCGCCGCCGCTTCGATAATCTTGATCCGTGTTCCTCCCCCCGCGAGTATGGGACAACAGACAACCGCCGCCGCGCGATAACCGTCGTGCAAGTCGGGAAGGAAGCCAACACATTCAACGCTTGGCGGAGGATTGCGATAGCTCGGCAATTTCTCGATCGCTTCACCCGCGATCAACAACCGCGCATTCGGCCGCTTTGCGAGAACCCGCGGAAAGATATCGTGGATCAAGAACTCGGCCGCATCCACATTCGGCGGATAGCCATAGGTTCCGATGAAGAAGAGCGTTCCGCGCGCGTTGTCGGGAGGCGCCTCATCAAAATATCGAATCGAATTGGGGATCACCTCGACTCTGCCACCACCGCGCGCAGCAAGGTAGCGCCGATCGTTTTCCGAGCATACGAAACTGATCGAGCAGGCGCGCGTGAGGGCGATCTCATGGAAAAAAAGCGCAGGCAGTTCACCGTAGCGCATAAGATTGCCGAGTGAGCGAGGGAGTCTGCGGAGTTGACGAACCAGATTGACGTGCTCGATGTCATCGAGATCCATCACCACCGGCACGTTGCGGGGATGGGCCGCGACCACCGGCGTTGTGCCGTCGAGGCGGTGCCCGACAATCAGGTCGGTATCGGAACGCACGCGGCCCATGACCGCATTCGCCTGTGCTGCCGTTCCCAATTTGAAATAGTCTTCCTGGTACCTGATGCTCACCTTCGACAACAAGTGATTGGCCCAGCGGCCGTGAGTCTTTTCGGCGCGCGGCGCCAGATGCACGTCAGCCTCGATTCCCCAATGGGTCGCGAGCGATTGTTGAGAGCGCTCCGGACCGATCTCATCGATCACCCATTGATCGACGAAGAAAAGGACGTCAAGCGCGTCAGACACTTTGGACGCGGCTTCGAGCAGCATACGCATGCGCTGGAATACGCCGCCGATCTTGGTGTCGATGTCCGACGCGTAATACCGGGTGACGAAAAGGATCCTGCGCATAGATTCGGCTCAAGCATTCGGCAAGGGAAATCGAGACGGCGTTTGAGCGGGCCTGATTGCTTTCGAGACTCGGGCATTCGCGTATCATCGCCGGCCAGCAAGATACGCGAACGCAAGAGGATTGTCTTTGCTCGCGACGTTGGAAGCGGCGAGCGAGCGCGGTTGATTGCCGCGACCGATCCTCACGGCTCGCACGACCTGCGCGCCCATTTTCGCGTACCACGCACAAACGACCTTCGACCCGATGACCAGAACGACCTTGCGCGGACGCTTCGACCGCGCGCTTCCCCTCTCGGAAAAGTCACTCGCCAGCAACGATCTGTCTTCGATACATCAAGCCGACGGCGTACGCGCCGCCATTGTCGGGCTTCCCTATTTTACGGGTGCGCTCGCAGCGCCGGTCGTCGAGCGCGGGACGGCGGCTGCGATCGTCGCCGCCTACTGCGCGCGTGGCCTGCGTATGCTCGACGACGTGCACGGCACGTTCTCGCTTGCGCTGATCGATCACGGGCGCAGTGCCGCCCTGCTTGCGGTCGATCGCGTCGGTATCGACACGCTTTGCTTCGCCGTCGATGCGGGCATCCTGCATTTCGCCAGCGACGCAAGCGAAGTCGCAGCCTCTCTGCGCGGCGATTGCGCGGTTGATCTCGCGGTCGACAACGCTGCCGTCGGCGAGCTCGATCCGCAAGGCATCTTCGACTATCTCTATTTCCATTGCATTCCCGGGCCATCGACGGTCTATCGCGGCGTGACGCGCCTGCTGGCCGGACATGCCCTGCACTTCGTCGATGGGACGGCAACGGTTACGCCCTACTGGTCGCCCCGCTATGACGAACAGCAACGCGGCGCATTACCCGCGCTCGAAAGCGAATTTCGCGACACCGTGAAGTCCTCGGTCGTGCGCGCGATCGACGGCGCCACCATGCCCGCTGCATTCCTGTCCGGTGGCACAGATTCTTCGACCATCGCCGGCATGCTCGGCGCAGTCACGGACGCGCCCGCGCGGACGTATTCGATCGGCTTCGACGCCCAGGGCTTCGACGAGATGGAATACGCGCGCATCGCGGCCCGGCACTTCAAGACCGATCACCACGAGTACTACATCACGCCCGCCGACCTGGTCGCCAGCATTCCGAAGATTGCAGCGGCGTACGACCAACCGTTCGGCAACTCGTCGGTGCTGCCCACCTACTATTGCGCGCGCATGGCGGAAGCCGATGGCGTCGATCGCATGCTGGGCGGTGATGGCGGCGACGAGCTCTTCGGCGGCAACACGCGCTATGCGAAGCAACGCGTGTTCGACTACTTCGAGCGCGCGCCCGGCGTCGTCAAAGGCCTGATGCGCGCCGCGCTTGCGCCCTCCGCGTGGGAGTCGGTGCCGATCGTGAAGAAAGCGCAGAGCTACGTGCGCCAGGCCAGCGTGCCCATGCCCGACCGCATGCAGACCTACAACCTGCTCGCGCGCATCGGCATGGCGACAATCTTCGAGCCGGCATTTATCGCCCAAGTCGATGTTGACAAGCCGATGCGCGACATGCGCGCCTGGTATGCGCGCGCCGATGCGGCTAGCCTGATCAACCGCATGCTCGCATTCGACTTCAAGTACACGCTGACCGACAACGATTTGCCCAAGGTCGTGACGGCGTGCCGCGTAGCGGGCGTGGATGCCGCGTTTCCGTTTCTCGACGATGCCGTGGTCGCGTTCTCGGAACGCCTTGACCCCGAGCTCAAGCTCAAGGGCTTGAAGCTGCGCTGGTTCTTCAAGCATGCGCTGCGCGACTTCCTTCCCGCCGAGATCATCACCAAGACCAAGCACGGCTTCGGCCTTCCCTTCGGCATCTGGCTCGGGCGCGACAAGGCCCTGCACGAAATCGCGTTCGGAAGCCTCGAATCGCTGAAGCAGCGCGGCATCGTGCGCCCGGCGTTCATCGATCAATTGCGCGCCGACCTGTTGTCGGATCACGCGACTTATTACGGCGAACTGGTTTGGGTGCTGATGATGTTGGAGCAGTGGTTGCAGGCACATCGGCCCTGAGCTTTCTTCTCAACTGTAAGTTAAGTTCGCCGAGGCACTATTTC
>JBBSGB010000100.1:0-3366 GCA_038254545.1 Burkholderiales bacterium | reverse complement strand
CATGCCGAACGCTTCGTCGACTGCGGGCTTCAAGGGAATTGCCTTGCCGCCGCGCATCTGTCCATCGGCCGCGATCACGAGCGTGGCGCCCACATCGATGATGCGTTCCTGCAGGCTCTTGGCCGAGAAGCCGCCGAACACCACCGAGTGGATCACGCCCAGGCGTGCGCAAGCCTGCATCGCGACCACGGCCTCGACCGACATCGGAAGATAGATGATCGCGCGGTCAC
Source organism: Burkholderiales bacterium (assembly GCA_038254545.1). GTDB lineage: Bacteria > Pseudomonadota > Gammaproteobacteria > Burkholderiales > Burkholderiaceae_D > CAHJXF01. The sequence goes on along the minus strand of JBBSGB010000100.1, from coordinate 3,136 downwards.
CTTTCTTGTAGCCGAGTTTCTTCAGCGCGTTCGCGAAGCGGCACACCTTCGCGTGGAGTTCCTTGTAGGTGACCTTGGTGACCTTGCCGTCGTCCGCCTCGAAGATGATCGCGACCTTGTCGGCATTGCCGTTCTCGAGATTGCGCTCGAGGCAGTTGTACGAGACGTTGAGCGTGCCGTCGTCGAACCACTTGAAGAGTGGCGCGTTCGATTCGTCGAGAACCTTGGCGAACGGCTTGATCCAGATCAGCTCTTGCTTCGCGAGCCGGCCCCAGAAGCCTTCGTGATCCTTCTCCGCTTCGGCGACCAGCGCGTCGTATGCGGCCTGGCCGGAGATGGTGGCCTGCGCGACCATCTCGGCACTGGGCGGATACAAACGGGTTTCCTGGGCTGCGGACTCGGTAGCCGACATGGGAGCTCCTGTTATCGATCGTGATTGAACCGGAAAGATCGCGCGCGTCCGCGAGGGTACCTGCATGAGCGCGCTAAAATTCTATCGCGCCCGAAACCATACCCCGAAACCAGAGCCCCGAGCATCGCCCCCAATGGCCGGCAAACCGAAGCCCTCCGAACCACTGCAGTCCAGCCCGGCCCGACGCGGTGTCTCGCGCCTGATCTTCATGAGCCGCTGGCTGCAGTTGCCGCTCTATGTAGGACTGATCGCAGCGCAGGGCATCTATGTCTGGCAGTTCTGGGTCGAGCTGACCCATCTGTTATCTGCGGCATTCGGCGACCATCACGCGGTCCAGACGGTCACCTGTGCGGTGCAGGCGGCCGGCGTCGATTGCAGCACCTTGAAACCGGCGGAGTCGCTGAGCGAGGCGACCGTGATGCTGGTCGTACTCGGCCTGGTCGACGTGGTGATGATCTCGAACCTGCTCATCATGGTCATCATCGGCGGCTACGAGACCTTCGTGTCGCGCCTCGATCTCGAAGATCATCCCGACCAGCCCGAGTGGCTTTCCCATGTCAACGCATCGGTGCTCAAGGTCAAGCTCGGCACCGCGATCATCGGCATCTCGTCGATCCATCTGTTGAAGACCTTCATCAACGCCGATCAATACGAGCCCAAGGTGCTGATCGGCCAGACCGGCATCCACCTCGCGTTCCTGCTGTCGGCGATCGCGATTGGCTATGCCGAGCGCATCATCGGCGTCGACGAGAAGCGCGAAGTCAGCCATTGACGCAGTTCGTTGAGTTCAGGGCCAGATCCATGACCATCATCAAGCAGCAAGACCTCGTCGAGTCGGTTTCAGCCGCCTTGCAGTTCATCAGCTACTACCACCCGGTCGATTACATCCGGCATCTATCGCGCGCCTACGAGCGCGAGGAGGGACCGGCGGCGAAGGACGCGATCGCGCAGATCCTCACCAACAGCCGCATGTGTGCCGAAGGCCATCGACCGATGTGCCAGGACACCGGTATCGTCAACGTGTTCCTCAGGATCGGCATGGACGTGCGGTGGGAAGGCTTCACCGGCAGCATCGCCGACGCGGTCAACGAAGGCGTGCGCCGCGGCTACAACGATCCGGACAACAAGCTGCGCGCATCGATCGTGGCCGACCCGCAGTTCGATCGCAAGAACACCGGCGACAACACGCCCGCGGTGATCAATATGGAGGTCGTGCCCGGCAACACCGTCGATGTGATCGTTGCGGCCAAGGGCGGCGGCTCGGAGAACAAGTCCAAGTTCGTGATGTTGAATCCTTCGGACTCGATCGTCGATTGGGTGTTGAAGACGGTGCCCACGATGGGCGCGGGCTGGTGCCCGCCCGGCATGCTCGGCATCGGCATCGGCGGCACGGCCGAGAAGGCGATGCTGCTGGCCAAGCAGTCGTTGATGGACGACATCGACATGCACGAGCTGCTGGAAAAGAAACAGAGCGGCGCCGAGCTGAGCAAGACCGAAGCGCTGCGCATCGAATTGTACGAGAAGGTCAACGCGCTCGGCATCGGCGCGCAGGGTCTGGGCGGCTTGACCACGGTGCTCGATATCAAGATCGCGATGCATCCGACGCACGCGGCATCCAAGCCGGTCGCGATGATTCCCAATTGCGCGGCGACCCGTCATGCGCATTTCGTGCTCGATGGTTCCGGGCCCGCGTATCTCGAGGCGCCTGCGCTATCCGAATGGCCCGACGTGCACTGGCAGCCCGACACCGAGCGCTCGACGCGCGTGAACCTCGACACCTTGACCCCCGAAGAAGTCGCAAGCTGGAAGCCGGGTCAGACATTGCTGTTGAACGGCAAGATGCTCACGGGCCGCGACGCGGCACACAAGCGCATCGCCGACCTGTTGGCCAAGGGAGAAGCGCTTCCGGTAGCTTTCACCAACCGCGTGATCTATTACGTCGGGCCTGTCGATCCGGTGCGCGACGAAGTGATGGGGCCTGCCGGCCCGACCACCGCCACGCGCATGGACAAGTTCACCGAGATGATGCTCGCGAAGACCGGCCTGATCGCGATGGTCGGCAAGGCCGAGCGCGGGCCGGTCGCGATCGAAGCGATTCGCAAACACAAGAGCGCTTACCTGATGGCCGTCGGCGGCGCCGCCTACCTCGTCTCGAAAGCGATCAAAGAAGCGAAGGTCCTCGGCTTCGCCGACCTCGGCATGGAAGCCATCTACGAGTTCGACGTGAAGGACATGCCGGTCACGGTGGCGGTCGACGCGAGCGGCACCTCGGTCCACAACACCGGGCCGGCCGAGTGGCAGGAGAAGATCGCGAAGAGGCGCGCGCTCGACGTGGCGGTGGTGGCCGCCTAGCGGTCGCCCTCTACTTCACATCCAGCAATTCCACATCGAACACCAGCGTCGCATTCGGCGGAATCACGCCGCCCGCGCCGCGCGCGCCGTACCCCAGTTCGGGCGGAATCACCAGCGTGCGTTGCCCGCCGACCTTCATGCCGGCCACACCCTGATCCCACCCTTTGATGACCTGACCCGCGCCGAGCCCGAACGAGAAAGGGTCGCCGCGGTCGCGCGAGCTGTCGAACTTCTTGCCCTTGTTGTCGGTCGCGGTGGCATCGAACAGCCAGCCGGTGTAGTGCACCACCACGGTCTTGCCCGCAACGGCTTCGGCGCCGGTTCCCACTTGCGTGTCGGTCATCTTCATTCCTTGGTTGGTGGGCGCGACCT
>JBBSGB010000099.1:0-3372 GCA_038254545.1 Burkholderiales bacterium | reverse complement strand
CACGGCGGCAGCCAGGGACGACAGCGAGGCCGCCCGGGCGCGCGGCATGCCGAGGCAGGCCAGGTCCGCATCCGCCAGGGCAGCGGGGCTTGGAAAGACATGGGTCAATCCTTCGATCTCTCCCAAGAGTTTGGGTGGTAAGGGCTCGCCATGGGCGGCGACGATCTTGCCCGCCAGGGTCGTGGCGGCGGTGACTGTCCAGCGCGCCGGTCTCGATCAGGGCGAGCGCGCGTGACACGGTGTTGGAGGTCCCTCGCCAGGCGGCAAGGTCAGGCGAGGTCTCCGGTCGGCAGCGCAGGCAGGGCCGGAACCCCGCCACCTGCGCGGCCGCGGCCGTAGGATAGAAGATCACATTCTCGCTCTTGGGCGTGCGTGCGGGACAGATCGGCCGACAATAGATACCCGTCGTCTTGACCCCCACGAACAGCTGGCCATCAAAGCGGGCGTCGCGTGTCGAGATCGCGCGATAACAGGCATCGTGGGCGAGATCCATCCTGGCATGATCCTCCATCCGTGGCGGCTTGTCTCGCGGTTTTCGGACATGGACGTCCGATTGGGGTGCCGTCAGAATTCCTTGGTCACGCCAAGTCACCCGGCCAGCTCCGCGCACTCAGCTCTCGTTTCGGCCTCATGACACCAAATGTCCGATTAAATCTCAACTCGTCCATGTCAGACAAACAATCTGCCTGACTCGCAGACTAGTCGGAGACAACGCGCAGAGTTGATTCTTGCCGAATAATCCCCTTATTTCTCCGACGCAAGATCGCTGCGAGTGACCCGATACATCGGCCTTTTCCCGTGAATCCAGCCTTTCTGTTTCATCCGGCGGTCGCCGCCTGGTTCGATCATAACTTCGCGGCGCCCACGGCGGCGCAGGCGGCGGCGTGGCCGGCGATCCACGCGGGCCAGCATGTGCTGATCGCGGCCCCCACGGGATCCGGCAAGACGCTGGCCGCTTTTCTCGCCGCCATCGATGGGCTGGTGCGGCAGGGACTGGCGGGAGAGCTGAGGAACGAGACTCAGATCGTCTACGTGTCGCCGCTCAAGGCGTTGTCGAACGACATCCGGAAAAACCTCGAGGCGCCGCTTGCCGGCATCGGCGAGACGTTGCGGGCGCAAGGCTTGCCCGGCGTCGACATCCGCACCTTTGTGCGCACCGGCGATACGCCGTCGCGCGAGCGCGAACGCATGCGCCGTTGCCCGCCGCACATCGTCGTCACGACGCCTGAGTCGCTCTACATCTTGCTTGGCTCCGATTCCGGCCGCTCGATGCTCGCTACCACGCGGACCGTGATCGTCGATGAGATCCACGCCCTCGCGCCGAACAAGCGCGGCGCCCATTTGGCGGTTTCGCTGGAGCGTTTGGCCGCACTCTGCGGCGGTCGCCTGCTGCGCATCGGCCTGTCGGCGACCCAGAAGCCGATCGACGATGTGGCGCGTTTCATGGTCGGCACCGGCGATGGCGCACCGGGCACCGCATGCCGGGTCATCGACACCGGTCACCACCGGACGCGCGACCTTGCCCTCGAAGTTCCCGCCTCGCCGCTCGAAGCCGTGATGTCGGGCGACGTCTGGGAGCAAGTCTATGACCGATTGGCCGAGCTCATCGCGGCGCACCGCACCACGCTGATCTTCGTGAACACGCGCCGCATGGCCGAGCGGGCGACGCGCCAACTTTCGCGGCGGCTCGGTGAAACGCAGGTGACGGCGCATCACGGCAGTCTCGCCAAGGAACAACGGCTGGACGCCGAACAGCGCCTCAAGCGCGGTACGCTGAAGGCGCTGGTAACCACCGCCTCGCTCGAACTCGGCATCGATATCGGCGAGGTCGACCTGGTTTGCCAGCTCGGTTCGCCGCATTCGATCGCGAGTTTCCTGCAGCGGGTCGGGCGTTCCGGGCATGCGATCGATGGCCTGCCCAAGGGGCGCCTCTTCCCGCTCACCCGCGACGAGCTCGTCGAATGTGTGGCGCTGCTCGACAGCGTCCGGCGCGGCGAGCTCGACCGGTTGGCGATCCCCGAACAACCGCTCGATGTGCTCGCCCAGCAGATCGTCGCCGAGGTCGCCGCGCGCGACTGGAACGAGGATGAGCTCTATGCGCTGCTGCGCCGGGCTTGGCCCTATCGCGCGCTGACGCGCGAGGATTTCGCCGCCGTGGTAGGCATGCTGGCGGAAGGCTTCAGCACGCGTCGCGGCCGCCGCGGAGCGCTGATCCACCACGACGCCGTGAACCATGTGCTGCGCGGCCGGCGCGGCGCGCGGCTGACCTCGCTCACCTCCGGCGGCACGATTCCGGACAATGCCGACTACCAGGTGCTCCTCGAGCCTGAAAACCACCTTATCGGCACCGTCAACGAGGATTTCGCGGTCGAGAGCATGGCCGGCGACGTCTTCCAGCTCGGCAACGCCGCCTATCGCATCCTGCGCGTCGAGCGCGGCGTCGTCCGTGTCGAGGACGCCCACGGCATGGCGCCGACCATTCCGTTCTGGCTCGGCGAGGCGCCGGGCCGCGGCGACGAACTATCGCACTCGGTGTCGCGCCTGCGGGCGACGATCGACGCCGGCTTGACCCGCGATCCGGCCGGGGAAAGCGCCTTGCGCTGGTTGCTGGCGGAGGTCGGCATCACCGAGCCCGCGGCGCAGCAGCTCGTCGAATATCTCGCCTCGGCTCATGCGGCGCTCGGCTGCCTTCCGACCCAGGACGCGATCGTCTTCGAGCGCTTCTTCGACGAGGTCGGCGGCATGCAGCTCGTCATCCATTCGCCCTATGGCAGCCGGATCAACCGCGCCTGGGGGCTGGCGCTGCGCAAGCGTTTCTGCCGCAAATTCAATTTCGAGCTGCAGGCTGTTGCGACCGAGGACAACATCGCGCTGTCGCTCACCACGGCGCACAGCTTCGATCTCGACGAGGTGCAGCGCTACCTGCATTCGGCGAGCATCAGGCCGCTACTGATCCAGGCGCTGCTCGACGCGCCGATGTTCATCACCCGCTGGCGCTGGGTGGCCGGCGTCTCGCTCGCGCTGCCGCGTTTCCGCGGCGGCCGAAAAGTGCCGCCGCAGCTCGCCCGCATGGGTGCCGAAGACTTGATCGCCGCGGTCTTTCCCGACCAGCTCACTTGCGCCGAAAACCTGGTCGGCGAGCGTGAGATTCCCGACCATCCCTTGATCCGCCAGACCATCGCCGATTGCCTCGGCGAGGCGATGGACATCACCGGTCTGGAACGGCTGCTCGCCCGGCTCGAATCCGGCGTCATCCGCGTCGTCACGCGCGATCTCACCGAGCCTTCGCCGCTTGCCCTCGAAGTGCTGTCGGCCCGGCCTTACGCCTATCTCGACGATGCGCCGCTGGAGGAGCGCCGGACCCAGGCCGTG
>JBBSGB010000098.1:0-4138 GCA_038254545.1 Burkholderiales bacterium | reverse complement strand
CGCTATGCCCGATCATCGCCCGACAGCACCGAGTGCTCGGGCGATGGTGGTCAGACCTGCGTCTGCTCCGCGATTTCGAAGCAGTTCAGCCTTGTAAGCGCTCAGTTCGCGTCGGCGTAGAGCAAGCAAGGGTGCTCGAAGTCCGTCGTTCGCGAGCGACTGGTCATGGCCGATAGCCGACGATCTGCTTTCGACCCTAGTCGGCAGTCGTGCCGTCAAAAGAAGTGACAACAGCGGACGTTGACCGGCTCGAATGAATGGCCCTGCCACGTTTCAAGCGCCACATGGCTGACAGCCGATAAGCACTGCTGCGCCGTCCATCAGTACAGTCGGATCGCCCCGTCGAAGGTCCAGGTTCGTCGGATTTCGATCACGTCGAAGTCGCGGGCCAGTCCCGGCGGGAACGGCTGGTAGTGCTCATGGCTTTGCACGAGGCGGCGTATCGCTTCATCGATTTCGGGCGAACCACTGGAGAGAACGATGGTCACGGACTCGACGGATCCGTCGCTTCGAATGGCCATCGTCACCATGGGATCGATGTGAGGGTACTTCGCCAATTCGCGGACCACGTCGTATGGCGTGTTGAATTGGATCTTGCGGGCCATCGCTTCCGCGTACAGGACGAGTTCGGTATTGGGGTCGGCGCGTCCGAACAACCGTCCTCGGCGTGCGCTGCTCAATGAATAGGGACGCCTGTCAGGCTGGCGCGTTGCAGTCGAGGCCGCTGCACGTTGCGCAGCTTCCGCATCCATCTGGCGTCCCGCCGCCCGACGCACCGCTTCCCGATGTTCTTCCTCCGCTTTCGCGGCCTGCAAGCGCGCGGCCTCCTGTCGTTCGGCCTCCAGCCGCGCGGCCTCGACCCGCACCGCTTCCTGACGCGCGACCTCCTGCTGCGCCGCTTCTCGCCGGGCCGCCTGCTGCGCGGCTTCCTGGCGTTCGGCTTCCAACTGCGTGGCCTCAACCCGCGCGGCTTCCTGTCGTTCGGCTTCCAACTGCGTGGCCTTAATCCGCGCGGCTTCCTGACGCGCGGCTTCTGTCTGCGCCACTTCTCGCCGGGCTGCCGCCTGCCGCGCGGCCTCGACTTGCGCCGCTTCCTGCCGAGCAGCCTCCTGCTGCGCCACCTCTCGCCGGGCTGCCGCTTCCTGCGTCGCTTCCCGACGCTCCTCTTTCGCAGCCCGTAGTCGCAGGGCCTCCTGTCGTTCGGCCTCCTCCAACCGCGCGGCCTCGACTTGCGCGGCCTCCTGACGCGCGGCCTCCTGCTGCGCTGCTTCTCGTCGAGCGGCCTTCTGCGCGGCTTCCTGTTGTCCCACCTCCAGCCGCATAGCCTCGACCCGCGTCTCTTCCAACTGCTCCGGCCTCGAGGCGCCGAGCGTTGCTGCGAAGGCGGGCGATGGCTCCGGTGGACTGGGAGGCACGACCAACGCTGCCTCATCGGATCTCTCGACGGCGATCACGGTGCGCCCGGGCATTGGGGCGGGCGCCGCGTCGCTGGGCGCATTGACGCGCGATGTCGCTTTCGCATCGGCAGGACTGGCCGTGAGGTCCCGGTGTGGAAAGGCCTTTGCCGTCTGATCACCCTTCGCTCCGACCGCGTCTGCCGGCAGTCGCCGAGCTTGCGTCGAGGACACGGATGGCCGGTCGACGGGCCCAGGGGCAGGAGGCGGCTTGATCGGTGCCGACCGCAACGGTTTCGCGACCGACCGGGTCGCCGGCTCGGACGCCTGGACCCGCGGAGGAACGAGCACCACGCGCAACTCAGGCACTTCGATTCGTCGATCTTGCCAGGGAAGTCCGAAGCGCGGAAACCCGAGTTCCTGCCCCCCGAAGTCCAGGTTCAGCAGCAGCGCATGACTCAGCAGGGAAAGCAATAGTGAAAGAGCCAGTCGCCTACGTTCACGGCGCGTGAGAGGACTCCTCCGCAGACCGCGGCCTGTGGTTAGGGAAGGTCGCATTGCCTCCGAGTCAGACGGGCGTGAACTCTCCACCAAGTAGCACCTCAGCGAGTCAGCGGTTGCGCGAGCACCCCGGTCCTATCGAGGTTCGTTCGCCGCGAATCTCCGAGGCAAGCGAGTTTGTACAACTACGATTTTGACACCCGGCCTTCCACCATCGCCGGCATCCAACCTGAGACACCCCTTGGTTTCGAGGTCGAATGTCAATAATGCCGAATTGCATTACCATGCGAATTGCTGAAGCGCCCCGGAGAATGCCATGACCATTTTGACGGTGACCGAACGGGGGCAGGTGACGTTCAGAAAAGACGTGCTGCAGCACCTGGGCATCAAGCCGGGCGAAAAGATCGAACTGGATTTGCTGCCGGACGGCCGGGGCTTGATCAAGGCGGCCCGGTCAACCGAAACGATAGACCGCTTCATCGGCTTGCTCGCAGGCCGCACCGGCAAGGTCGCGACCATAGAAGAAATCAACGAGGCGGCGGCGCTGGGTTGGGCCGGCAGGAAATGAAGGTCGTCGTCGATACCAGCGTCCTGATTCGCGCTGTCGTGCGCGACGACCCCGCGCAATCGCGCGTCGCCGCCAAGGTCTTGACCGATGCCGAGTTGATCGCGGTCGCGCTGCCGTGCCTGTGCGAGTTTGTGTGGGTGCTCCGCAAGGTCTATGGCTTCCCGTCCTCCGACGCAGCCACGGCTATCCGCGCACTACTTGCGGCTGCAAACGTGGAAATGAACAGGCCCGCAGCCGAGGCGGGCCTGTCGGTACTCGAGTCGGGCGGGGACTTCGCCGATGGCGTCATTGCCTATGAGGGAAACTGGCTGGGCGGGGAAACCTTCGTTTCCTTCGACAAGCAGGCGGTTACGCTGCTCGCTGCACAAGGGCAAGCGGCGCGCCTTTTATGAATCGATCGAACCATCAAGGTGACGCATGCGCCTGAGCGCTGACACGAGGGGCGTCTATCCGATCGCGCCCACACCCTTCTTTGACGATGGCTCCATCGACACCGCGTCGATCGATCGCCTGATCGATTTCTACCTGTCGTGCGGCTCCACCGGCATCACGGTGCTCGGCCAGCTCGGCGAAGCGCCCAAGCTCGAACACGCCGAAGCGGTTGGGGTCGCGCGGCAGTTCATCGCGCGCGCCCCTGCGCTGCCGGTGATCGTGGGCGTGTCCGCGCCGGGCTTCGCCGCAATGCGCGCGCTGACCCGCGACGTGATGGACGCGGGTGCGGCGGGCGTGATGATCGCGCCGCCCAGCACGCTGCGCACCGACGATCAGATCGCCGGCTACTACCGGCAGGCGGTGGAAGCGATCGGCAGCGACGTGCCGTTCGTGATCCAGGATTACCCGCTGACCTTCTCGGTCCAGATGACGCCCGCCGTGATCTGCCGCATCGTGATGGAGAACGCGAGCTGCGTGATGCTCAAGCACGAGGACTGGCCTGGCCTCGAGAAGATCACGACGCTGCGCGGCTTCGAGCGCGACAGGAAGGGCGGTCAATCGATGCGGCACATCGCGATCCTCACCGGGAACAACGGCCTCTTCCTCGACTACGAGATGGAGCGCGGCGCCGACGGCGCGAACACCGGCTACTGCTTTCCCGACATGTTGTGCGACCTCGTTCGGCTGTCGGCCGAGGGCAAGCGCGAGGAAGCGCACGACCTGTTCGATGCGCACCTCCCGCTGCTGCGTTACGAACAGCAGCCGGGTGTCGGCCTGGCGGTACGAAAGTACGTGCTGATGCGTCGCGGCCTGCTCGCGTCGGACGCGCAACGCAAGCCCGCATCGGCGATGTCGGCGATCGCGCGCGACGAAGTCGAGCATTTGTTGACGCGACTTGCGCGGCACGACTCGCGCGCCGCGTTGCCGGCGATCGGCTAGACGACTTCGCGCTGGCCGATATCGGCCGCTACACCAAGGCGCGGCGTCTACTGCGCGGCTGATCGTTGTCGCGCCCCCGCGTCATCGCTCGAGCCAACGCGCGCAGTGCGGCGGCCGCCTGCGTTTCCTCTCCGGCTCGCCACACCATCGGCGTCACGATCTCGCCGATTACCTTGGGCAATCGATGCCGCGCGACTTCCGCACTGTGCACCGTCTCGAGCACCGACTCGGGCATGACCGCGATCCCGGTTCCCGACGCCACGCAAGCGACGATCGCGTGATACGAACCGAGTTCGAGCGTGCG
>JBBSGB010000097.1:0-4227 GCA_038254545.1 Burkholderiales bacterium | reverse complement strand
GCATTGACATCTCGAACTACTCACAAGCCAAGCTCAATGCGGTGGCGAGAAAATTGAACGAGAGGCCGAGGAAGACCCTCGACTTCCAAACCCCTGCTGAGGTGTTCAGCCAGTCCGTTGCATCGATCGGTTGAATCCGCAGCCGGTAGCTGTCAGTCGCCACATCGGCTTGCGACCGCTGCCGGAATTCAAATCAAGACGCCGCCCGGCCGCCCGGCATCCTTACAATGCCGGCCATGACCGACCGTGTGAATCCTCCTTCGCGAGTAGCCACGCCGCGCGATCCCGACGACGCGCAGCGCGCGTTCGAACGGGTCGAGGCCTTGCTGCGCCGTGCGCGAAGGGTTGAAGCGGTCACGCGCAATCAGGACTATGGCGAGCGCGCCGAGAAGCATCGGCTGGTCGAAGCGCTGACGCATCGCCAGCACGAGGTCGAGCTCGAGCGCGAGCTCGATCGCCTCCACCCGGCCGACGTCGCCTACATCCTCGAGGCCTTGTCGAACGAGGACCGGCTCGCGGTCTGGGAGCACATCAAGTCCGAAGAGAGCCAGGTCGACTCGGGCGACGTGCTGCTCGAATTGTCCGAAGGCGTGCGCGAGTCGCTGGTCGCCTCGATGACCACCGACGAGCTCGTCGCAGCCGTCGAGGAACTCGACGCCGACGAACTCGCCGATCTCGCGCCCGACCTGCCGCCGCGGGTCTTCGATCTGCTGTCGAGCGAGCTCACGCCCGAAGAGCGCGAGCAGGTGCGCGCGGCGATGAGCTTTCCCGAGGACTCGGTCGGCGCGCGCATGGATTTCGAGATGGTCACGATCCGCGATGACGTGACGCTCGAGGTGGTGCTGCGCTACCTGCGACGCTTCGATGAATTGCCCGATCAATCCGATCAGGTCTTCATCGTCGATGGCGACAACAAGCTGATCGGCTCGCTGCCACTGGACCGCTTGCTGATCAACGAGCCGGACACCGAAGTCGTCAAGGTGATGCGCACCGACCTGTTGACCCTGCAGCCCGAGGACGACGCCGGCGATGCGGCGCAGGCGTTCGAGCGCTACGACCTGGTGTCCGCGCCGGTGGTCGATCAGCTCGGGCGCCTGGTCGGGCGGCTCACCGTCAACGAGGTCGTCGACGTGATCCGCGAAGAGTCCGAAGAGGCGCAGCTTTCGGCTGCCGGCTTGCGCGAGGAAGAAGACATCTTCGCGCCGATCAAGGACTCGATCAGGAACCGCGCGCCGTGGCTGCTGCTCAATCTCGTGACCGCGTCAGTAGCCGCCTTCGTCGCGTCGCGCTTCGAAGCGACCGTCGGCCGCATCGTGATCCTCGCGTTCCTGATGTCGATCATCGCGGGCATAGGCGGCAACTCGGGCAACCAGACGATGACGCTGATCATTCGCGCGCTCGCGCTCGGGCGTATCGGCGCGTCGAACGTACGGCAACTGGTGATCAAGGAGTTGTCCGTCGCGGTATTGATCGGCCTGGGCGGCGGGGTGATCGCTGGAGGCTTCGCGTTCGCGATGTCGGGGCGCATCGCGATCTGGCCGGTGATGGCCGCCGCGATGGTCGCCAACATGCTGGTCGGCGCGACCCTCGGGATGATCGTGCCGCTTACGCGCGCGCGCTTCGGCAAGGATCCGGCGATCGGCTCGTCGGTGCTGTTGACCTTCGCGACGGATACCCTGGGTTTCTTTATCTTTCTGGGACTGGCGACGATGGTGCTTCTCTAGCTCACATCGCGTGATGCGCTTCCAGCTTGCACGACATCGCGCTGTCGGCGGTCTCGATCTGCAAGGTCACGTGACCGACGCGATGACGATGCTCGATGGTGTGCGCGACGTCGGCGAGAAACGCATCGCCGGGGTGTCCGCCCGGCATGACCAGATGCGCGGTCAAGGCGTTCTCGGTCGTGCTCATCGCCCAGATGTGAAGATCGTGAACGGCCTCCACGCCGTCGAGTTCGCACAAGTAGATACGCACGGCGTCGGGATCGACATCGGCGGGCACTGCAGCGAGCGCGAGTCGCATCGAGTCGCGCAACAGGCCCCAGGTGCCGGCGAGGATCACCAGCGCGATCACGATGCCGATCGCCGGATCGATCCACGCGAGCGCGGTGTAGTGAATCACGATGCCTGCGCCGACCACGCCGGCCGACACGGCCGCATCGGCGAGCATGTGCAGATAAGCGCCGCGCGCATTCAGGTCTTCCTTGCGGCTCGAGAGAAACAGCAACGCGGTCGCCCCGTTGACGACGATGCCGGCCGCCGCGACCGCGATCACGAGCGTGTCGTCGACGTGCGCGGGCGTCTGGAAGCGCTCGACCGCCGCATACACGATGCCACCCACGGCGATCAATAGCAGCATCGCGTTGAACAGCGCCGCGAGGATGGTGGAAGCGCCCAGGCCGTAAGTGAAACGCTGCGACGGTCGCCGCGATGCGAGCGCCGCTGCGCCCCAGGCCAGCGCGAGCCCGATCACGTCGCCGAAGTTGTGGCCCGCGTCGGCGAGCAACGCGAGCGAATCGGCCCGATAGCCGAAGCCCGCTTCGACCAGGACGAACAACAGGTTGATCGCGACACCGATCGCGAACATGCGCATCGTCGAGGCGCTCGCATCGGGCGGCAGCGCGTGCGAATGCGAATGTGCGTGCTCGTGATCGTGCGCGTGGACGTGCGCGCGGTCGTCCGTCATTTCAGTCCAGCGACTCGACCAGACGCGTGAGGCGCGGCGTGAGCAAGTCGGGTCGCTCGAGGTTCGGCAGATGCGCTGTGCCGGGCACCTCGAGCGATTGCGCGCCGGGGATCTCCGCCGCCGCGTGCCTCATCGTCCGCGTCACGTCGGGCACGTCGAGCGGTCCCCACACGACGAGGGTGGGCACTTTCACGTTGGAAAGATTCGCGTAGGCGGTCCCGGAGACGAAGCCCTTGTCCTCGTCCTGCGAGCCGACGAAGACCTTCGCGTACATGTCCATGAACAGTGCGCGCACCGCGCCGCCTACGCGGCCCTCGGGTTCGAGCGGCCCATCGAGCCAGACGTGAGCCGCGATCTTCGCGAGCGTCGATCGGTCCTTCGCCTTCTCGGCTTCCAGGTAGCGCGCGTACATCGCGCGCATTCGCGGATTGGTCACCCACTCGGTCTCTTCTTCGGGCGTGCCGCCGATCGCGCCGCAAACGAGCACGAGCCCCGCGACGCGATCGGGATGCGCGAAGTACGTGTCGAGTGCGACGCGGCCACCGTTCGAGCAGCCAACCAGCAGCGCGCGATGGATCTTCAGCGCGTCCATCACCGCGATCGTGTCGTCGACGTTCGCGAACGCCTCGTGCACCGCTTTCGTCTCGCCGAAACCGCGACGATCGAAGGCTGCGATACGACGCGTCGGGCCGAGGGTCGCGATCTCGTGATGCCACATGCGCGAGTCGCACACACTCGCATGCAGGAACACGATCGGGGTCTTGCCGTTGTCGGGTGTGGCGTAGGTCCAGAGGCGCGCGGATCCGGAAACGCTCGTCGATGCGGTGGTCGTACGGTCGAGCATCATGGGGAGGTGGGAAGGTGTTCGTGCCGTTGTGCATGCGCGAGCGTCGGCAGCACGGGTTGCATCAAAAGCGGCGGCGCCAAGCACGAGGCGACGTCGCGTGGCACTCGGCGCGTTCATTCGCCGGCGACGTCCACAGTGTAATTGAGCGCGAGCCGGCCGCCATCCGGGTAGATGGTCTGCCCGGTCAGATACGACGCGTCGGCGCTCGCGAGAAATGCCGCGATCCCCGCGACTTCTTCGGGTTCTCCGAGGCGTCGCAATGGTGTGCGCGAAAGCACGCGATGTCGCGCGGCGTCGTCGGACAGGACCGCGTTCTTCGCGAGCTCGGTCGCGATCGTGCCGGGGCCGATCGCGTTGACGCGAATGCCGTAGGGCGCGAGCGACAAGGCCATCACCTTGGTCAATTGCGCGATGCCGCCCTTGCTGACCACGTAAGGGACCTGATTTGGAATCGCGAGGATGGCATTGACGCTCGACATGTTGATGATGCAGCCGGTCTCGCGCGCGTCATCGGCATCGGCGCCCGGGTCCGCGCTCCGCGCAACCATGTGTTTCGCAATCGCCTGCCCCACCAGAAAACACGACTTGAGATTGACCGCCAGCACGCGATCGAAGTCCGCTTCGGCCAGGTCCAGGAATTCGGCCGCATGCGTGATGCCGGCGTTGTTGATCAGCACATCGATGCGTCCGACCTG
>JBBSGB010000096.1:0-4236 GCA_038254545.1 Burkholderiales bacterium | reverse complement strand
CGCGGTGATCGACCCGGTCACGCGTCGCGCAGTCGGCATGACGACTTACATGAACATCGACGCCAAGCATCGACGTGTCGAAATCGGATCGACCTGGTATGCGAAGCGCGTTCAGCGCACCGCACTGAACACCGAATGCAAGCTGATGCTGCTCACGCATGAGTTCGAGAAACTGCGTTGCATCGCGGTGGTTTTCGACACGCACTGGTTGAACCATCAGAGCCGCACGGCAATCGAAAGCCTCGGCGCCAAACAGGATGGCGTAATGCGCAATCATCAGATCGCATCCGACGGCTCGTATCGCGACACCGTCGTCTTCTCGATCATCGAATCCGAATGGCCTGCGGTGAAACGGCATCTGCAATTCAGGCTCGACAGGAGCGGCGTGTGATGGACGAAGGCGCCTACGAAGGCGGCTGCTTTTGCGGCGCCGTGCGCTATCGCTTCGTGGGCGTGTTCAACGCAGGCTACTGCCATTGCAGCATCTGTCGCCGCACCACCGGGGCGCCTGCGATTGCCTGGGTCAATACGCCCAGGCCGGACTTCGCGTTTCTGAAAGGCACGCCGAAAGTCATCCGCTCGTCGGAACGATTCGAGCGCCTGTTCTGCGACGCGTGCGGAACCATCATGCTCACGCGCGCGATCGATCGGCAAGCCTGGGACTACGTGTCGATTCATCACGGCACGATCGACGACGCCGCATCGATACACCCGAAGATCCACATCTGCTGCGACGACCGCTTGCCGTGGTTCGAGATCGCCGACGACCTGCCGCGTGTAGCCGACAACCGCTTGCCGCATCCAGATCGCCGCTCAATCGCGGCCCGAGCCACGGCGTCCACTTGATCATGCTGATCGACTTCTTCTTCGCTCTCAAGTCCGCCAAGATCCCGGTCTCGATCAAGGAATACCTGGTCCTGCTCGAGGGCTTGAAGAAGGACGTGATCGAGCCGTCGATCGACGACTTCTATTTCTTCTCGCGCACCGCGCTGGTCAAGGACGAGCAGCACTACGACAAGTTCGACCAGGCCTTCGGCGCCTACTTCAACGGGCATGCTGCCAAGGTCGACCTGCAACGCGAGCTGCCGCTCGACTGGTTGATCAAGAAGCTCGAGCGCACGCTCACGCCCGAGGAGAAGGCGCAGGTCGAGGCCATCGGCGGTTGGGACGCGCTGATGAAGCGCCTGAAGGACATCCTCGACGAGCAGAAGGGACGCCACGAAGGCGGCAGCAAGTGGATAGGCACGGGCGGCACCTCACCGTTCGGTCACGGAGGCTACAACCCGGAAGGCATCCGCATCGGCGGACCTTCCGGCGGCAATCGGACGGCGGTCAAGGTATGGGAGTCGCGCGCCTATCGCGACTACGACGATCAGGTCGAACTGGGCACGCGCAACATCAAGATCGCGCTGCGCAGGCTGCGCAAGTTCGCGCGCGAAGGCGCGGACCTCGAACTCGACCTGCCCGACACGATCGGTTCGACCGCGAAGAACGCCGGCTGGCTCGACATCAAGATGGTCCCCGAGCGCAGGAACAAGGTGAAAGTGCTGATGTTGCTCGACGTGGGCGGCACGATGGACGATCACATCGCGCGCACCGAGGAATTGTTCTCGGCAGCGAAAGCCGAGTTCAAGCATATGGACTTCTTCTACTTCCACAACTGCGTGTACGACTACCTGTGGAAGAGCAACCGCCGTCGTCACGCCGAGCGCACCCCGACCTGGGAAGTGCTGCACAAGTACACGCCCGACACGAAGCTGATCTTCGTGGGCGACGCGACCATGAGCCCCTACGAAATTCTTCAGCCAGGTGGCAGCGTCGAATACAACAACGACGAAGCCGGCGCTCTATGGCTGCAGCGTTTGACCGAGACGTTCTCGAAGTTCGTGTGGCTCAACCCGGAACCCGAAGCGCTGTGGCAATACCGGCAATCGATCTCGGTGATCAATCAGCTCATGCGTCATCGCATGGTGCCCATCACCATCGAAGGGCTCGAGCGCGGAATGCGGTTGTTGTCGAAATAATCCCTCCACGAGGGACACACCTCGTTACATCTGAAACGCACGGCCTGCCGTTCCTTGTCGGCACTTTGCCGTCTCGCGCGTTCTAACAAGCAGCAACGACGCAACACCAGCGCCGCATTTTGACGACGCACATCAGCGCCGCATTTTGACGACGCAACACCAGCGCCGCATTTCAGCGGCACTCCGATAGGCGAACTTCGCATCGCCGTGCATCGTTGCCACTGCGTTGTTTCTGTCAGGAGGAAATATGGAATCACCGAACAATTCATCCCCACAACGACCCAAGCTGCATCCGCTGGTGGCCACTGCGGCGGGGGCCGTCATTCTGCTGTCCGTGGTCGGCATCGGTGCGCTTGTGATGAACCACTCCAACGCCACCACCTCGCCGTACGACGCGCCCGTGACGGCGCAGACCGAACGCACCCAACCACAACAAGCTGCGGCTCAACAACAAGCGGCCCCCAAGGTCGCTCAACCCGCGCCCCACGTTGCGTCGTCGACGTCCACCTATCATCGCCCGACCGCACCGTCGTACAGCGCGCCGAGCGCACCCGTGTACGACAACCCGGCTCCGATCGCGCGAGCCGACGTGTGCCGCGACTGCGGTGTGGTCGATTCGATCCACGAGATCAAGGTCAAGGGCCAGGGTACCGGTGTCGGCGGTGTCGGCGGTGCGGTGGTCGGCGGCTTGCTCGGCAACCAGATCGGTGCCGGACGCGGCAAGGCGCTCGCGACGGTCGCGGGTGCAGTTGGTGGCGCTTTCGCCGGCAACGCGATCGAGAAGAACGTCCGCTCCGAAGTCGAGCACCAGATGGTGGTGCGACTCGAAGACGGATCGACCCGCACCTTCACGCAGGTCAACCCATTCCCGTTCGGCATCGGCGAGCGCGTGCGCATCGTCAACGGTCACGTCGAACGCGGCTGATCGGTCATCGCGCGCTCGACGCGCTGTAACCCAGACGAAAGGCGGCTTCGGTCGCCTTTCATTTTTCACGTGTGTTGCTAGATCAGAGCGGACCATGAATTTAAAGAGACTCGTTTTTCTAGCTGCAATGCTCTTGGCGTCATTCGGCGCGTCGACGGCTTCAGCACAGGCCGAGGCACCGGACATGCTGGTCAAACGCGTCTCGACCGACGTACTCGATTCGGTCAAAGCCGACCCGTCGATTCAAGCCGGCGACGTCGACAAGATCGTCGCGCTGGTCAATGCAAAAATTCTCCCGTTCTTCGACTTCGAGCGAATGACCGCTTCGGCGATGGGCCCGCATTGGAGCCAGGCAAGCCCCGCGCAGCAGAAAAGCCTGCAGGACGAGTTCAAGACTCTGCTCGTTCGCGTCTACTCGGGTGCCCTCGCTAAAGCGAGAGACCGGACCGTCGAGCTCAAGCCCATGCGTGGCGCGGCAGCTGAGAAGGACGTTGTGGTGAGAACCGAAATCCGAGGCCAGGGCGACCCCGTCCAACTCGATTTTCGCCTCGCGAACGCCGGCTCGAGCTGGAGAATCTACGACATGAACGTCGGAGGGGTATGGCTGGTTGAAAATTATCGTGGCAGCTTTTCGCATGAGATTGACAGCATCGGCATCGACGGGCTCATCGCGAAGTTGAGGGACAAGAACAAGGCCGCTGCGCGCAGCTAGCGCAATCGCAGAGGGTTCACCCCTACCCGAGCAAGTCGAGCGTGGCTACATCGCGCTCGCCTTCGAAATAGCGTTGAAGCACCTCGCTGAAGACCGATTCGCCCGGGGCTACCACCGCAAATAGCGTCATGCAGGACTTGAGCTTGACGTCGTCGGGCGAACCCAATATTTCGAACGCTGTTTTCTCTTCGTGCCTGGCGACGAGTTGCGTACACGCCTTCAGCCGGGCTCCCAGCACGGGATGGCGCCAATAGGCGACTGCTTCGTCCCGACCGTCGATGCCGAAAAAACGCGCCGTGTCGCTTCGGCCCAGTCCTTTGAGTTGCGGGAAGATGAACCACATCCAGTGGCTTCGTTTCTTGCCGGCGGCGAGTTCGGCGCGGACAGTCTCATAGACTGATTCCTGCGCATCGATGAAGCGTTCGAGCCCATGCGCTGAAGTGCTCATGAAGGAAGACCTACGCGTCGATCGTCGGCGTGGCCTTGAGCACTTCTTCGACCGTCGTCACACCGGTGACGACCTTCATCGCGCCGGACACGCGCAGCGGCCGCATGCCGTCGCGCAATCCGCGCTG
>JBBSGB010000095.1:0-4326 GCA_038254545.1 Burkholderiales bacterium | reverse complement strand
CCAACACGAAGAGGCGCGAATTCTCTGGCGCCGTTTCCGCGACGGCCGCAATCGCCAGCACGTTGTCCACGCTCATCACCAGGTCGGCGACGAGGATGGTCCGGATCGCAGCCAGCAGATCGTGCGCAGGGTCGATCGTCTTGTTCTCGTCGTCGCCTTTCAGAAGCTGGACGCCGATCCAGACCAGCAGCGCCGCACCGATCAGCTTGAGATACGGCAGCGTGAGCAGCGCGACCGCAAAGAAGATCAGGACGATGCGCAACACGATCGCCGCCAGGCTGCCGAGGATGATCGCCTGCTTCTGCCGCGCCCCGGAGAGTTTGCGCGCGGCCAGCGCGATCACGACCGCGTTGTCGCCGGACAAGAGGATGTTGACCCAGACGATCTTGGCGATCGCGATCCAGAACGCCGCGTTGCCGAGATCGTCGATCACCGCGCGGAATACGTAGCAGTGCCCGTGGCAGTGCGGGTAGCAGTGTGCGCCGACGGGCGCGAAGCGAAGCGGCGGCGAACCGATGTCAAAGGACGGCCTTCAACAACTTGCCCATCTCGCCCGGATTGCGCGTGACCTTGATGCCCGAGGCTTCCATCACTTCGAGCTTCTCCTGTGCGGTGCCCTTGCCGCCCGAGATGATCGCGCCCGCATGACCCATGCGCTTGCCCGGCGGCGCGGTCATTCCCGCGATGAACCCCACCACCGGCTTCTTCATGTTGGCCTTGACCCACTCGGCCGCGGTCTCCTCGTCGGAGCCCCCGATCTCGCCGATCATCACCACCGCATCGGTTTCGGGGTCGTCGTTGAAGAGCTTCATCACGTCGATGTGCTTGAGCCCGTTGACCGGATCGCCGCCGATGCCCACCGCCGTCGATTGACCCAAGCCAAGTTCGGTCAACTGGCCCACCGCTTCATAGGTGAGCGTGCCCGAGCGCGACACCACGCCGATGCGGCCCTTCATGTGGATGTGGCCGGGCATGATGCCGATCTTGATTTCGTCGGGCGTGATCACGCCTGGGCAGTTGGGCCCGACCAGGATGGTCTTGCGGTTCTGCTTCTTCATGCGGTCGCGCACTTCGATCATGTCGCGCACCGGGATGCCCTCGGTGATGCAGATCACCAGATCGAGATCGGCCTCGACCGCTTCCCAGATCGCGGCCGCAGCGCCCGGCGGCGGCACGTAGATCACCGATGCATTCGCGCCAGTCTGTTTCTTCGCATCGGCCACCGACGCGAAGATCGGGATGCCTTCGAAGTCCTCGCCCGCCTTCTTTGGATTGACGCCGGCCACGAAGCAGTTGCGCCCGTTCGCGTAGTCACGACACATGCGCGTGTGGAACTGGCCGGTCTTGCCCGTGATGCCTTGCGTGATCACGCGGGTGTTCTTGTCGATCAGGATGCTCATTGATTTCCCTTGTACCGGCGTTCGCGCAGGCTACGCGCCGCGCGCGGCGGCGACCACCTTCTCGCCGGCTTCCGTCATGTTGTTGGCCGTGATGATCGGCAGTCCCGAATCGGCCAGCATCTTCTTGCCGATCTCTTCGTTGGTGCCTTTCATGCGGACCACCAGCGGCACCTTGAGCTGCGTGGCTTTCGATGCCGCGATCACGCCTTCGGCGATGGTGTCGCACTTCATGATGCCGCCGAAGATGTTGACGAGGATCGCCTTCAGCCCCGGGTTCCTGAGCATGATCTTGAAGGCTTCGGTGACCTTCTCGGTGGTGGCGCCGCCGCCCACGTCGAGGAAATTGGCGGGTTCGCCGCCGAACAGCTTGATGGTGTCCATCGTCGCCATCGCGAGGCCCGCGCCATTGACCAGGCAACCGATGTCGCCATCGAGAGAGATGTAGGCGAGGTCGAACTTCGACGCCTCGATCTCGGCCGGATCCTCTTCGTCGAGGTCGCGCAACGCGACGATGTCGGGGTGGCGGTAGAGCGCGTTCGCATCGAAGTTGAGCTTGGCGTCTAGCGCCACCACCTTGCCGTCGCCGGTCAGGATCAGCGGATTGATTTCGGCAAGCGACGCATCGGTGTCCCAATAGGCCTTATAAAGCCCCTGGAAGATCGTGCGCGCCTGCGGTACCGATGCGTCGGGCACGCCGATCTTCTTCGCGATGTCGTCGGCATCCGCGTCGGTGAGGCCGGTCTCGGGGTCGATCACGACCCTGTGGATTTTCTCGGGTGCGCTCGCGGCGACTTCCTCGATGTCCATGCCGCCTTCGGAGGACGCCATCAACGTGACGCGCTGCGTGGCGCGGTCAGTGACCATCGCAACGTACAACTCCTTCCTGATGTCGGCGCCCTCTTCAATCAACAGGCGTCGCACCTTTTGCCCCTCGGGCGAGGTTTGGTGCGTGACGAGCTGCATGCCGAGGATCTGCTGTGCCTTCTCGCGCACCTCTTCGATCGACTTGGCGACCTTGACGCCGCCGCCCTTGCCGCGGCCGCCGGCGTGGATCTGCGCTTTGACGACCCACACCTTGCCGCCGAGCTTGTTGGCGGCATCGACCGCTTCATCGACCGAGAAGGCGGGGATGCTGCGCGGCACGGCGATCCCGAATTTCTTCAGGATGTCCTTGCCCTGGTATTCATGAATTTTCATATATCGTCTTCGTGGCTATTGATTCTGTGAAGTCTCGTGCTCGCTGCCGGCGATCGATTCGGGC
Organism: Burkholderiales bacterium; assembly: GCA_038254545.1. Taxonomy (GTDB): domain Bacteria; phylum Pseudomonadota; class Gammaproteobacteria; order Burkholderiales; family Burkholderiaceae_D; genus CAHJXF01. Next base: position 1,665 of record JBBSGB010000095.1, on the reverse strand, counting down.
GCGGATCGGTACCAGCGCGGATAGAACTCGGCGACCGCGGGACCATCGCTTCGCAACGCGTGACACTTGTCGAGCTGCCAGGGCTTCTGCTCCGTAGCGGGCGCAGATTCGCCCGGCGCCGCGTCCTGCGACGCCTCGCGCGTGCGAAAAACTTCTCCCGCGAAGGCTTGCACCGCGGCCGTGGGCAACACGTCGGTCAGTTCGGTGACGTGTGTGCATCCGTCCGTGCCGCCCAGGCGCTGGCGCACGTCACGCCGAAAATGGGCCAGCAGGTTCAGACCGATCAGTTGCCGGTAGTCGGGTTCGATCGCCTGGCAATGGTCCCCATATGGGACGTTCAGCATTTCGGCCCGGGCATCGATCACGTTCATGCGCGTATCGATGGTGACCGTCAGCTGCATGTGATGAATCGGCTCGCCGGCCGCGCGCATGCCGGTCGCAAGCTGAAAGTCGCGCGCCTTGGTGTCGATCAGTTCGGCTTCGATATCCCACAGTCCGTCGTCGCGCACATAGACGTCGGCGCGGATATTTCGCGTGTGAACCAGGCGTCGGCTAGTCATGAGGACTGCGAATGAAATGCGCGTTGCGGCGAGCCTTCAGGAACGCGCCGCTCGAATCAACGGGAACGTCGCCGATGCTGTTGACGACGATGCGAAGCCTATGAATTTATCACATGCGAGGAGCGACTTCTTTGCGCGGTACGCTCTCAGGCAAGCGGTCCATGAGTCAGGGCGCAAGCAGCACGATGAGGGCGCGCGTCCTCACTCGGCCCCCGCCTTGCCCGCGAGTACCTGGGTGATTGCATGCATGGAAAATCCGCGCGTCTGCAGGTAGCGCCCTTGCCGGCCCCGCTCGTCCGCGTTGGCCGGCAGCGCGTCGAAACGCTTGGCCCACACCGCTTGGGCCCGGGCGATTTCGGTGCCGCGCAATTTCTCCATCGCCGCATCGGCCTCGATCGACTCTACGCCCCGATCACGCAGATCGCGGCGCATCCGCAAGTCGCCGTAGCGCGCCGCGCGTTGAGTGACGAGCGCCTGGGCGAAACGCGCATCCGACAGCAGGTTCTGCGCCTGCAAGCGGTCGAGCACGCGATCGATCTCGCTCGCATCGTCGTCGGGCTCGAGATAACGCTGCAGCTTGCGCGCGAGCTCGACGCGGCTGTGCTCGCGCCGCGCCAGCAGCCCGACTGCGCGCGCCATCAGGCTTTTTCCTGCGCCGCGCGACGGTTGCATCATCGCGCCGAGGATCGATACGAATCAGGTCAGGCAGTAACCTCGGCCACCGCACCGCGCGTCACGACGCCCTTGGCTTCGCGGATCTTGTTCTCGATCTCGAGCGCCATTTCAGGATGGTTGCGAAGAAACTCGCGCGCGTTGTCCTTGCCCTGGCCGATGCGGTCGCCGTTGTAGCTGTACCAGCTCCCCGACTTCTCGACGATGTTGAGCTCGGCGCCCAGGTCGACGACTTCGCCTTCGCGCGAGATGCCTTCGCCATACAGGATGTCGAACTGCGCAACCTTGAACGGCGGTGCGACCTTGTTCTTGACGACCTTGACCTTGGTCTCCGAGCCGATCACTTCCTCGCCCTTCTTGATCGAACCGGTGCGGCGGATGTCGAGACGCACCGACGCGTAGAACTTGAGCGCGTTGCCGCCGGTGGTGGTTT
>JBBSGB010000094.1:0-4496 GCA_038254545.1 Burkholderiales bacterium | reverse complement strand
TTGCATTCGGTGTTCAGTGCGGTGCGCTGAACGCGCTTCGCATACCAGGTCGATCCGATTTCGACACGTCGATGCTTGGCGTCGATGTTCATGTAAGTCGTCATGCCGACTGCGCGACGCGTGACCGGGTCGATCACCGCGAACGGCAGCATGCTTTCCTTTTCCTGAAGGCCGAGACGTCGCTCGATCTCGGCGCCCATGCGCTCAGGCGGCACGACCGACGTATACCAGAGTCTCCATAGCTCGCCATCGCGCGCGGCGTCCTGCAAATCCGCTGAATGCGCCGCCGCGAGCGGTTGGAGTTCCGCATGCTTGCCGGTCAGCGTGATCGGTTCCGCGAATGTCATGCTCGGGCTCGCACCGGTTGACGATTGCTTCAGCGATTGTTCTTCGCCATGAACACCAGCCGCTCGAACAGATGTACGTCCTGCTCGTTCTTGAGCAGCGCGCCGTGCAGTGGCGGCACGATCGCCTTGGTGTCCTTGCTGTGGAGCGCTTCCGGAGGAATGTCCTCGGCCAGCAGCAGCTTCAACCAATCGAGCAGTTCGGAGGTCGAGGGCTTCTTCTTCAGGCCTGGCACGTCGCGCATCTGGAAAAACGCGGCCAGCGCTGCGGCGAGCAACTCCTTCTTCAAGCCCGGATAGTGAACATCCACGATCTGCTGCATCGTCTCCTTGTCGGGAAAGCGGATGTAGTGGAAGAAGCAGCGACGCAAAAATGCATCGGGCAACTCCTTCTCGTTGTTCGACGTGATGACCACCAGCGGGCGATGTTTCGCTCTCACCAGTTCGCGCGTCTCGTAGACGTAGAACTCCATGCGATCGAGCTCGCGCAAGAGATCGTTGGGAAATTCGATGTCGGCCTTGTCGATCTCGTCGATCAGGAGCACCACCGGTTCGTCCGAAGTGAAGGCCTGCCACAGCACGCCCCTGACGATGTAGTTGTGGATGTCCTTGACTCTTTCCGAGTCTTCGAACGCCGCCAGCTGCGAATCGCGCAGCCGACTGACCGCGTCGTATTCGTAGAGACCCTGCATCGCTTTGGTGGTGGACTTGATGTGCCACTGCATGAGCGGCATGTCGAGCGCGGCCGCGACCTCCTCGGCGAGCATGGTCTTGCCGGTGCCGGGCTCGCCCTTGATCAAGAGCGGACGTTGCAAGGTAAGCGCCGCATTGACGGCGAGCTTGAGATCCTGCGTGGCGACGTAAGTGTCGGTGCCTTCGAAGCGCATGGGTCTTTTCGAGTGAGGTGTCGAGGACGAGGCGACCGAGAGTCACCGAGAGTGATGGCGTAGCCTCGCGAGTATAAAGCCGCGAGCCAGTGCATGTGGCGACTCGACAACATGGGCGTCTTCATCACACGCGTCGGCGCGTTCGGAATCGGTACCATGCGCGGGCGGGTGATGATCCGATCGAGCGGTCTGCCTGGGGGATTTCAAAGACATGGCGATCAAGCCAGCGAGCAAGGGGGGGCGCAACGCATCGCGCGGTATGGCCTGCGAGCCAATGGCCCCCGTCGTCGATACCGCATCCCGCGCGCACGAGATGGCATGCGCCGGTCGGCATGCCGAGGCCATCGCGTGTTGCACCGAGGCGCTGGGCGCAACGCGCATGAAAGCCGTCGAACGCATCGATCTGCTCGACTTGCGCGCAGAGTCCCGCATCGCCTTGGGCCATCTCGATCGTGCCGCTGAAGATGCGGCCGCGATGGTCGAGTTCGCGGCAGCACAAGGCAAGCCGGCGCTGAGCGCACAGGCGTTGAATCGCCAGGCGCTGGTGCAGATGCGCCAGGGCGCTCTGAAGCAAGCGGTAAAAACTGCCGCCAGCGCGGTCGAGGCTGCGCAACAAGGCAAGCGGAATCCACTGCTGGCCAAAAGCCTGTTGCGCCTTGGCGAAGCGCACATGCGTACGCGCAACAACGACGCATCGATCAGAAACGCACATGAGGCTGCGGATCTGTTCACAGCTGCGGGCGATGCATCGAGTGCGGGTCGCGCGCATTGGGTGATGTCCATCGCTCACTTCGGCGACGGACGTGCCGAACAATCGCGTCTTCATGCCCAGATTGCGCTCCAGCTTTGTCTGCAGGCAGGCGACAGATACGGCACTGGCGACGCCCTCAATGCGTTGTCCAACACCGACGTCGATCTGGCTCAAGGCCTCCTCCATCTGCAGCAGGCGATACAGGCTTTCGAGGCTGCCGGGTATGTCGAGCGCCGAGCGGCCGCGACCAGCAATCTCGCGATTGCATACGTCGACCTCGGTCTCTATCTCCATGCGCGCCGTCTCCAGGCGACGGTGGTCGAACTCGCACGCAGCATGGGGGCCAGGCTTGGACTGGTCTTTGCGCTGGGCAATCTCGTCAACGCAGAGATACGGCTCGGCGCTTTTGAGGCCGCGCGGACGCATCTGAGCGAATGCGCTGAACTCGCACCCGCTCTCGGGGAGGCGCTTGAAGCGGACCTGGCCTACGGTCGGGGACACCTGGCGCTTGCGGAGGGCGACCCTCGCAGCGCCGTGCGCCACTGCCAGTCGGCCGTGCGAATGGCGCTGCGGGCGGGTTCGGCAGGGGACCCGAGTTATCTCGCGATGCTCGGGCGTGCCCGCCTCGCCAATGGGGACACGGCCGCGGCGTTGAAGGACACGGCCAAGGCAAGCGCGTTGCACCGTGCCCAATCGTTCGCCAAGCCCAATAACGCAGTCGGGCAGGACATCTGGTGGTGGCACTACCGGGCATTGATTGCCAACGACCGCCTCGATGAGGCGGGTGCGGCATTGACACAAGCGCGCGCGCTTCTGCTCGAAGGCATCGCGAACCTGCACGACGAAGGGCTGCGCCGCAATTATCTGAACAAGGTCGAGGTCAATCGCGACATCATCGCGGCATGGCTCAACGAAGGGGCGCGGCGCAAGTTGACGCACGAAGAGCGTCTGCCTCACCTCGCGATCGAGAGCAATGTGCGCGAGCCGTTCAAGCGCCTCGCCGATACCGGCCTCCGGTTGAACGCGCTGCACACGGTCGCGGACATCCAGGCCTTTCTGGTCGAAGAGGCCACCGAGTTGAGCGGCGGCGAACGCGTGCTGCTCGTCGTCGAACAGAACGACGAGCGCCGCGTGGTCGAGTCGCTGTTGCCGCGCGATGAAGGCACGGAGAAGCTCCTGCGATCGATCGCGCCGCTGCTCGATCAGGCCCGCCTCACACGCACCGCGCAACGCACGCACACCAGGAAGACCGCGGCCACATTGATGGGCGTGTCGCGCATTGCCGCGCCGCTGATCGCGCAGAACCAACTGATCGGCTATCTGTACGCGGACACCGACGAGGTTTACGGCGCGTTCACCGACACCGACCGCGACATGCTCGGCATGCTCGCCAACCAGGCCGCGGTCGCGCTCGACAACGCGCAGTGGGCCCGGGGGCTCGAAGGCCAGGTCGCGGCGCGCACCACCGAGCTCAATGCGCGCGTGGGCGAGCTCGAGATCATCAACACCATTCAGCGCGGCTTGGCTGCCGCGCTGAATTTCCAGGCGATCGTAGACATGGTTGGCGACAAGCTGCGTGAGGTATTCGATACCGGTGACGTCAGCATCCTGTGGTGGGACGAAGCGACCAACCTCGTTCAGGGGTTCTACAACTACGAGCATGGCGTGGCGCTCAAGCGCAGGCCGCCCTGGTCCCTCGAACCCGGTCATCCGTCGTGGTCGATTCTTCGTGAGCGCCGGGTCGCCGTGGCCAACACGCGCGCCGAGCAGATTGCGGGCGGCATCACGGGACCGACGCCGGGCACCGATTGGGCCTTGTCGATGGTGGGCGTTCCCATCATTGGAAGCGACCGCGCGCTGGGCATCCTCGCGTTGCAGAACCACGAGCGCGAGTACGCCTTCGGCGAGAGCGAGGTGCGTCTGTTGCAGACCGTGGCCGCATCGATGGGCGTGGCATTGGAAAGCGCGCGCCTGTTCGACGAGACCCAGCGGTTGCTGAAAGAAACCGAGCAGCGCGCCGCCGAACTCGCGGTGATCAACAGCATCCAGCAAGGCATGGCCGGGTCGCTCGACTTTCAGGCGATCATCGATCTGGTCGGCAACAAGCTGCGCGAGGTGCTGCATACCGAGACCATCGGCATCCGCTGGCTCGATTACCAGCAGCATGCGATCCACTATCTCTACGAGTTCGAACGCGGCGTTCGACTCACGATCCCGTCTAAGACCGCACCGGCGCAGCACTGGGCCGAATTCACATCGCGACGCGAAGCGATTCTTCACAACGCCACCGCCGAAGTGGCGACCGATGTCGTTACAAGCGGCGGCAACGCAAACCTGTCGGCCCTGCAAGTGCCCATCATCGGCGGCGACCGTGTGCTCGGCCAGATCGCGATCGAGAGTTCGGATCGCGGGCGCGCGTTCGGTGAATCCGAGATCCGTCTCTTGCAGACCGTCGCGTCGAGCATGGGCGTCGCGCTCGAAAACGCCCGCCTGTTCGACGAGAAGCAGCGACTG
>JBBSGB010000093.1:0-4635 GCA_038254545.1 Burkholderiales bacterium | reverse complement strand
TCGCGGACACAATGGCGAAGAAGGCAGACGTGTTGCGCTTTCTGGGCGCGCAAGCGATCGCTTAGTTTGCTGGTGACGCGCGCTGGTGGCGCGGGCTCGGCATGCCGCGCCCGCGGCAAACCGGGGCCGCGAAGGTTCGAGGACTTGCGCTGTATTCACAGTTGCTCGCGCGCCCCTACGTCGATACGATGCGCAATTCTTCAAAGTTAGCGCAAGCCGTGTCGATTTTTTCTTCCGTCGAGTTACTTCGTGCGCTTGCCTGGCGCGTCGCGCGCCGGACCTGCATGGCCGTTGTCGCATGCGCCTGTTCGATCGCGCCGATCGCGCCTTTGCTGGGTGCAGCGGAGGCGCGCCGCATCGAAGACGGCAGCGGGCGCGGCGTCGAGGCCAGTCAGCTTGCGTCGATGCGCGTATCGCAACTGCCGCCTCAGGGACGCGAGGTGCTTGCGGCAATCCGTACCGGCGGGCCGTTCGCGTTTCCTCGCGACGGCATCGTTTTCGGCAATCGCGAGCACATCCTGCCGCAACGTCCGCGCGGTTATTACGCCGAGTACACCGTGCCCACGCCCGGCGAACGCACGCGCGGCGCACGTCGCATCATCGCCGCGCGCGGCGAGACCGGCGACGTCCGCAACTCGGGCGAGTACTACTACACCGACGACCACTACCAGAGTTTCAGACGCATCGTGCAATGAACGCCGCCCATCCTTTCCATCGCATCAAGCCGCAGAGCGTTCAGGCGGTCAGGAATTTCACCGTCGAGCAACTGGCCGAGGCTGCCGCTTCGCTCGGCGACCGCTTCGTGCATGTGCAGTTCTCCGCGCGCGAACCGGTGTCGGGAGGACGCTCGGCATTGAAGACCGAAGTGCTGCAGGCGATCGGCCGCACGCTCGCTTTCCCGGGTCATTACGGCGCCAACCTCGATGCGCTGTATGACGCACTGCTGGACATGGGGGAATCATCGGCCGGCGGCTACGTCATCCTGCTCGACCGCATCCCGACCGGGCCGGGGTTCGATGCGGATGCGCGCGAGTCGCTGCTCGAGACGTTTCGCGATGCGGCCGATTCGCTCGCCGAAAGCGATCACGCGTTCCGGGTGTTCTATTCGTTCGCGTGATCGAGCTTGCGCCTACCTGTCCTCGTTCTTGAAGAACTGACCGAGAACATCGGCCGCGCCGGCAAGGCCGCCTTCGTGGACGCCGTTGGCGGGTAGCTGCCCCTGCGGCGTGAGCTTGTCGATCATCTGCGGTAGCAGCCTCGACAGATGCGATGCGGCGTCGTCTTCGCTCAAGCCCGCGTGCTCGGCCAGGGTACGCAGGGGACCGTCACCGAGCGCCGATTTGATCTGATCGGCCGAGACGGGAAGGTTGCTGCCGGTCCCGACCCACGAGGCCACGGCGTCGCCCAGACCCGCGCTCTGGAATCGTTGCAGCAGGCCACCGAGACCGCCGAGCCCCCCCGAACCGCCGAGACCTCCCGGCTCGTTGCCGTGAACCAGCATGCCGAGCACGGCCTGCACAAGTGAGGCCCTTGGATTGGCGCTGCCCTGCGCGTTTTCGAATTGCCCCGCCAATCCGCCGATGGTGTCGAGTAGTCCCATTTTCGTTCCCCTTGTGATCGCCGTATTGAAGTAGCGCGCCGGTGTGGCGCGTCGATGTCGGCATGGATGTCGCGGCGATTATGGCCGCAATCATTCGGCGTGCCAGTGCGCCGTCAGCATCGCGATCGCCGCCGGCGCCGCGGTCTCGGTTCGCAGGATGCGGGGGCCGAGAGACAGCGCGCGAAATCCCGCGGCATCGGCGGCTTGCAGCTCGTCGTCGGACATGCCGCCTTCGGGTCCGGTCAACAGCACGATGCGTCGTCCTTCGGGCGGCGCACGAAAGCTCGCCAGCGATGCGCCGCCGGACACGAGCACCAAGCGCATGCTCGCCTCGGGAAGCGTCGCCAACCAGTCGATCAACGGCATCACGGGTTCGATCGTCGCGATGCGATTGCGGCCGCATTGTTCGGATGCCGCGATCGCGAGCGACTGCCAATGCCGGCAGCGTGATGCCGCGCGATCCGCGGACGGGCGCGTCACGCTGCGCGACATCGCCAGCGGCGCGATCGCCGCCGTACCGAGCTCGATCGCCTTCTCGATGGTCCAGTCCATGCGATCGCCCGACGACAGTCCCTGCGCCACCGTGATCGGCCACGGCAACTCGGCCTCGCGCGGATCGAAGCGCACCACCTGCACCTCGGCTTCGGGCTCGCGCGCGCGCATCAGTTGGGCCGCGTATTCGCCGCCGTGCCCGTTGAAGAGCGTCAGCATCTCGCCCTGGCGCAAGCGCAGGGCGCGCAAGGCGTGGCGCGTGGTCTCGTGAGTCAGCACGCAGGGTTCTCCGACGGTCAGAGGTGCATCGACATAAAAACGGGGGAGGCTCATGGATCTCTGGTCGGGGAACAAAAGGCGAATAGCAACATCAATCGAGTCCGCGGTTCGGAGTCCGCGGGTGGCGCCCGCAGGTTCGCGTTCGGTCGGTCTGATAAAATCGCGCGCTCTGCGGACCTCGAGCGGGTTCGCTCCGCGACGGTGTCGATGACGAACCCGTTTCGCGCGGATCACCTTGACTACATGCAGCAAGTGCGCGGTCGCGCACCGTTCATGCGACCGTTGCCCGATTCTCCCACCCTCGACGTTTTCACGCGAACCTGTCCATGGATGCGAAGCTCGTGACCCCCACTGTTTCTCCCAGGACGATGGCCAACGCGATCCGCGCGCTGGCGATGGACGCGGTGCAGAAGGCCGATTCGGGACACCCCGGCATGCCGATGGGCATGGCCGAGATCGCGGTCGCGTTGTGGAAGCATCACCTCAGGCACAACCCCGCCAACCCGCTGTGGATGGATCGCGATCGGTTTCTGTTGTCGAACGGTCACGGCTCGATGCTGCAATACGCGCTGCTGCATCTGACCGGCTACGCCCTGCCGATGAAGGAGCTGGAGAATTTTCGGCAGCTCCATTCGAAGACGCCGGGTCATCCCGAACTGGGCCTCACGCCGGGCGTCGAGACCACCACCGGCCCGCTCGGCCAAGGCTTCGCCAACGCGGTCGGACTCGCGCTCGCCGAGCAATTGCTCGCGACCGAATTCAACCGGCCCGGGCACGAGATCATCGACCATCGCAGCTTCGTCTTCATGGGCGACGGCTGCATGATGGAAGGCGTCTCGCACGAAGCCGCGTCGCTTGCGGGCACGTGGAAGCTTGGCAAGCTGGTCGCGTTCTACGATCACAACGGCATCTCGATCGATGGCGAGGTCAAGGGCTGGTTCACCGACGATACCGCGATGCGCTTCGAGGCGTATGGCTGGAACGTGCTCGGCGGCGCCGACGGTATCGACGGGCACGACGTCGAAGCGGTCAATGTCGCGATCAATCGCGCGCTCGATCAACCCAAGGGTGAAGCGAAGCCCACGCTGATCATCTGCCGGACCATCATCGGCAGGGGTGCGCCGCATCGCGAAGGCACGGCCAAGGCCCATGGCGAAGCGCTCGGCGCCGACGAGGTTGCAGCGGCACGAAAAGAAATCGGCTGGAACGAGCCACCCTTCGTGATTCCGAAAGACGTGTACGCGGCGTGGGACGCGAAGGGAGACGGTGCCAAACGCGAGAAGGACTGGGACCAGCGCTTCGCCGCGTACCGCAAGGCGTATCCCGACGAAGCCGCACAACTGCTGCGCCGCTATCACGGCGAACGACCCGCGACCTGGCCTGCCACGGTCGAGAAGCTGATCGCCGCAACGGCCGAGAAGAAAGAGACCATCGCCACGCGCAAGGCCTCGCAGGCAGCGATCGCCGCCTACGTTGCGGAGCTGCCCGAAATGCTCGGCGGCTCGGCCGATCTCACGGGCAGCAACCTCACCGACTGGAAGGGCATGAAGACGGTGAAGGTCGCGGCCGACGGCGGACGCTACATCCACTATGGCGTGCGCGAATTCGGCATGGCCGCGATCATGAGCGGCATCGCGCTGCACGGCGGCCTGCTGCCATTCGGTGGCACCTTCCTGACGTTCTCCGATTACTGCCGCAACGCGATCCGCCTGGCCGCGTTGATGAAGCTGCGCAACATCTTCGTCTTCACGCACGACTCGATCGGTCTGGGCGAAGACGGCCCGACCCATCAGCCGATCGAGCACGCCGCGTCGCTGCGCCTGATTCCGCATCTGGACGTATGGCGGCCTGCCGATACGACCGAGACCGCGATCGCATGGGCGGCGGCGATCGAGCGCAACGTCGAAGGCAATCGTGGGCCGAGCGCGTTGTTGTTGAGTCGCCAGAGCCTGCCGTATCTCGAGAAGAGCGACAGGCAGAACAAGGCGATTGCGCGCGGCGCTTATGTGCTGGTCGATGTGCCGAAGCCGCAGGTGGTGTTGATCGCCACTGGCTCCGAAGTCGGACTCGCAGTCGATGCCGCGAAGATGCTGGCCGAGCAGAAGATCGCGGCGCGTGTGGTGTCGATGCCATCGACGACCGTCTTCGATCGTCAGGCCGTCGACTACAAGGCATCGGTGTTGCCCGCAGGAATTCCACGCGTCGCGATCGAAGCCGGTGTCACGGACTTCTGGTGGAAGTACGTGCGCGCCGAAGGCGCCGTG
>JBBSGB010000092.1:0-4671 GCA_038254545.1 Burkholderiales bacterium | reverse complement strand
CGTGGGCGCATGCGCGGCGGGTTCCACATGTACGAACGAACCCATCCGGCGCTGTGCAATTGCGTGCACGACATTGACATCATGCTGAGCGTGGAGCGTTCGCCCGTGGTCCGCGTACGCGGCTTCGAAAGGCAGATTCACTCGACAAAGAATCCCGACTGGGTGATGGGCATCCTTGAATTCACAGGCGGCGCAATCGGTCAGGTGCAGACCAATTGGCTGCTGCCGGACGCCGCTGGCGTTGGTCTCGATGACGCCCTACAGATCACCGGCGAGACTGGCACGGCTTCGCTGTCAATGCAGCCGGCTGGACTGAGCGTCTGGTCGGCGCAAGGCTACTCGGCGCCCGACGCCGGCTACGAAACGCGGATGTACGGCGCGGCGCACGGCGCCCTGCTAAATGAGTTGCTGTACTTCTATCGCTGTTTGCGCGCCGGGCAACCAACGTCGGCTGTTACGCTCGGTGAAGCCACGAACACGATGCGCACGGCGCTGGCACTGGTCGAATCGGCGCGCACGGGTCATGACGTTGAGTTGCGCGAGTGGAGCCCCGTCCAGTAATGGGACGGTCCGTCATTAACACTCTCGAGGAACTGATCCGCATCAACAGCGTGAATCCCGCGTATGCCTGCGGTCAGATGGAGGCAGGCATTCAGGCTTGGATTCACCGGTTCTTCGTCGATGCGGGCATGGATGTGAAACTGACCGAAGTCCATCCCGAAAGGCCAAACCTGCTGACGACGCTGCCCGGCCGGGACCGTTCGCGCCGGTTGCTGCTCGACGCCCACGTCGACACGGCAGGCATCGAAAACATGACGATTCCGCCATTCAAGCCGTTAATTCGCGACGGCCGCGTGTATGGCCGGGGCGCCTGTGATACGAAGGGCGGTCTGGCCGCAATGATGCACGCCCTGACTGAACTGCACGAGGAGGGTGTCGTGCCGTCCTGCGACGTGGTGTTGGCAGCGACGATGGACGAGGAGTACAGCTTTCGCGGCGCGGCTCATTTATGCGACCACATGACGGCGGATGCGGCCATCGTGGCCGAGCCTACTGAGCTTCGCATGGTGGTGGCGAGCAAGGGCTGTCTGCGGTGGCGCGTGACCATGGGAGGCCGCGCGGCGCACAGCTCAAAGCCGCACCTTGGCGTTAACGCCATCTCGCGCATGGCTCGGTTGATTGTCGTCATGGAAGAAGAAGATGCTTCGCTGCGCAGGGAGCACCATCCTCTAGTCGGCGAGCCGACGCTGAACGTTGGTCTTATCCGTGGCGGGGCTCAAGTAAACATCGTGCCGGAGGAATGCCTGATGGAGATTGACCGGCGCCTCATCCCTGGCGAAAGACCGCCCGATATCCGGCGTCAGTACGAGCAGCTTTCCGAGACGTTGCGGACCCGCTTTCCCGATCTGGAAGTGACCCATCTGCCGCTGATAGAGGATTGGCCGATGGAGACCCCGCCCGACAGCCATATCGTTCGTACGGCGCAGCGCGCGCTCAATCGGCTTGGCCTCTGTAGCGATCCCGCTGGCGTGCCCTTCGGCAGTGATGCGAGCAAGTTCGCTCGTGCCGGCATTCCCAGCATCGTGACGGGCCCGGGTTCCATCGACCAGGCTCACACGGCTGCCGAGTACGTGCCACTAAATGAGGTGGAGCTGGCGGTAACGATCTACAAAGAGATCATTCGAGGGTTCTGACATGAACACCCGTCACTTGTTTCCGCGCGCCGCGAGGGGCGGATATCTCGACACCGCGGCAGAGGGCCTTCCAGCACCGGGCGTCGAGGAAGCGGTCACGGAGTACCTGCGTGAGAAGGCAGCTGGCACCCCCGGCAGACGCAGGCATTTCGCACTGGAGCAGGAGGCGCGTGAAGCCGCCGCGGCGCTGCTCGGCGCGCCTGTGGCCGACACCGCATTCCTTCCGAGCGCATCCGACGCGTTGAACATTCTGGCAGGGTCACTGCTCTGGAAAGCGGGAGACCGCGTGGTGACCACGGATCTCGAGTTCCCATCGAACGTGCTGCCCTGGCTCGCGCTGCGGGAGCGCGGCGTGGAAGTACGCGTGGTCGCTTCGCATGGTGGCGCACTGCGTCTTGAAGATCTGACAGAAGCTATCGACGAGCGAACCCGCCTGGTGACGATCAGCCAGGTGAGCTACAAGACTGGCGCGTGGTTTCCTCACACGGCAGCGCTGGCCGAGGACGTGCACGCGGCGGGCGGCGTGCTGTGCGTCGATGCGACGCAGGCGCTGGGCCGCTGCCCGGTGCCGCTGGCCGGCGTCGATTACCTGATGGCAAGCACGTTCAAATGGCTGTTGGGCCTGCACGGGTTGGCGGTGACGTATCTGTCACCGGCCCTTCGGGAGAAGTTTTCACTCGCCGGTGTCGGCTGGTATTCGGTAGAGGATGCCTCGTCCCCGAAGCGGTTTACCGAGTACAAGCTGAAATGCGGAGCAGCGTGTCTGGTGGCGGGCATGCCCAACTTTGGCTCACTGTATGCGATACACGCTTCGCTGCGGTACCTGCAGGGCATCGACCTCAGCGCCGAGCAGCAAAGAACAAACGGGCTGTCACGCAACCTGCGAGCACGTCTCGCGGCACTTGGCTTGCCTTTGCTGACGCCCGCCGGGGAGGCATTCACTTCCGGCATCGTCTCGTTTGAACATCCGGACGGCGAAGGAGTGATGGCACGGTTGAAAGAGCACGGCATTGTGGTCTGGGGTGGTGATGGGCGCGTGCGAGCCTCGCTTCATTACTACAATGACGCAACGGATGTGGACCAGTTGATGGCGGCGCTTGGGGAGGTCCTTCCGGCATGACGGGATGGTTGCTGGTTCTTGCGGCAGGCCTCTGCCAGGGCGGCTTCATGGCGCCCATGAAGTTCACGCGCGGCTGGAAGTGGGAGAACTCCTGGTTCGTTTTCGCGTTTACCGCATATCTGATTTGTCCGTGGCTTTTCGTGGCGATGACTACGTCCAACGCCGTCCAGATTTACGCCGAAGCAGGAGGCGAGCGCATCGCACTGGTGATGACGATGGGACTGCTCTGGGGTCTGGGCGCGCTGACGTTCGGACTCGGCGTCGACGCGTTGGGCCTGTCGATTGGCTTCGCCGTGATCCTCGGCGTAGCGGCGACGAGCGGAACACTGGTACCTCTGCTGCTTTTGAATGAATCGCTGCCGCGCACCGGCGTTTTGGCGCTGACCCTGATCTCGCTCGCCGTGATGCTGACGGGTGTGGCAGTGTGTTCGCTCGCCGGGCGCTGGCGCGAGATGGGCGCGGGTAAGTCAAGCTATGCCGGGGGGGTGCTGCTGTGCATCGTCTCGGGGCTCCTCTCCTCGTGCGGAAACATAGGCTTCGTGCTGGGAAAACCGATCATTGACCTGGCCGTCGCCCGCGGCGTGTCGCCGGATTTCGCGCCGAATCTCATATGGTCGCTGCTTACTGTGTCGCTGTTTCTGTGCAATGCGGGCTTCGCCGGGTACAAGCTCCTGAAAGAAGGTAGCCTGTCCTTGTACAAAACTCCAGGCGCCGGACGAAACCTTACGCTGGGTATATCGATGGGAGTGCTGTGGATGTTAGGCTTCGTGTTTTACGGCGCGGGTACGCGGCAGTTAGGAAACATGGGGCCATCGTTCGGCTGGTCGGTGCTGATGGGTTCGATGGTAATGGCTGCGAATATATTAGGCATCCTGACGGGAGAGTGGCGCGATGCGCCAGACGGAGCGCTCAAGCGGCTATGGTTGGGCGTGAGCTTACTGTGCATGGCAGTCCTCGGCCTCGGCTTTGCCAATCGGATGGCCGCGTGAGAAGGCGCGAGTTTGTAGGTCTGCTTCCCGCCGCACTTGTGGGGCAGCCGGCGAACGTACCGCTGCCGCAGTTTCCTACGTGGGCACATCAACTGGTCTGGCGCAACTGGGACCTTGTTCCCGTCGCTCGCATCGCCCGAGCCCTTGCCTGCAGTCCGACAACTGTTAACAAGCTGGCGCAGGAGATGCACCTCCCGCGGCAATCGCTCGAGGCCCGCTTCGCCCGACGCCAGCGATTTCATATACTCCGCCGCAACTGGACCTTCGTTCCGATGGATCAGTTGACTGTGCTGGTGAACATGACCCCGGCTGAGATCACCGCGCTTCTCGCGGAGGACGCCTTCTACAACGGCCACCTGGGACCGAAGCCCGCGGCTCGCCACATCGCGGTGCAGACTGCAAATACTTCGAAGCTGGACTACGTAATCCGAAACGCCGGCCCGGTAGCGCCGCGCTTCGACTTTACCGCCGGACTGGATCGCGACAAACCGTCCACCGACGTGCCCGCCCCAGGCCGCGACTTCGAGACCCGCATCGGCTTCCCTTACTCCGCTCCATACGGCGATGTACTCGGCGATCCGAGCTGCGACGAATACTACCCGGATACCGTGCTGCGCGTCATGAAGCGGCAGGGCCTCAATGCAATCTGGCTCCACGGCCTGCTGCGCGAGCTTACAACGCATCCGTTACTGCCCGGCTATGGGAAGCAGACGGCAGTCCGCCTCGCGCGCCTCAACCGGCTCATCGCGAGATGCGCTCCGCATGAACTGGACGTTTACCTTTATCTCAACGAGCCCCGCGCCATGCCAACAAGCTTCTTAGACTCGCGGCCAGAGTTGCGGGGTGATCTGGGCCGGCCCGGTGACGG
>JBBSGB010000091.1:0-4734 GCA_038254545.1 Burkholderiales bacterium | reverse complement strand
CGCGATTGCGATCGGTCACCCGCTTGGTTGCAGCGGCGCCCGCCTGGCCACGACGCTGATCCACCAGATGGCTCGCACCGGCGCCTCGCGCGGCATCGCGTCGCTCTGCGTCGGGGTAGGACAAGGCTTGGCGACGGTCTTCGAACGGGAGTGAGTTTGGAATTGGGCCTGACGGTCAGATCGTTCGAAGGCCTGATCTTCGCGTTGGGCTGCGCATTCGTTCTGGATCTGCCCGCTGGTGGCGCGTAGATCCATTTCGTGGCGTTGACTGATCTCCCCGCGTTTATTCGCAACAACTACGCTGTGCATGAATGGCGGCACGCATCGGCTGTCCTGCATACCGATTTCAGAAGCCAGTGGGACGACATCGTCGAGGTGCTGACCAACTTTCGGCTCCGCAAGAGTCACATTGCCGTCGGCGGCCGCCAGAAGAGCCAAGTCTCCGCGTCGATCGACGGCGCGTTCACCGCGCGAGGATGGGCAGAGCGAAAGTTCGCGACGCAAATTCGCGTTGATGAGCATGTCTTCGACAGCCCGACGCATAAAGTGGACTGCTTCAAGGATGGCGTTGGCGTGGAGATCGAGTGGAACAACAAGACCGAATTCTACGACCGCGATCTGAACAACTTCCGTCTGCTCTTCGAACTGCGCGCGGTAAACGTCGGCGTGATCATCACCCGATCCGATGAGCTGCAAGACATCTTCGACGAACTTGGCCGGGGTGACAGCTACGGCCGCTCGACGACGATCTTGAGCAAGCTGTTGCACAAAATGGAAGGTGGCGGCGGCGGCGGGTGCCCTGTGCTAGTCTTCGGCATCACGAAACGCCTCTATGACGAAAATCATTAGCGCGACACTGCCGCCTCCGGCGGTAGACCTGACTGAAAAGATCGCCGGCCGGTTCGGGACAATCCTCGCTGACCCGCCGTGGCAGTTCCAGAATCGCACCGGTAAAGTCGCGCCCGAACATCGGCGCCTACTCCGCTATCCGACGATGGAGTTGCAGGAGATTATGGACTTGCCGATTGGGCACTTAGTCGGCGCTCGGTCGCACCTGTATCTCTGGGTGCCGAACGCGCTGCTGCAGGAAGGCCTGCGGGTGATGAAGGCGTGGGGCTTCACCTACAAGGCGAACATCGTTTGGTTTAAAGTTCGTAAAGATGGCGGCCCGGACGGACGCGGCGTTGGCTTCTATTTCCGCAATGTGACGGAGATTTTGCTATTTGGCGTTCGCGGCAGCATGCGAACGCTGCAGGCGGGGCGAACCCAAGTGAACATGCTCGCAACGCGCAAGCGCGAACACTCCCGCAAGCCAGACGAGATTTTTGAGATCATCGAAGCGTGCTCGCCCGGTCCGTACCTTGAACTGTTCGCCCGGTTCAGGCGCGACGGTTGGGCTCAGTGGGGAAATGAGGACGTCGAGCGGAACAGCGTGGACAACGTCGCTCATCGGCGTGGGCACGTGGAGCCCCAGCTTCGACTGCTGGAGTCGCCTAAAGGCTATCGCGGCTAGGTCGAGCGCCGACCTAACCAACGCTATGTCGGTAGGGCCACCGATGAATGATCGGCACCGAAAACGGCTTACCGACTTTGTAGCGGAGTTCTTCTCGACGTGCTTTCCAACAGCCCCAAGTGCCGAGATCGAACGGCTGCTAGGCTCCCTCAGCGATGACGACATTCAATCTTTGTGGAAAAAGATCTTCGTGCAGGTCACGAGCGACAATACCCGCTACGCAGCGGATGTCTGTTCGCGCAACGGTTGGTTCATTGACATGGGCTTTCCCGGCAGGAGTGCACCAGAGGTAGCTGACCTATACGAGAATGGTCAGAGCGAGCGAGCGGACTCTCTACTGACCGATTACTACCACGAGCGGGCAAATTCGATCGCAGAAGAGCTGACGGCATATTACCCCAAACGAGCAACTATACTCCGCAAAGCCTTCACAATGCATCATGAGCGGGAATACGACCTTTCAGTGCCGTTATTCCTGATCCAAGCGGATGGGATCTGCATCGATGCGTTCCGCAGAGAGTTCTTTCGGATTAAGAAAGGAGCCTTGGCAGCTCGGAGGTCGGTCGATGGCGCCGACGTTGACTGGATCTGGGATGCAGTCGCTGAGCCGTTTCGAATCGCGCTTCCGATCGCGACTCACAGTCGAGGCGCGAAGTTTCTAAACAGGCACCGAATACTGCATGGGCAAGATTTGGCTTATGGAACTGAAATCAACAGCCTCAAAGCGATCTCGCTCCTAGCATTCCTCCACGGCCTTGATCGGTATCGCGAAGAGCACAAGAGCAGTCTCGACTGCCTCGGCGCGCAGGACTAACGCGGTCCTGCTTGGCTTTGGTCGTCGGCGGGCAGCGATTCAGATAGGCCACCCGGTGCCTGTGTCATCGCGTTTCAGGAGGATTTGCTCACACTGAAAGGCGCTGACACGATAGGCGAGAATCGACTTTCGCTACGCAGGGCGAGGTAGCTACGAAGTGGACGTATCGGCTGCGAGAGGTGTTTCGGACCAATTTTGAAATCTCTCCACTCGCCTCCGCTGAGCCACTCTCGGTGATCGGTCCCTCCGCTCGCTCAGCCCATCGAAGCCAGCTTGGCAAAGCCGGACTTGAACGCCCCCACCAGCGTGTCGATCTCCGCTTTCGTTGTAGAGGTGATCGAGCAACGCTTTGAGTCGGCGTGACTCGTCGGCCGTCGGGTACGCATCGCGGTAATTTCGTGACGGCCTCGCGCGTTCGCCCGATCACTCTCCGAGCTGTAGGCTCTACAGAGCTGGAAGCCGGCGGCTTCGTCATGGGTAGGACGCTCCTGCTTCGACGAGTTCCGATTCGTGGGCCGGGTTGGCGATGGCGACGACGCGATCCACGAAGATGCCGGGCGTGACGATCGACTCGGGGTCCAGCTGGCCCGGCTCGACGATCTCGGCGACTTGGACGATCGTGACCTTGGCCGCCATCGCCATCAGCGGGGCGAAGTTTCGCGCCGTCTTGTTGTAGAGGATGTTGCCGTGGGTGTCGGCGACCCGCCCCTTGATGAGCGAGAAGTCCGCGCGGATGCCGTGCTCAAGCAGATACTTTCTGTCGCCGAATTCCCGGCATTCCTTGCCTTCCGCCAGCGGCGTTCCCACCGCGGACGGCGTGTAGAACGCCGGGATTCCAGCTCCGCCGGCGCGGATGCGCTCCGCGAGCGTTCCCTGGGGAACCAATTCCAATTTCGTGCGCCCGCTTCGGTAGAGCTCGGGGAAGACGGTCGAGTTGGCGGTGCGCGGAAACGAACAGACGACCTTGGAAACGCGGCCCGCTTTGAGCAGCGCCGCGAGGCCGACCTGGCCGCTGCCGGTGTTGTTGCTGATCGTCGTCAGATTCGTGGCGCCCTGGTCGATCAGCGCGTGGATGAGCTCGACTGGACTGCCCGCTTCGCCGAAACCGCCGATCATAATGGTGGCGCCGTCGAAAATGTCCGAGACAGCCTCGGCCGCGCTCGCGACCCGCTTGTCGATCATCGGTTACGCGACTTGAAGAGTAGTGGCGCGACCCGGCGCCTGTCCGGCAGCCGACACACGCGCGTAGTCGTACAAGCCGGCCTCGTCGAACAGAACGCGGTCCTCGTAGTCGTCGAACCAGAGCGCCTCGGGGTTGCGGCCGACGATGCAGACCTTGCCGCGATCGGGGGCGCTGCCGGCGTTCCGAAGAATCTTGAAGATCAAGACGCCATTCTCGCTGCCCGCGAGTCCCGGTATCGCCTCGTTGGTGACCGCCGCAACTTCGGTCTTGCCTTTGTAATGTGTGATGGAAAGGCGCGCGTGGGACTCGACGCCCGACAGCCCCTTTTGCGAGGTGTTGAGAATGGTCCACGCGGTCTCGATCGGAACGTTGAACGCCTTGTAGGCGACGATGTCGCGCCCGCAGAAGAAGTAGTGGTTCTCGCCGCCGGCGCGCTTGAACTCGCGCTGCAGAATGCGGAGGGCGTCCGGGTCATCGTTGATGCCCTTCATGATCGGCGCCTGGTTCTCCACGGAGAGCCAGCCGCGCGAGGCCAGGCCTCGCATCCCTTCGCCCGTCGCGGGGACCCATTGCTTCAAGCCCTGCGCGTCCTCGACGTAGTTTCCTTCCGCATCCTTGGCGAGGAACTCGTCTGGGTGCTCGAAGTGCAGCATCATGTGCAGGCCGACCTGCGGGTAGGTCTCGTGGAACCGATCGAGCATCGACAAGAAGGTGCGGTCGAAGCGCTGGGGATAGAACGCCATGTCCTTGGTGCCGATGCGGATCGACTCGACGCCGGCTTCGGCCAGCGCGCCGAGCCAGGCCGCTATCTTTGAATTGCCCAGCACCATCGCGTCGCCGCCCGAAAGCAGGATCTCGCGCAGCTTCTCGCGTCCGCTTTCGGGGTGCACGCCGCCGTTCTTCGCCACGGCCGCGTTGTGCTGCTTGATGTACGGGATGATCTCGGGGATCAACGCGAGACCCTTCTTCGCGATGGTGCCGTCCTGTCGCTTGATCTGCTTGCGGGCGATCAATTCTTCGCGATAGCAGAAGCGGCAATGTGCCGAGCAGGTCGCCACGACATACATGAGTCCCATCTCGTACTTGTGCAGCAGGCCCTCGACAGGGCTGTAGTCCATCTGGTTGCCGGGATCCTCCGAGCCCGCCAGATCCAGTGTCTCGGCGGGGTCGGCCTTGACGATGCGCTGAATCGCGGCGCTGGTCCTGGCCAGCTCGTAGTAATGG
>JBBSGB010000090.1:0-5236 GCA_038254545.1 Burkholderiales bacterium | reverse complement strand
CGAAGTGACCGCGCCCGCTCCGGCACTCTTGTTCATTCACGGAAGTCGAGCGGCAGGGTTCTGGTTCGGACCGGTCGTGGGACACATCATCGCGAGGGCCGGCAGCCGACCCATAAGAGCCCGTGGCGGTTTTCTGGTCGACTGACCGTTCCGCCGTTGAAAGCGGACATCGCCAGGCATCCGCCTTTCGCGACGAAATTTCAGAAACTGCCGCTCGACGAGACTTGACGCGATGGACGTCACGCGAAGGCCGAACGACTGCTCGCCATGAGCTCGAACTGGCGCTGCCGACCCCTATGCATAGGACTCAACTATGCGTAGTTGTACTTCGCAAGGTGTTCACTGATGAGGCAAGACGCGGTCCGCGCGCCCGGGATGCCGTGACCATCTATACATAGTCCTTGCGCCCAGGTGCACTGGCGACTCCACAACCTGGAGACTGCCATGCGTACCAAGCCTTGTTCTCGCCCCGATCCTTCAGGCCGTTTCCGCGGCTACGCTCAGTTGGACCGCTACATCCTGGGGTACCGCGAGTACCTCACGGAGCGCGGCAATGCCGCCGGCTACGTGCGCAACTGCGAAGCGGCGGTGGTGCATCTTTCGATGTGGATGAAGGGTGCCAACAAGCGCCTGGTCGATATCGACGACGGGCTCGTTGCCGAGTTCGTCGAGCATCACCTTCCCGGCTGCCATTGCGCGACGATTGCTCGCCATCCGAGCACCGTGCGCGCCGCGCTGGGCCACCTGCTTGTCGTGCTGCGCGCCGCCAACGCCATCGCGCCCAGGCCGCTGGACATGACCGAGGTGGGCCAGGAACTGCGCCGCTACGACCAGTACATGGAGCAGGTGCGTGGGCTTGCCCCGAAGACGCGCGAAGGCGCGCTGCGTCTGGTCGAGGCGCTGCTGCGCAAGCACTTCGACGAAGACGTCATTCGGTTCGAAATCATCACGCCGGAGCGTGTCCGCCGCTTCTTCGCCGAACAGGCCAAGAGCTACAAGACGCCGTCGGGTCTGGGCGTCGTGGTCTCGGCTCTGCGCGGCTACTTCCGCTGGCGCGCAACGCTGGGTGACCGCACCCATGGGTTGGTCGGCGCTCTGGCGTATCCAGCGAACTGGCAACTGGCATCGCTGCCCAAGTCGCTGGCGCCGGCAGAGGTCGAGCAACTTGAAGCGGCGCTCGGCCAGAGCGGCCCGTCGATGCTGCGCGCCGATGCCATGGTGCGCTGCGCGCTCGATCTGGGCCTGCGGAGCGGTGAGGTCGCACGCCTGGGTCTGGACGACATCGACTGGGACGCCGGCACGATCACCTTGCGCCGGACCAAGGGCCGGCGTGAAGACGTGACGCCCCTGCCGCAAGCCACCGGGCAGGCCATCGCCGCATACCTGCGTGACGAGCGACCGAAGACCCAGCACCGGATGGTCTTCGCCCGGCACATGACGCCACGGGAACGGCCGATCGGCCCGGACCTCGTGCGCAAGACCATCCGCCAGGCCTATGCCCGCGCCGGGCTGCCGCACACGCGCTCGCACCTGCTGCGTCACACGATGGCAAGCCGTCTGCTGGCCGGTGGCTCCTCGCTCAAGGAAGTGGCCGACGTGCTGCGGCACCGCTCGCTGAACACGACGCTGATCTACGCCAAGCTCGACAGCGGCCGCCTCGTCGAAGTGGCCCTGCCTTGGCCCGGTATCTCCGCCGTTGCTACGACCGGGAGGGCGTCATGACGATCGGCCTGACCGCGCTCGTGGAGCGCTACCTGACGGAACGCCGCACCCTTGGCTTCCAACTGCGTTCGACCGCCTACAGCCTGCGCAGCCTGGCCGAGTACGTGCGACGCACACGTCACCGCGGACCCTTGACCCTGGAGGTCATGGCCGAGTGGGCGCGTCTGGACTCGCACGCCAGCGTCGATCCCCGGACCTGGGCCAGGCGGTTGAAGCAGTTGCGCTCCTTCACGCGCTGGATGCAGCAGTTCGAGCCGGCCACCGAAGTGCCCGACGACACGATCTTCGGGCGGCTGCCTGAGCGCCAGGCCCCGCACATCTACAGCCCTGAAGAAGTACGGCAGCTGCTGGCTGCCGCGCGCGAACTCGGGCCCAGCCCCGGGCTGCGCGGCTTGATCTACGAGACGCTGTTCGGCCTGATCGCCAGTTGCGGTCTTCGCCTGTCCGAGGCGCTGTCGCTGAACATCGGCGACGTGGATCTAAGGCGTGGGCTGCTGACGATCCGGCGCACCAAATTCGCCAAGTCCCGCCAAGTGCCGCTGCATCCGAGCACGGCCAAGGCCCTGGGGCGCTACCGCTGGACGCGGGACGTGGCCGGCGCCTCACGCGACGACGATGCGCCGTTCTTCATCGGCACCCGGGGCCGTCTGTTCGGCAAGCCGATCAGCGTTCACCAGGTGGACAACGTCTTCGCCAAGCTGCGCAATGAACTGGGTTGGATCAACCGCGGTATGCACCACGCGCCGCGCATCCACGACCTGCGGCACACCTTCGTGGTCAGGCGCGTCCTGCTGTGGCAGCAGCAGGGCATCGACGTGGACGAGGCGATGCTGTCGCTGTCGACCTATGTCGGGCATGCGATGGTGACCAACACCTACTGGTACCTGCAGGCGGTGCCGGAATTGATGGCGGTGGCCGCACAGCGCTTCGAGTCGTGCATGCCGGAGCTCAGCCATGCCTGAGGACCGTCACCACCGGAAGATATCCCCACCAAGCTTCCCGGCGCTGGTGCAGCAGTTCTTCACCGAGTACCTGATCGCGCACCGCGCGCTCAGCCCGCGAACGGTAGCTTGCTACCGCGACGCGATGACGCTGTTCCTCGGGTATGCGACTGAGCACCTGGGCAAGTCGCCAATGGCCGTGCAACTGATCGACATCACCCCGGAGTTGGTCCTGAACTTCCTGGCTCACCTGGAGCGCGAGCGGCACAACTCGGTGCGCAGCCGCAACCTGCGGCTGACGGCGTTGCGGTCGTTCCTGAAGTTCGCCGGTCGACGCGACGTGACGGCGCTGCACGCTGTGGAACGGGTGATGGCCGTGCCGATGAAGCGCTTCGAGCGGCCGCTGCTGGGCCACCTGACGCGGCCCGAGATGATCGCCGTGCTGGGGCAGCCCGGAATCGATTGGACTTCGCAGCGCGACCACCTCCTGCTGAGCTTGCTCTACAACACCGGCGCGCGCGTGTCGGAGATCGTCGGGGTGCGCGTCGTCGACGTGGTGCTGGGCGGTGCGGCCTGCGTCCATCTACACGGCAAGGGCCGCAAGGATCGTTCGGTGCCGCTGTGGAAGTCGACTGCGGCGGCCATCCGCGCCTGGTTGCACGCCAACCCCGATCTGCGCGGTTCGGCGGCATTGCTGCCCAATCGATCAGGGCATCCAATGACGCGGTGCAACGTGGCGCAGCGACTGACGCTCGCGGTCGACCGGGCCTCGGTCGAGCAGCCGAGCCTGAAGACCAAACGCGTCTCGCCACACAGTTTGAGGCACACGACCGCCATGCATCTGCTGCAAAGCGGCGTGCCCTTCAACATCATCGCCCTGTGGCTCGGCCACGAGAGCACGAACACGACGCACCGCTACGTCGAGGCCAACCTGGAGATGAAGGAGAAGGCGCTGGCCCGGCTCGAAGCGCCCGACATCAAGCTCAAGCGCTTCCGCGCCAGCGACGACCTGATGAAGTTCCTGCAGAGCCTGTAACTATGCGAAGCACGGCGAGCCCGAGCACGACTGCCGACCCAGCGGACGGCGGCGCCGGGTGCCGCGGACCTACGCATAGTTGAGTCCTATGCATAGGGGTCGCTATGGAAAGCTTTGCATAGCGACCCTGAGCGGCCGGTCAGAGGGCTGGACGCGGTGCCCCAGAACGTGACGTTCGGAGTGCCCCTCTGACTCTGGGGAAGCGTGCAGGCGTGCCGCGCAGAGGTGGCCCCGGGACTGCGTCAAAACTGGTCAGCGCGCCACCGACGGACAACGCCACAGCTAGCATCGAACGCCCTTGTAGTCCTTCACGGGCATCACCTGCTGCGCGCCGGCGACCGACGAACCGCCAAGGTTCGAGACATTGGTCGCCCGAGCCCAAGGCTTCCGCCTCTGCGTACCCCGGGTGCGCGCGGCCCTGACGGCGACCAACCCCCTGACTCGCTGGCTGCGCTGAGCGAGGGCCACAATCACGAAATCGCAGCCACCGTCGCCCACCATGTTGAAGTTCTACTACTCGCTCGCCCCGAACCCCATGAAGGTGGCGCTGTTCCTGGAGGAGTGTGGTCTGCCTTATGAGGCGATTCCCGTGGACATGCGCAAGGGCGAGCAACACGCGCCTGCTTTCACGGCGCTCAATCCGAACGCCAAGGTTCCCGTGATAACGGACGATGGAACCACCGTGTTCGACAGCAACGCCATACTGCTTTATCTCGCCGAGAAGACCGGACAGCTCCTGCCTGCAGGGCGAGACCGCGGCCCGATGCTGTCGTGGCTGATGTTCATCGCTTCGGGCATTGGGCCGTTTACCGGACAGTACGTGCACTTCAAGCACTACGCGCCAGAGCCCAACCCATATGCCCTCAATCGCTACGACTTCGAGGCTTGGCGACACTGGAAGATCCTAGATGGACACTTGGCGGACCAGCTCTGGATGGTGGGAGACAGCTACTCATTGCTCGACGTAGCGGTCTGGGGCTGGGCGCGTGCCGTACCGTTTGCGCTGGGCCCAGAAGCCTGGGCGCAACTGCCCCACGTGAAGCGCCTCCTAGATGCGATCAGCGAACGGCCCGCAGCACAGCGTGCCGCGGCGCTGAAGGACCGATACACCTTCAAGGCCGAGATGGACGACCAGGCACGGCGTGCCATGTTTCCGCAGAACGAGCGGCTGAAGGTTTGAGCCAAACTCGGGCGGGGATTGCAAGTCGTCGCCCGCTGCGACCTTCATTGCATTGCCTTGACGATGGCTTCGCCGTCGGTCCCGGCGCGCTTGGTCCACTCGACGATGAGCTTGTGGCCGACTCGCTCGAACTCGGCCCGTATGGCCGGGGAAGGCTCAACCACCTTGAGGCCGTTCTTGGCCATGGTGTCGGTCGAGCCCTTGGCGGCCGCTCCCAGCTCCACCGTCGTCCTCCACCTTGGTCAACGCATTCAACGGCGTCGGCTCAGCGCTGAGCGAACCAATAGACTCCACGGCGTACTGCAAATTTCCCGATGCATCATTCTGGGACCAGCTTTTTCGTCCCCACGGGTCGGT
>JBBSGB010000089.1:0-5246 GCA_038254545.1 Burkholderiales bacterium | reverse complement strand
CCAGTTCACCTCGCGCGACAGCTACCTGCGCGCTTTCGCGGTGGGTGCGACCAACACGCTGCGGGTCGCGCTGGCCGGCATCGTGCTCGCGAGCGTGCTGGGTGTCGGCATTGGGTTGATGCGCCTGTCGCGTCATCCGCTGTTGACCTGGTTGTGCGCGGCGTATGTGGAGCTGGGACGCAACATTCCGCTGCTGATCCAGCTCCTGGCGATCTATCTCTTGACCACCGAACTGCTGCCCGACGCGACGGGCGCGCTGTCGCTCGAAGGGATCGCGTTGCTGTCCAAGGAAGGGCTGCAGATCGCGGTACCGGAGACCGGTACGCTCGCCGTGGGGTGTGCGCTTGGCGCCTTCATGGTCGTCGGGCTGCTCGCGTGGCTCGCCGCGCGTCGCTGGCTCGACGTGGGCGCGGGCCTCATCGCGTTGGTCTGCGGCGCACTCGCCGCGCTCTTCGCGTGGACGATGGCTGGCGTCATCGGCGGTTGGTCCCGACCCACGCTCGACGGCTTCCTGATCAGCGGCGGCGCATCGCTCACACCCGAGTTCCTCGCACTGTGGCTGGGCCTGTCGCTGTTCACGTCCGCGTCGATCGCCGAGCTGGTCCGCGCGGGCGCGCTGGCGGTGCCGGTGGGTCAGTCGCATGCCGCGTACGCACTCGGCCTGAGCCGCGGCCAGGCGATGGCGGCAGTGATCTTCCCGCAGGCGCTGCGCCTGTTGATCCCGCCGCTGGCCAGCCAGTACATGAACCTGATCAAGAACTCGTCGCTCGCGGTCTTGATCGGGTACCCGGACTTGGTATCGATCGCCAACACGTCGATCAACCAGAACGGGCAGGCGCTCGAAGTCATCCTCATCATCATGGCGGTGTACCTCGCATTGAACCTCGTGGTCGCGCTGGTGATGAACGCGATCAACGCGCGCGTGACCCGCGCGCCGCGCTGAGGACGGCGATGAGCGCATCGCTTCCGGTTTCCGCGCCGCCCGCATCTGCTCGCAAGCCGGGCTCGCTGACGAAGGCATGGACCGGGCTCTTCTCGACGCCCCTCGCGAGTCTGGTCACGCTGGTCGTGACAGCGCTCCTGCTCTGGGCCGGCTGGCATGCGCTCGACTGGGGCGTGATCCATGCGGTGACCGCACCCGATTACGCGCGATGCAAGGCCACGCCGCACGGCGCGTGCTGGGGCTTCGTTACCGAGAAGTGGCGGCTGATCCTGTTCGGCCGCTATCCGTACGACCAGCAGTGGCGGCCCGCGGTGGCAACCGCCGCGGTGATCGCGATGCTGATCGCAAGCGCCGTGCCGCAGCTGTGGTCCAGGCGCGGCGGGCGCGTGCTCGCGGCGGGATGGCTGGTCGCGTTCGCACTCTTCTTCACGATGATGTACGGCGGCGCCCTCGGCATGGAACCCGTCGGTACCGATCGCTGGGGCGGTGCGCCGCTGACCGTGATCCTGACCTTGATCGGCATAACGGCTTCGGCGCCGATCGGCATCGCGCTCGCATTGGCGCGCAGGTCGTCGCTTGGGCTTCTGCGCTACCTTGCAGTGAGTTATGTCGAGCTGGTGCGCGGCGTGCCGCTGATCACGGTGCTGTTCGTGGCGACCTTCGTGTTCCCGCTGGTGCTGCCCGAAGGGTGGCGGCTCGATCCGTTCTGGCGCGTCGCGATCGGCATCGTGCTCTTCCAGTCCGCCTACATGGCCGAAACCGTGCGTGGCGGACTGCAGACCATCTCACGCGGACAGTACGACGCAGCCGCATCGCTGGGCCTGAACTACTGGCAGGCACACCGCGCGATCATCCTGCCGCAAGCGCTGGTGGCGGTGATTCCGGCGTTCGTCAACAGCCTGCTGTCGACCTTCATGGATACGTCGCTGGTGACCGTGGTCTCGATGTACGACCTGACCGGCGCACTGCGCCTGGCGCTGGGCGACCCGCGCTGGCGCGAGTTCTTCATCGAAGGGTATCTGTTTCTCGCAGCGATCTATTTCACGAGCAGCTTCGCGATGTCGAGGTATAGCTTGTGGCTGGAGCGAAGATTGGGCAGGGAGTACGCGAGATGAAGGAAGCCGTTCGATCGCCTCGCGCCGGAGGTCGACCGGATTCGTCCTTCCGTCGCGATACCACGCTTGCGGACGACCAGCAGCAAGAGTGATCGCCTTGAGATGCTCGAAATCGGAAGCAAGAACCGGAGTGACTTTCTCATTCGTCGGCCGAAAATCTAGCGCGCTGGATACGCCAGTCACGGAGCAATCACAGGTCGGCTGCGACGAGAGTCGCTGCCGATTTCATGAACGGAGCGTTGCGATGACCTTTGCCAGACCCACGATCATCCTGCTGGCATCGATCGTTCTCTACGAGGTCGGCGAAGCTTCGATTGCAGCCGAGGCCGCGCCCAGCGGGCTCTATGAAATGCGGACCGAGACGGGGATGCCGAACCTCGAGGACAATCTCCTCTATGCCGTCGTGACCGAGCGCCGTTGCCTGAACCCACGGGAACTTTCCGGCGCCTTCTGGATGATGAGTGACGTTTCGCTACAGGACTGCACGCTCGTCAAGACCGAACAGACCGATGACGCTTCCACTTACGCATTGAAATGCGAAGGCGGCCACGGCACGAGCGGCCACGCCCGATGGCAATTGGGACCGGATGCGATCGTCGGCCCGCTCGACGTGCGACTTGGCGGAAAGAACATGACCTTTTTCCAGCGCATCACGGCAAGGCCGGTGGGACGCTGCCGCTGAATCCAGCCCGATATCTGAATGCCATGAGGGCCAGGCCGCTCAGGAACAATAGAAAGGTCGCCGGCTCCGGTATCGCCGCCGGAGCGCTCGTGACAGCGAGCGAACCATCCCTCACGCTCGCGACCACATTGAACAAAGCGCCACTCGCATCATTTACCCGATAAGCCGTGTCAGGGGCGATGTAGGCAACATCCAGCAAAGTGAAATCATCGCCAACGAGGGGCGTAAGGCCGAAGTCGAAGGCGATCCTGATCGGGTCCACCAGGTCGGCCGGGTATCCGGCATAAAGCAGGAAGGGCAACTGGTCGATGTTGGCTCTATCGAAGACGACGCTCATCCCGTTGCCGAATACCACGTCCGATGTGAGGCCACTCGGAATGCTCGGATAACGGAGCGTGACCCCGGGCTTGAGGGTGTCGCAGTATGGCTGCGCGCACAACACGTCGGTGAAGTTCGAAATCCCGGCGTTCCTGGCGGCGGCATCGCGCGCGGCCTGCACGGCTGGAAGCAGCAGGCCGATCAACACGCCAATGATTGCGATGACGACCAGCAGTTCGATGAGCGTGAAGCCGCCGCATCGCTTGCCGGACGATGCCGTCGAGAGACTCTTCGATAGCGGTGACCCGGCCTGGTCCTGCAACGAATGCGAAGAGTCAGATTGGACATGTCGATATCCCGTCTGGTCAACCTGGGTTCAGCTTGCGCACGTTTTTCCGCATGCCAAGTCGGCATCGAGCGTAACACCGTCGCATCGATATTTGTGCTGTCGATTTGTCACGACGATCGCGCGACGCCACTCGACTAGAATCACGCCTGCGAAGCGAGCCAGACAGTCGCTGCCCCGGTCTCGATCGGGGGAGAGGAAAGTCCGGACTCCATAGAGCAGCGTAGCAGGTAACACCTGCCCGCCGTGAGGCGCGGATCAGAGCAACAGAGACGAGTTCTTTCGACTTGAAGCGCCGCGAAAGCGGCGCTTCAAAGTCTCGATCGTAAGATCGAGACGGGTTGAAAGAAGTGAAACGGGCAATCTCTACGCGGAGCAACGTCAAATAGGCACGCATCGACCCGGCTCGGCGAGCGTGCGGGTAGACGGCTAGTCGTCGCATCAAAAGATGCGGCTCGAGCTTCGTCGCGAGGCGAGGCCTAGAGGAATGACTGTCTGGGCGCCAACTCTTTCGGGACGCGGCGCCAACACAGAATCCGGCTTATCGGCTCGCTTCGCATTTTATTATTTCCACGAGCACGAACCCATGCCGCGCAACATCGAGATCAAGGCGCGTGTCGCCGAACCGAGCCGCCTGCTCGACGACGTCCTGGAAATCGCCGATCGCGGCCCGACCGTGTTCGCGCAGGACGACACCTTCTTCGCGTGTCCGGCCGGCCGCCTGAAGCTGCGCATGTTCAGCGCGACCGAAGGGCAGTTGATCTTCTATCGGCGCGACGATCTCAAGGGGCCGAAGCTTTCCGAATTCGTGATCGCGTCCACCGCCGAGCCCGATGCCATGCGTGGCTTGTTGACGCTGGCCTACGGCGTGGTGGGCCGCGTGAAAAAGACGCGGACCCTGTGTTTCGTGGGTGCGTCGCGCATTCATCTGGACGATGTCGAAGGCCTCGGTCACTTTCTCGAGATCGAAGTCGTGCTCGCGCCCGAACAGACCATCGAACAGGGACAGGCGATTGCCGAGGACCTGGTGCAGAAGCTTTCGATCGAGCCCTCGAAGCTGGTCCGCAAAGCCTATGTCGATCTGCTCGAAGACGAACACGCGAGAGTCAGAGCGCATGACGAGCGTGCGAAGCGGCCGCGCAACGATGACAGCTCCGGGGGCGAGGATGACGCGACGGATTAGAATCCGCCGCTTGTGAACAACAGGAAGGCTTCACATGATCAAGGCAGAAATGAGTCGCGGCGTGCGCGTGATGCTTCTGGTAGGCGCCGCGGTGCTGCTCACCGGACTCGCGATCACCATGGCGCAGACCAACAAGGGTGCGACCCAGGTCGCGCCCACCAACCAAGGAATGAAGATGACCGACACGCAAGTGGGAACCGGCGCCGAAGCCGTTGCGGGCAAGACCGTGGTGGTGCACTACACCGGCTGGCTGTTCGATGCCACCTCGACCGACAACAAGGGCAAGAAGTTCGACAGCTCGCGCGATCGCGGCGATCCCTTCTCGTTCGGACTCGGCGCGGGTCAGGTCATCAAAGGGTGGGACCAGGGTGTGGCCGGCATGAAGGTCGGCGGGCAACGCACGCTTGTGATTCCGCCCGAACTGGGCTACGGCGCGCGCGGTGCGGGCGGCGTGATTCCGCCGAATGCGACGCTGGTGTTCGATGTGGAATTGCTGGATGTGAAGTAGAGGGCGACCGCTAGGTGTGAAGCGTCAAGAGGTTATATCTCGAGATGTTGAGTCTGGAGATGGGAGCGAGGTCACCGATGCCTTGATGAGGACGGTGCCAGTTGTAGTGATGGATCCACTGTTCGAGCGCGGCGGTGCGTTGTGTCGAGTG
>JBBSGB010000088.1:0-5814 GCA_038254545.1 Burkholderiales bacterium | reverse complement strand
TGCTTCCAATCAAGGAAATGACGGGAACATGTAGGTAGTGCTAGCCACTGCCCGCTGCTGTCAACACCACGTTGGGCGTCACAACCGTCACATCCCGGAGGTCAGTCATGTCACTAAATCGCATAAAGGCGCTGCTGCAGGCGGGGAAGCCGTCGCTCGGCGCAATCGTGACCATACCGAGCCCTCAGGTAGTCCAAGTCATGGCCCGAGCCGGCTTTGACCTGCTTCTGATCGACATGGAGCACGGTCCCATTGACCTACCGTCGGCCCACACGATGATCCTGGCGACCGCTGGAACCGATACGATTCCCATGGTCCGCATTGCCGCCAATGTTCCTTGGCTGGCGAAGCCGCTACTCGACGCAGGGGCGCTCGGTATTGCGGTACCCATGGTCTGCACCAAGACAGATGCCGAAGCCGCAGCTGCCGCACTTCGATATCCGCCCGCGGGCGGTCGAATGTGGGGGCCGTTCTATGCACCCCTTCGCTGGAACATGCCTATGCGCGAGTACATGCAGGCCGCGAACACGGATGTGCTCTCCTTGATCACCATTGAACACATCGACGCCGTACGCAACATCGCCGAGATCGTGGAGGCCAAAGGCGTGGATGTTGCGATCATTGGACCGGGCGACATGGCGACAAGCCTGGGACACTACGGGCAAGTGGATCATCCGGAGGTCCAGGCCGCCATGCTTCAAGCAGAGAAGGGAATACTGCAAAGCTCCGTTGCTCTTGGCGGTGTTGCCTTCTCACCCGACCAGGCCAATCAGATGGTCGATCGCGGCTATCGCATGATCTTCCTAGGCTTCGATTGGTCGTTACTCCAGAGGGGTGCCGCTTCCGCCTTGCAAGGAATCAATCGACTCTGAAACCAGTTGCTGCGATGACGCACAACTGTCTCCATGAACCTCTCGGTTTGCCAGCTGGCTAAGAACGCTGTGATGGACCGGTTCATTTTCCTGTACGGGTCCGCTCGGGTCACCAGGCTTTCATCCCGCGACGAAAGCACAGCGCGCTCGGCTATCACTCACCGCCGAACTTCGAGCATGCCCATCAGCCTGCCTTGACCACCGTCGGCGCCTGCTTCGCAAGTGCCGTGCCGACCGTGGTCAAGGCTCTCACCGAGCGACTTGAACTGGCTTGAAATCGAAGCCCAAAAACCCTCCGCGACAGCGGGGCTACTCCAACTCCAGGGTACGCCCTCCCCTACAGCTTGCTGCTTCCGGCTCTTCTGGGAGCGCCTATGCAGGTTCCGACGCATCGAACCTTGGCGCGGCAAGCCGTATTCGATTGGAATGGTCTTTTCTTCAGTTCGTTCTCCAACAATCGGTCTTGAAAATGAGGTTTGTCGCGAACGACAACATCCCTTTCAACATGACCGGAGATTTAGATGACGTATCAAAAACCAAAGCTCGCAACCATCCTGAAGCAGGAGATGGATCACGCGAATATTTCAATCGAAGCATTCCGCAAAGCACTGGGCGCGGAGACTACCGAGGTGGCGCAGGCAGTGCTCGATCGGAAGATGCTATTTCCGATCAGGGCAACCATCACGGTAGCGAAGCTTCTCAATCTCGATCCGGTGGATGTCTTGAGGATAGCCCTCGGCGAGACCTCACCGGAGTTGCTGAAGGTCCTTGATGAGATCACAACCAAGGGGCTCTTCATGAGCAGAAGCGAGTTGAGTGCCGTGATGCACTTCCGGGACGCGATGCGGGAGCCCTAGCCGCCTTTCACAGCGTGAAGGCGGAAAATCTTTCGAGCGACGCGCGAACCGACCGCCTTACTTGTTAGCACCGCTTGTGCCGATGACCCGTGGTCCCAGAAGCACTGACCGCAATCGACCCAAAGCAGTATTTGGCTGACTGGGAAAGCCGACGATTAACGACCGAACGTGCAAGGTAACCGACGCCCGACCGCGGACACGAAGTGCTGCCTACGGCGTCGATCGCAGCCCTGCTGGAAAAGGCCAAATGCGCCGCGTAGAGTGCGAGGATGATTCCGCGGACTCAATATGCTCGCAGCGGCAAGGTGAACATCGCCTACCAGGTCACTGGCGAAGGGCCGCTCGACTGGTCTATGTACCTGGATGGGTTTCGCACGTCGAACTGCGCTGGCAAGACCCCGACATTGCGCGATTCCTGTGCAGGCTGGCATCGTTTTCGAGGCTAATCACCTTCGACAAGCGAGGCACGGAGATGTCAGATCGCGTTCCCGACGATCAGCTGCCGACGCTCGAGACGCGCATGGACGACCTGCGCGCCGTCATGGATGCCGTGGGCTCAAAACACGCCGCGCTGTTCGGTTTTTCGGAAGGCGGCAACATGTGCATGCTTTTCGCGGCGACCCACCCGGAACGCACGATAGCGCTCGTCACCTATAGTTGCTTCGCCAAGCGGATCTGGAGTCCGGACTATCCGTGGGCACCCACGCCGGAGGCCCGTGCGAAGGAATACGAACAGGTCGAGCGCGAATGGGGCAACGAGATGGACCTCGCGCACTACATTCCCGGCAAGATTCACGACCGTGACTTCGTTCATCGCCTCGCCACCTACTTTCGCAACGCCGCAAGCCCAAGCGCTGCAGTAGCGCTGCTCAGGATGAACACGCAAATCGACGTGCGCCACGTGTTGCCGACGATCGGCGTGCCAACGTTGGTGCTACACCGTACTGGGGACCTTGACGTCAAGATCGAGGAGGCGCGCTGGGTGGCGTCGAAGATTCCCAGCGCTCGCTTCGTGGAAATGCCGGGTGACGACCACATGCCATGGGCGGGCGATCAGGAATCCCTGCTGGATGAAGTGCAGGAGTTTCTGACGGGCGTCCGACGCGTACACGACATCGACCGCGTTCTTGCGACAGTGATGTTCACCGATATCGTGGGTTCGACCGAGCACCTTGCGCGCATGGGCGACACCGCATGGCGCACGATGCTCGACCGCCATCACGCCATTGCGCGCCGCGAAATTGCGTCCTTCCGCGGGCGGGAAATCAATACGGCGGGTGATGGCTTCTTCGCGACCTTCGACGGACCGGCGCGCGGCGTCCGCTGCGCGATGGCCATACAGAGCGCTGCCCGTTGCCTCGGCGTTGCCATTCGCGCGGGATTGCACACGGGCGAGGTGGAACTGCACGGCGATGATGTCGCAGGCCTGGCGGTCCACATCGGCGCTCGTGTCGCCGCGCTGGCGGATGGTGACGAGACGCTCGTGTCCAGTACCGTCAAGGATCTTGTGTCGGGCTCCGGCCTGCGTTTCGAAGATCGAGGCACCCGCGTTCTAAAGGGAGTACCGGGCGAGTGGCGTCTGTATGCAGCGAGCTGACCGACGCAGGTAGGACTCGAGCGAGCTGACCCGTCTGGAGATTTCATGACCGCGCGCGGGTCCGCTTTTGGCCGGACGCGGCTCCCCAGCCGCTTTCCGTTCAGACCTCGGTCTGCTCTGCGATCTCGAGTGCATCGTCAACCTCGATGCCGAGGTAGCGCACCGTGCTTTCTAGCTTGGTGTGACCCAGTAGCATTTGGACCGCACGAAGGTTCTTCGTGCGCCGGTAGATCAGCGTCGCCTTTGTCCGACGGGGTTCCGTATGCCGTTCCATCGAGGCCGATTTCGTCGACCCAACCGTGAACGATGCGCGCGTACTGTCGAGTGCCCAGATGATCTGACTTATGGCATCTGCTCGGAAACAGGAAGTCGTCATTTTGTAGATGCGCCTGCCGTATCCAAGTGACGATCGCTTCGCGCGTTTGAGCAGTGATCTCGAACTGAACAGGACAACCAGTCTTTTGCTGCATCACCAGCGCGCGTGTAGCCACAGCCGTCTGGTGCCCGATGTCACGAACCCGCAGGCTAACGAGATCGCATCCGCGCAGCTTGCTGTCGATTCCGAGATCGAAGAGCGCAAGATCTCTGATCCGTTCGAAGAGTTGCAGGCGAGTTCGAATGGCCCAAACATCCCGAATCCGCAAGGGCGTCTTTTGGCCTACCAACTTCCCTTTGTTCCAAGCCGTCCGAACGTTTGTTGAAGTGACTGCGTCCATGATCTTCTCCTGTTCGTTGAAGAACGATCACGGTGCGCCATGTATCAACGCTGCCGGCACCTCCGCGCACTGGCTACCTCGAGGGTCGTTATGCGACCCGCAGCAGTCGGTCGCAAGCGTTGCCCGAGGGACCGCTTCGCAGCGCGGGTGCTGTCGGTCGCAGCCGGCATCTGAACTCACTGTCTCCAGCGCATATCGGTCATCGCGGCGCGGGGACGTGGGTGACCTGAATGGCCGGTACGCGATGAGTGCTGACTTACGCCGTCACGGCCGATGCCATCCCGCGTACGCTGCCGATCGGAGGTCCGCTGCTCGGCACCCTCGTCCAGTCTCGTCGAAAATCATCAAGTTGCGGAAGGCGAAATTCGCGGTTGCGGCGTCGCGGCGAAAAAGTCCATCGCCGCATGGACCCCACTGCCGGTTGGTGCCACGCCGCTCAGCTTCAAGCCCATCTCGACGCCGGCCAGCGCCCCCATCAAGGTTAGATCATTGCAATCGCCGAGATGGCGATACGGAACATGCGGCCCTTCAGCTTGCCCAGGCCCGCACCGAGCGAGAGGTCGAAGCGCTGATGGATCAGCCGCCGCAGCGCATCGGCGTCGATGTCCTTGGGCGTGACGACGCCGGTCAGGACCGGCGAATGCACGCGGTCGTCGGCGCATTGTGTCGGCAGGCCCCAGGCCTTGACCGCGGCGCGTACCCCACCCGCCCAGCGCTGGTGGCGCGCGAAGACCTGCGGCAAGCCCTGCTCGAGCAACATGTCCAGCGCCTCGCTCAGGCCATAGAGCAGGTTCGTGTTCGGCGTATAGGGCCAATAACCGGTCCTGTTCATCTCGACGATCTCGTCCCAAGCCCAGAACGCCTTGGGCAAGGTCGCCGTCTTGCTGGCCGCGATCGCCTTCGGCGACATCGCATTGAAGCTGATGCCCGGTGGCAGCATCAGGCCCTTCTGCGATCCGCTCACGCTGACATCGATGCCCCACTCGTCGTGACGGAAATCGGCGCTCGCGAGGCCGGAGATCGTGTCGACCATCAGCAAGGCCGGATGTCGCGCAGCATCGATCGCGCGGCGAACCGCCGCGATGTCCGAGGTGACACCGGTCGAGGTCTCGTTGTGCACGACGCAGACGGCCTTGATGCTGTGGCTGCCGTCTTGGCGCAGTCGCTGCTCGATCAGCTCGGCTTGCACGCCGTGACGCCAGCTCCTGGGCAGGCCGGTGGCTTCATCGATTCCTCCGAGCGCCAGGAACTCCGGCTTCAGGCCCAGTCGCAAGGCCATCTTGTTCCACAGGGTCGCGAAGTGCCCGGTTTCGTACATCAGGAAGGCATCGCCAGGGCTTGCGACGTTGGCCAGGGCGGCTTCCCAGGCGCGCGTTCCGGACGCGGATAAATGACAACCGGATGCCGGGTCTGAAAGATCTGCTGCATGCCGGAAATGACCTTGGTGCCCAGAGCTGCGAATTCCGGGCCCCGGTGGTCGATCGTCGGCAAGCTGATCGCCCGCAGGATTCGGTCGGGAACCGGACTCGGGCCGGGGATCTGGAGAAAGTGTCTGCCGCTGGCGTGGTTGTTGAGCGCAATCATGTGGATCTCGTTCGATCAAGCAATGGGATTCGGAGTGATGGCTAGAGCTGCACCGAGGCCTGGCCGATGCCGGGGAACTCGGCGCAGACAAGCTCGCCGGCCTGCGAGGAAAGAATGCCGACCCAGGTTCCGGTCGTGACGACGGTGCCGGCGGCAACGCTGCGGCCGTCGCGGGTCGCGTGGCGCAG
>JBBSGB010000087.1:0-6149 GCA_038254545.1 Burkholderiales bacterium | reverse complement strand
GCGCCGGGGGTGTGTTTTGTGGTCGCGACGGTGGGGCGTCCGGGGGCCGGGCGCCCCGCGCCACCCCCCGCGGCCGTACACGCCTGAAGCGAAAGGAGCATCGCAATGGCTGAAGCTGCAGGCACGGGTTCGTCGGGCAAGGTCGTGATTCGCGGCATCGGCCTCTTGCTGTCGGGCGACATCGACCGGCCGATCCTCGACGCCGACACCATCGTCGCGAACGACGGCCTGATCACCGCGGTCGGCAAAGAAGCCGACTGCGACCTAGAGGGCGCGACCACCGTGATCGATGCACGCGGGACCTGCGTGGCGCCCGGCCTGATCGACAGTCACGTCCATCCGGTCTTCGGCGACTGGACACCGCGCCAGAGTCAGCTCGGCTGGATCGACTCGACCATGAACGGCGGCGTCACGAGCATGGTGTCGGCCGGTGAGGTGCATCTGCCGGGACGACCCAGGGACATCGTCGGACTGAAGGCGCTCGCCATCACAGCGCAACGTGCCTTCGACAATTTCCGTCCCGGAGGTGTGAAGGTATTGGCCGGCGCGCCGGTGATCGAGAAAGGCATGGTCGAAGACGACTTCAGGGAACTCGCGGCGGCAGGCGTGACGCTGCTGGGCGAGGTCGGACTCGGCTCGGTCAAGGCCGGCGAAGAAGCGCAGCGCATGGTCGCATGGGCGCGCAAGTATGGCATCAAGAGCACCATCCACACCGGCGGACCGTCGATTCCCGGCTCGGGTCTGATCGACAAGGATGTCGTGCTCGAAGCCGATGCCGATGTCATCGGGCACATCAACGGCGGCCATACGTCGCTGCCCGAAGCGCACGTCTGCGAACTCTGCGAGAAGAGCACGCGCGCGATCGAAATCGTGCACAACGGCAACGAACGCGCCGCGCTCGCGGCCGCGCAAATGGCGATGCAACTGAAGTGCCCGCATCGCGTGATCCTCGGCACCGACGGACCCGCCGGGTCGGGGGTTCAACCGCTCGGAATCTTGCGGATGATCGCGATGCTGTCGAGCATCGGCCGGATCCCGGCCGAGCTGGTGTTCTGCTTCGCCACCGGCAACACCGCGCGCATCCGCGGCATCAACGCGGGGCTGATCGAACCGGGCCGCGCCGCGGACTTCGTCTTCATGGACCGCGCGCAGCACACCTCGGGTCGCACGCTGTTGGAGAGCGTGCAGCTCGGCGACATTCCGGGCATCGGCATGGTGATGATCGACGGGATCGTGCGGTGCC
This sequence comes from Burkholderiales bacterium, assembly GCA_038254545.1. Classification (GTDB taxonomy): domain Bacteria; phylum Pseudomonadota; class Gammaproteobacteria; order Burkholderiales; family Burkholderiaceae_D; genus CAHJXF01. The sequence continues at coordinate 4,906 of JBBSGB010000087.1, read as the reverse complement.
ACCGTAGTCGGAATACGCCGCCGGCGACCGAGGTGCCGGTGGTGGTCCGCTAGCCGCATCGCGCTTGCGCATCGGGAGTTCTGATCCGCGCCCTTCGGATCGAAGCCGGAACGATGGGGCGTGTTCGGGACAATGCAATCGCCGCGCCATCGTAAGGCTCGCGATCCCTCACGACTCGACGCACTGTTCGCTTTCCATCCCCGCGAGCGCGTCGCATAATGCCCCGAAATCGCGGCGCGATTCGTCCAACGCCGCCTCGAAGAACAATCCAAAGGAGACCGCATGGCCACGACGCTTTCCCTGCGCGTGAACGGCAAGGATGTCACGCGCGATATCGAGCCCAACACGCTCCTCGTGACATTCATCCGGGAACGCTTGCGGATGACCGGCACGCACGTCGGTTGCGATACCGCGCAGTGCGGCGCGTGCACCGTCCATCTCGACGGCCATGCCGTCAAGTCCTGCAACATGCTCGCGGTGCAGGCCCAGGGCCGCGGGGTCACCACCATCGAAGGCATCGAAGCAGCCGACGGCACCATGCATCCGATGCAGGCCGCGTTCAAGGAATGCCACGGGCTGCAATGCGGCTTCTGCACGCCGGGCATGGTGATGAGCGCGATCGATCTCGTGAACAACCACGGCGCGGCCGGCGGCGACGATCGAAAGATCCGCGAGGCGCTGGTTGGCAACTTCTGCCGATGCACGGGGTACCAGAACATCGTCAAGGCGGTGCAGGCGGGGGCTACGGGGATGGCGAAGTAAATCGCGTCGTCTTCCCGGCGAAGGCCGGGACCAAGTTCTGCACGAAGCGAAACACAGACGAATACTTGGACCCCGGCCTACGCCGGGGCGACGGCGCAGGATTTCGGAGGCAATACTCATGAACGCAAGACAGGGTTTCATCGGGCAGTCGGTCAAGCGCAAGGAAGACCAGCGCTTCCTCACCGGTCGCGGCCAGTACACCGACGACCTGACGTTGCTGAACCAGACCTACGCGGTGTTCGTGCGCTCGCCGTATGCGCACGCGAAGATCGGCGCGATCGACACCGTCGCCGCGTCGAAGGCGTCCGGCGTGCTCGGCATCTTCACCGGCGCGGACTTCCGCGAGGTCGGCGGCCTCCCGTGCGGCTGGCTGATCAACCACATCGACGGCACGGCGATGAAGGAGCCCAAGCATCCGGTGCTGGCCGACGGCAAGGCGTTGTATGTCGGCGACCCGGTCGCGCTGGTCGTGGCCGAGTCGCTCGACGAAGCGCACGCGGCAGCGCAGCTGGTCGACGTCGCGTATGAAGAGCAGACACCGGTCGTCGAGACTTCGAAGGCCCAGGGCGCGGGGGCTGTCGTGCACGACATCGCCGGCGACAACGTCTGCTTCGTCTGGCATTGCGGCGACAAGGCCGCGACCGACGCGGCGATCGCCACCGCACCGCATGTCAGCAAGCTCTCGTTTCGCAACAACCGCCTGATCCCCAACGCGATCGAGCCGCGCGCGGCCAACGCGTCGTACAACCCGTCCGACGAGAGCTACACGCTCTATGTGTCGAACCAGAATCCGCACGTCGAGCGCCTGCTGATGTGCGCGTTCGTGCTCGGCATCCCCGAGCACAAGATGCGCGTGGTCGCGCCCGATGTGGGCGGCGGCTTCGGCTCGAAGATCTATCTGTACAACGAAGAGACGGCGCTGGTCTGGGCCAGCAAGCGCATCAAGCGCCCGATCAAGTGGACCTGCGATCGCAGCGAGGCCTTCCTCACCGATGCGCACGGCCGTGACCACGTCACCACGGTGGAGATGGGGACCGACAAGGACGGCAAGTTCCTCGCGCTGCGCGTGCACACCACCGCGAACCTCGGGGCCTATCTATCGACGTTCGCCTCGTGCGTGCCGACCATCCTCTACGCGACGCTGCTCGCGGGCCAGTACGCGACGCCCAAGATCTTCTGCGAAGTGATCGGCGTGTTCACCAACACCGCGCCGGTCGACGCGTATCGCGGCGCGGGCCGGCCCGAAGCGACCTATGTGGTCGAGCGCATCGTCGAGACCTGCGCGCGTGATCTGGGCATCGATCCGGCCGAGATCCGCCGCCGTAACTTCATCAAGACCTTCCCGTATGCGACGCCGGTCGGCCTCACGTACGACGTGGGCGATTACGAAGCCACGATGGCGCGCGCGATCGAGCTGGCCGACGTGAGGGGCTTCGACGCACGCCGCGCGGAGAGCGAGAAGAACGGCCTGAAGCGCGGGCTCGGCTACTCCGCCTACATCGAGGCCTGCGGCCTCGCGCCGTCGAACATCGCGGGTGCGCTCGGCGCGCGCGCCGGTCTCTTCGAGGCCGGTGAAGTGCGCGTGCATCCGACCGGCAAGGTCACGGTCTTCACCGGTAGCCACAGCCACGGGCAAGGTCACGAGACCACGTTCGCGCAGGTCGTCGCCGACAAGCTGGGAATCCCGATGGAAGACGTCGACATCCAGCACGGCGACACCGGCAAGGTGCTGTTCGGCATGGGCACCTACGGCTCGCGTTCGCTCGCGGTGGGCGGCAGCGCCATCGTGAAGGCGGTCGACAAGGTGATCGCCAAGGGCAAGAAGATCGCGGCGCATCTGATGGAAGCGGCCGACACCGACATCGAATTCGAGAACGGCATCTTCAAGGTCGCGGGCACCGACAAGGCCACGCCGTTCGCGTCGGTTTCGCTGGCCGCCTACGTGCCGCACAACTATCCGCTCGACAAGCTCGAGCCGGGCCTGAACGAGAACGCGTTCTACGACCCGACCAACTTCACGTATCCGTCGGGCACCTACATCTGCGAGGTCGAGGTCGATCCCGAGACCGGCGTGACGCGCGTCGATCGCTTCACCGCCTGCGACGACTTCGGCAACGTCGTCAATCCGATGATCGTCGAAGGCCAGGTGCACGGCGGCCTCACGCAGGGCATCGGCCAGGCGCTGCTGGAACACGGAGTCTACGACACCGAGACCGGCCAGCTCCTGTCGGGCACCTACATGGACTACGCGATGCCGCGCGCCGACGACCTGCCGACCTTCAAGGTCGAGACCGTCAAGGGCACGCCGTGCTCGCACAACCCGCTCGGCGTGAAAGGTTGCGGCGAAGCGGGCGCGATCGGCTCGCCGCCGGCGGTCATCAACGCGATCTGCCACGCACTCGGGGTGTCCGATGTCGAGATGCCGGCCACGCCGCAGACGGTGTGGAAGACGATCCAAGCCGCCGCCGCTGCGCACTGAACGGGAGCAAGCATGGAAGCCTTCGAATACCAGCAACCGAAAAGTGTGGCCGATGCCGTCAAGGCGCTTGCCGCTGGCAAGGGGGATGCCAAATTCCTCGCCGGCGGACAGACCTTGCTGCCAGCAATGCGCCTCGGCCTCGCAGCCCCGGCGGCATTGATCGACCTCGATCGCATCGAGGGATTGAAAGGCATCACGACCGATGGAAAGACCATCACCATCGGCGCGATGACGCGGCACGCGGAAGTCGCGGCCTCCGCCGACGTGAAGAAGATGATTCCCGCGCTCGCGCATCTGGCCGAGATGATCGGCGACCGGCAGGTGCGCAATCGCGGCACCATCGGCGGCAGCGTCGCAAACAACGATCCGGCGGCGTGCTATCCGTCGGCGGTGCTCGCGCTCGACGCGACCATCAAGACCGACAAGCGCAGCATCGCAGCGAAGGATTTCTTCAAGGGGCTGTACGAAACCGCGCTTGGGCCGAACGAGTTGCTGGTCTCGATCACCTTCACCGCGCCCGAGAAATCGGCGTATTACAAGTTTCGCCAGCAGGCATCGCACTTTCCCATCGTGGGAGCGTTCGTCGCGAAGACGGTCGGTGGCGCGCGCGTCGCGATCACGGGCGCGGGCCCGGTGGTGTTCAGGGTCAAGTCGATCGAAGACGCGCTCGACAAGAACTGGGCGCCCGAGAGCTGCGACGGCATCACGGTCGACGCGGACGGCCTGAACGGCGACATGCATGCGTCGTCCGAATACCGCGCGCACCTGATTCCCGTGATCGCCAGGCGCGCGGTTGCCGAAGCGAAATGACATGAAGACGCGTGCCCCCGCCCGTCACGCGCCCTCATCGTTCCATGCAGACCTACACCGGCCGCCTGATCGATCACGTTCATCTGATCGCGCGTGATTTCGCCAAGACGAAGGTCTTCTATCGAGCGATCCTCGAAGCGCTCGGTCGCGAACTGCATGAGCACGGCAGCCGCGCGTTCTGGTCCGACGAGCTGTATGTGAGCGAGCGCGAGGAAGTCACGCAAGGCGATACACACGTCCATCTCGCATTGCAGGCCGACAGTCGCGATGCGGTGAAGCGCTTCCATGCCGCTGGGCTCGCCGCGGGCGGACGCGATAACGGCGCTCCGGGCGAACGTCATTACCACCCCGGCTACTACGCGACCTTCCTCATCGATCCCGATGGCAACAACGTCGAAGCCGTCCATCACGGTCCGACCGAACGCTCGGCCGACGCCGTGGCGATCACGCGCGTGTCCGGGCTCAAGCCTTGACCCCGTCGTCGAGCCTCCCCGCGTCGATAACCGCGACCATCGCCGCGCTCGCGACGCAGGACTACGTTGCCGATCGACGCTTAGCCACTGCGCTGTTCCTCGCGCTGCGCTTGCAGCGCCCGCTGTTTGTCGAAGGCGAGCCCGGCACCGGCAAGACCGAACTGGCGAAGGCGGTCGCGACGATGCTCGATCGTCCGCTGATTCGCCTGCAATGCTACGAAGGCCTCGATCTCGCGGGCGCCGCATACGAGTGGAACTACGCGCGGCAGATGATCGAGATTCGACTGGCCGAGCACGATGCCCCGGGAGCAGACGCGGCATCGAAGCAGTCGCTCGCCGCCGATCTGTTCTCCGATCGCTTCCTGATCCCGCGCCCCTTGCT
>JBBSGB010000086.1:0-6203 GCA_038254545.1 Burkholderiales bacterium | reverse complement strand
GAGGCGCTCGTGTCGATCGCGATCTTTTCGTTCGCGCTGATCGGGCTGGTCAGCCTGCAGTCGGCCTCGGTTGCAGCGGCTACCGATGCGAAGTACCGCTCCGACGCGTCGTACCTCTCCACACAGATCATCGGTCAGCTCTGGAGCGACCGTGCCAACGTCACTGCCTACAACCATCGCAATACCGGCACGCCGTGTTTGCCGGGGGGCGCGGCGACCACCAACGCCGTGGTCCTGAGCTGGCTCGCGGAAGTGGCATCAACGCTGCCCGGTGCGGCTAGCAGCGTACAGACGCTCTCGATCGTGCCGGCTGCCGCGCCCAGCACCGCGACGACCGTGACCGTCGTCGTCTGCTGGAAGCGGGCTCAGGATGTCGACTACCACCAGCAAGTCACCGTCGCGCAGATCAACACGAATTAGGAGATGCGCGTGACAACTCTCACATTGCTCGATCCGCCACGCCACAGGCAACGGGGCTTTTCGCTCGTCGAGATGCTCGTCGGTCTCGCGATCGGACTGATCGCATCGGGCGCGATCATCCAGACGTTCTCGACCTACGAAGCGCAGAAGCGCTCCACCGTGGCCGGCTCGGAAGCGCAGGAAAACGGCCTGGTTGCACTGGCGCAACTCGAGCAGGACATCCACAACGCGGGCTCCGGCATTGCCGATCCGGCCATCTTCGATTGCACGCAGGCGCAGACCTACACGTATTCGAGTGCCGCCGGCGGGCCGATCCCCAATTTCTCGCTGGCGCCATTGGTCATCACGGCGGGCGCGACGGCAACTGCCTCGGACACGGTTCAGGTCAATACCGGCGACCTGCTCGGCGGACTGCCGGCCTACACGACCCAGCCGATGACCAAGCCTAACGTTCCGCTCACGCTCACGCGCATCGACAACTTCGTTCCAGACGACCTCATGGTCGTCACCCAGGGCGGAAACTGCACCGTGATGCAGGTCACCAAGGTCGATTCAGCATCGAACAGCGTCGACCACAACCCGTCCGGCTTCTACAACCCGACCCCTTCCGTGACTATGACGTGGCCGGTGTACACGACGGGCGCACGCGTGCTCAATCCCAAGACGATCGTCAGCAAGTTGTTCGCGGTCAATGGCGTCAACTTGCAGTTGACCACGTCCAACGTCGGGGTGGCGCCCTCTGTGGACACCTTCGCATTGGTTCATAACGTCGTTCTCATGAAGGCGCAGTACGGCGTCGCGCCGATCGGCAGCCAGAGCGTCGATACCTGGGTGAACGCGACTGGCGCATGGACCCCCGCTGCCCTCGCCGCATCGCCCGCCAACCGCAAGCGCATCAAGGCCGTCCGCTTCGTCGTCGTCTCGCGCAGCGACAAGCAGGAGGGCACCAACGTCACGACGGCTTGCACGAACGTGAGCCTCCAGGTCAACAACGGGCCGTGCGCATGGCGCGACTCGGTGGCCAACCCGGCGCCGATCGTCGATCTCTCGGCGGACCCTGCCTGGCAGAAGTACCGCTACAAGGTCTATCAAACCATCGTTCCCTTGCGCAACGTGCTGTGGGGCAACGTATGAACGCGGCGCGACGCACATTGCCTGCCAGGAACGAGAGCGGCCTCGTCCTCATCCTCGTCCTGTTCGGCCTCGTGGCGATGGCGCTGGCCGGCGTGGCGCTGGTGCGTGCAACGCAGACGACCAACATGATCGCCGGCAACTTCGCTTTCAAGCAGGCCGCGCTGGCCGCCACGGACGCCGGCGTCGAGCTCGCCTTCGCGCAACTCGATACGGTGTTGTCGACTCCCGACGCAAATTATCCGGGGGGCTGCGCGGTTGGAGCCTGCGTGTACTACCCGACGCGGCAGGCGACCGACATCAACGGCATCCCGACCGCCGTCGGCAGCTGGTCGGCAGTTCCAGCGACGACTGTGAACGCATCGTATTCGGTGCAATACATCATCGACCGCCTATGCAATGTGGCTCCCGTGGTGGACCCGCAAGCCAACTGCCATGCCGGCCGAAGCACGAGCGAAGGCGGCAGCAAGAAGGTCGACCCCGACCAGCCGAATGGCTCGAAGCAAGTCATCAATTACCGCGTCAGCGTACGCGTCAGCGGTCCCCGCAACACCACGAGCTTCGTGCAGGCGATCGTCGCCAAATGAAACCGAACCTGAAGGTCGTCATGAACATCTCTTCCTTCCGTCCCATCGCGTTGCTGATCGCAGTGCTCGCCTGCATGACATCGTCGGCGTCCTTCGCGGCCGCGACCGACCTGGCGGACGTGCCGATGCTCGTCAAGAACAACGTGAAGGCGAACGTGCTGTCGATCTTCGACAACTCGCAATCGATGGATGCCTTCATGGCCGGCAAGCTCGTCACCGGCACCGACCCGGACACGCGCGGCAACATCGGCCGGCGCGTGCTGCGCAACATCGTCAATACCTACCGCAGCAACTTCAACTGGGGGCTGATGTCGTTCGAGTTGGAGGACACGAATCCGACGCTGTACCCCACCTACGCGTATTACTTCGGCGACGCGACCACGATGGTGTTCACCGATGACTGCGTCGCGGGCGTGTCTGCCTCCAACGGCAACCGCGGCTGCGTGGCGAATCCCCAGCCCTTCACGGGCGGTGGGTTCGTCACCTACGATCGCGCCAGCGACGATCCCGACATTCTCGACGTGCTGTACATCAATTTTGTCTTCTCCGCACTGTGGGCGTACGACGGATCCGGTACCTGCTACAACGAGTTCCTGACGCACGGCCCCGTCAACTCGTGGGACCCGGGAGCGTTCAGCAGCGGCGTCGGCTCCTTCTGCTACACACCGACGGACGCGGGATTCACCACCACCAACCCGCCCTATCCGCGGCAGTTCTATGTGCCGCGCGGCTACGGGTACCTGTCGAACATCACGGGCGCCGGCACGCTAGTGGCGCCGGTGCAGGTCGACGTGCCTGCATCGCCTCCGTATCCCGCCTTGATGGCCGCGCTTCAGACGGAGACGCTTTCAGCCGGCAGCGACTTGAAGAATGCCGCGCTGTTCACGCCGCTAAACGGCACGCTCCGGTCGGCCTACGACTATTTCAGGGACACCAGCAAGTCGCCCATCAAATATCAGTGCCAGCGCAACTTCGTGATGCTGGTCACCGACGGAGCACCGACCGGAAAGACGGATGGCAGCCTGTATTCGGACACCGACCGGAGGAATATCTATGCGGCCGGAGCCTGGACTTTCGGCAGGGCCTCGCAGGACGCGATCGACGCGGTGACAGGGCTGCGCACGACCAGCCTTTCCGGCAAGACCTATGACGTCCAGACCTACGTGGTCGGCCTTGGCGACACGGTGCAGAATCCCAGCGCGGTCGCGACATTGAACGCAATGGCCGCAGCGGGCGGAAGTACCAGCGCTTATCTCGCAACCAACGAAGCCGACTTGTTGACGGCGATCGATGTGGTTGCACAGGACATCATCTCGAAGGACGGCGCTGCTGCCGCCGTGACGGTGTCGAACCCGAACATCATCCCCGGCGACAACGCATCGTATGAATCTTCATACAATTCGGGCAACTGGACCGGCGAGCTCGAGAGTTATCCCGTCGACCCCGCCACCGGCGTCATCAACAAGACGACCCCGAACTGGCCTTCCTCGGCGCGCACGCAACTGGACAGCAGAACGTCCGCCAGCAGGATGATCGCAACCTACAACGGCGCGACCGGCATCCAGTTCCAACCATCCAGCAGCGCTGCGGTTACCAAACTGAGTTCGATGGATGAGCCGGTCTTCAATTCGCCGACGACCCCGCCCGGCCCGGCAGATGCGGCCAACGTGCTCTCTTATATTCGCGGCGATCGCACCGGAGAAGGCACTCTGTACCGGACCCGTGCTCACCTTCTGGGGGACCTGGTCGATGCCGAGCCGGTGCTGGTGCGAAGCCCCGGCGCGCGTTATGCGGACCCTTGCTACAGCAGTCCCGGCGCGGGATGCGTCGTGTCATTCAAGACGGCCAAGGCCAGCCGTCCTCGCGTCGTGTTTCAAGGCAGCAATGACGGCATGGTGCATGCCTTTTCCGCAGCGACCGGTGCCGAGTTGTGGGCGTACATACCGAAGCTGGTGTGGTCGTCCTTGAACATGTCCACCCGCAAGAACGGTTACACGCATCTGTATCGCGTCGATGGCACGCCAGCTTCAGGCGACGTCGATTTCACCGCAACGCTCGGCGCGGCGGCAGGCAACCCCGATTGGCACACGCTGTTGGTCGGTGGACTGGGCAAAGGCGGGCGGGGCTACTACGCGCTCGACATCACCGACCCCGTGGCGACCAGCGAAGCCGATGCGGCCAGCAAGGTCTTGTGGGAATTCCCCAATGCGTTGACCGCATCGGTTGCCGCCAACCAGGGCTACAGCTACGGTCGTCCGATCCTGACCAAGACCGCGGGTGCGGGATGGGTCGTGCTGGTCGCGTCGGGATACAACAACGGCTCGACGACCGGAGGCGACGGGCAAGGCCACCTGTTCGTTCTGAATCCGCGCACCGGAGCGCTGATCCGCGACATCTCCACGGGGGTCGGCTCGTCGGGCTCACCGTCCGGGCTGGCGAAGATCAGCGCGTACGCCGCAAACGCATCGATCAACAACACCACCGACTTCGTTTATGGCGGCGACCTGCAGGGCAACGTGTGGCGTTTCGACCTGACCAGTGCGAGTCCCGCAAGCTGGACCGTGGCGAAGCTGGCCACGCTGGTCGATGGCTCGGGCATTCCGCAACCGATCACGAGCGAGCCCCAGCTTTCCGAGATCACACGTGCCGGAACGAGCCGCCGTTTCGTCTATGTTGGCACCGGCGAGTATCTCGGTGACTCGGATGTCGCGACGACCCGTACGCAATCGATGTATGGCCTGATCGACGACATGTCCGCGACGCCATTGATCTCGCCGCTGCGGTCGAACCTCGTCGCGCAGACCCTCACCGACCTCGGCGGCGGCAAGAGGCAGTTGTCGAACATCTCGATCAATTACGCAACCCAACGCGGCTGGTACGTCGATCTCAACCTTTCGCCCGGCGAGCGCGTGACCAACGATCCACAGCTGGCGAGCACGGCCCTGCTGTTCACGACCAACATTCCTTCGGCGGACCCGTGCGTACCGGGCGGATCGAGCTGGTTCTACACGATCGACTACGAAAATGGAGGTCTGTTGTCGAACACGACGCAACCAGGTTTCTCGGGCGTCTATCTGGGCAACGCATTGGCCAGCAGGCCGGCCCTGATCCAGTTGCCCGACGGCAGGGTCATGGGCATCACGCACCTGACCGACGGAACGAGTTCGACCGACGATTCCCATCTGCCCCCTTCGAACGTCAGCGGCAGGCGCGTGTTCTGGAAAGAAGTCGTCAACAACTGACACGAGGATCCGTCCATGAAACTTTCATCATTCCGAGCGCTATCCTTCGTTGTTCTTTCGCTGGCGGCGCTGATCCAGAGCCCTGTTCTTGCAGCGACCGTGAGCGATGGGAAACGCAGCATGCCGATCAAGGCGCCGACCAAGGCCGAGCCGCCGCTGGTGCTGCCTGCGCGAAGCGAAGTGCTGACCATCGATTGGGTGGACACGAAGAACGCCAAGCTCGCGATCGGCGGCATCACGTACTCGGTGATGGGCGCGCTGCCGAGCATCGTTCTCCCGGACGGCGAGAAGGTCAGCAACATCGGCTACCTCAAGAGCGGCATGCACGTGAGGATACGCACGAACGCCGAGGGCGCAGGCCATGCGCGACTGGCCGAGATCACGGTAGTCGGCCAGAACGCGACATGACCGCGGCCCCCGCGAAGCCATAGCGGCTCACCATGCCCGTCGCGCTTCAATCTCTTTCGGGCTACCTTCCGAAGACCGTTTCGAAGCCCCTGGTCGCGGCCGTCATCTTCTCGTCGGCCGTGCATGCGGCGATCGCATTCACGGCTTCGGATGCGACGCCGTTGAACGACCAGCGCGACGCGAGAGCCGCGGCGTTGCAGGGCCGATCGCTTCACGTAATGCTGGCACAGCGGACAACAACGCCAGCCCCGATGACGCAGCAGGCGGCCGCATTGTTTCAGAAGACAGTGTCGTCGCCGACGACATCGAGTGTTCCCACGGTTCGGCGAATGAGCGCGGGATCAGAGCTCGCATTGCAGGAAAGCGTGCAAGGCCCCCGCCCCGCGATCCCCTCAATATCCGAAGAGGCCTTCGG
>JBBSGB010000085.1:0-6416 GCA_038254545.1 Burkholderiales bacterium | reverse complement strand
GCTGCCTTGGCCTTGGCGGCCGCTTCCTGGGCTTCCAGCTTGGCGGCATCGACTGCGTTGCCGACCGCGCTCTTGGCAGACTCCAGCGACGACTTCGCATCAGCCTTGGCTTTTTCCATAGAAGCCGATGCGTCGTCCTTTTTTCCGCATGCCACGAGCGCCACCAGCATGAACAAGCCTGCGAGTAGGGAGCGCGTCATGAAGTCCTCACGTTCGATTCCGATACCAGAATTATTGCTGGCGAAAATGCCGAAATGCATTGAGATTGCGGTGCGTCATTATAAACCAGCGTCACCATCGCTTTATTCAGCCCCGGCCTTTCGATCCCTCGATCGGTGCGCCGATTTGCATGTCGCTCTCAAGGTCGCTTTGCGCGCTGCTATTCGTTCCTTTCGTGACGCGCTCGATTCCCGCGATATCGCGCGACGACGTGATTTCCGTGAATCCCGATGCGCTTAGCAATTCACGCACCTGCGCTGCCTGATCGTAACCGTGTTCCAGCATCAGGCAACTGTTGACTCGAAGGTGACGTGTTGATTCGGCGACGATATGGCGTATCGCTTGCAAGCCGTCGGCACCGTCGGTCAAGGCGCTGCGCGGTTCGCGACGAAGATCGCCTTCGAACAAATGGGGATCGTCCGCTGCGATATAGGGTGGATTCGACACGATCAGGTCGAATTGCTCAGGGCGACCTTCGATGCTGTCGAATGCCGCGAGCCAATCCGTTTCGACAAGGCGCACGGTCGCGGCCAACCCTCGGGCATTCTGCGCAGCGATGGCCAGTGCGGCCTGGGACACGTCGGTCGCCGTGACCGCGATCGATGGGCGCTCGAGGGCCAGGGTGATACCGATCGCCCCGCTACCGGTACCGAGGTCCAATACCTGCAACGGCCGGCCGCTTGCCGTCGTCGTCCGTTGCGCAAGCCATTCAAGAGCCAGATCGACCAGCAACTCGGTTTCCGGCCTGGGAATCAGGACGCGCGAATCGACGGCGAAATCGCGGCCATAGAATTCGCGGCGGCCAAGCAGGTAGGCGATCGGCTCGCCTTCGATTCGTCGTTGAACCAGTGCGACGAATGCCTCTTTGATCGAAGCGGCGAGCGGTACGGTCGGTCGGGCAATCAATTGCTCGCGCGTACATGCCGACGCAAACGCGAGAAGCAACAACGCTTCATGGCGCGGAATGGAGCGCACGTCGATCGCTTCGCCGAGGATCATGCGTCGCCAAGCGCTGCCAGCAATTCGGCCTGATGCTCGGCGACCAGCGCGTCGGTGAGCTCGTCGAGATCGCCGTCGAGAATCAACTCCAGCTTGTACAGCGTCAGGTTGATGCGGTGATCGGTGACGCGTCCTTGCGGAAAGTTGTAGGTCCGGATGCGCTCGGATCGATCGCCCGACCCGATCAGGCTCTTGCGGGTCGCGGCTTCCTTCGCCTGCCTTTCCCGCGTCTGCCTGTCCTTGATGCGCGCGGCCAGCACCTTCAAGGCCTGCGCCTTGTTCTTGTGCTGGCTGCGATCGTCCTGGCATTCGACCACGATGCCGGTGGGCAGATGCGTAATGCGAACGGCAGAATCGGTCTTGTTGATGTGCTGGCCACCCGCGCCCGATGCACGGAAGGTATCGATGCGGATTTCATCGGGGCGGATGTCGACCTCGGCGACGTCATCGGCCTCCGGCATCACCGCGAGCGTGCAGGCAGACGTATGAATGCGGCCCTGGGTTTCGGTCGCCGGCACGCGTTGCACGCGATGGCCGCCTGACTCGAATTTCAGTCGCGCGTAAGGGGCGAGATCGTCAGCCGACGCGCCAGCATTCGGTGACGCGTTCGAGGATGCATAGGGAGAAATACGCACGATCGCTTCCTTGTAGCCGCCCAGCTCCGCTGGCGACGACGAGACGATCTCGACCTGCCAGCGATGGCGCTCGGCATAGCGCATGTACATGCGCAGGAGGTCGCCCGCGAACAGCGCCGATTCGTCGCCGCCGGTCCCCGCGCGAACTTCGAGAAACATCGGCTTCGAGTCGTCGGGGTCTTTTGGAAGGAGCAGCCGCTGCAATGTCGCGTCGAGCGCGGCGATGCGCGCGCGGGCAGCCGTGAGCTCTTCCTCCGCGAAGTCCTTCATCTCGGGATCGCCTTGCATGTCTCGGGCTGCGCGCTCGTCGGCGAGCGCCGCCTGATAGAGCGTGTGGCTTTCGACCAGAGGTCCGAGTTCCGAGTGCTCGCGCGTGAGCTTGCGATAACGATCGAGGTCGGCAGTGGCTTCAGGGTCCGAGAGCAGGCGTTCGAGTTCGGCGCGGCGCGTGGTCAGCTGATCGAGCTTGGAGGCCAGGCTTGCCTTCATCCGGACGTTCTCATCACGGCCTTTATGGCTCTTTGTCCGCGCCGAACAGGCGGGGCAGGTATTCGAGCAGATGGGCGCGCAGATCGTCGGGCGCCTCGTGCAGCAACTGCGTGGGCCCGTGCAGGAACTTGTTGGTGATGCCGAGCGCCAGCGCCTCGATCACGGCCGCCGGGTCGTCGCCTTTGGCGAGCCTCTTTCGTGCACGCTCGAGTTCGATCGCACGAAACGCATCGCCGCGCTGATGCAGTTCGCGGATTGCGGGTACGGTTTCGCGGTTTTCGAGCCAGCGCATGAACTGTGCGACCTCGCGCGCGATGATCGCTTGGGCCGCCTCGGCCGCTTCTCTTCGCCTCTGCATGCCGGTAGAGACCACGTGCCCGAGGTCATCGACGGTGTAGAGGAACACGTCGTCGAGGCGTCCGACCTCGGGCTCGATATCGCGTGGCACGCCCAGATCGACCATGAACATCGGTCGGTGACGCCGCGCCTTCAACGCGCGCTCGACCATGCCCAGGCCCACCAGCGGCAAGGTCGATGCGGTCGATGCGATCACGATGTCGAAGCGCGCGAGTTCGATCGGAAGCTCGGACAACAGCATCGCGCGTGCGGCCGTGCCGGTTTCCGAAAGGCGCGCGGCCAATTGCTCGCCGCGCTCGAGCGTGCGGTTGGCGACCGCCATGCTCGCCGGCTTTCTCGCAGCGAAATGTCGCGCCACCAGTTCGATCATCTCGCCCGCGCCGATCAACACGATGTGCTGATCGCTCACGCGCTCGAAAATGCGCTCGGACAAACGCACCGCGGCTGCGGCCATCGATACGCTGGCCGATCCGATCGCGGTAGTGCTGCGCACGATCTTGGCAACCGCGAACGATCGATCGAACAACTGGCGCAGCGGCGTGCCCAGGGTTCCGACGAGATCGGCTTCGCGCACCGCTTCCTTCATCTGCCCGAGGACCTGCGGCTCGCCCAGCACCATCGAGTCGAGTCCGCTCGCCACCCGGCAGGCATGACGCACGCTCTCGCCGTCGACATGCCAGTACCAGTGCGGCTCAAGGATGTCGGGCGCCACGTCGTGGCGCGATGCCATCCAGCTCGTAAGATCGTCTTTCAGTGCAGGCAGTTGCGACGGCTGGAGGCTGGTCGCGGCGTAGATCTCGGTGCGATTGCAGGTCGATAGAACTACTACGTGCGATAACGCGGACGCGAAGCGGCTGGTGAGCGCCTTGAGCGTGGCCGGTATCTGCTCGGACGGCACAGCCACGCGCTCGCGCAGCGGCAGCGGCGCGGTCGAGTGATTCAGTCCGAGGGTCACGAGTCGCATGAGTGCGCGCACGAGTTGCGCAAAACGCAAAATTATACCGGTCGCCCCCGCGACTGCCCTTGCGCCGGTTCACCCCTCGACGCGATCCAGCCGATACCCATACCCGTACACCGGCATGACCCGATATCCCCTAGCAGGACCGAGCTCGAGCTTGGACCGAAGCCGCGACACGTGCGTATCCATGGTTCGCGACGAGACATCGGCATCGCCGCCCCACACTACTTCGCGAATGTGATTGCGCGACATCGGCCGCCCCGCGTTTCGAAACAGCAGCAGACCGAGATCGAATTCCTTCTGCGTGAGGATCACGCTGCGGGTCACGTGTCGCACGGATTGGTCGCGGTCGCTGTCGGACGCGAACACCACTTCACAGGCATCGGGATGAAACGAGAACGGCGCGAACTCGTAGCGATCGAGCGCCTCGTCCGGATAGGAGCGCCGCAACAGCGCCTGCAGACGCGCAACCAGTTCGGAAGGCCGTAGCGGCTTGATCAGATAGTCATCGGCGCCAGCCGAAAGCCCTTCGATGATGTCGTCTTCGCCGCCGCCGGCCACCATCAGCAGCACCGGCACACGACCCGGGCTGGCGCGCACATCGCGCAACACCGCGTCGCTCGCATTGGCGGCGCCCTGCCAGTCGATGACGATCGCGTCGAAGCGCTGGACGCGCGCCGCTTCGGCGAGCATCGTCGCATCGCTGTAAAGATTGCAGTCGAAGCCCGACTTCTCGAGGACCTGGACGATCAGAGGCTGCTCGGAAGCGTCGTTGTCGAAGACGGCGATGCGCATGGGATCGGGCTGCGATGTCAGGTGAACGGACGTGCGCGGTGTGCGACGATGCCGCAAGCGCGTCGCCCGGGCAAGCTTATCCACGACACAACATCATGTCGCTCTCGCATTTCATCCTTCCGTTCGCGCTCGCCGTATCGAGCGTCTCGATCGCAATGCCGGGCGTGTCGCATGGCGCGGACTTCGGCGCCGCCGCGCCCACATCGCCCAAAGTGTCCAAGCCGGCGAAGCTGCCGCCGCCCACCGAGGATCCGGACCTCAAGCGCGCCTACGCGGCCTATCAACGCGACGACCCGGCAACTGCGTATGCCTCCTACCTGCGCGCCGCAAAACGCGGACAGGCGATCGGGCAATACAACGTCGCCATCATGGCGTTCAACGGCGAGGGCACCAAACGCGACACGGCTGCATCGCTGCAATGGCTGACGCGCGCGGCGAAGCAAGGCTTCGCGCTCGCGCAATACAACCTCGGCCTGCTCTACGAGAACGGGACCGGCATCGAGCGCTCGCAGAAGGATGCAAGCGCGTGGTTCCTGCGCGCGGCCGAGCAGGACAACGTCGACGCCCAGGTCGCAGTCGCCACGCAATATCTGCTGGGCCGCGGCGTCGAGAAGAGCGACACGCGTGCTGCACAGTGGTACGAGCGCGCGGCAAAGGGCGGAAGCATGGACGCGCAATACAACATCGCAAGCTTCTATGAACACGGCGAGGGCGTCGGCATCGATCGCGAGCGTGCGATCCACTGGTATGCCGAAGCCGGCAAGCAGGGCGATCGCACGGCGATCGAGAAGGTTCGCGTGTTGTCCGAGGCCGCGGCGTTGAAGCGCTGACGCGCCTGCCGCACGCCAACGATCAATCGTTCACCGGTGTGCCGGTGCCGGGGGTCGATGAAGCGGACGACGCGGCCGGCACCAGACTCTTCGCCGTGTGCCGCCACATCAGGATGCCGATCGCATAAGCCGTGTAGTACCCGGCCAGCACTCCGAAGATCATGAGCGTCAACGGGCTCTTGCCGAACGACTGCATCGTGGCCGGGTCGAGTCGTCCGGTGGCGAGATAGATCGCACCGAAGCGATAGATCAACCGGCCGATGAAGAGGAGTGACAGCGCGATGCCGATCACGGCGTTGGGCGTGTAGAACAACACCGCCTCGCTCGCTTCGAACTTCGTCATCCGAAGCCCGACCCACGCGAGGACGACACCGATCGCCACGCCTCCCGCAAGCCCTTCGAGCAACGCGATATCGCGCAGGCCCGTCAGTGCGAGCAGCACGACCAGGATCGGAAAGAAGACCGTCGTCAACACCAGCCGCCGCGTGCGCACCGGCTGACGACCGATCAGTCGCCGCACGCGACCGACCATGCGCCATGCGATCAGCGCGACGATCAGAACCGGCATCAACGCGGGAAGGGAGATCGGGATCGTGGTCATGGTGTTTGCGTCGGGGATTGAAGGAAACGTTCGGTTCGGGCAGCGCGAGCTTCTCGCATCATCGCGTGTCGACAGTCTTGACACTGCAGCCGTCGCGCCCACCGGGTCAGACGAGCACCGAGCTGTCCTCGAAGAATCTTTTCCCTCACGGATCAACCCGCTGACACTTGGCCCTCGGGGCGTGGTTCGGAACTTGCCTTCATCTTCGCTGTGCAATCCCATCTGTGACGACCTCGCCAAAAGCCAGGTTCCACAATTCAAACGGGTTCGATCGGGCCTGGATATTCTGAAGAAGCGCAATGGATCTCGAAACACTCTGGTACGAAATCTCCCCTTATCTCTATGCAGTCTGCGGTCTATTTTTGTTGTCTTACGGTTCCGCATCCGGGTTATTGAAAGTGTCGGGCATATTGCTGATCATCGCGGCATTGACGATCGTCCGGTTGCGTTGGGTATATCGCCGCGCCTTGTACTTGAATATTGAAAGCGTAGCGAGTTCTCCCCAACCGGCTCGCGATCAGAATCAGGGCCAG
>JBBSGB010000084.1:0-6535 GCA_038254545.1 Burkholderiales bacterium | reverse complement strand
CTCCTCGTGGGCGCCGAAGCCGCGGGCGGCGCGCCGCAGGAGCTCGCGGGCGCGCGGGTGCTCGCCGAGCTGGGCCATGGCGATGCCGCGCAGGGCCAGCGCCGGCGGGTCGTCGCGCAGGGCGACCCGCTTGAGGGCGCCGAGCGCGTCGCCGGCGGCGAGGGCGCGTGCGGCGGCGGCGATCAGCGAGTCCATGACGACAGGCTACTTTGCCGCGTCGATTTGTTCGTTGACGCGAATGGCACCCGAGCCGTTGCGCAACGCGTGTCAGGCGTCAGGCGCCCTCCGCGATCGCACCCTGCGCGATGCGTAGGTCTTCGACGAACGCCGCATATGCCATGGCCTTCGCATCTTCATCGGGCAAACGCAGCAGATACGACGGATGCACCGTCACCATCACGCGCGTGCGATGGCCGCCGATCTCGTGCTCGAAGAATTGCCGCCGGCTCTTCTCGATCGGCGTCGCGCGACCGAACACGCTGTGCGCCGCGGTCGCGCCCATCGCGATCACCAGTTCCGGCTTCACGCGCGCGATCTCCGCATCGAGCCACGGATGGCACGCGAGGATCTCCGTCACCTTGGGGGCCTGATGCAGGCGCCGCTTGCCGCGGACAATGAACTTGAAGTGCTTGACCGCGTTCGTCACATAGAGCGTCTTTCGGTTCACGCCGGCTTCGACGAGCGCCCGATCGAGCATTTGACCGGCCGGTCCGACGAAGGGCCGACCGGCAAGGTCTTCCTGATCGCCCGGTTGCTCGCCCACCAGCAGGATGCGCGCACGGCGTGCGCCCTCGCCGAACACGGTCTGCGTGGCCGGTTCCCACAACGGACATGCGGGACAGTCGCGTGCTGCGTCGGCGAGCGCCGTAAGGTCGAGGTCGTCGAGTACGGGCATCGAAGGTATTGCGGGCATCGCGTCCTCGCTCAGGTCTCCGGCGCCGAGTGACGCGCCCGACGTGCGCGCGTGTCCGGCGGCCTGCATCACGCGTTCGGTCCATGCCGGCCCGCGCATCGGCTCGGCATCGATCATCGCCTGCGTGCGATGACGCGCCGCCGCCGCGAGCGGCGCGATCAACGCGGCCTCGGGCAGGTTGTTCCAGTACTTCTTGGGCATCTGGCCTTGCATGCTCGCAAGCTTCAGGCGCGCGGGATTGAAGATGTTCGCGTAATAGCTGCGCCACAAGTCTTCGAGCGCGTCGTCGTCGGGCGCATCGCTGCGCACCGCGCCCGGACCGAATCGAAAGACCTTGCCATCCCAAGACACGCTGCGATCGGGGGTGAGGATCGCCCATTTCATCGCCGTGAAGCGGCGCATGAAGAACGGTGCGACCGCCTCGACGATGTAATGCGCGGGTTCGAACCAGGCGACGAACCACGAAACGAACGATGACGCGAGCACGTTGAAGTGATCGCCGTCGCGCAAGGCGCGTTCCATCTGTGAAGGGCGCGGCGCCCGGCCCGATGAATCGGGCACCGCGACTTCGCGAAAGCGCACATAGGCCTTCATCTTGTGCAGGTCGCGACGCACCGCCTTGACCATCGCATCGAGCCTGACGATGTCGGGATCGACCGCGATCTCGATCAGGCCGGGCTCGCGTCGCAGTCGCCACAACACGCGATAGAGAAAGGCGAAGCGGTCGGCGTCGCGGTGCAGGATCGCCATCGCACAGCGTTCGAGGAATGGGCGCGGCACCGTGAAGCGCGGCGGCGCGTCGTCGGCGCCGTCCGCAGCCGAGGCTTCCGGCGCCGACTCGGTGGGCGGATCGGCGAACAGCGTGTCGGGTGCACCCGCCGACCAACTGACCTGCGAAGGTTCGATCCCGTCGAGGACCAGGCCGCGCGCGGCTTTGCGCCAACCCGCGAAATCGGTCTCGTGCTCAAGCGTGACGTGTCGCACGCTCAGGCAAACAGCGCGAGTTGCGCTTGCTGATCCTTGGCAGTCGCCACCAATCGTGCCTTCAACCGTTCGCCATCGAGGTCGCTCGCACCGGGACGATGATCGGCCACCGTGACGAACGGCATCACCTTCGCCATCGCCACGCGCAGCCGCGCGAGGTCAGCCGAGCGTATGCGCCGATGCCGGCGCGATGCGATCAGGCGATCGACCGTCTTGGCCCCGAGCCCGGGCACGCGCAACAAGTCTTCACGCGAGGCGCGATTCACGTCGACCGGAAAATGCTCGCGATGCGCGAGCGCCCACGCCAGCTTGGGATCGATGTCGAGGTCGAGCATGCCGTCGGCCCGCTGCACGATTTCGTCCGATGCGAATCCGTAGAAGCGCATCAGCCAGTCGGCCTGATAAAGCCGATGCTCGCGCACCAGCGGCGGCGATTTCAGCGGCAGCGACGCGCTCGCATCGGGGATCGGGCTGAAGGCGGAGTAATAGACGCGTTTCAAACGATACGAGCCGTAGAGGTTCGCCGAGAGCGACAGGATGCGCGCATCGTCGCTGGCATCGGCGCCGACGATCATCTGCGTGCTCTGTCCGCCGGTCGCGAAACGCCGGGGCGCGACCACGCGTTTCATTTGCGAGGCTGCGGCCTTCGTGGCATCGCGCCGCTCGGCCTTGGCGGCATCGATGTTTTCGCGCAGCCTGCCCATCGAGATGCGGATCGCACGCGTGTCCTTCTCGGGCGCCAGCGCTTTCATCGCCTCGCTAGACGGCAGCTCGATGTTGATCGACAGCCGATCGGCGTAGCGCCCCGCTTTGGCGAGCAGGGCATCGCTGGCATCGGGAATGGTCTTCAGATGAATGTAGCCGCGAAAGTCGTGCTCCTCGCGCAGCTTCCTCGCGACCGCGACCACCTGCTCCATCGTGTAGTCGGAGCTTTGAATGATGCCCGACGAGAGAAACAGGCCTTCGATGTAGTTGCGCTTGTAGAAGTCGAGCGTGAGGCCCACCACTTCATCGACCGTGAAGCGCGCGCGCGGTACGTTCGACGACACGCGGTTGACGCAATACAGGCAATCGTAGGTGCAGAAGTTGGTCAGCAGGATCTTCAGCAACGACACGCAGCGACCGTCGGGGGCGTAGCTGTGGCAGATGCCCATGCCTTCGGTCGAGCCTATGCCCTTGCCGCCTAGAGAATTGCGTCTGTCGGCGCCCGAAGAAGCGCACGACGCGTCGTACTTGGCGGCGTCGGCGAGGATTTCGAGTTTGCGGGCGAGTTCCATCGAGGCATGTTACGACGCCACGAAATGCCGGGAGTTCGCGGCCGTGACCGAACCACCCTGCCTCACGATGGCGAACCGAGAGCCCTGATGCGGATCGCCAGGTCGACGAGGTCGAGTTCCTCGAGCGCATCTGTCGTCACGCGCGATGCATCGCGCAGGCCGACGAAGTTGCCATGCTGAGACCGCGCGTACAAGGGGTCGTAGTGCATCGTCATCAACTCGGCGAACAGCGGCGCGACATCGCGCGCGCGCGCCCACGCTTGCCAGCGCGCGAGCGTCTCGTTGGATTGCAGGTTGTGCAACAGACCGATCTTGCCCGCGAGCGCTTCGGGGTCGTCGGCCAGGTAGGCGTAGTCGCGCAGCAGATGGGCCAGGCGCGCCTCGGCACTGGCGACGATCTCGATGCACGGGCTTGCACGCAGGCGTTCGAGTAGCGGCGTGGGCACCGACAGGCGACCGATCTTGCGGCTCTCGGCTTCGACATAGACCGGCCGGGTGCGGTCGATCTTTTCGAGGACGGCCGCGATGCGGGTCTCGAAATGTTTTTGCGAGGGCTGTGCCATGCCAGGCATGCCGCCGAGCACCGAACCTTTGTGATTGGCGCAGGCTTCTAGGTCGAGGGTCTGCGCTCCCATCTCGGCCAGCGCGTTCAGGATGCGCGTCTTGGCCGTGCCGGTGGGTCCGCACAGCACGCGCAGGTCCAACTGCGGAGCAATACCTTCGATCAACGCGACGACGTGCTTGCGCCAACGCTTGTAGCCGCCGTTCAACTGGCGCGCATCCCAGCCGACCAGTCGCAGCCATTGCACCATCGCACCGCTGCGCAGGCCGCCGCGCCAGCAATAGACGATCGGCTTCCAGTCGCGCGGACGGTCGGCGAAGGCCGTGCGCAGGTGCATGGCGAGGTTGGCTGCGACCATCGCCCCTCCCACACGGCGCGCCTCGAACGCGCCCTGAAGTTTGTACATCGTGCCGATGACGACGCGTTCGTCGTCGCTGAGCGACGGGCAATTGATCGCGCCGGGGATGTGATCGAGCGCGAACTCGGACGGCGTTCGCGCATCGATGATCGCGTCGCATTGCGCGAGGTCGTCGATAGCCGCCTGTCGCTGGACTGCGGGCGAGGTCAACGATTGATCCACCGCGTCAATACGTCGCCCGCCCGCCTGACAGGTCGAACACCGCGCCGGTCGTGAACGAGCATTCTTCCGACGCGAGCCACGCGACCATCGCGGCGGCTTCGTCGACTTCGAGGAAGCGCCCCATCGGAATCTTCGAGAGCATGAAGTCGATATGGGCCTGCGTCATGGTGGCGAACATCGCGGTCTTCGCGGCGGCCGGTGACATCGCGTTGACCAGCACACCTTTCGTCGCGAGTTCCTTGCCGAGCGACTTGGTCAGCGCGATCAACGCCGCCTTCGACGCGCTGTAGTGCGAGGCGTTGGGGTTGCCTTCCTTGCCGGCCACCGACGCGATGTTGACGATGCGCCCGTAGCCGGCCGCGATCATGTGCGGCACGAGCGCGCGGCAGGTGAGGTAGGGCGCGATCAGATTGACCTCGACGACGCGACGCCAGACCGCGGGCTCGAGCTCCCAGGTCGGCGCGTTGCCGCCGGTGATGCCCGCGTTGTTGACGAGAATGTCGATGCGTCCGTGAGTCGCGATTGCAGTGGCCGTTGCGGCCGCGACCGAATGCTCGTCGGTCAGCTCGACGGCATGCACGTCGACCGTTCCGCGAGCGGCCATCGCATCGCGCGCGGCCGCGAGGCGCGCCTCGTCGATATCCCACAGCACGACGGCCGCACCCGAGTCCAGCATGCGCTCGGCGATCGCATAGCCGATGCCTTGGGCGCCGCCGGTGATGACGGCCGTGCGTCCCGCGAGGTCGATGCGATTCATCGCGTGCCTTCTTTGTCGAGCGCGCCAAGGGGCAGGCCCTTGAGCGCATCCGCACCGCCGATTGCCGCGCTACAGTCGGCGATGTACTGGCGAATAATGTTTGCGAAGTCCGCATCGGGCCGAAGGCCAAGCCGCGCGGCGCGTTCGGCGGTCGCGCCGGCCGGCCAGTTCGCGACGATGCCGGCGATCTTCGCATCGGGCACGAAGCGCACGCGCTCGCGCACCGGGCGACCTGCCACGCTTTCGAGTGCGTCAAGCATGTCCGAGACGCGCGCATTGACCGCGGGCAGATTGAGCGCGAGGCGGCCGCCCAGTTGTTCGCGGCTCGCTTCATAGATCGCGATCAGGCCTTCCACCGTGCGCGCCGGCGACGTCAGCGGATGCGACGTGTCGGGACTCACCGGACAGATCGCTTCGAGACCTGCCAGAGGCTCACGGATGATGCCCGAGAAGAACGACGACGCCGCGCCGTTAGGCCGCCCCGGGCGAACCGTGACCGTCATCAGGCGCGCGGCTCGGCCATCGATGTAGCCTTTCCTCGTGTAGTCCGCGATGAGGTGTTCGCAGATCAGCTTGTGCGTGCCGTACGACGTCTGCGGCGCCGGCAAGGTCGTGTCGCCGACGAGGGCCGGCAACGGCATCGAAGGGTCAGGCCCGAACACCGCGACCGAACTCGAGAAGACCAGCCGCGCGGCGCGGTCGAAATACGGCGCGCCGGCCTGTCTCCTATTCGCCGCGCTGCGCAGCGCATCGAGCAGCGCGCGCGTCGTGTCCAGGTTCGAGCGCAAGCCGAGTTCGAAGTCGTCCTCGCATTCGCCCGACACCGCCGAGGCAAGATGGAACACGCCATCGAAACGATCGGTGGCGAATGCCGCGCATTGCGTCAGCAGCGGCCCGATGCGCGCTTCGACGCGCGCGTCCGCGGTGAGCTCCGCGGACGGCGCGATCTGGTCGACGAGTACCAGCCTGTCGATGGGCTCGCCGGCAAGCGTGCCGCGCGCGAGCAGCGCGCGGGCGAGGCGTTGGCCGATGAAGCCCCCACCGCCTGTGATCAACAGTTTCATCGCCAGTCCGTTTCTGGAAGTCGAGGGCTCGAATTTTCGCGCGACAGATCAGGACGACTTTTCAACATACTTCTTCAATCCCTCGAGCATCATTCCCCAATTGTTCTCCGATTCCTTGCGTGCGTTCTCATCGGCATTGTTGTCTTGGGAAAGCGTAACCTCGGTCTCGTCGGCGCTGCCGGCAAGCTCGATCGTCACGGTGTGATAGTTCTGCGGCGCGTAGGTTTAAGTTTTGGCTCATGCCTGTTCTCCTGTTCGCGATGCGGAACGCGGCCCAACTAGTGGTTTGCCCCGTGGCGCGACGGCGCGGCAATGCCGATACTGCCACGTCATCTTGATATCGGCCGTGGCGAGATCGTTCCCGGGCCACTGCACAATCCAGAGCTCAATGGCCAGCG
>JBBSGB010000083.1:0-6670 GCA_038254545.1 Burkholderiales bacterium | reverse complement strand
GCTCGCGCCCGCGATCGTCCACACCCGCAACATCGCGGCGATGGAAGCGCAGTTGCCCGCCGCGCTCGCGCGCGTGCCGATCCGCATTCATGGCGAGCACGGCTGGGACGTGCAGGATGCGAACGGCGGCAAGCGCAGCCATCATCTGCAGCGTCGCTTCTTCAATCCGCTGGTGCATCGCTACGTGGCGCTGTCGAGCGAGATTCGACGCTATCTCGAAGACCGCATCGCCGTTTCGCCGAGCCGCATCGCGCAGATCTGCAATGGCGTCGATACCGTGCGCTTCGCGCCGCGCGATCGGACGAGTGCGCGGGCCGAATCGCATAGAGGTCCGATCGCCGCGTATTTTCCCGGCGACGATGTATTCGTCGTCGGCACCGTCGGCCGACTCGCCGCCGTCAAGCACCAACGCCTGCTGGTCGATGCATTCGTGCGCGCGTGTCGCCGCGCACCCGAAGCCGCCGCCCGCATGCGGCTGGTGATCGCAGGCGACGGCCCGGACCGCGGCGCGCTCGAACAACAGGTTGCCGCATTGGGCATGAGCGGTCGCATCTGGATGACCGGCGCCCGCGACGACGTGCCCGCGCTGCTCGCCGGCCTCGACCTCTTCGTTCTTCCGTCGCTGGCCGAAGGGATCTCCAACACCATCCTCGAAGCAATGGCCTGCGGCGTGCCGGTGGTCGCGACACGCGTGGGCGGCAATGCCGAACTGGTGGTCGACGGAAGCACCGGCGTGCTGGTTGTCAGCGACGACGCAGACGCGATGGCCGACGCGATCGCGGGCTATGCGATCGATCCCGATCGCGCCGATCAGCAGGGCGACAACGCCCGCGCGCTCGCGGCCTCGCGCTTTTCGATCGACACGATGGTCGCGGGTTACGCCGATCTGTACGACACGCTGCTGGAAGCGCGATGGCGACCGATGGTCCACGCGCCCGGCGCGGCTGGCGGCGTCGTCGGCCGCGCTGGACACATGCGGCATCGGTCCTGACACCCCGCTTCTTTCGTCCCGCTTCTTTCGTCCATTTCTTTCGTCCATTTCCTTCGACTTCTTCCCATCCAGACCCGAGAACCGATCATGTGTGGAATCACCGGAATCTTCGATACACGCGCGCGGCGCGATGTGCCGCGCGACATCCTGGTTGCGATGAACGATGCGGTCGCGCATCGCGGGCCCGATGACGACGGCTTCCATTTCGAAGCCGGCGTGGGCCTGGGCCACAGGCGCCTGTCGATCATCGATCTCTCGACCGGCCATCAGCCGATCTACAACGAAGACAACACCGTCTGCATCGTCTACAACGGCGAGATCTACAACTTCCAGGAACTCGTTGTCGAGCTGTCGGCACGCGGCCATACCTTCAGGACCAAGAGCGACACCGAAGTCGTCGTGCACGCATGGGAAGAGTGGGGCGAGGCCTGCGTGACGCGCTTTCGCGGCATGTTCGCGTTCGCGTTGTGGGATCGCAATCGCGAAACCCTGTTCCTCGCGCGCGACCGCCTGGGCGTCAAGCCGATGTATTACACGATCATGCCCGACGGCATGCTGTTGTTCGGCTCGGAGTTGAAGGCACTGCTCGCGCATCCCGGCTTGGCCCGCACGATCGAGCCGCAGACCGTCGAGGAATATTTCGCGTACGGCTATGTGCCCGAGCCGCGCACCGTGTTTCGCGACGTGTTCAAGTTGCCGCCCGCGCACACGCTGGCGATCCGTCGCGACCAACCGATTCCGGCTGCGCGCGAGTACTGGGACGTGCGCTTCGAAGCGCAGTCGGGCAACGGCTCTATCAGCGACCAGGACGCGTGCGACGAACTGGTCGCGCGCCTGCGCGAATCGGTGAAGCTGCGCCTGATCTCTGAAGTACCGTTAGGCGCCTTCCTTTCCGGCGGCGTCGATTCGAGCGCGGTGGTCGCGATGATGGCGGGCCTGTCGGCCGAACCCGTCAACACCTGCTCGATCGCATTCAACGAAGCCAAGTTCGACGAGTCGGTCTATGCGAAGCAGGTCGCCGATCGCTACCAGACGGCCCATCGCACGGAGCACGTCGAAAGCGACGACTTCGACCTGATCGACACGCTCGCGCGCCTCTACGACGAGCCCTATGCGGACAGCTCGGCCATCCCAACCTATCGCGTCTGCCAGCTCGCGCGAAAGAATGTCACCGTTGCACTGTCGGGCGACGGCGGCGACGAAAGCTTCGGCGGCTATCGCCGCTATCGCTTCCACCTGATGGAAGAAAAGATGCGTGGCGCGTTTCCGCTGGGCATGCGCCGCCCCGTGTTCAGCGCGCTCGGCCGCGCCTATCCGAAAGCCGATTGGGCGCCACGCGTGTTCCGCGCCAAGTCCACCTTCGAAGCGCTCGGCCGCGATTCGGTCGAGGCCTACTTCCACACCATGTCCTTGATCCGCTCGCCGTTGCGCCAGCAGATCTACAGCCCCGCGTTCAAGCGCGAGCTGGCCGGCTACGACGCGATCGAGGTGATGCGCCGTCACGCGCAACGCGCGCCCACCGACGACGCGCTCGCGCAGATCCAGTACATCGATCTGAAGACTTATCTGGTCGGCGACATCAACACCAAGGTCGATCGCGCCTCGATGGCGCACTCGCTCGAAGTGCGCGAACCGCTGATGGATCACCCGCTGGTCGAGTGGCTCGCCACCTTGCCGTCGTCGCTCAAGATTCGCGGCGGCGAGCAGAAGTTCCTGCTCAAGAAGGCGATGGAGCCCTACCTGCCCAACGAGATCATGTACCGGCCGAAGATGGGTTTTTCGATTCCGCTCGCGCAATGGTTCCGCGGCCCGCTCGCCGGGCGTGTGCGCTCGGCTCTGCTCGGCTCGCGACTTTCGGACACCGGCTGGTTCGATCGCGATGCATTGAAGCGCATCGTCGAGCAGCATCAGTCGGGCGCGCGCGATCACAGCACGCCGATCTGGACCATCCTGATGTTCGACGCGTTCCTGAAGAACGTGATGGAAGGTCATGCCGTAGGGCAAGACACGACTTCCCTGACGATGAAGGCTGCGTAGGCCGTTCGCTGCCGCGCATGTATCCCACGCCGCCATGAAGATCCTGTACCACCACCGCATCCGCTCCAAGGACGGGCAATACGTCCACCTCGAAGAGCTGGTGGGCGCGTTGCGCAGGCACGGGCACGAGGTGCGCGTGGTCGGGCCCGATGCGGTGGGCGTTGCGGACTTCGGTTCGGATGCCGGCCTGGTCGGATGGCTGAAGCGTCATCTCCCACAGGCGCTCTATGAACTGGCCGAATGGGCTTACGGTTTTCACGCCTATGCGCGTCTGGCGCGTGCCATCAAGGACTTCGAACCGGACGTGCTCTACGAGCGCTACAACCTGTTTCTCACGGCCGGGGTACGCGCGAAGCGGCGCTTCAATCTGCCGATGCTGCTCGAAGTCAACGCGCCGATCTACGCCGAGCGCAAGCACTTCGACGGCATCGCGCTCGATGCGCTTGCGCGCGCCACCGAACGCACCGCGTGGCGCGGCGCCGATGTCGTGTTGCCGGTCACGGCGGCGCTCGGTCACATCGTCCGTGAAGTGACCGGACCCGCGCACCGCATCGAGACGATTCCCAACGGCATCAATCTTCAGCACTTCGCCGGGCCCTTCGATACCGATGCGGTACGCCGTCGCTGGAATCTCGACGGCCGCATCGTGCTCGGCTTCGCCGGTTTCGTGCGCGACTGGCACGGCCTCGACCGCGTGATCGCATCGATCGCCGAAGACGGCCCCGAACATCCGCGCATGCTGCTGGTGGTGGGCGACGGCCCGGCGCGTGCACCGCTCGAAGCGCAGGCACGGGCGCTGGGCATCGCGTCGCGCGTGGTCTTCACCGGCATCGTGCCGCGCGATGAAATTCCCGCATACGTCGCGACCTTCGACATCGCGCTGCAACCTGGCGTCGTCGCCTATGCCTCGCCGCTCAAGCTGTTCGAGTACCTGGCGCTGGGCCGCGCGATCGTGGCGCCCGATCAACCCAACATCCGCGAAATCCTCGACGACGGCGTCAACGCGGTGCTGTTCGATCCCGCCGACCCCGACGGCCTGACGCGCGCCATCGAACGCCTCTCGCATGACGACGCATTGCGCGAGCGCGTGGCCGAAGGTGCCAAGCGCACCATCGCCGAGCGCGGCCTCACATGGGATCGCAACGCCGAGCGCGTGGTTGCGCTGTTCAACGACTTGCTCGCCGCGCGTGCGCCGCACGCGGACGTTGCCATGCGCGATGCGAGCAAGCCGGCCGATGCGCGCAACGCCGAGCGCACCGACGAGCGCGCAGACCCGATCGACTCCCGGAAGGTGGCGTGATGAAGCTGCTCACCTTCACGTCGCTCTATCCGAACGCCGAGACGCCCTCGCACGGCGTGTTCGTCGAGAACCGTCTCTCGCATCTGGTCGCCAACGGCCGCGTGTCGTCGCTGGTGATCGCGCCGGTGCCGTGGTTTCCGTTCAGGCATCCGCGCTTCGGGCGCTTTGCCACGTACGCCCGCGTACCGCGCTTCGAGCGGCGGCGCGGCATCGACATCTGTCATCCGCGTTACTTCAGTCTGCCGGGCATGGGCGGTTTCCTGGCGCCGCTGGCGATGGCGCTCGCCGCGCGCGCGACCCTGTCGCAAAGAATCGCGGAAGGCGAACGCTTCGACGCCATCGACGCGCATTATTTTTTCCCCGATGGCGTGGCCGCGGCACTGCTCGGCCGGTGGTTCGACCTGCCGGTCGTGATCACGGCACGCGGCAGCGACATCAACGTGATCGCGCGCTGGCCTGTCGCGCGTCGCATGATCCTCTGGGCCGCGCGCTCGGCTGCGAGCGTGATCGCGGTGTCGCGCGCGCTGCGGCAGACGATCGTAGAGCTCGGCGTCGAACCGGCCAAGGTGGTGGTGCTGCGCAACGGCGTCGATGCCGATCGCTTCATCTGTGCCGACCGATCGGCCGCACGCCGCTCGTTCGGACTGAAGCCCGACACGCAGGCGATCGTATCGGCCGGTCGCCTGGTTGCGATGAAGGGACACGACCTCGTGATCGATGCGCTGCTGCACTTGCCCCACGGTCATTTGCTGATCGCCGGCGACGGCCCCGAGCGCGCCGCGCTCGAGGCGCATGCCGCGCGCCTGGGGCTTGCCGGACGCGTGCACTTTCTCGGACAGCTGCGACACGACGATCTGCCTCGCGTCTATTCGGCGGCCGATGCGCTGGTGCTGGCGTCGTCCAACGAGGGCTGGCCCAACGTGCTGCTCGAGGCGATGGCCTGCGGCACGCCGGTGGTTGCGACCGATGTGGGCGGCTCGTCGGAAGTGGTGTGCGCGCCCGAAGCGGGGACGATCATTCGCGAACGATCGGCCGACGCGATTGCGGCCGCATTGAAGAACTTGTTCGCCGACCCGCCCGATCGCGCCGCAACGCGCCTTCATGCGGAGCGGTTCAGTTGGGATGAAACCACGCGCGGGCAGGAGCAGTTGTTCGAATCGCTGCGTGTTTTGCCGCATGGCGGGGTGCTGGAGAGTTCGCCATGAATCTGCTTCCGTGGCGTGTACGCAAGGTAATCTCCGATCGATTGCCGTTGGTCTATCACGTTGTCGGGAACGCGGGCACGTCGGGTAATAACGCCGCGCATTGGAACGATTGGCTAGGACGGACTTGGGACGAACGCGACTGGCCGACCAAAACCGCGCGCATTCGTAAGCTCACGCAACCCACGGACGCGATTCTCGATGTCGGTTGCGGCACCGGCAGCATTCTTAGAAGTCTTTATGGCGATGATTATCGTGATCTGCATGGCATGGAGATCTCCGACTATGCAATCCATCGCTTGCGTCGCGAAGGCATCACGATGTGGGAAGGCCGGCTGCCCGAACTGACACTGCCCGATGGCCGCTTTGACGTCGTCATCGCGTCTCAGGTACTCGAACACATTATTCGTCGGAAGCGCTTCGCGTCCGAGATCGCACGCGTGCTGAAGCCGCTGGGTCGTGCGTTCATCTTCGTGCCCGACGATTGCCTTGGGCCGATCGACGAATCCGAACACGTGATCAAATACACCAGCGACTCCCTGCGTGTCTTCTTGGAGAAGACATTTCGCGTCATCTCGATCGAATCGATGCGCGACACGAACTACCGAGTGCCCTTGCTGTTTGCCCAAGTCACAAGGCGAGGACAATGAGCGCGACGCGCGAGACCATTCCCGACACGCCCAACCCCGGACTCAAGTCGCAGGTGATGTCGGCGTTGCGCTGGACGGCGGTAGCGAAGTTCGGCGGGCAGATCATCAACTGGGCCATCACTATTTTCGTAATTCGCCTGCTTGCACCGGCCGATTACGGTCTGGTCGCGATGCTGACCCTGATCTTCATGTTCGTTGCGATGCTGGGCGACATGGGCTTCGGCTCGTCGATCGTGCAGTCGCCGACGCTCGACGAGCACGAGATTCGGCAGACGCTCGGCGCGGCGATCATCGTCAACCTGGTGTTATGCGCGGCGCTGATGATCGGCGCACCGGGTATTGCCGCGTTCTACGGCGAGCCGCGGCTGGTGGACATGACGCGGGTCGCTGCGCTTCCTTTCCTCGCAGCGGGAATCGGCCCGGTGTATAGCGGACTGCTGTCGCGAGAGATGCGATTCAAGACTTCGGCGCGCGTCGACATTGTCGGCGG
>JBBSGB010000082.1:0-6703 GCA_038254545.1 Burkholderiales bacterium | reverse complement strand
TGGCCTGCTTCGGACCGGTCATCCACGGTAGCAGCATCGTCACGATGCCCGCGCCGAACTTGAGCTCGGGCTCGCCGAAGACGGCGTCCTCGGATGCGATCGTGATATCGCAAGACATCGCCAGTTCGAACGCGCCGGCGAGGCAGGCGCCGTGGACCGCTGCGATGGTCGGCTTCGGGCTGTTCCAGAAGCGCATCGTCGTGTCGAAGTCGAGATCGAGGATTTCGCGCCAGACCTGCGCGCCTTCGGGCCGCTGTTCCATCTGGGCCTTCAGGTCGAAACCCGACGAGAAGGCGCGACCGGCGCCGCTGACGAGGATGACGCGGACGTCGGCATCGGCTTCGGCCTGGTCCATCGCGCGATTGATCTCCTCGAGCGCGGCCTTGTTCAAGGCATTGAGCCGTTCGGGCCGATTGAGGGTGAGATGCGCGACATGGTCGGCGACTTCGAAAACGATCGATTGGAAGGGCGTCATGGTGTTGTGGCAGGTTCGTTGCGGGGATTCAATGCCGGCTTGGACGCGCGTTCGATGCGCACTTCGATGCATTTTCGGGTGCACGGTCGATGCGCGTCGATGCAGATTCGATCGGAGTCCATCTAACACCGATGCGCGTTCGAGGTCGTTGATTCGTGATCGATCAACACTAGCTCGGCGCGAGTTCGCCCGAGGTGATCAATGCCTTGAATTGCGCGCGATCCGCCTTGCCGGTCCGACCGAGCGGCAATGCATCGGCGAGGTAGTAAGCGTCAGGATGTTTGAATCGTTCGAGTCGCGTTTCGAGATGCCCGCGCAGCGCGTTCAACTCGAGCGCTGCGCCGGTTCGCGGGACCACCAGCACATGGATCCGCTGACCGAGCAGCGCGTCGTCGACGCCGACCGCCATCGCGGCGGCGACATCCGCATGCGAACAGATCGATTGCTCGATCTCGACCGGCGTGACCTTGTTGCCGCCGCGGCTGATCACTTCCTTCTGCCGGCCCATCAATTCGACCACCTCGCCGTCGACCACGCGACCGAGGTCGCCGGTCTTGAACCAGCCGTCGCGATAGGCCGCTGTGGTCAGGCCGGGTTCGTCGAGATAACCCTTCATGAGGTATGGGCTCTGGATCTGCAGTTCGCCGATCGCCCCTGCATCGACCGGTTTGTCTTCGGCCCCGACGATGCGATAGCGCACGTTCGGAGCCGGCCGACCGATGCTGCCCGGAAACTTCGCGTAGTCGGAGGGAAAGGCGAAGAAGTCGCACGTCGAGGTCTCGGTCAGTCCGTAGATGTCGATGAGGTCGGTCTTCGCGAAGCGCTTGCGAATCGTTTCAGCAAGCGAGTGACCGAGTGACTCGCCGCCGATCAGGATCTGACGCAGCGTGTCTTGTTGCGTGACGCGATCGATCGCCGCTTCGTGGCTCGCGTCCGAGAACAGAACGCGCATCATTGTCGGCACCATGCCGACCCGCGAGATCCGCTCTTCGACGACCGCGCTCAAGAACCGATCGGGGTCGAACTTTGGCTGCATCACGAGCGTCCCGCCGCGCAGCAGCGTCAGGAGGCTCACCCACAGTCCGAAGCTGAACGTGATGTTGAGGACCAGCAGGGTCCGCTCGCCCGCATTGAAGTGAAGCAAGCTATCTATCTGCTCGATCTTCCCGCGAAAGGCCTCGTGCGCGACCACCACGCCCTTGGGAATTCCGGTCGAGCCCGAGGTGAAGATGATGAAAGCCGCAGCATCCAATATCTTGCGCTTGGGCGGCGCGTCCGCCGCAATCGTCGACAGGGAGTCGGAATCGATGTGTCCCGCACGAAGGTCCACGAGGAACCGCGCGCGCGTTCGCTGGTGGAAGCCCGCCGCGACCGACATTGGGGTGGTGCGATGGACCGGCACCGCGACGCCACCCGCAAGCCAGATACCGAAGAGCGCGACGATGTCGAGAGGCTCGTTCGAAACGTGGACGTGAACCGGTTCATCCGTGCGGAGCCCGGCGTTGCAAAGCCCTGTCGCGACGCCGCGGGCATGTTCGGCCAGTTGTCGGTATGTGAGCACCGTGGAACGGCCGGACAGCGCGATCGCTTCCCCGAAGCTGCGGCACGCCGTATCGAGGGCCTTACCCAATGCACCAGACATGCAGTCCTCCTGTCGAGCGCCAGCACTGCGGCGAGGCTAAGAGTGCCGCTCAAATGGCAGCTTGTTGACTTTAAACTCATCAAAGCCGGAGTCTAAGCGCTACTAGACGACCGTCAACTATTTGCTGCAGCGAAGCGATCGACGTGAATCGCAGGCTAGGGCGCGCAGCTTTTGAAGGCGAGAACGACGTGGTACATCGAAGAGAACAGCAAGGTAGCCCCCGGACACTCCCTGCCTGAAAGGCAAGAGCAGCGCGCATCTGGAGCGAGAGCCCGCTTATATAACTGCTAAACAGATGCAACACTGCACTAGTGCAAAGCATTGAAGTGCGCCGCGATGCGGCGATCGATCGCGACTCCTTCGGACTCGCGCGTGTCGCTGGTGTTGCGGGAAACAACGGTCAGCGCACTCGATGATCGTCGGCGGTCGATCTACCCTTCGGCCCGTCTCTGAACCGACGCATAGCACCATCCAGACCCGATGCCAGGGTAAAGGCTTCGCTCACGTCCTCACCCGGTCCCTGCGCTGCGCTGCGGGCTGCGGCTTCCGGGCGTGCCCGGGCATCGCACCTGGCTGTCGCTCTTCATGCGTCGAGACGGCTCCGAAGAGCAGATTTCTTCAACCACCGAAGAATCGCAGTCCGCCGAGGCGTCACTGAACGAGCATGTGTTGATCGTCGATGCGTTCGAGAGGCGCGACGTCAAGGCAGCCGTGCGACTGACGGTCGAACATTCTGCAGCATGTCGAGCAGAACCTGCGTCTTGACCCGCACGGTCCTGATCTGGCCGAGATCCTGACAACCTGATCACATGATCAAGACGTATCCACGTGATTTGAAGGGCCGCCTGGCCCCGATACAGGCGGGAATGGCTTGGTTCTTCAGGCGTTACGCCAAAGAGCTGACTTTCGGAGCATCCGAATAAAATATCATCAATGAACCACCTTAGGGCTTGGCCCACATCCGCCCTTGGCCTCCCCGCGGTCTCGGCCAATACTTTGAGCAAAATGAGCAAAAGTGTCCCTATGTTAATCCTCCACTCCTTCTGGCTGTCCCTTGCAACCTACCGCGTGCGCATTGCCCTAGATTTGAAGGGTGTCGCGTTCGAAGAACGCGCCCATGACCTGATCAAGGGCGAGCACGACTTGCCAGCGTTCCGGAAGCTTAATCCTGCCAGGGCGGTGCCGGCCTTGGAAGGCGGCACGCGCCAGCCACTCACGCAAAGTCTAGCCATCCTAGAATGGCTAGAGGAAAGCTACCCGGCACCGCCGCTTCTGCCCCCTGACGCGGAAGGGCGCGCCAAAGTACGTTCCCTTTTCCTGCTAACTACCGCGGACACGCATCCTCTCGTGGTTCCACGCGTGCAGGCCAGGCTGGCCAAACAATTCGGATCGGATGAGGCCGTAGGGCGGGCCTGGTCTGCACACTGGTTTCGCGAGGGTCTTGCCGCTTACGAAGCGCAACTCGCGCTTGGCGTCACACGCTGCCACGGCGAGGCGCTGAGCATCGCCGATTTGGCGCTGGCAAGCCATCTGATTGGAGTCGCGCGTTTTGGCGTTGACCTTACGGAATTTCCACGCACCGCCGCCGTCGGCGCGAGTCTGTTCGCGATACCCGAGTTCGCCGCTGCGCACCCGCGCTTTCAACTGGGCGCGCCGGGTATTGAATCAAAAGCTGGAAGAGCTAATGGCGGCGGTTGAACTCTGACCACCTATCGCTCTATACGACGAAGTAAATCTGACCCACCCGGGTCTGTGGTTGCGTGGCTCGTCCGTGGAGGGCGAAGCCCGGAACGGATGAGCCACGCGGCTTGCGGCCAGCTTGCACCAGCGTCCACTCGCGAGGTCTTCGTCCCGGTCGTGGCGGCACTGGCTGCCGAGATCGAGGCGATCGAGCCAAGCAAGAAGAATCCGGCGGACAAGCAGGCACCGAAGCGCCAGCCACTGCCCGCACCTGCCGCGTCGCGAGATCCGCCACGAGCCCGAGCAAACCACCTGCGGCTGCGGTCAGGCAATGAAACGTATCGGCGAGGACGTGGCCGAGAAGCTCGACTACCAGCCACGGGTGTTCACTGTCGAGCGCCACGTTCGCGGCAAGTGGATCTCCACCTGCTGTGAGAAGTTGGTGCAAGCCCCGGTCGCACCGCACATCATCAACAAGGCATTCCGACCACCGGGCTGCTGGCCCAGGTGCTGGTGGCCAAGTACCTTGATCACCTGCCGCTGTATCGGCAAGAAGCGATCTTCAAGCGTGCGGGCATGGCGATTGCACGCTCGACGCTGGCGCAATGGGTGGGTGAGTGCGGGGTGCAGTTACAGCCACTGGTCGATGCGCTGGCCGCCGAGATACTGCATTACCGCGTGCTGCACTCCGACGAGACGCCGGCGGCGATGCCGAGCCAGTAGCACGTAATGCCCCTCAGTAGCAGGTTATTCGCGCGCCAACATCAATGCCTGAATTCGCGCGCTCGGTGAACGCCGTAATGCAGCGTGAGCCTCCTCCTACGCAGCTTGCACAACATGCATCCACCGTCTCGCCTGTGTCGCGCTGTGCGTCCTCAGCGCGACCCAATCCGGTCAGCGCGAGCGCGGGTAGATCATAAGTTTGCGGCCGTTGTCGAGCCGATCCTCGGCGCTGCGCGGCTGATTGGCACGAGCATTGCAGGGTGCTCCGTTAGGAACTTGTGCCGACCCCCGAGAATGGCCAAGCACACGAGAAAGCAACCCTCAATGAAAACTGCTCGCCTGCCCAGCACCATCGAAAACATGGTGCTCGACAACAACAAGACCGAATGGTACGAACCCGGTCAGATGCCGGCGAGAATCGGCTGGTATGAAGTCCGTCCGTTTGGCCGCGACTGTGACGACGAAATGGTCGGCCGGCATCGCTGGGACGGCCGCTGCTGGTTGCTTCCGAGTGGCCGGGATCGCCTATGTCAAACAACATTCTGGCTGTGGCGCGGCCTGACGCAGCCGGCCGCATGAGCGCCATCAAAAGGACAAGCCTGTAGGCGTCTGCGCGGTGTGCACGCACGCGACCTACAACTTTTCCCGCGTTGCTGAAATCTGTTCGAAGTGCCCGGGTCCACGGTCGAAGCGTGGCGTCTATCGGCCGACCCTTGCCGCGGACGATTGGGCTCCGTGCCACAGGTGCGGTGCCAGTGGCAGCATGCACGATCACCAGTGCTGGCATTGCCACGGCGTGGGCTGGCTCTTCGCTCGAGTCGGTGGCTTCGATGGGCGAATGCGCCCAAGACCGCAGCCCGTCTGGCACGACCCGATCGAGTAGGCGCCTAGCCCAAACGCGTCAGCGAGCGGCCAGCGGCCAGCGGCCAGCGGGACTCCGCGCTGCGCCTCGGCCGCGCGTTCGGCCAGCGTGCTCTTGCCGCCCTTCTCGTGCAGCCGCACCCAGGTGCGCCTGCACATAGACATCGCCCACCCGCATCGTGATCGACCGCACACCTACGCCTCGTCGGGCCATCACTCGGATCTTCGCACGGCGCATGCAGCTTGCTAGCTTGCTGTCGAAGGAAGCCGTTAAAAAGGTGGGAGGGCATCTGCCATGGCCACGAGATCCTTCTTCCGCCGACCCAGGGGTACCAGCGCCGGACCCGGGCTTCGAGTTCCCCGTTAAGCAACGCTGCGGGCACCTGCAACAACGCGCGCGCTCCCTCTCGAGTGCAGCGCATCTGCTGCTCCTTGCACATGCGCCGAACAATGAGCCGGTTGATGGTCGACTCCACAAAGCCGGTTGAGATCCGACGGCCTTCCTTCTGCCAGCGCCGGTAGTCGATCAGTGAGCGATGATTCACTTCCAGTTATCAGAGGAGCGTCGTCCGCTTCGATCGAGCCTGGCGCGTTGGTCGCTCGCCGTATTCGTCTGCTGGTCGGTCAAGCCGCGAGGGAAGCCGTGATAGAGTCCGAGCCGGCTCAGCGCTATGATCGCCAGCGACACGACGAGCGAGATGACCACCACGCCGATCGTCAACGGCAGTCGCGTGACGCAGTGGTTGAAATACGCGAGGAGCGCCGTGACGAGGCAGGCGGCGGCGATGTCTAGCAACGCAGGGGCCGGTCAGATGATTGGCGCCGGGCGTCCTGCGTCGCGCCGCAGTTCGATGCGCACGGGAAAGTCGCTCGGACGCATCGAAGGATAAGCGAGTTGCGTCGGCTTCGCCCTCCTATGCCAAGGCGTCACCCGTGGTAGCTCGTCGCTCTCGGCACCGAGTGTTCGTCCATCTTCGCGAAGCCCCGAGCCCGCTCGCCGCACTTGCGACCCTGGCTGCCGGCCTTCGCGGTACTCCTCCTACCGGACGATAAACGGTCTTTCGATCCCGTGGATGCCGGGCGTGAAGCGGAACAAGGCTCCGGCGAGCGGCTCGCGCGCTTTGTCGGACGGGCTCATGTTGTCCGACGCACTCGTCATGTAGAGCGTCGACAATCCGTCCCCGGCGAAAGCGCACATCGTCGGTTGGCTCACCGGAAGGTCGACGTCGCGGTCGACCGATCCTTGGGCGTCGAAGCGCCTGAGTTTTCCGCCGCCGTGCAGCGCGCACCAGTAGCCGCCTTCCGCGTCGATCGCGGCGCCG
>JBBSGB010000081.1:0-7009 GCA_038254545.1 Burkholderiales bacterium | reverse complement strand
GAAATGGTGATGCCGGGCGACAACGTGACGATCACGGTCAAGCTGATCAACCCGATCGCGATGGAAGAAGGCCTTCGCTTCGCGATTCGCGAAGGCGGCAGAACCGTCGGCGCGGGGGTGGTTGCGAAAATCATCGCGTGATGGCGCAGAGGTTTCTAGGGGCATAGCTCAACTGGCAGAGCGTCGGTCTCCAAAACCGAAGGTTGGGGGTTCGAGGCCCTCTGCCCCTGCCACGAATTCCGGAGTGCCGCGGCACGCTCCGCGTTTCTCCGTCGAGTCCGTGGGACATGAAGGTAGTTTGATGGCAAACACGAATATCGAAACCGTCAGTACGACGGCGGACCGCATGAAGATCGGTCTTGCGATCCTCGCCGTGATCGGCGGGCTCGCAGGCTTTTATGTGCTCGCGCAACAGCCGTTGGTGTTTCGCATCGGCGCGGTGCTGGCCGGTCTGATCATCGGCGTGGTGATCGCGGGGACGTCCGAACCCGGCAAGCGCTTCTTCGCATTCGGCCGCGAGGCCGTAGCCGAGACCAAGAAGGTGGTGTGGCCATCGCGCAAAGAAACCATACAGACGACCGCCGTCGTGTTCGGTTTCGTTTTTATCATGGCGATTTTCCTCTGGGCCACCGACAAGACGCTCGAGTTCACGTT
Source organism: Burkholderiales bacterium (assembly GCA_038254545.1). GTDB lineage: Bacteria > Pseudomonadota > Gammaproteobacteria > Burkholderiales > Burkholderiaceae_D > CAHJXF01. Next base: position 6,355 of record JBBSGB010000081.1, on the reverse strand, counting down.
GTACGACCTGATCCTCGGGTGGAGAAAGTAATGGCAGAAACCACGATCGCCGACAGCAAAGAGAACGCAGCAACTGCCGCGGCTGCGGGTGCCGCGCGTGGCGCCAAGCGCTGGTATGTCGTGCACGCCTATTCCGGCATGGAGAAGAGCGTGAAAAAGGCGCTCATCGAACGCATTGCGCGCTCGGACATGCAGGAACAGTTCGGCGAAATCCTGGTGCCGACCGAAGAGGTGGTCGAGGTCAAGAACGGCCAGAAGGCCGTCACCGAACGCCGCTTCTTCCCGGGCTATGTGCTGGTCGAGATGGAAATGACCGACGAGTCGTGGCACCTCGTCAAGAACACCGCCAAGGTCACCGGCTTCGTCGGCGGCAAGGCAAACCGACCGACGCCGATCTCTCAGAAGGAAGTCGAGAAGATCATGGCGCAGATGCAGGAAGGCGTCGAGAAGCCGCGTCCCAAGACGCTCTTCGAAGTCGGCGAGATGGTGCGCGTCAAGGAAGGCCCTTTCACGGACTTCAACGGCAACGTCGAGGAAGTCAATTACGAAAAGTCGCGCTTGCGCGTCTCGGTCACGATTTTCGGACGCGCGACGCCCGTCGAACTGGAGTTCGGTCAGGTCGAGAAGGCCTGAATCTCGATAGTCGAGACATAGAAGATTGAGACCTCAACGATCGAGGTCGCAACGAGAGCCGCGGACTGCCGTCCGCCAACTCTCGAAAGAGGAGCGTCAGTAGAGCGTGTGCTCGAACCCGCGTTAGCACTCAGACCCAGGAGCAGTCATGGCAAAGAAGATCATCGGTTTCATCAAGCTGCAGGTTCCTGCAGGCAAGGCCAATCCGTCGCCCCCGATCGGGCCGGCGCTCGGCCAGCGCGGCCTGAACATCATGGCGTTCTGCAAGGAGTTCAACGCGCAGACGCAAGGTGTCGAGCCGGGCCTTCCGATCCCCGTGGTGATCACGGCGTTCGCGGACAAGAGCTTCACCTTCATCATGAAGACGCCGCCCGCATCGATCCTGATCAAGAAGGCGGCCGGCATCCAGAAGGGCTCGCCGAAACCGCATACCGACAAGGTCGGCAAGATCACGCGCGCGCAGGCCGAAGACATCGCGAAGGCCAAGATGCCCGACCTCACCGCAGCCGATCTCGAGTCGGCGGTTCGCACGATCGCGGGCAGCGCCCGTTCGATGGGCATCACGGTGGAGGGTCTCTGAAATGGCTGATGCAGAAAAGAAGATGACCAAGCGAATCAAGGCCATCGCAGCCAAGGTCGATCGCGACAAGGTCTACCCGGTTGCCGACGCACTGGCGCTGATCAAGGAAACGGCGACCGCCAAGTTCAACGAGTCGATCGACGTTGCGGTGCAATTGGGCATCGACGGCAAGAAGTCCGACCAGGTCGTGCGTGGCTCGGTCGTGCTGCCCGCGGGTACCGGCAAGTCGGTCCGCGTGGCGGTGTTCGCGCAAGGCGCCAAGGCCGAAGAAGCCAAGGCCGCCGGCGCCGACATCGTCGGCATGGAAGACCTGGCCGAGCAGGTCAAGGCGGGCAACCTGAATTTCGACATCGTGATCGCTTCGCCGGACACGATGCGCATCGTCGGTCAGTTGGGCCAGATCCTCGGCCCGCGCGGCCTGATGCCGAACCCCAAGGTCGGCACCGTCACGCCGGACGTCGCGACCGCGGTCAGGAACGCCAAGGCCGGTCAGGTGCAATACCGCGCGGACAAGGCCGGCATCGTTCACGCCACCATCGGGCGGGCGTCGTTCGAAGTCGATGCGTTGAAGAGCAATCTGGTCGCGTTGATCGAGGCGCTCAACCGGGCCAAGCCGGCATCGAGCAAGGGCATCTACCTGCGCAAGCTGTCGGTGTCGAGCACGATGGGCGCAGGTCTGCGGGTCGATCAGACCAGCGTTCAGTAATAGGAAAGACAACGGGTTCCTGCATGCGCAGGCACCCATCCCGCTTGGCGGGAAGGACTTTGGGCAGTTCGATGAAAGTCGCATCTTTCTCGAGCAGCCGTCAAAGACCGTTGGCGGCAAGGGAGCAGTCGACCCGAGCCTTAATCGATTCGAAGTGAATCGGCCAACGCAGATGGCGGTCCCGAATGGATTTGCAGTGAGAGCCTCGCGCGCACTTTCGAGAGTAGCGGCGAGACAGGAACTACGAACCGGATCGGTCGCCGTTTTATGGCCGATGCAACACGAGTCGATGTCGACGCGTCGCGCATCATTTTTGGAGAAATGACCGTGGGTCTCAATCGTTCCGAGAAGGCGGTGGTGGTCGAGGAAGTGGCAGCCAAAGTGGCAACCGCGAAATCGATCGTCCTCGCGCAATACCGTGGTCTGGAAGTCAAGCACATCACCGGCTTGCGCAGTCAAGCGCGCAAGAACGGGGTGTACCTGCGTGTGCTCAAGAACTCGCTGGCGCGTCGCGCCGTCGCCGATAGCCCGTTCATGGGTCTGGCCGATCAGATGGTCGGTCCGCTCATCTATGGCATCTCCGACGACCCGGTCGCCGCTGCGAAGGTCATCAGCAGTTTCGCGAAGGACAACGACAAGCTCGTCGTCATGGCAGGCTCGTTGCCGAATTCGGTCCTCGACGCCAATGGCGTCAAGGCTCTGGCGACGATGCCTTCGCGCGACGAGCTGTTGGCCAAGCTGATGGGCACGATGCAGGCGCCGATCGCACAGTTCGTGCGTACCTTGAACGAGGTTCCGACCAAGTTCGTGCGTGCGCTCGCAGCAGTGCTGGAGCAGAAGTCCGGCGCCCAGAAAGAAAGCGCTACGGCGGAAGCCGCGGCGTAATCGTTCATCCGCTTCCAGGCTCGTATTCGATTTTCATCAATCTCATTGCACGCAATTCATTCGCAATTCATTAATTCGGAGTCAATCATGGCTGTCAGCAAATCAGAAATCCTCGACGCAATCGCCGGAATGACGGTTCTCGATCTGTCGGAACTGATCAAGGAAATGGAAGAGAAGTTCGGCGTCTCGGCCGCAGCGGCAGTTGCCGCGGCAGCGCCCGCTGGTGGTGGCGGCGCCGCCGCGCCGGTCGCTGAAGAGAAGACCGAGTTCGACGTCGTCCTCATGGAAATCGGCGCGAACAAGGTCAACGTCATCAAGGCCGTTCGCGAGATCACGGGTCTCGGCCTGAAGGAAGCCAAGGACCTGGTCGACGGTGCGCCGAAGCCGGTCAAGGAAGCCATCCCCAAGGCCGATGCGGAAGCCGCAAAGAAGAAGCTCGAAGACGCCGGCGCGAAGGCCGACGTGAAGTAAGGCGCAACACTTGCCCGAAGGTCGCGATGCTCGTGTGCCTTCGGGTGTTTTGCTTTGGAACAAGGTTTGGATCTGTCGCCTCTGGTGCCTTCCGCGCTTGGTTGAGATTGACTGAAGAGACTACATATCCAAACCCTGCCCGATTGTCGGCGCACCGCGCCGTCGATCTCGTTACGCCCCGCGTCACGACCCAGCAATAACCCTGTACCCGCAGTAGCCACGGAGTCCTCATGACCTATTCGTTCACGGAAAAGATGCGCATCCGCAAGAGCTTCGCCAAGCGTCCGAATGTGCACAAAGTGCCATTCCTGCTGGCGACGCAGCTTCAGTCGTATGCCGAGTTCCTGCAGGCCGACGCGCCGCCGGCCAAGCGTGCGAACGAAGGCCTGCAGGCGGCGTTCACGTCGATCTTTCCGATTTCGTCGCACAACGGTTTCGCGCGTCTCGAGTTCGTCAGCTTCCAGCTCGGCGATCCGCCGTTCGACGTCAAGGAGTGCATGCAGCGCGGCCTGACCTATGCGTCGCCGCTGCGCGCCAAGGTGCGCCTGATCATCATGGATCGCGAAGCGTCCAAGCCGACCATCAAGGAAGTCAAGGAGCAGGAGGTCTACATGGGCGAGATGCCCCTGATGACCATGACCGGCTCGTTCGTCATCAATGGGACTGAACGCGTCATTGTCAGCCAGTTGCATCGCTCGCCGGGCGTGTTCTTCGAACACGACCGCGGCAAGACGCATTCGTCGGGCAAGCTGTTGTTCTCGGCCCGCATCATTCCCTATCGCGGCTCGTGGCTGGACTTCGAATTCGATCCGAAGGACATCCTGTTCTTTCGCGTCGACCGCCGCCGCAAGATGCCCGTGACGATCCTGCTCAAGGCGATCGGCATGACGAGCGAGCAGATCCTCGAACACTTCTTCATGTTCGACAGCTTCCAGTTGCTCGGCAAGGAAGCCGACAGCGGTGCGCAGATGGACTTCGTGTCCGAGCGCATGAAGGGCGAGATTGCGCGCTTCGACATCACAGACAAGTCGGGCAAGTCGCTCGTCACGAAAGACAAGCGCATCACCGCGAAGAACCTGCGCGACCTCGAGGCCGCGGGCCTGAAGCGCATCCCCGTGCCCGAGGAATTCCTGCTCGGTCGCGTGTTCGCGAAGAACATCGTCGATCCCGAGACCGGCGAAATCGTCGTGTCGGCCAACGATGAAGTCACCGAAGACGTGCTCGTGCGCCTGCGCGCGGCCGGCATCAAGCATATCCAGACGCTCTACATCAACGATCTCGATCAGGGCGCCTTCATCTCGCAGACGCTGCGCGCCGACGAGACCGCCGACGAGATGTCCGCGCGCATCGCGATCTATCGCATGATGCGTCCCGGCGAGCCGCCCACCGAAGACGCGGTGCAGGCGCTGTTCCATCGCCTGTTCTACAACCCGGACGCCTACGACCTCTCGAAGGTCGGCCGCATGAAGTTCAATCGCCGCGTCGGCCGTACCGAAGCCACCGGCACGATGACGCTCGACAACGATGACCTGATGTCCGTCATCAAGATCCTGGTCGACCTGCGCAACGGTCGCGGTGAAGTCGACGACATCGATCACCTCGGCAATCGCCGCGTGCGTTGCGTGGGCGAGCTCGCGGAGAACCAGTTCCGCTCGGGCCTGGTGCGTGTCGAGCGCGCGGTCAAGGAACGCCTCGGCCAGGCCGAAGCCGATAACCTGATGCCGCACGACCTGATCAACAGCAAGCCGATCTCGGCCGCGATCCGCGAGTTCTTCGGCTCGTCGCAGCTCTCGCAGTTCATGGACCAGACCAACCCGCTGTCCGAGATCACGCACAAGCGTCGCGTCTCGGCCTTGGGACCGGGCGGCCTGACGCGCGAGCGTGCGGGCTTTGAAGTGCGCGACGTGCATCCAACCCACTACGGGCGCGTGTGCCCGATCGAGACGCCGGAAGGCCCGAACATCGGCCTGATCAACTCGCTCGCGCTGTATGCGCGCCTGAACGAATACGGCTTCCTCGAGACGCCGTATCGCAAGGTCGAGAACAGCAAAGTGGTCGAGCAGATCGACTACCTGTCGGCGATCGAGGAAGGCAAGTACATCATCGCGCAGGCCAACGCCGGGATGGACAAGCACAACAAGTTGAGCGACGAACTGGTGTCGTCGCGCGCGGCCGGTGAATTCGTGCTCGTCACGCCCGACAAGGTCCAGTACATGGACGTGGCCCCGGGTCAGATCGTATCCGTGGCCGCATCGCTGATTCCGTTCCTCGAGCACGACGATGCGAACCGCGCGTTGATGGGCTCGAACATGCAGCGACAGGCGGTGCCTTGCCTGCGTCCGGAAAAAGCTTTCGTCGGTACCGGCATCGAGCGCACGGTCGCGGTCGACTCGGGCACGACGGTGCAGGCGCATCGCGGTGGCCTGGTCGATTACGTCGACTCGGGTCGCGTGGTGGTGCGCGTCAACGATGCCGAGAACGCCGCAGGCGAAGTCGGCGTCGACATCTACAACCTGATCAAGTACACGCGCAGCAACCAGAACACCAACATCAACCAGCGCCCGATCGTGAAGGTCGGCGACCGCCTCGAAAAAGGCGACGTGATCGCCGACGGCGCATCGACCGACCTGGGCGAGCTTGCGCTCGGCCAGAACATGCTGGTCGCGTTCATGCCGTGGAACGGCTACAACTTCGAGGACTCGATCCTGATCTCCGAGAAGGTCGTGGCCGACGATCGCTACACGTCGATCCACATCGAAGAGCTGTCGGTGGTCGCCCGCGACACCAAGCTCGGGCCGGAGGAAATCTCCGCGGACATCCCGAACGTCTCCGAGCAGGCATTGAATCGCCTCGACGAATCGGGCGTGGTCTACATCGGCGCCGAAGTCCGCGCCGGCGACATCCTGGTCGGCAAGGTCACGCCGAAAGGCGAGTCGCAGCTGACTCCGGAAGAGAAGTTGTTGCGTGCGATCTTCGGTGAGAAGGCGTCCGACGTGAAGGACAGCTCGTTGCGCGTTCCGCCGGGCATGGACGGCACCGTCATCGACGTGCAGGTGTTCACCCGCGACGGCATCGAGAAG
>JBBSGB010000080.1:0-7445 GCA_038254545.1 Burkholderiales bacterium | reverse complement strand
TAGGCTCGGTCCCTTGTCAGCGTGCGCCGGGCAGCACGAGATCCAGCGATCTCGGCCGGTCTGCCGCACCTTGTCGAGCCTGCCGATCAACGCTTCGGCAGTCATGCAACTTGCCTCTCGTACGCCTTTTGGACTTCGCGACAGAAGGCCTTCGTGCCGATGGGTCCCCACGTCGACGAAACGGTCGCCAGAGCGTCGTTCAGGCTGTCGGGCAAGGCTGACCCTTGCTCGATCGCATCAAGCGTCTCGCGGGCGCATTTCGTGCCGCCGATCGCTGCGTCGACGAACTCGCTGACCGGCACACCTTGAATGGTCGTGGTCACCATCTCGTGCTCCCGTCGGCCGCGACCGCAATCTCGATTGCGACCCAGAAGCCCTCGAGCCGTGCCGCGCTTCCTGTTTCTTCGCAGGCCTGGATGCCCTCGAGCAGTAGACCGATGTAGAGGCCCGCGTGCACTTGCCCGATCAGGGCCTTTCCATCGGCCATACCGGCATCGAATTCAGTGGCGAAAGCCGGGTCCGCTTTGCGGCGCGCTGTGTGGCTCGCGAGTCGAGTGCCATCGATGCGGAGATCGCGCTCGCGGGCCACAGCAACCTGCACGCAGCTCGCGAAGCCGGCCATCATCGCCTCGTCGTCGCTGCATCGACCGAAGGCCATCTGCAGCGCCCCGAGGGCGCCGCCAGCGCGGCATTCGTCCACTGCCCGGCCTGCCCTGGAGCGGCCAGCATCGAAGGACGATGCGTACGCAGCATCGCCGCTGCGAAGCTCTCGAAAGCGCGCTTCGACAGGGTGCGCGGGTTGGCTCATGCCAGCCCGCCTCTGTGCTCGGCAATGAGCGAGCCCCGGATCCTTTCGTTGATCCAGGTCTGAATCTGGTCGGAACGCCAGACGTTCTTCTTCGATGAGAGTGCGATGGGCGCTGGAAACGTGCCGTCTTTCACCCCAGCGTAAATGCTGGATTTCTTGAGCCCGACGCGACCTTCGACTACACGCACGGGGAGCAGAGAAACTTCCACATCACGCTCTTGCTCAATCACTTCCATGTCATCTCCTTTAGGCATTGGCTTGTATGAGCCCAATAGGGGACGATGATGAAAGTATTCGTCTAACTAATATTCCCAATAATTAGGCGCTACTGTCCTACTTCTTGAAAGCGTATGGGTCCAACTTCTTTATCTCAGAGCGAAATTCAGAGATGCGCTTGCGCCAGTAGGAGGTCTGATGCGGCGGCCAGTCGCGATTCAATTCGTCATAGCTTTTTTCGGCGGTGAAATGCCGTTTGTACCGATCGTACATGTCAACTAACAGGCGTTTCTCCGACATTGTCCACTCGATGCGCGGACCGCGTTTCTTGGATAGGCATCCGTCCAAAACATCGCGAAGCGCGCCGTGTGAATTCGCGAGGAGCGCCGCCTCTTCCACGAAGCGCACGGCAAACTGCGGATTCATGTTCGCGAGCGCGACCGCTCTTCGCAGAAGATCGAGCGATGGCTTTTCGAAGCCAACGTACCCGCCATGCGGCGGCGCCTCTTGATCACGGGCGGGCGAGGTCGGGAGACCCGAACCCCCTCGCCCTCGCTTAGGCTTCTCAGTCACGAGCTGATGCCGCGCGGCCACTTTCGCGGCGAACGCAAAACATAGCATCCACGTGGCCATCCACCGCCTTTATCTTTTCGTCGAGCGCCCAACAAAGCGAGATTGCCGGGCCCGCATCCAAAGGCGTTTCAATGTCAGCGATCGCTTGGTGAATGAGTCGCATGAACTCCTTCAAATGAGCGACCTCCAATTGGAGCGAACCAGCAGCATCTGAGCGCACCCTTTCGCTTTCCTCGGGAATCTCTTCATGCAACGCGCATAGCAAATCGTTCTGCTGATTGAGGACGGCGAGTCTTTCCAAGATCGCAAAATCAAGGCTAAGCAGCGAGTTGACCGAGTTCGAATCCTTCGCCGCTTTCGCCAATTCCATTGCGACGCCGTGAACGAGTCGCACGAAGCCGTTCAGGTGTTCAAGGCTCAACCCAAAGTCGTCGACAACATCGCCCAAACGCTGTCGAATGGGCTTGGATCGACCGCCTTGTGGCTGGGTGATAGCATCGTTTGTAGCCATGGTGCAGTTCCTTTCGATAGGTGCATCGTTGGTCAGGGATGCGCTCGGCCTTGTCGCCTTGCGCGTCCCGCTTTGCCTGAGTCCGTCAGGCTGCGGTGTTCTTCCTTCTCATCGGCGTCACCGTCGCGTTCTTCGGCACCGCGCTCGAGCAGTAGGTCGCCCAGTCATCCATCAAGGCCCGGCGCTTCCGAAGCAGATCGCCCCGTTGATACGCGGCTTCCGACTCGTCGGCCAGCTGGTGCGCAAGCGCGTGCTCGATCACCTCGCGCGCATATGCCGTCTGCTCACCAGCCCAGTCGCGGAAGGTTGATCGAAATCCGTGGACGGTGATGTCCGTGCGTTCCATGCGCTTGAGTACCGCCAGCATCGCCATATTCGACATCGGCCGATCAAGGCTCCTGCCAGGGAATAGAAATTCGCTGTCTCGCGGCAGCGCCTCGAGTATCTCGACGATGCGCCTACTGAGCGGCACCCGGTGCGGCTTCTTGGCCTTCATCCGCGTCTTCGGAATCGTCCAAGACTTCTCCTGCATGTCGAACTCTTCCCACCGCGCGCCGACAACTTCGTTGGTTCGAGCCGCTGTGAGGATCGCAAATTGCAGTGCGCGCGCGGCAACGCCGGCCTGGTGAGGAAGCAGAGCCATGAACGCTCCGACCTCGCGGTAGGGGAGCGCTGGGTGATGGACAATCCGCTGCTTGCGTGAATGGCGTGGCAGACTCGCCTGGAGGCTTCCGGCCCACTCCGCGGGATTGTCACCAGCTCGCAGTTTCGTCGCCTTGGCGGCGTCGAAGATCGTCTCCAGTCGGCCGCGCAGGCGTGAGGCGGTCTCGGGGAGCTTGGTCCAGACTGGTCGCAGTGCTTCGACGACCATTGCACTGTCGACCTTGCCGACAGGGACCTCGCCGAAGACCGGATAGGCGTACTTCTCGAGCGTCGTCTTCCACTGGGCCGCGTGCTTCGCGTTCTTCCATTCCGATCGGTGAGTCTCAACGTATTCGATCGCGAACTCGCGAAAGCTCTTACCCTTCACTCGATCGTCGGCGCGCCTCGCCGCGCGCTGTGCCAGCGGGTCGCCACCAGCCCGCGCGATGTCCCGGTATTCCTCTGCGCGCTTTCGAGCTGCGGACAAGGATCCAGTTTCCGAGGTGGGCGAATATCGCCCAAGCCCCATATCGACGCGCCTGCCCTGCACTACTGTGCGCAGTACCCAGCGCTTCGCACCCGACGGGTCAACCAGGAGATAGAGCCCGCCACCGTCCGCGTGCCGACCTGGTCCTTTGTTCTTTATGCTCACTGGCGTGAGCACGTGCCTTCGATGCGGTGCCATTCGTCATCCCTCAGTCCGTCCCACATATTATGCCGGAAGCAAATGGAATGCAATGGATGACGATGGAAAGAAAACGACCCGTTGCTCATAGGAGAAAACGGGTCGCGTCGGAATACTTTGGAACTCTTTGGAAAGTGCATCTGGCGGAAGCGGTGAGATTCGAACTCACGGAGAAGTTGCCCCCTCGCCGGTTTTCAAGACCGGTGCCTTAAACCGCTCGGCCACGCTTCCTTCTTCGAACGCGCTTCATTTTACGCGAGCGGGTCCGTAGAGCTCGCCGCTCGGGTCGTCGAACACGTGCTCGGTCGCGATTCGAAAGAGCTTTGGGCTCTTCGGGTCAACGTCGATGCGTACCCACGTTGACCCGGCAGCCACGTCAGGCAAGGCAACGCGCGTGAAGTGCGTGAGGATCTTGCCGCTCGCGTCGCGCAACGGATGGTCGGGTTCTTCGAGCGGCGTTTTCTGAAGCACGACGTGTCCCTGCACCAGCAACACCTGCCCCCTGAACGTTGACGTCAGATCGCGCAACGCGACCTTCCACTCGTAGTAACCGTCGCGCTCGCGGCCGCGCAGATCGGGCGCACGCATCGGCGTGCCGAAACGAGGAGCCGCGTCGACGAAGATCACGATGCCTGCGAGATGGCGTTCGGCCGCGAAGCGAAACGCGCGTTCGAGCCACACACGATTGGCGACGAGGCGCTCCTCGAACTCGCCGTTGCGTCCTGCGCCAAACCGGAAATTGTTGTTGTTGTCGGGCAGGTTGAAAACGACGAACAGCGCGTTGCCCGCCTGCCAGCGCAGATTCTCGCGATAGCGATGAAAGCGCGGCACGCTGCTTTGCCTTGACCAGTGCAGGCGGGACTGGCCGAGCGACTCGTCGCTGCTGTAGAACGCGTCGCCGACGCGCGCGAGCCGCTCCTCCGGGTCGGTCGCCGGTCCGCCGCAAGTGGACCACTCGCTAGCGGACACGACCGGCACGATCGGCTTGGGGTTGCGCTCGAGCGCCTCGCGACGGCGATCGATCGCGGCCGCGCTGCAGGATGCACCCGATGGTTGCGACAGATCGAAATGCACGATGAAGCGGGCCGCACTGTCGTCGATCGCGCGAAGCACGGTGCGCGTGCCGCGATCGTTGTCTCCGATCGCCGTGCCCGTAACGGCGAAACTGAAATCGCTCTTTCCCTCGACCACAGGCTGTGCCGTCGCCTGCGCGATCGCACAGCATGCAAGGCACGTCAACGCGATGACGCGATAAACGCGCCATTTCGTTGCCGACCATCGCAACGCGGAGCCGCGCACGCTCATCCGCGCGTGCCGCTCGTCAACCTCTTCAATCGATAGACCGCATCGAGCGCGTCGCGCGGGCTCAACTGATCCGGGTCGATCGCGACAAGCGCATCGAATACTTCGGTCGCGAGACCTGCATCGTCGGCTTCGATCGAATCGGCCCCATCGTCCGCGACCGCATCGAACAGGTCGCGTTGCGGATGCGCGTTGCGCGCGGCTTCCTCGAGAATCGCCAGCCGCTTCTCGGCGCTGCGGATCACGCTGTGTGGCACACCCGCGAGGCGCGCGACCTGCAGCCCATAACTGCGGCTCGCAGGCCCTTCTTCGACCGCGTGCATGAAAACAATTTCGCGCACGATGCCGCACCCGTGTTCGACCGCCGACAGATGCACGTTCGCCACCGACGGATATTCATCGGCCAGGCGCGTGAGCTCGAAGTAGTGGGTCGCGAAGAAGGTCAGCGCGCGATTGTGTTCGACCAGCCGGCGCGCGATCGCCCAGGCGAGCGCGAGGCCGTCGAAGGTCGATGTGCCGCGGCCGATCTCGTCGACCAGCACCAGGCTCGAAGCCGTGGCCTGATTCAGGATCGCCGCGGCTTCGGTCATCTCGACCATGAAGGTCGAGCGCCCTCCCGCGAGATCGTCGGACGCGCCGATGCGCGTGAAGATCGCGTCGATCGGTCCGATCACCGCGCGCCTCGCGGGCACGAAGCTGCCGCAATACGCGAGCAGCACGATCAACGCGGTCTGGCGCATGAAGGTCGACTTGCCGCCCATGTTGGGCCCGGTGACGATCAGCATGCGGCGTTCGGGACCGAGTGCGGCATCGTTGGGCACGAAGCGATTGGCGCCGGCACGCTCGGCGCACTGCGCTTCGACGAACGGATGGCGGCCTGCTTCGATCGCGATGCCGGCCTCCTCGACCAGGGTCGGGCGCGTCCACGACCATGCCGATGCGCGATCGGCGAATGCGCACATCACATCGAGCGTCGCAATCGCGCGCGCGATGCGTTGCAGGGCGGCGATGGACGGCAGCAACGCATCGAGCACCTCCTCGTAGAGCCGCTTCTCGCGCGCCAGCGCACGTTCCTGCGCGGACAGCGCCTTGTCCTCGAAGGCCTTCAACTCGGGCGTGATGTAGCGCTCGGCGCTCTTGGTGGTCTGCCTGCGGCGATAGTCGTCGGGCACTTGCGCGGTGCGGCCGTGCGTGACCTCGATATAGAAGCCGTGGACCTTGTTGTACTCGACGCGCAGGTTGGCGATGCCGGTGCGCGCGCGCTCGCGCGCTTCGAGTTCGACCAGGAAAGCGCCGGCGTTCTCCGACAGCGCGCGCAATTCGTCGAGTTCGGCGTCATAGGCATTGGCGATCACGCCGCCATCGCGGACCTGGGCTGCGGGTTCGAGCGCGATCGCGCGAGTCAGAAGGTCGCAGGTATCGGCGGGCGTGGCGAGGGTGGCGATCAGTTCGTCGATCAACGAATGACCATCGGCCGACGGCGCTTCGCGCGGACTTACGATTTCACTGGACCGCGCCACCTGCGCGAGCGGATCGCGCAATGCACCCAAACGCGACAACGCATCACGCAAGCCCGAAAGGTCGCGCGGGCGCGCGCTTCGCAATGCGATGCGCGCGGCGATGCGCTCGATATCGGCCATGCCGCCGAGCCGCTCGTGCAGCGCCTCCGCGTGCGACACCGCGCCCGCCCGGCCCATCAATGCTTCGACCGCGAGGCTGCGTCGCGACGGCAGGCTACGGTCGCGCAACGGCTCGTGCAACCACTGCCGCAAGAGGCGGCTGCCCATGTGCGTCGCGCAAATGTCGAGCAGGCCGAACAACGTCGACGATCGCGAGGCCGAGCCGCCCGTCCGGCTCGCGGGGTCGTTCGATGCGAGGCTCTCGCTGATCTCGAGATTGCGGCGCGTCGCGGCATCGAGCGCGATGGTGCGATCGTCGCCCTCGACCGCGAGGCCGGTGATATGCGCAAGCGTGTGACGCGGCGCCGGCCGCGCTGCTTGAACTTCATCGGCTTCTCCATCGAGCGCCTGCGTCTGGCGCAGGTACTTCAGCAACGCGCCTGCCGCGCCGAGCGCGAGCAGTTCATCGACGACGCCGAAGGCCGCGAGATCCGCGACGCCGAAATGGCCGCACAAATTGGTTCGGCCACTTGCGACATTGAAGTCCTCGGCGGGCCGCGCCACCACACGCATCCCAGGCGGCAGATGTTCGCGCGCATCGCCCTCCTCCACGCACAGCGTCTCGGCAGGCCGCAGGCGATCGAGCGTGCGCTCGAGCATATCGAGCGGACAATCCATCACCCGCATCTCACCCGATGCGAAGTTGACCCACGCGACACCGGCCACGAGCGATCGCAATCTCGCTGATCGCTTCACGCAGACAGCCGCGAGCAGGCGATCGGCCTTGTCGGGCAAGAGGCCGGCATCGGCCAGCGTGCCGGGCGTGACGATGCGCACCACCTGGCGCGCGACCGGTCCTTTCGAGGTCGCGGGGTCGCCAATCTGTTCGCAGATGGCGACCGACTCGCCCTGCGCGATCAGCTTGCCGAGGTATTGATCGAGCGCATGGAAGGGCACGCCCGCCATCGGGATCGGCTTCCCGTTCGATTGCCCGCGTGCCGTCAGCGTGATGTCCAGCAGTTGCGCCGCGCGCTTGGCGTCGTCGTGGAAGAGCTCGTAGAAGTCGCCCATGCGATACAGCAGCAGCGT
>JBBSGB010000079.1:0-8940 GCA_038254545.1 Burkholderiales bacterium | reverse complement strand
GCCGGCGATGAAGGTCGAGCGGATCGTCAGGTCCGGGCAGATCGCGCGCCACGCCTGGATGCGATCGAGATTCTTCTCGCCCGAAGCGGGACGCTTCATGCGCTTCAACACATCGGGATGCGCGTGCTGGAACGGCACGTCGAGATAAGGTAGCACCTTCCCGTCGTCCATCAGCGGCAGCACGTCGTCGACATGCGGATAGGGATAGACGTAGTGCAGGCGCACCCACGCCTCGTCGCTTGAAGTCAAGGTCGCAAGCTCGTTGACGAGCTCGGTCATGCGCGTCTTCACCGGCCGGCCTGCGACGAAGTCGGTGCGATAACGCAGATCGACGCCATAGGCGCTGGTGTCCTGCGAGATCACCAGCAACTCCTTCACGCCGCTCTTCAAGAGGCTCTCGGCCTCGCGCATCACTTCGCCGATCGGACGCGACACCAGGTCGCCACGCATCGACGGGATGATGCAGAAGCTGCAACGGTGATTGCAGCCCTCGGAGATCTTCAGATACGCATAGTGTTTCGGCGTGAGCTTCACGCCGTGATCGCCGATGTTTGCAAACGCGAGATCGACGAAGGGATCGTGCGGCCTGGGCAGATGGACATGCACGTGTCGCATCACCTCACCGGCCGCATGCGGACCGGTCACCGCGAGCACCTTAGGATGCACCTTCGCGACGATGTCGTCGCCGTTCGCGTTCTTCTTCGCACCGAGGCAACCGGTGACGATCACCTTGCCGTTCTCCGCCAGGGCCTCACCGATCGCGTCCAGCGATTCCTGCACGGCCGCATCGATGAAACCGCAGGTGTTGACGATCACGAGATCGGCGCCGTCGTAACTCTTCGACGTCTCGTAGCCTTCGGCGCGCAACTGCGTGAGGATCTGTTCGGAATCGACCAGGGCCTTGGGACAGCCGAGCGAGACGAAGCCGATGCGAGGTACTGGAGGGAAAGGCGCGATCGAATCGGTCGAGGCGGTCGATTCAGCAGTGGCGGAAATATTCAAGCGCTACTTCTTCGACTTGTCGCCGGCCGGCGGCGTGGGGCCGGCGCCCGGGAACGGAAACGCGCCGCCGAACATCGAGCGCGTCTGGTTCTGCATCTGCTCCTGCATCTGCATGAACATGTTCTTGCTCTGCTCGATGTAGTTGCCCATCATCGTCTGCATCATCGGCGCCTGGCCCGCGAGAAATTGCGGCCACAACTCGGGACCGAAGCCCTTGTTGTCGTAGAGCTGCCGAGACTGTTCCTTCAACTTTTCCTGGATGTCGATGAAGGCCTGGATGTTCTTCTCGAGGTACGAACCCATCATCCCCTGCATCGCGCTGCCGTAGAAACGAATCATGTGCGACAGCATCGGCGACGTGAACATCGGCGCGCCGCCCGCTTCTTCTTCGAGAATGATCTGCATGAGGATGGACCGCGTCAGGTCTTCCTGGGACTTCGCATCGATGACCTGAAAGTCTTCCTGTGCGAGCACCAGTTGCTTGACGTCGGCAAGCGTGATGTAGGTGCTCGTCTGTGTATCGTAGAGCCTGCGATTGGGATACTTCTTGATCAGCCGCGTCGCTTGAGCCATGGTCTCTCCAGAAAGCGAAGGATGCCTGGCGTCGGTTACCGGCTTTTCCTTGCACCGGGTCTGCGTCGACGGATATGAGTCGATCACGCATTGCCGGAATCGCGCAGAATTTTACATGACCGGGGGGATGCGACGGCGAGGCGTCCATACGTGTCGCTATCATCGATGACCATGCCGACCGTCATCGATCACCTGGTTGTCACCGCGCCCACGCTCGAGGTCGGCGCCGCGTACGTACATCGGCGCCTGGGCGTGACGCCGCAAACCGGCGGCGCGCACGCGAAGATGGGCACGCACAACCTGCTGCAGCGTCTGGACGAAGCGATCTATCTCGAAGTGATCGCCGTCGATCCCGATGCGGCGGCGCCGTCGCGAGCACGATGGTTCGGTCTCGACGATCTGCGTCGCGACGCGCCCCCATCGCTCGCAAGGTGGGTCGCGCGAACCGGCGATATCGGCTCGACCGCTGCGCGTGCAAGCGAAGATCTCGGATCGATCGAAACCATGACGCGCGGCGATCTCACGTGGATGATCACGATCGCGCCGCACGGCGCAGAGAACACCCATGCAGCACTTGGTGGATGCGCGCCCGCATTGATCGAGTGGCGAGGCGATATGCAACCGGCGTCGCGTCTTCATGACGCCGGGTTGAGACTGGTCCGGCTCGAACTTCACCATCCCGACCCCGAGCGCTTGCAGAAGCTGCTCGAAGCGATCGATCTCGACACGGCCTTCGATATCGTGCGCATCGAACGCGGCCTGCGCGCGCAGCTTGTTGCGACCATTGCAACGCCGCGGGGTGTACGGACGATCTCTTCGGCGTGAAGGCGACCGCAGGGCCGGCAAGAGCAACTTAGCCCTGGCATTCGTCACAGGCGCGCTTCATGCTCGAACATTTCGAGGAGGCACCATGCGCACGATCGTCGGCAGTTCCATGCTTCGCTTTTCGTTCATCCCTCTCGCCATTGCCTGTGCGCTCGAAGGCGGAAGCGCGCAAGCCGACGACGCCGCGGCCGTCGCGGCGCTCGACATCGAGTATCAGGCGGCCGTCAAGCGCAACGATGCGACGACGATGGCGAAGATCCTCGCCGACGACTTCGTGCTCGTCACCGGATCGGGCAAGACCTTCTCGAAGGAGGATCTGTTGACCGAGGCGCGAAGCGGCAAGACAACGTACGAGCGTCAGGAAGCCGGCGAACGCAAGGTGCGCGTATGGGGCGATACTGCTGTGGTCACCGCGCTGTTGTGGGTCAAGGGCGCAGAGGCCGGCAAGCCGTTCGAATCGCGGCTCTGGTACAGCGATACCTATGTGCGCTATGCGGACGGATGGCGCTATGTGTTCGGCCAGGCGTCGCGGGCTTTGGCGGAGCCCAAGACGCCTTGAGCGTCGGTCGTTCCCGACAAAGCGAGGGCCACAACTATCACGCAACCGCTTGCTGCGCGGTAGCGTCCGAGTCCCTGTCGACCAGCATCGCCGCACGCGTCGCAAGGATCGCGTCGCGTTGCGCAGCGATCGCAGCCGGCACCGGGCGCTCGCCCGACAGCACCGCTTGTATCCACACCGCGGTCGTGGCCGCATCGCGCGACTCGGGAATGAGCGGCAGCTCGCGCACGACACCGCTCTCACCCTGCACGATGATCGAGGAGACGCCATCGTGGAAGCGCTCGATGGTCGCGGGCCGGCGCGCATTGGCGACCGGCTCGCCCTCGGTCGCCCGCATCAGGAGCACGTCTCCCGCTTGCGCGAATTGCGTGAAGTACGCCGACAGTGCGTCGTGATATTCGGGATGCGTGAAGCTCGCCAGCCGCATCGCGTGGCCGTCGAAAGGTTGCAGCAACTTCACCAGCGTATGCGCCGGACTGCGCACGCCCATCGCGCGGCGCAAGGCCAGCACGCGCGCGAGCGGGGCATTCAGATCGGTGATCGACATGAACACCGGTTCGCCGCGCACCCACTGCGCTGCCGCGTCTTCGTCGTTGCGGCATACCGGCAGGCCCATCGTCTCGAAGATCTCCGCGCTCGTGACCCGCGGCGGCGGAGGGCTCGCGAAGTTGGGCGCGTCGAACGCATGGGCAGAGCGCAGCGTCTCGCGATCGGCCTTGCTTGCGGCTGTCGCGGTCTTGCCGTGCACCAGCACCGGCACGCCCTCACGTGCGAGCAGGCAGGCCAGCAGCGGCGTGAGATTGGGCATGTTGCGCGCGCCGTTGTAGCTTGGGATCACGACCGGGATAGCCTCGACGTCATGCGCGTCGCGCGGCGTCATCAGGCGAAGTCCGCGCGACTCGGTCGCCGCGAGAAAACCCGCGATCTCTTCGAAGGCCTCGCCCTTGATGCGCATCGCCATCAGGATCGCGCCGACCTCGAGTTCAGCGATGCGGCCGTCCAGCAGCGCGCCCCACACCGTGAACGCGTCATCGCGCGACAGCGCACGCGCGTTGTCGCGGCCGCGGCCGATCTCCTTGATGTATTGCGCGCAGGGCAATGCGGGTTGATTCATGGAATCGCCTGTTCAATCGCGTGTTCGGCACGTGTTCGCACCGCGTCAGTGTACGACGTGACTACGCAGAAACCATGCCACGATGCGTGCACCATGCGCTTCAACTCAGGCAGGCAGGAGCCGCATTCGGTTCCGCAGCGGAGCTGTCGCTGAAGCGCAGCGAGGCGGGCCGCATCATCGCCCTCGCTATCGGCCTTCCCTCCAACTTCGAACGAAAGGAGCGCGGACGCAATCTCGCTCTCACCCACGTTCAGGCAATTGCAGACGACGCGGCCGCGCGGCTTGAACCCCGCAGGCGCGGTGCTGCCTGGCTTCAACAGAAGACGTCCCAGCGATGCGACCGGCATCGCGCTTTCGAGATATTCCTTCAACCAGGTTTCGGCCGACCAGTCACCGCACAACGACACCGCGGCGAGCGCGCCTCTTCGCACCAGCACACGGCGCGCATGCCCGCGGCGTGCGTCTTCGTACTTCAGGAGGTGCACGTCGATCTGATTGTGCGCGGCATCGATATTCACGCGATCGTCGATGCCCAGGGCTCCTTCGATTTCGGCGATGCAGGTGCGATCGAGAACCTCGTCGTGCGCGCCGCGAAACAGGACGCCGACGCGCGACGGTGTGCCCTCGGTATCTCCGATGCGACCGAACGGTACGCAACCGGCATACGCAAAGCGCGCGAACTGCGCGCGCAGGCGCGCGAGCGTCGCGAACATCGCATCCTCATCGACCCACGCGAATGCGACCAGCCGCCATGGCAACTCGAGCTTCACGATGCGCACAGCCGCATGCTTCAACTCCGGCTGCTTCGAATCGGGATCGAATGCAGGCGACGTCAAGGTGTTGACGCCGTGTCTGGCGCCGGCGCCGGCCACATGCTCTTCGCCCCAATGCATCGCGACGAAGGCCTGGCCGGCGCGCATCGCATCGGACTGCTGCACCCGCAACACCTGACTGCCGCGGCGACTGGTCATCTGCACGAAGTCGCCATCGGCGAGGAAACGCCGCGCCATGTCGAGACCGGACAATTCGACCGACGGTTCGGCCACGTGTCCGAACAGTTGCGGAACCGTACCGGTACGGCTCATGCCATGCCATTGATCGCGCAAGCGCCCGGTGTTGAGCGCGAACGGGAAGCGCGCATCGACGGGCTCGGCGAATGGCTTGTACGGCGTGACGACGAAGCGCGCGCGGCCCGATGGGGTGGGGAACACGCCGTCGGCATACAGCCGCGCCTTGCCTTCGGATGCGCCTTCGGGAAACGGCCAGAACTGGGGCCCGCGCGCGTCTAGCGTCGCGTACGAAAGGCCGGTGATGTCGCGATCGCGGCCGCGCGTCGATTCGCGATGCTCGTTCCAGATCTCTTCTTCGCAGCGGTAAGGAAACAGGGTCGGGCGGTCACGGCCATGCGCCAGTCGTCGTTCGAGCCGGGGCGCGAAGTCGCACACGATCGCGCTGTCGTCGCGCGCGCTGCCCGGCGGCTCGACCGCTTGCCGCACGCGGCTGATGCGGCGCTCCGAGTTGGTGACGGTGCCGCTCTTCTCCCCCCAGGTCGCTGCCGGCAACAGCACGTCCGCGTAGCGCGCGGTCGCGATGTTCGCGAATGCATCCTGGACCACCACCAGTTCGGCCTTGGCCAATGCCTCGTGCACGCGCTTCTGGTCGGGCATCGATTGCGCGGGATTGGTACACGCGATCCACACGGCCTTGATCGAACCCTCGGCAATCGCATCGAACAGTTCCACCGCGGTCTTGCCGGGTGTCTCGGGTACGCGCGCTATGCCCCAAAGCGCGGCGACCTCGGCGCGATGCACGGGATCGTTCAGATCGCGATGCGCGGACAACAGGGTCGCCATGCCGCCCACTTCGCGACCACCCATCGCATTGGGCTGGCCGGTCAGCGAGAACGGTCCCGCGCCGGGTCGTCCGATCTGTCCGGTCGCGAGATGCAGGTTGATCAGTGCGGCGTTCTTCGCCGTACCGGCCGATGACTGATTGAAGCCCTGACAGTACAGGGACAGTGCGGCGCGCGCCTCGCCGAACCAGCGCGCCGCGGTCGCGAGGTCTTCTTCGCTGATCCCGCAGGTGGTGGCGACGAAGCGCGGCGTGTAGTCGCGCACCAGGCGCTTCAATTCGGGCCAGCCTTCGGTATGCGCTGCGATGTAGTCGGTCGCGATGCGGTCGTCCCACAGGCACAGATGCAGCAAACCGTTGAAGAGCGCGACATCGGTGCCGGGGAGGATCGCCAGATGCAGGTCCGCCTCGCGCGCGGTGTCGGTGCGACGCGGATCGACGACGATGGTCCTGAGCGATGCGCCCTTGCCTGCCGCGCGCGCTCTCGCGTCCTCGATGCGGCGATAGAGGATCGGATGCGCATACGCGGTGTTCGATCCCGCGATCAGCAACAGGTCGGCATGGTCGATGTCCTCGTAGCAGGCCGGCGGCGCATCGGCGCCCAGCGTCTGCTTGTAGCCCGCGACCGCGCTCGACATGCACAGGCGCGAGTTGGTGTCGACGTTGTTGGTGCCGATCAATCCTTTCGCGAGCTTATTGAAGACGTAGTAGTCCTCGGTCAGCAACTGGCCGGAGATGTAGAAGGCCACCGCATCGGGGCCGTGGGTTGCGATGATGTCGGCGAAGCGATCCGCGACGTGATCGAGCCCCGTGTCCCAATCGACGCGCACGCGCGGCGCATCGCGCGTCGTGCGCAGTTCGGGCGTATGCAACCGCGCAGTGCGAATCACAGCCGGTGTCGCGGTCAGGTGCAGCGTGCTGCCCTTGGAACACAGACGTCCGAAGTTGGCCGGGTGGTCGGGGTCGCAGCGCACGCCCACGATCTGGTTGACACGCGACTCGATGACTACTCCACAGCCCACGCCGCAGTAAGGACAGGTCGAGCGCGTCTCGACCGTCGAAAACTCTTCACCCTCCGAGCGTAGGGGGCTCACGCTGCAAGCGCAACGATCGCGATCGTGCGCACCTCGCGCGCATCAAGATGGACGCGGCCTGCATCGACGCGCACCGTGAACGTCTGCGTGCAGCCTTTGTCGGGCAGGACCGCCACGCCATCGGCAAGCCCGATGCTCCAGTTGTGCAACGGACACGCGACGCGGTCGCCGAACACGATGCCTTGCGACAGCGGGCCGCCGCGATGCGGACAGCGATCGAGCAGCGCGAACACGCGATCGTCCTGGTTGCGAAAGATCGCGATGTTACCGCCCGCCTTGCGCTCGACCACGCGGGCGCCGAGCACCGGCACGTCATCGACGCCGCAGACGTCCATCCAGTGTTCGGTGGGCTCAGCCATCGCGCTTCCTCAAACCGTCGCCACCGGCTCGAACTGCCTGACGTCGATCGCCGCGCGGCGATGCTCGTGCCAAGGGTCGGACTCGTCCTGCAACGCGAACTGCAGGCGCTCGTAAAGCGCGCTGCGATTTGCAGCATCGTCGACGACGCGCTTCCTGACGTGATCGAGACCCACACGCGCCACGTAGTGCACGGTGCGTTCGAGGTACCAGCCTTCTCCGCGATAGAGCTGCAGGAACGCGCCCGCGATTTCGAGCACGTCCTCGTGCGTCTTCACCTTGACGAGAAATTGCGCGACCTCGGTCTTGATGCCGCCGTTGCCCGCCACATAGATCTCCCAGCCCGAATCGACGCCAATCACGCCCACGTCCTTGATGCCGCTCTCGGCGCAATTGCGCGGGCAGCCCGACACTGCGATCTTGACCTTGTGTGGCGCATACATGCGCCACAGCGCACGCTCCAGTTGCTGGCCCATCAGGGTCGAGTTCTGCGTTCCGAAGCGGCACCATTCGCTGCCCACGCACGTCTTCACGGTGCGCAGCGCTTTCGCGTAGGCATGGCCGCTCGGCATGTCGAGGTCGCTCCACACGCCTTGCAAATCCTCCTTCTTCACGCCGAGCAAGTCGATGCGCTGACCGCCGGTCACTTTCACCGTCGGGATCTTGTACTTGTCGACGACGTCGGCGATGCGCCGCAATTCGCTCGCATTGGTCTCGCCGCCCCACATGCGAGGGATCACCGAGAACGTACCGTCGCGCTGGATGTTGGCGTGCGCGCGTTCGTTGATGAAGCGCGATTGCGGATCGTCCTTGGCTTCCTTCGGCCAGGTCGAGAGCACGTAATAGTTGATCGCGGGCCGGCAGGTGGCGCAGCCGTTGGGCGTGCGCCATTCGAGAAAGTGCATGGTCGCCGGAATCGAGACCAGATGTTGCTCGCGGATCACGTTGCGCACCTGCTGGTGGGTGCGATCGGTGCACGCGCAGATCGGCTTCTCGGTGGGCGTCGACGAGTAGTCGCCGCCGGCCACGAACATCAGGATCTGTTCGACCAGGCCGGTGCACGAGCCGCACGACGACGAGGCCTTGGTGTGCTTGCGCACATCGTCGAGCGTGAAGAGACCCTTCTCCTTGATCGCCTTGCAGATGGTTCCTTTCGCGACGCCGTTGCAGCCGCAGACTTCGGCGTCGTCGGCCATCGCCAATGCCTTGCTCTGCCCCTGGTGCCCGGCGTCGCCGAGGTTGTCTTCACCGAACATCAGATGATCGCGGATCTCGGCGACGCTCTTGCCTTCGCGCAGCAGCTTGAAGTACCACGCGCCGTCGACCGTGTCGCCGTAGAGGCAGGCGCCGATGAGCTTGTCGTCGCGCAGCACCACCTTCTTGTAGACGCCGCCGATCGGGTCCGACAGTGTGATCTCTTCGGTGTCGGCTCCGCCGCTGAAGTCCCCCGCGGAAAACAGGTCGATGCCGGTGACCTTGAGCTTGGTCGAGGTCACCGAGCCCGCATAGCGACCGATACCGAATTGCGCGAGATGGGTGGCGCACACCCGCGCCATCTCGAACAG
>JBBSGB010000078.1:0-9427 GCA_038254545.1 Burkholderiales bacterium | reverse complement strand
GGGCGTCGCCGGCACGTGGAAGGACCTCACGGACTCGGTGAACGGCATGGCGACCAACCTGACCAGTCAGGTGCGCAACATCGCCGACGTCACCACCGCGGTTGCGCGCGGCGACTTGTCGAAGAAGATCACGGTCGATGTGAAGGGCGAGATTCTCGAGCTGAAGAACACCATCAACACGATGGTCGACCAACTCAACGGTTTCGCGTCGGAAGTCACGCGCGTGGCGCGCGAGGTCGGCACCGAAGGCAAGCTCGGCGGCCAAGCGCAAGTGCCGGGCGTAGGCGGCACGTGGAAGGACCTGACCGACAACGTCAACCTGATGGCGACCAACCTGACCAACCAGGTGCGCGGGATCGCGCAGGTGGTCACCGCAGTTGCGCAGGGCAACCTCAAGCGCAAGCTCGCGGTCGATGCCAAGGGTGAGATCGCGGCGCTGGCCGACACCATCAACGGCATGATCGAGACGCTCTCGACCTTCGGCGACCAGGTGACCAACATGGCGCGCGAGGTCGGCATCGAAGGCCGCCTCGGCGGGCAGGCGCGCGTGCCCGGCGCCGCGGGCCTGTGGCGCGACCTGACCGACAACGTCAACCAGCTCGCGGCCAACCTGACCAACCAGGTGCGTTCGATCGCGGACGTCGCGACCGCGGTGACCAAGGGCGACCTGACCCGCTCGATCGCGGTGGAAGCGTCGGGTGAAATGGCTGCGTTGAAGGACAACATCAACGAGATGATCCGCAACCTCAAGGATCAAACCCTGAAGAACGCCGAGCAGGATTGGCTCAAGACCAACCTCGCGCGTTTCTCGCGCATGCTGCAGGGCGAGCGCGATCTCTCGACCGTGTCGAACCTGATCATGTCCGAGCTCGCGCCGCTGGTCGACGCGCAATACGGCGTGTTCTATGTGACCAAGCGCGAGGACAGCGAGACGCAACTCGAGCTCGTCGCCAGCTATGGCGCGGCGAATCGGGATGAACTGAAGCCCAGCTTCAAGATGCGGGAAGGCCTGATCGGCCAGTGCGCGGCGGACAAGCGCGCCATGCTGCTCAACAACGTCCCCGACAATTTCCTGAAGATCAGTTCGGGACTGGGTCGCGCATCGCCCGCCAACATCCACATCCTGCCCGCCTTGTTCGAGGATGAGGTCAAGGCGGTGATCGAGCTCGCGTCGTTCAGCGAATTCAACGAAACCCATCAGAGCTTCCTGGATCAGCTGATGGAATCGGTCGGCATCGTGCTCAATACAATCGCAGCGACGATGCGCACCGAGGGTCTGCTCAAGCAGTCGCAGTTGCTGACCCAGGAGCTGCAGGCGCGCCAGACCGAATTGACCACCAAGCAGGAAGAGCTACACGCAACCAACGAGGAGCTCCAGGAAAAGGCCCAGTTGCTCGAGAACGAGAAGAAACAGGTCGAAGCCAAGAACCTCGAAATCGAAATGGCGCGTCGGGCGGTCGAGGAAAAGGCCGAGCAGCTTTCGCTGACCTCCAAATACAAATCCGAATTCCTGGCGAATATGAGCCACGAATTGCGCACGCCGCTCAATTCACTGCTGATTCTTTCAAAATTGCTTGCCGATAATCCGCAAGGCAATTTGAACGAAAAACAAACCGAGTTTGCCCGCACGATCAATTCGGCTGGCACTGACCTGTTGAATCTGATCAACGACATTCTCGATTTGTCCAAGATCGAGTCGGGTACGGTCTCGATAGAAATCGGCGACATGCCGATGAGCACGCTGCGCCAGCATATGGATCGCACGTTTCGCCAATTGGCCGCGGACAAGGGCCTCAACTTCACGATCGAGTTCGACGACGGGTTGCCGGCCTCGGTGCGCACCGACGAAAAGCGGCTGCAGCAGGTGGTACTCAATCTCTTGTCGAACGCATTCAAGTTCACCGCAGCCGGCGGCGTCACGCTGAGTGCGAGGCAAGCAAAGTCAGGATGGAACACCAATCATCCGGTGCTGAAATCGGTCAGCCAGGCGCTCGCGATCTCGGTGACCGATACCGGGATCGGCATTCCCGACGACAAGCAGAAGCTGATCTTCGAGGCTTTTCAGCAAGCCGATGGCACGACCAGCCGCAAATATGGCGGCACCGGCCTCGGGCTCTCGATCAGCCGCGAAATTGCGCGCCTGTTGGGAGGTGAGTTGCAGGTTCGATCGGTTCCCGGCGAAGGCTCCACCTTCACGCTCTATGTGCCGCTCGAGTCGGTGCCGGTGGTCGAACAGGCGTCTGTCGGCACGCCGGCGCGCTACGTCAACAGCGGAGCCGATGTGGGTCCGATCCTCGGTAGCCAGATCGAGATCAGCGATGATCGCGACACGCTTGGTGAAGAGCGCTTCGTCCTGATCGTGGAGGATGACGTCGCGTTCGCCTCCATCCTGCTCGATCTCGCGCGCGACGCTGGATTGAAGGGTGTCGTATCGACCACGGGCTCGGGCACGCTCGCGATGGCTCGCAAGCTTCAACCCGACGCGATCACGCTCGATCTCGGACTGTCGGATATCGATGGCTGGGTGCTTCTCGATCTCCTCAAGCACGATCCGCACACGCGCCACCTTCCGATACACGTCATTTCAGGCGCGAGCGAAGTCGAGTCGGTGGTCGAGATGGGCGCGTTCGGCGTCACCGAAAAGCCCGCGGACCGCGAGGAGCTGCTGCAGGTGTTTCGTTCGCTCAGCGATTATGTTCATCGCGCAGACCGCAAGATCCTGATCGCGGGAGGTACGGTTGCTATGCGCAAGACGCTCGCAACGGCGCTGGCGCGCCCGGACATGACTTGCGCATTGGCGACGTCGGTCAAGAAGGCGGCGACGACTTCGAACCTTGGCAGCTATGACGCGATCATCGTGGCCGGCGAAAGCGACGACAAGATCGTCGTGGACCTGAACGCGCTGAACGATGCCAAGGCCGTCAAGTCCGTGGTCCTGGTGATGGACAACGCTGGAGGCGCCGAAGTCGTCGAAGCCACCAACCGGCTCGCGTCCAAAGTGTCGCTTCGCGTCGTTCGCAACGCCGCCAGCGCGGCACGCGAGATGGCCAGGAGCCTGCGTCTGGTCAAGGGACAGGAGCAGGGCGATGCGAGCTTCCGCCCGCGCGGTGCTCCGGAACTCGCCGGCGCGCGGATCCTGATCGTCGATGACGACATCCGCAATATCTATTCGCTGACCAGCGTGCTCGAAAGCTATGACGTCGAGGTGGTTCATGCCGAGCGCGGGCGCGACGGCATCCTCATTCTCGAACAGTCGCATGTCGATATCGCACTGGTCGATATCATGATGCCCGAGATGGACGGCTACGAAACGATGCGTGAAATTCGCAAGCGCCAGGGCCTCAAGGAAATCCCGCTGGTCGCGGTGACCGCGAAGGCCATGAAGGGCGATCGACAGAAATGCCTGGACGCCGGCGCGTCCGACTATATCGCCAAGCCGGTCGATATCGATCTGTTGCTCGCGCTGTTGCGCGTGTGGATGGCACGCGTGCGCGACCATGGCGGCAAGAGGGTGCAGCAGGCCAAGCTAGCGCAAGCGATGGTGCATTGACGAGCATGCCTCTATCCGTTCGCCGCAAGCCCGCGCCCGCTTCATCACTCAAGAGGCAGCCGTTGAGTATTTCGAACGCTCCCGTGAATCGATCGTCCGCGGGCGCGCCGTTCGATATCCCATCTCACGATCGCGCCAAAGTCCTCGTCGTCGATGACAACGAGAAGAATCTGCTCGCGATCCAATCGGTGATCGAGAAGGTCGCCGAGGTCGTCGTCGCCAATTCCGGCGACGCGGCCCTGCGCCATCTGTTGAAGGGTGAATTCGCCGCGATCCTGCTCGACGTATACATGCCGGGAATGGACGGTTACGAAACCGCGCGAATCATTCGTCAACGGCCGCAATCGAGGGGAATCCCGATTATCTTTATGTCAGCGGTCAACAAGGAAAACGACCATCTGATTCGCGGTTATTCGATGGGCGCGGTCGATTATGTCTTCAAGCCGGTCGAGCCGATCGTGCTGCAATCCAAGGTCGCCGTCTTTGTCGAGCTTTATGAAAAGACGCGCGAGATTCAGCGTAAAGCGACATACGTGGAGCAGTTGCTCGATACGACCATCCTTGCGAACAACGAAAGGCTGCGCGCCGAAAATGAATTGCGAATCGCCGAACAGCGGCAGGCGGCAATCATCCAGTCGCTTCCGATCGTTCTGTATCTCGAACCGCTCGACACCATTCCCCGCATCCCGCAATTCGTCGCAGGCGATTTCACTGCGTTGACGGGCTTCCAGCTCGATGCGCTCAAGCACACGCCGGACTTGTGGAGGGAACGCCTACACCCCGAGGATCGCGACCGCGTCGTCAATGCGATCGCGGGCCGCCGCAGTTCGACGGGCCTGGCACTCGAATATCGCTGGCAATGCGCGGACGGTCGCTACAAGCATTTTCTCGACCAAGCCGTCCTGTTGCGCGACCAAGATGGAAAGCACGCTCAGTTCGCCGGGACCTTGCTCGATATCACCGAGAGAAAGAATCTTGAAAGCCAGCTTAGCCACGCGTGGAAGATGGACGCGATCGGCACGCTGACGGGCGGCATCGCGCACGACTTCAACAATCTTCTGACCGCCGTGCTGGGCGGCCTCGAAATCATCGAGCGCCGCGTGGTGGTGTCCGATGATCAGCGGCGGATTCTCGCGAGAACTCGTCGCGCCGCCGAGCAGGGATCCGAGCTGGTGCGACGGCTGCTCGCCTTCGCTCGCCGCCAACAGCTCGAGCCGGCGCGCATCGATATCGCGCGGCTTTCGAATTCGGTTCGCGATCTGTTGAGCCATACGCTCGGCGGACTTGCACGCCTGGACTGGAAGCTCGACGAACATCTGGGCAAAGCCTTGTGGCCTCCCTACGCGGACGAATCGCAACTGGAACTGGCGTTGATGAACCTCATCATCAATGCCCGCGACGCCATGCCCGATGGGGGCACGATCACCGTCAGCGGTGAAAACAAGAGATGCGTTGCCGGAAACGAATTCGTCCTGCCGGCGGGCGAATACGTCGTCCTGCGGATCGAGGACGATGGCGCCGGTATCCCCCCGGAATTGCTCCATCAGGTCATGGAACCTTTCTTCACCACCAAGGAGGTTGGCAAGGGAACCGGCCTGGGCTTGAGCATGGTGCATGGTTTCGCGAACCAGTCCGGTGGCGCCCTTCGAATCGAGAGCGAGCTGGGTCGCGGCACGATCGTCGAGCTCTGCCTGCCCCGTGCTGCCGAGAACAGCGCGACGGCTGAAGACCTGCGACGGTCCCCCTTGCCGGCGCCCGCGAATAGGGGGACCGGAACGGCGCTTCGGATCCTTCTGGTCGACGATCATGAGGACGTTCGCGCGACGACGGCGGCGCTTCTCGCCGACCTCGGGCACGAGGTGACGGAGGCGTCCGACGGCCCCGGCATCCTGAAGACGCTCGGGCTCGCCCCGTCGGCTTATGACCTGCTCATCAGCGACTACGCGATGCCGGTCGTATCCGGGATCGAAGTGATTCGCAGGGCCCGCGAACTCCGTCCGCATCTACCCGCGATCATCATCACGGGCTATGCGGAAGTCGAGTCGATCGCGTCGAGGCCCTGCGACGTGGGCGTGCTCATGAAGCCCTTCGATCAGGAACAACTGGCCGCGTACGTGCAGAGCGCGGCACCGCGCGCCTAGGCCGAAAACAGATGTCAAAGGATTCCGTGCTGGTCGAAACCAGCAGCCCGATCTGCACGATCATCTTGAATCGTCCCGAGAAGCGCAACGCCGTCGATCGCGAGACGGCGACCTTGTTGCGCGAGGCCTTCGAAGCATTCGAGCGCGACGCGTCGTTGCGCGTGGCGGTCCTCTGCGGTGCAGGCGGCACGTTCTGCGCCGGCGCCGACCTGGCCGCGCTCGGGGACCCGGCGCGCCGCAACGAAATCGATTCCGAAGGACGCGGCCCCGGGCCGATGGGCCCGACCCGCATGCTGCTGGAGAAGCCGATGATCGCGGCGGTCGCCGGCTTTGCCGTCGCCGGTGGACTCGAGCTTGCGCTGCTTGCCGACCTGCGCGTGGTCGAAGCGTCAGCGGTGTTGGGCGTCTTCTGCCGGCGCTGGGGTGTTCCACTGATCGATGGCGGCACGGTGCGTCTGCCTCGGATCATCGGTCACGGCCGTGCGCTCGACCTGATCCTGACCGGGCGTCCGGTCGCCGCAAACGAGGCCTTGCAGATGGGGCTGGCCAATCGCTTCGTAGCCGACGGACAGGCGCGCGCGGCTGCCGAACAACTCGCGCATCAGATCGCGCATTTCCCGCAACGCTGCATGCTTGCCGATCGTATGTCGTCGTATCGGCAGTGGGATCTCGATCTCGAGGTCGCGCTACGCGAAGAGGGTGCGGCCGGTTATCCGATCGTGTTCGACGAAGCGCTTCCCGGCGCCGATCGCTTTGCGAAAGGAGCAGGGCGACACGGTAAATTCGAGGATTGATGCAGCACGTCGGCCTGATGATGATGGCGCGGCCTGCAAGATCCAAACGGGAAGCGCGCTAGATCACTTGGGCGTGGATTGCGGCTGGGGCGCTGGTTGAACCGCGGGCTGGGCGCGCTGCGCATCTGCGGCCGCTTTCTCGTCCTTCACCTTGTTGCGATGATGATTGATCGCGCATCCTGCTGCGGCTCCCAACACGGCATGACGGCCCGCAACGTGTCCCGCGACGCCGCCAACCGCAGCGCCACTCAAGCAGCCCTTTGCGTTTGCTGAACCGCAAGCGGCGGTCAACACCAGTCCCGCAAAAACTGCGGCGATAGCATTTTTCATGGTGTCTCCAAGTGAGGCAGTCGACGCTTAATACGTCGAGATGATCGCAGCGGGATTTGCTTCAGGCAAGCTTCAATAGGTTCTCGTACGGCGTCGCCCCGACCTGGCAGGGCGTTCGATGAGGAAGCCCTGCATGATGATCACTACGCACAAGATTGCTGATGCCGAGAGAGCAATGAAGCCCAACGCTTTGAAGGAGGTCGAAAGCGCGGTGAACATCAATTCGTATTCCGCGAAGACGCATACGACCAACACGAGCGGGATGCAAAGAAAGGCGAGTGATTTCATGATTCGGAGCCGCATCTCGAGATTGAGCCATCGCAGATCGGCATCGGGATGGTCCTGACGCGTTGCTGCGAGGCGAACACGTTAACGGGAGTCGACGGGTCGACTGGTCAGTGCATCACCTATTCGTTGGGTTCAACGTTGCGCTAACGCTTTGAAGTATTTCCTCCGGTCATTCACCGTCGAATCCGTTAGCTGAAATAAAACAACACGCTGCGTCGATCTTCTGCGGGCCTACCGAAGTCGCGATGGAACCACGACAGATGCCGCGTTTTTCGCGCGCCCTCGGCCAGCGTTAAGCGTTTTCATGCCGGTTTCGTGGGATGGCCTGAGCATGCTCGAGAGCAGGGCGCAGTGGACAAGTGCCACTGCTCGCGAATATCTTTCGTTTCGGGTGACCGATCCGTGGGCCGACTATTGGAAGAAGAAGCAAACGTCGACGACCGCCATAAGACGCTCGGGTTCAAGCCCGGCGAGATCGAAGCATGAAGGTCGCGTCATTCTTTCAATATCCGGGCTCGCGATATCTGCCCTTCCGTTAACCGCTCCTTGCGAGGTTCCAATGGCCGCTCGTTCAATCGCTTCACTCACGCTCAGCTTCGGATTGGTATCGATCCCGGTGAAGCTCTACTCCGCGACCGAGAGTTCCGCCAGCGTCAAATTCAACCTGCTCGCGAAGGATGGTTCGCGCGTCAAGCAGCAGTACGTCTCCGAAAAAGACCAGGCAGTAGTCCCGCGGTCCGAAATGGTGAAAGGCTATGAATTCGAGAAAGATCGCTTCGTGCTGTTCACGCCCGAAGAGCTCAAGGCCCTCGAAGAAGGCACCAGTCACACGATCGATATCGTGTCCTTCATCCCTGAAAAAGCAGTCGATCCGATTTACTACGACAAAGCCTACTTTCTTGCGCCGGACAAGCGAGGCGGCAAGCCGTACGCGCTATTGATTGAAGCGATGCGCAAGAGCGGCCGCTGTGCGCTCGCGAAGTGGTCATGGAAGGCCAAGCAATATGTCGTGCAGGTGCGGCCCGCCGAAGATGGCCTGATCTTGCAGCAGCTCCTGTATGCCGATGAAGTGCGATCGCTCAAAGACCTCGACATCGAGCGCGTCGCCGTATCGGCCACCGAGTTGCAACTGGCCATGCAGCTGATCGATCAGATATCGGAAGACACCTACGAACCCGAGCAATACGAAGACGAAGAGAAAAAGCGCGTGCTGGCGGCTATTGATGAAAAGATTTCCGGCAAGCAAATCGTCGCGTCCGCGCGCAACGAGGAGCCCGGCACGGGTCAAGTCATCGACCTGATGGAAGCGCTTCGCGCCAGCATCGGCCGCAAGTCTTTAGGTGCCGCGACCGGCAAGCCCGTACCCAGGTCGGCTCCCGCAAAAGTCACTGCAATGCCTGACGCGAAGGAGCGCAAGAGCGCCAGGCGAGCAAGCAAGCCGGACGAAATTGCGGCTGCACCCGCGGCCCCCGTCCGTGCGCGCGCGAAGAAGTGACAGCACCAACGCCTGAATCGACTTTTAATTTGAGGCGCGTCCAGGAGATGCTGGGCATTTCGCGGGCCGCCGTCACTGGCTTGATCGACGCCGGCTTCGTGTCACCCACGCGCGGGTCTCGCAATGAGCACCGCTTCACGTTCCGGGACCTGATGCTCTTGCGGACGGCACACGAACTGCGCAAGGCCAACATTTCGTCCCGCAAAATACTGCGCTCACTCGAACGCTTGAGGGCGACGCTTCCGGAGGAGCTCCCGATCACGGGACTTCGCATCACCGCGGTGGGTGACCGCGTCGCGGTGCGCGACAGGCAAGATCATTGGGAAGCCGACTCGGGACAGCTGCTCATGGACTTCGAGGTCGCCCCAGTGCATGGGAGCGTCGCCTTTCTCCAGCGACCCCCGGAGCCCGGCGACTCATTCCCCGCAGACCACGAGTCATGGTTCGCACGCGGTGCCCAGCTGGAAGACGACGATCCGGTCAACGCCGAGGCCGCATACCGGCAGGCACTGGCGATCGCGCCCGACTACGTCGATGCCTATCTAAACCTGGGTGCGATGTTGTGCGAGTCGAAGCGATGCGATGAGGCGGTCGAGCTCTACGGCCGCGCTTTGAAGTACTGTCCTGGCTCGGCGCTGGTTCATTTCAATCACGCCATTGCGTTGGAGGATCAGGGTCGATTGGAAGAAGCTGTCGCCAGTTATGAGCACAGTCTTCAACTGGAACCGACGCTAGCCGATGCGCATTTCAATATCGGGCGGCTGCAAGAACAGCTCGGTGACGCGCGCAGAGCCCTTCGGCATTACAGCGCCTACCGCAGGCTCCATCC
>JBBSGB010000077.1:0-9533 GCA_038254545.1 Burkholderiales bacterium | reverse complement strand
GGCTGCCGATTCGCGGAGGGTTCAGGCGGGGCCGTTGAGCGCCGAGTGTTTGAGCGCAGCGAGTTCTCGGCGCGCCGCCTGAGCCCCGCGCGAATCGGGGACCCTGTGACTGACGCGGTCAGTCACAGGGCAGCCTCACCAGGCGTCGCCTTTCTTTGGTTACTTTCTTTGGCGAAGCAAAGAAAGTGACTCTGCGAAGCAAACTACCACTGCACAGCCCCAAACTGATCATGCCCCAGCAACGTGTAATAGATTCCTATCGTTCCCCGGGTCTGCTTGCGCCCCCCGATATCCGGATATGACGCGTCTCTTCGGTTGCCAATATATTTGACCGACACCGCATGCGGTCCCTTGATTCGATACGTCAGCGATGCGTCGAGCCGCGAGATGTTTTCGTGGCCGCCCCGTTCGGCGGCGGCGACGCGGCTGACGAAGTATTCGCGTCCGGTCAGGTCCAGCGAGATCTTGTTGGCGTAGATCACGCGAAACGCGAGCAGCCCCTGCGGCGCCACGCCGTAGTGATAGTCGCGCTCGTCGGTACTGCGCACCGTTCCGACCGCGGCGTAACCGGCGCCCAGCAACGCGGAGCCTTGCAAGGTGATCGCATCCGAGGCCCGATACTGCCCGGTCGTGCCGAGCGACAACGCGGTCGTCGAGACGCGAAAGGTCTGCGGCGCGATGTAGTCGTAGCTGCCGTACAGGCCAAGTACGCCGCGATAGTCCCGGCCGATCTCGTAGCCTCTCGCGAATAGCGACCCGCGTGTGAGCACGTTCTCGAAAGTGTTGGCGCTCGTCGCGGTCGCCTGGAAGCTGAAGTGGTCGAACGGCCGCGTGTATTCGTAGCCGGGCTTGCCGGGCAAGCCGTAGTCGATGACGAATTCGGCCTGCGCCTCATTGGGCTTGATCGATGTGACGGACAAGCCCGCATCGTTTTCGGTGGACCTGCTGTAACCGACGTTCAGGCGGCTGTAGTATTCCGCGCCGTGGCTCGAGAAGATCGTGTCGTCGCGCTGCCCGAAGACGAGGCGATTGAAGCCCGTGGCTGGCGAGATCGCGGCCGCGCTCGCTTCGCGCCAGAAGCTCGGCGTGCTCTTGTTTTCCAACACCAGGCTGGCCATGCGAAACAGTGCTTCACCGAGAAAAGCCCCACCGATGCCGCTCGCTACCTGATCGTTGCCGGACGGCCGTGTCTTCTCGCCTGCGATCTCCCAGGCCGCGCTGCCCGCGAAAGTGTATGCAGACGATTCCCAGAAATTGAGCCCTGACGATCGCGCGAAGCCGTGATACATCGAGCCCTGATACGGATGGCCGAGCTGGTTGATGCGAAACGGGTCGTTGTCCACGCCCCAGCTGCTGCGCAGATTGCGCTTGATGGTCGACAGATTGCTGTCGTAGTCGTCGCTGCCCGATCCATAACGGTTGACCACGTTCACCAGCACATCGAAGCCGATGATCTCCAGCGCAGCGATGCCGTAGCGCTTGCGCATCTCGACATCGGCGGAAAAATCGCGCGCCACCGGTGGCGACGATCGCGTGGCCGAATCGCTCGAAGCAGGTACACGTGGTGTCGCCGGATCGCTTTCGGCAGACTGGGCAACGGCCGATCCTGACGCGACGACCGCGCCGATTGCGAATGCCGTAAAGAATACGCGACAGCACACGGGCAAAACGCGCATCGATCGACTCATCATCATCCTTCTCGCTTGTCAGTGCGAAAGTTTGAAGGACGCGAACCCAACGCGGCAAGCCGCGTCCTTCGAATCAGGCATCGACCTACGAGGCGCGCACAACAGCGACGGTTATTTCGCCGCAGGCGCTTTCGCTACGCCGGTCTTCACATTCGCAAAATCTCCCGCCGTGCCGAACACCATCTTTTCGGGCACGACAAATTTACGGAACGCGGCATTGACTTCGTCGAGCGTGATCTGGGCGCGCATCGCGTCGAGCTCGGCAAAATACTGCGGCGTCTTGCCGCGCTCCACGAACGACGTCAAGGTGCGCGCCAGCGAAGCGTCCTGCGCGCGACCCAGCCGGTTGGACGCGACGATCGCATCCTTGGCGCGCTTCAACTCGTCGCTCGTGAAGCCGTCGCGCCGCGCGCGCGCGACCTCGTCGTCGAACGCGATCCTGACCTTGTCGGCGTTCTGCGGCGCGGTGATCGCGTACATGACCCAGTTCGCGTTCGCGTCGAACTGTCCGCCGTTGATAACCGCGCCGACGCCGTAGGACAGGCCTTCCTTCTCGCGCACGCGATCCCACAACCGCCCGCTGCCGCCACCGCCGCCGCCGAAGATCTGCGCGGCGATGCGCAGCGCCTGGAACTCGCGATCGGACTCGCGCAACGGGAATTCGAGCTTGGATTCCGCCACCGCATTCTGCTTGTCCTTGACCTCGATCTTGAACTGCGCGGGGGCGATCTCCAGCGCCGGTTGAGGAACGCGCGTGAACGCCGTCGTGCTGGTCCATTCACCGATGCCACTCGCAAGCTGCGGCGTCAACGCATTCGGATCGAAGTCGCCCACCACCGACACCACCGCATTCGAGGCGCCGTAGAAGTCGCGATAGAAAGCGCGCACGTCGTCGAGCTTCAAGGTCTTGATCTCGGCAAGCGTCTCTTCGAAGGTCATCGCATAGCGCACGTCGCCCTTCGGGTAGGGATTGCCGTGGCGTTCGATGCGCTGCTGCAGGAGCGCCTGCGGTTCAGAGAGCGACTCCTCGATGCTGCTGACCCATCCGGATCTCATCTGCTCGAACTCGGCCGCGTCGAAGCGAGGGGTGCGCAGCACTTCCATCGCCAGCGCAATCGACGGCGCGAGATTGGCCTTGGTCGTCTCCAGATGCAGCGTCGCACCCTGCACGTCTCCACCCACGTTCCAGGTCGTCTGCAACTGTTCGAATGCAGCCGCGAGTTGCTCGCGCGTCAGGCGCTCGGTCCCGCGTGCAAGCATGCTGGCGGTTCCCGCACCGACCACGTCCTTGCCAAACAGGGTCTTCTCGTCACCGAGCCGCAGCGCGACCTCGACCACGACCTTGCCGCCACGCGTGGTCTTGGGCAGCAGCGCGGTACGCACGCCCGCTTTGCCGGGCAGTGTCGCGATGGACGTGCGCTTGTCGATGTTCGCGGGCGACGCGTCGAAACTCTCACCGGCAGCGACCGCCTCGCCGCCCTTGAAGTCCTTCATCAATCCTGCGACATCGACCTTGGCCGGCGCAGGTGCGCGCACCGGCGTCGGACTCGGGATGAAGGTACCGAGCGTGCGGTTGCTGGTGACGAAGTAGGCGGTCGCGACGCGATTGACGTCGGCCACGGTCGCGGCCTTGACGCGATCGCGGCGCTCGAAGCCCAGGCGCCAGTCGCCCTGCGCAATGTATTCGGACAAGGCGATGCCCACGCGCTGCGGGTCGTTCAAGGTCTGCGTGAAGCCGCGCTGCCAGATGTTCTTCGCGCGATCGAGCTCGGCCGCGGTGAACGGATTGGCGGCGATGCCTTCGACGGTCGCGTCCAGCGCATCGCGTGCGGGATCGATCGCCTGATCGGACTTCAGTTGCGCGCCGAAAAACGCGAAGCCCGGTTCGGCCAAGGCACGCGTGCCGCCGAAAGCCGCCGCCGCGAGATTCTTCTCGACCAGCGCCTTGTACAGGCGGAATTCGGGGCCGCCCAGCATCACGGCAGCGAGCGTGGCTGCCGCGAAGTCGGGCGCCGGGCCGGCCGGGACGTGATACATCGAGATCACGATGGGCGTATCGCCCACGCGCCGCAGGGTCACGGTGCGCTCGCCGTCCTGCGCCGGATCGAGCGTGTAGGTGGGCTCGATCACGCGCGTCGGCTTCGCGATCTTGCCGAAGGTCGATGCGATCAGCGCGAGCGTCCTGGCCTCGTCGAACTTGCCGGCCACGATCAGCACCGCGTTGTCGGGCTGGTAGTACTTGCGATAGAAGGCCTGCAGGCGCGGGATATCGACGTTCTCGACGTCGGAGCGCGCACCGATCGTGCTGTTCGCATAGTTGTGCCAATGAAAGGCCGCGGCGCGAATGTTCTGGAACAGCACGTTGCCCGGATCATTCTCGCCCTGTTCCATTTCGTTGCGCACGACCGTCATCTCGGAGTCGAGCGCCTTCCTCGCGATG
The DNA here is from genome assembly GCA_038254545.1 of Burkholderiales bacterium. Lineage (GTDB taxonomy): Bacteria > Pseudomonadota > Gammaproteobacteria > Burkholderiales > Burkholderiaceae_D > CAHJXF01. Next base: position 5,405 of record JBBSGB010000077.1, on the reverse strand, counting down.
AACGATTGCGTCAGCGCTTCGGCGAGCCAGTGCAGATAGAAGTCCAGGTGCTGCGGGTTCTCCGCCATGCTCGCGAAGTAGTTGGTTCGATCGTCCGAGGTCGTGCCGTTCCATTGCAGGCCGCGGTCGCTCATCTCCTTCTTCGGGTCCGGGTAGTGGGGCGTGCCCTTGAACATCAGGTGCTCGAGCAGATGCGCCATGCCCGTCTCGCCGTAATTCTCCATGCGCGAGCCGACCTTGATCGTCAGGTTGACGGTGGTGGTGGGCTTGGAAGAGTCGGGCAGCGCCAGCACGTGCAGACCGTTGGGCAACGCGTATTCGGTGATCCCTTCGACCTGCGTGACGCGCGTCACGCCGTGCGGCAGGCGCATTGCGGCCGCGGCCGTGGATGGCGCCGTGGACGGGCCCGACCCGGTCTGCGCCTGGGCCAGGCCCGCGAGGCCGCACATCAATGTGCCCAACAGGAACACCGACGCGCGCACGCGCGCACCACCGAGCCGGAACGTCCGCATGAAGCTCTCCAACATAGAAAGCCGTCATTCTAAGGACCGATGGCGCAAGACGCTGTCCTCCACACGGACTTCGCACATCGGATCCGTCGATTCGTCGCATGGGCGTGCGACTACAATGCAGCGCCGCCCTGACTTGAGCCGATAGTCCCATCGGCCCATAGTCCCAATGAGTGTGCCCATGCCCGTTCGCCTTGCACCGCCCAACCCCGCCGACATCAAGCCCGTACCGGGTGTGGAGCTCGGCTTCGCCGAGGCCGGCATCAGGAAGGCGAATCGCCCCGACCTGATGGTGATGCGCCTTGCACCCGACAGCCGCGTGGCGGGTGTCTTCACGCAAAACAGCTTCGCCGCGGCGCCGGTTCAGGTGTGCCGCGACCATCTTTCGCGCAGCACCGGCATCCGCGCGCTGGTCGTCAACGCCGGCAACGCCAATTGCGGGAATGGCGACGACGGCATCGCGAGCGCGCTGCGCACCTGCGAATCGATCGCGCAACTGATCGGTTGCACGATCACCGACGTGCTGCCGTTCTCGACCGGCGTGATCCTCGAGCCCCTGCCGATCGCGAAGATCGAGGCGGCCATGCCGGCCGCGTTCGGATCGCTGGCCGCCGATCGCTGGGCCGAAGCCGCCGCGGCCATCATGACCACCGACACCGTCGCGAAGGCCGCGTCGCTGGCCTGCGGACTCGAAGGCAGGACCATCACGGTGACCGGCATCGCCAAGGGCGTGGGCATGCTCCAGCCCGACATGGCGACGATGCTCGCCTACATCGCAACCGATGCGAAGATCGCGCAGTCCAGCTTGCAGCGCATGGCCAAGGAAGTCGCCGATGTGTCGTTCAACCGCGTCACCGTCGATGGCGACACTTCCACCAACGATTCCTTCGTACTGATCGCGACCGGGCTTGCCGGCGGCGAGGAGATCAGCGACATCGATCTCGATCACCACGGCATCGTGCGCGAGGCGATCATCGAGGTCGCCCGGCAACTTGCGCAGGCGATTGCGCGCGACGGCGAGGGCGCGACCAAGTTCATCACGATCACGGTCGACCACGCGGCGGACGAAGCCGAGGCCTTGCGCGTGGCGCGTGCCATCGCGAACTCGCCGCTGGTCAAGACCGCGCTGTTCGCGTCCGACCCCAACCTTGGCCGCCTGTTGATGGCGATCGGCAATGCGAGAGTCGAAGCGCTCGACACTTCGAAGCTCGATCTCTATCTCGCCGCCGCCGACGATGAGGTCAAGGTGATCGACGCCGGTCGACGCGCCCCGACCTATCGCGAAGAAGACGGGGCGCGCGTGATGAAGTCCGACGAAATCGCGATTCGCGTCGAGCTCGGCCGCGGCGATGCGAAGACCGTAGTGTGGACTTGCGACTTCTCGTACGACTACGTGAAGATCAATGCGGAATATCGGACGTGATCGGTCATTTCGAGCGAAGTGAGCAATCTCACCCGTCGCGGTAAGTGAAGGAGATGCCATGATCGATCGCTGGTGGAACCCGACGCTCCGGCGTCTGCCCGGCCTCGACGAGATCGGGTCGATCATCGCGGCCCATTGATTCATGCCGACCGACCTCCAAGTCTTCCTTGATCGCGCCGCCACGCTCGTCGGTCGCATCGAAGCGCTATTGCCTCCTGCCCGGCGCGAAACCGACTGGTCCGCGTCGAACGCATTCCGCTGGAGGAAACGCGACGGGCGTGCCCGTCTCGAACCGGTCGCGCACATCGCGCCGATCGCGTTGTCGAACCTGAAGAACATCGATCGGCAACGCGAGTTGATCGAACGCAATACCCGCCAGTTCGTGCAGGGCAAGCCTGCGAACAACGTGCTGCTCACCGGCGCGCGCGGCACGGGCAAGTCGTCGCTGATCAAGGCTTGCCTGAATGCCTATGCGCATCGCGGCCTGCGATTGATCGAGGTCGACAAGAGCGATCTGGTCGATCTGCCCGACATTGTCGATCTGGTCGGCGCGCGGCCCGAACGCTTCGTCATCTTCTGCGACGATCTCTCGTTCGAGGAAGGGGAGTCGAGCTACAAGGCCTTGAAGGTCGCGCTCGACGGATCGATCTCGGCGCCGTCCGACAACGTGCTGATCTACGCGACGAGCAATCGCCGCCACCTGATGCCCGAGCAGATGAAGGAAAACCTCGCGACCCGCCACATCGATACGGGTGACGGCAACGTCGAGATCCATCCGGCCGATGTCGTCGAGGAAAAGATCTCGCTGTCCGAACGCTTCGGGCTGTGGGTCAGCTTCTATCCGTTCCGGCAGGAGGAATATCTGGCGATCGTCGCCGAATGGATGCGGCACTTCGGTTGCAGCGATGCCGCGATCGCGAAGTCGGAAGCCGACGCGTTGCGCTGGGCGCTTGAACGCGGCTCGAGGTCGGGTCGCGTCGCGCATCAGTTCGCGCGCGACTGGGCGGGCCGATCGCTGAAGAAGGCCAGTCCATCGAAGACGGCGGCTCGCGGCCAGCGCGCGAAGCGGTCGTGAATGCAATAGCGCATGCGATCGTGCACGCGACGGCGGCACCAATCGACGTCGCGGTCGGCGTGTTGATTCGAGGCGATGACCGCTTTCTGCTTGCGCAACGACCCGATGGCAAGCCGATGTCGGGCTACTGGGAATTTCCCGGAGGCAAGCTCGAAGCGGGTGAGTCGGTCTTCGATGCACTGGTGCGCGAGTTCGATGAAGAGCTCGGAGTCCATATCACCGGTGCGCATCCGTGGACGCAGCGCGTGGTGGTCTATCCGCACGCCACGGTGCGCCTGCATTTCTGGCGCAGCTTCGGCCGTGACAATGAATGGAACGGCGATCCGGTTTCGCGCGAGGGTCAGGCGTTTCGCTGGGAACACATCGATCACCTGACGACCGATCCCTGGCTGCAAGGCGCGATGCCCGTCAAGCGATGGATGCAATTGCCCGAGATCTATGCGATCTCGCATGCGGCTGCGATGGGGATCGCCGAATTTCTCGCGCGCCTCGATCAGCGCCTGGCTAGCGGTGCGATCACGATGCTTCAGTTGCGTGAACCCGAACTCGACGCGTCGTCATTCGAATCGCTCTTCGATGAAGTCCGTGCGCGCTGCGTGTCGCACGGCGCGCGTCTGATCGTCAACAGCACGCATCCGCACGCGTTCTGGTCGCGCGCCGACGGCGTGCACATGACGGCGCGCGACCTGATGCGCCTGGACGCGCGACCCGATGTTGCGTGGTGCATCGCCTCTTGCCATGACGACGACCAGCTCGAACGCGCGGGCGCCCTGGGGATTGACGCCGCGGTGCTCGGCCCCGTGGCCGACACGGCTTCGCATCCGGGAAGCGAAGTCCTGGGATGGGATCGCTTCGCGACGATCGCGTCGAAGACGCAGATTCCGGTCTATGCGATCGGCGGTCTGCGATTCGACGACTCGACGCGCGCGCTCACGGCAGGCGCGCACGGCCTGGCGATGATCCGCGCCACGTGGGCCTGAAATAGAACATCCGCGCTGTCGGTTCACGGCGATCGAGAGTTTCATATCGGAGGTCATTTCTCTTGAAGACGAAGTTGTTGTGCGTACTGTTCATGCTGCTGTCTCTCGCCCAGATGGCATGGGCGCGAGGTGAGCCTCGCGTCGCGCCCGCCTGTCTGATGGGGGTCTATCGTTCGCCGCAGGGCGAGACGCTCTCACTGGTCCCAGTGCCCGGGCATCCGGATTGGCTTCGCGCCAACGAACTCGATGGCCGTCTGGGCACGTTCAAAAAAGAGACTGACGACACGTTGATTGCTGCACCGAACGCCGACGACCCCACTGAACTCGTCGGCAAGGTGAGCAATGCGACGTGTGGACACGACTCGATCTCCCTGCAGCTGGGCCGCGGCGCAAAACAGCGCTGGGCCCGGTTGCCGCTGCGGATCACGAGGACACGCTTCAAGTCGGGCACGATCGAGTTGAACGGGGAGTTGATCGAGCCGACGAGCGCGCTCGGAAAGCCGCCCCTCGTCGTCCACGTACACGGGTCCGAGTCGACGGCCGCCGTCGACTCGTCCACCATGCCCTACCTGATGGCGATCGCAGGCATCGCGTCGTTCGTGTTCGACAAGCGCGGCACCGGCGCGTCGAGCGGCACCTATACGCAGGACTTCGAACTGCTGTCCGACGACGTCGCTGCAGCGGTCCGCACCGCGCGGCGCCTTGCCGGCGATCGCGTGGGTCGGGTTGGCGTCGCGGGATTCAGCCAAGGTGGATGGGTCGCACCCGCGGCCGCAACCAAAGCGCCGGTCGACTTCGTAGTCGTCGGCTACGGGGTTGTCGGAACGGCCATGGAGCAGGACGAATGGCAGGTCGCCTACCAGTTGCGCGACGCGGGCTTCACCGACGCCGACATCGCCAAGGCGCGCGAACTCACGGATCTCGCTGGCCGGGTCGCCGCGTCCAACTTCAACGATGGCTTGGCAGCGCTGCGTGCGGCGGTGAAGAGACGCGAAGACGAGCCTTGGCTCGCCAAGGTCGACGGCCAATACACCGGCGAATTGATCCGCGGCGAGATCGATCGCGCACGCAGCGAAAGCCCCGGCGTGCTCTGGCACTACGACACGCGGCAAGTGCTCGATCGTTTGAATGTCCCGCAACTGTGGGTGTTCGCGCAGGACGACTCCGTCGCTCCCAGCGCGCCATCGATCGCCCGGCTGACGGAGTTTCAACGTGCGGGCAAGTCGATCGCGATTGCCGTCTTCCCGAAGACCGACCACGGCATCCGCACCTACACGGTCAAGCCCGACGGCACGCGCAAATCCCTGCACTACGCCAGTGGGTACGACCAACTGCTCGCTGACTGGATCGAGGGGAAGCCTCTATCGCGCTATGGCGACGCGACGTTACAGCGATGAAAGCGCGATGGCTACTTCTGG
>JBBSGB010000076.1:0-9603 GCA_038254545.1 Burkholderiales bacterium | reverse complement strand
CTCGCCCTTCTTGATCGAACCGGTGCGGCGGATGTCGAGACGCACCGACGCGTAGAACTTGAGCGCGTTGCCGCCGGTGGTGGTTTCGGGATTGCCGAACATCACGCCGATCTTCATGCGGATCTGGTTGATGAAGATCACCAGCGTGTTGGTGCGCTTGATGCTGCCGGTGAGTTTGCGCAGTGCCTGGCTCATCAGTCGCGCCTGCAATCCGGGCAGCGAGTCGCCCATCTCGCCTTCGATCTCGGCCTTGGGCGTCAATGCGGCCACCGAGTCGATCACGATCAGGTCGACCGATCCCGAGCGCACCAGCGCATCGCAGATTTCCAGCGCCTGCTCACCGGTATCGGGCTGAGAGATCAGGAGCTCGGTCAATTCGACACCGAGCTTTTGCGCGTACTGCGGATCGAGTGCGTGTTCGGCATCGATGAAGGCCGCGATGCCGCCCAGCTTCTGCATTTCGGCGATGACTTGCAGGGTCAGCGTGGTCTTGCCCGACGACTCGGGACCGTAGATCTCGACCACGCGTCCGCGCGGCAAGCCGCCGATGCCGAGCGCCACGTCGAGACCCAGCGAGCCGGTCGATACGACCTCGATGTCGTCGATGACTTCGCCGGCACCCAACCGCATGATCGAACCCTTGCCGAACTGCTTTTCGATTTGCGACAACGCAATTGCAAGGGCCTTGCTCTTGTCGCTGCTTTTGTCCGCAAGCTGGCCCTTGGCCGTTCTTTCTTCCATGGAATTCCTCGTGGTGGGTGGCGCGTGCTGAGGTCCGTCGCAAGAGCTCGTCGCGCGGTCGTCAATATACTCTACCGACCTCACGCCCGAGGTCGCATCGACGACCCGGATGATCCATTTGGAGGACCCCTGCGACACACGGTCGAATCAAGCTGTTCTAGCTGAATCATGCCCAATCGGTTAGGGGTTTTCCCGCACTCTGGCGACGCTCTTTCTCTCTCCAGATACATCCTTGCCACAAACCATAGTTTTTTGTCGGAACGCAAGTTATGCTTGCCCGCGACTGAGCAGGCAAGCAATTGAATCGACCGGCAATCATGGAGGAGTCATGGCAACAAACATCGCGGCGCATCCGCCCGTTTCAACGGCGCCGATGACGGCGGAAGAACGCAAGGTCATCTTCGCGTCGTCGCTGGGTACGGTTTTCGAGTGGTACGACTTCTACCTTTACGGGTCGCTCGCCGCGATCATCGGCAAGCAATTCTTCTCGGGCCTGAATCCGACGTCGCAGTTTCTGTTTGCGCTGCTTGCGTTTTCCGCAGGCTTTGCGGTTCGTCCCTTCGGCGCCATCATCTTCGGCCGCATCGGCGATCTGGTGGGCCGCAAGTACACCTTCCTGATCACGATCCTGTTGATGGGCTTGTCGACCTTCATCGTCGGCTTCCTGCCTTCGTATGAAACGATCGGCATCGCGGCTCCGATCATCCTGATTTCTCTGCGGCTGATTCAAGGACTCGCGCTCGGTGGCGAATACGGTGGGGCGGCAACCTATGTGGCCGAGCACGCGCCTCAGGGCAAGCGCGGCGCCTACACCAGCTGGATTCAGACGACCGCCACGCTCGGCCTGTTCCTCTCGCTGATCGTGATCCTGGTCACACGCAATGTACTGGGTGAAACGGCATTTGCCGACTGGGGCTGGCGTATTCCTTTCCTGGTTTCGGTACTGTTGCTCGCCGTCTCGGTGTGGATTCGACTGTCGCTCAACGAGTCGCCGGCCTTCCGCAAGATGAAGTCCGAGGGCAAGCTGTCGAAGGCGCCGCTGACCGAAGCCTTCGCGCGTTGGGGCAACCTCAAGATCGTCATCCTCGCGCTGATCGGCCTGACGGCCGGCCAGGCCGTGGTGTGGTACACAGGACAGTTCTATGCCCTGTTCTTCCTGACCGCATCGCTCAAGGTGGATGGGCAGACGGCGAACATCATGATCGCCATCGCGCTTGCGCTCGGCACGCCGTTCTTCATCGTCTTCGGCGCGCTGTCGGACAGGATCGGCCGCAAGCCGATCATCATGGCGGGTTGCCTGTTGGCCGCGCTGACCTACTTCCCGATCTTCCACGGCATCACGCATTACGCCAATCCGGCCCTCGAAGCCGCGTCGGCGAAATCGCCGGCCGTGGTCCTCGCGGACCCGGGCACCTGCCACTTCCAGTTCGAAGCGTTTGCAAAGCCTGGCAAGCCCAAGTTCTCCGACTCGTGCGACGTAGCGACCGCGGTGCTGGCCAAGGCCTCGGTGCCCTACACGATCGAGAACGCTCCTGCAGGAACGGTGGCTTCGGTCAAGATCGGCGACAAGACCGTGCCGAGCTTCGAAGGCGGCCCGCTCGAAGGTGCCGCATTCAAGACCCAGGCCGATGCGTTCAACAAGTCGCTGAGCGGGGAGATCAAGAACGCCGGTTATCCGGCCAAGGCTGATCCCGCGCAGATGAACAAGGTGATGGTCGTGTTGCTGCTGTTCATCCTGATGATCTACGTCACGATGGTCTACGGCCCGATCGCGGCGATGCTGGTCGAGCTTTTCCCGACACGCATCCGCTACACCTCGATGTCGCTGCCGTATCACATCGGCAATGGCTGGTTCGGCGGCTTCCTGCCCCCGATCGCGTTCGCGCTGGTGGCGGCCAAGGGCGATATCTACTACGGCCTCTGGTACCCGATCGTGATCGCCGTGATGACCCTGGTGGTCGGCACGCTGTTCATCAAGGAAACCAAGGACGTCGACATCTACGCAGACGATCGCGTCGGCGTCGTATAATTCGCTTCATCGCCGCCGCGTTGTCGGCAACCCATCAAGCCCCGCTTCGGCGGGGCTTTTTGTTGGCTCGCTGGCTGCGCCTGACCTACTTACGGGACTTGAGGATTGCCACGCAGGACGCGGTGGCTTCGCCGAGGGTGATGTCGCGCGCTGCCTTCGGGGCAGGTGGCTTCAACGCATTGTTCAAGCACGATTGGATTTCAAGCGACCCGCAATAGCTGGACTTGCATGCAGCAGTGGCCCTGTCGGAAAACCCGATACGTTCGGCTCTCGACGCGTCCCAGCATGTTTCGGCGCGATCGTCCGGATCGATCGCTGCGTAGGCGGCGACGGCCGGACCGGCGAGCAACAACGCCAGCAGCGCGCGGCCTGCTGTTCTCATCTCGACTCCTGTAGCCTTGCGGCCGGTGTGAATACCTGTGTGACTGCGTTTGCATGGTACGCGCATGTCACAGGCCTCGACCGGCCGGCGGTGCGCAGTTTGACGAGCAATTCCTTCGTCGCCATAATCCGCGGCTCGCGTGGCGGATTAGCTCAGTCGGTTAGAGCGACGGAATCATAATCCGCAGGTCCGGGGTTCGAGTCCCTGATCCGCCACCACCCCATGCAAGCCGCCAGATGAAGATCTGGCGGCTTTTTCTTTTGGGTGCGCGGATTGACAGCGACAGAATGGGAGCCGGCTCAAGTTGCCGACGGGTTGCTCGGAAACGAGAGCCCGCGTATTTCAAGTTGCGAACTCCGCATCCTGACAACGCGCGACATTTCAGGCGCCATCGCGCGAAGCGACGCTCATGCTTCCGAGGCTGGGTAGTTCAACTCGATCGTCACGCCGCTCGGGTCTTCGAGAAACAATTGATGCAGGCCCAGTGCGGGAACTGTGCGTTCACGCGTCGCGACTGCGAGTTGTTCGCAGCGACGTCTCGACAGGCATGGCTGCTCCCTTTGATATGCCAACATAACAATCAGGAATCGCGTACCGGCCACCGATGCGGATCGCGGCGTTCACGACGCGACCCGCATCCTGCTCACATTGGTCGGTACGCCGCGAACAATCGCGGTGCCGTTCTTCAGGCCGCCAACTTGCCGGAAGCCTTGCCGACATGCGTCGCGATCGCGTCCATCAGCGCGGGCGATAGGCAGTCGTACGGCTCGAGCTTGAGTTCCTTCAGCCGACTGCGCACGTCGCCCATGCGCGACGGATCGAAGCCCTGTTCGATGATCGACGACACGAATGCCGCGAAGGTCGGCGCAGACCAGCCCGACTCGGACGACCGCTCGGTGTGGATGAAGTCGAGTCCGTAGAACGGGTGGTTCTTGTTCTCGATGCGGCCGAACATGTGAACGCCGCATTCCTTGCACGCGTGGCGCTGGATGGTCGCGCTCGGGTCGACGACCTGGAGCTTGTCGGCGTTCTCCGTCACTGTCACCGCATCGCGCGGGACCACCGCCACCACCGAGAACAACGCGCCGTCGGGCTTCCAGCATTTCGAACATCCGCACGCGTGGTTGTGAGCCGACTGCCCCTTGATGGTCGCCTTGACCGGCTTGTCCTTGCACTTGCATACCAGCGTGCCGCCGGCGAAATTCGCTGCACCTGCATTGATGCCGTTGTCGACCGAAGGATGAATCGAGATTGCGCTCATGGACTGTCTCCTTTGAAGTGAACTCGTTGGTAGGTCTGCCGAAGGTGGTGCACGAAAGAGTTTAGAGGGCCTCCTACTCAAAAACTACCGCTCATTGCAAAGCCACACCCCACGGCAACTTGCCGGTGGGGATGTCGGCGACGCGGGTCCCGCTGACGGTATCGATCACCGTGACGCCGCCCGAGCGCCCGCACGCGACGTAGAGCTTGCGGCCATCGGGCGTGAGTGCCATGTTCCAGGGCCGCTGGCCGACCGGGATCGTCGCGGTCACGCGCAGGGTCGCGGCGTCGATCACCGACACCGTCGCGTCGCCTCCGTTGGACACGTAGACCTTGCTGCCATCGGGCGCGACCACGATGCCGTTGCTGCGCAGGCCGGCCTTGACCTGCCCGGTCTTCTGCGCAGTGGCGGTGTCGATCACGTAGATTTCGTTGGCGTTCTCGGCGGCTACATACGCGGTCTTGCTGTCGGGTGAGAACCCAATGCCGCGCGGACGAGCGCCGACTTCGACCTGCGCGATTTCGGCACGTTTGGCGAAGTCGATGATGTCCACCGCCCCGCCCTCTTCGGCGCTCACGAAGACGTATCGGCCGTCGGGCGAGAAGACCGCATGCTCGGGATTCTTGCCGCGCACATGCACCACGAATGCCTTCTGGTTGCTGGCCGCATCGACGAAGGCGACGTCGTTGCTCTCCTCGACGGCCACGCTGATCCAGCGGCCATCGGGCGAGAGCCCGACTCCCTCGGGCGATTCGCCCAGCGGGATCGTGCCGGAGACCTTGCGCGACGCGACGTCGATGACGATCAACTGATTGTGCGGCTGGTCGCTGACATAGACCTGCTTCCCATCGCGCCCCACCACGATGCCACGCGGCTTGCCGCCGGTATTGACCTCGGCGACGACCTTGTCGGTCGCGGTGTCGACGATGCTGACGGTACCCGAGCCCTCGTTGGGCACGTAGGCGAATGGCGCCGCGATCGCGAGCATCGGTGTGAGCAGAAGGGCAAGCGATGTGAAGCGCGTGAAGAAGGCCGAGCGCAAGGAATTCTCCTGGTGATTGAATGATGGATGGGATACAGCGTCCACTTGCGTCACTTGCCCGAACGAGCCGGCGCTGCGGGACGATGCATCGCCTTGTCCATCCCCTTGGCCGAATCGAGCCCGGACGTATTGGTGAACACCGCCTGGTCGAGTTCGGCTTCGGTGAAGTCGGCCGTCGCAACGTTCGCGTCGGAGAGGTCGGCGCCCGAAAGATTGGTTCGATAGAGATTCGCGCCCGACAGGTTGGCGCGCTTCAGATCGGCGAACGACAGCAGCGCACGATTCAGATTGGCGCCCGACAGATCGGCCCCGGACAGATCTGCACCGGTGAGGTCGGTGCGCTGCTGGCCCATGCCCTGATTCTTGATCTCGACGCCCAGGTGTGCGCCCCGCATGCGCGCTCCGCGCAGGTTGGTCGCCGGCAGATCGGCGATGATGCGCGCGCCCGACAGGTCGGCGCCCGCGAACACCGGCCGGGTCTTGACCTCGCCACCCAGCACGACGACGCCCAGCAGTTGCGCGCCGACCATGCGCGCGCCGGCGAAGTTGGTGCCCATCAGCCATGCGCCATTGAGCTTTGCGTTGCTCATATCCGCGCCCGCAAGATTGGCCTCGACCAGGCGCGACGCGAACAGGTTGGTGCCGACCATTTTTGCGCGCTTGAAATCGACGCGCGAGAAATCGAGGTCCGAGAGATCCTTGCCCGACAGGTCGGCAGGTTTGTTCGGGCTCGCCGCAGTCAGCAACGCGCGAACCTGATCGACCGTCAGATCGGCAGCGACCGCCTGCGAGACCATCGCCAAGCCTGCGAGCAACGCCAACCAGACAACGGGCCAACGTTCAGAAGTCATGGCTTGTTCCTTTCGCCGCGCAGATCGGCCTTCTCGAGTTGCAGATAGCAATGCTGCACGTTCTCCGCATGCATCGTGTCGTACAGGCTCCACGAGCGGAACTCCGGAAGATCGGCCGCGGCCACGACCTTGGAGAGACCCACACCCTGCCGGTAAAGCGTCTCGACCCTGGCCTTCAATGCGCGCAGATAGGTCATCGTGCCACGTGCCTGTTCACGGGTCGCGATCGGTCCGTGTCCCGGCACGATGATGCGGGCGGGTATGCGGTCGAGTTGTTCGAGCGCCGCGATCCAGCCATCGAGGTTGGCGTCGCGCAGCCGCGGGATGCGATCGATCGAGATCAGCCCGCCGGCGAACAGCACGCCGCTGGACCGGTCGAAAACCGCGAGGTCGCCCGGTGCACTGGCCCAGCCGAAATACAGGAGGTCGATCCTGCGGCCTGCGATCGTCAGCGAAGTGCTGTCGTCGATCAGACGGTCGGGCACGATCACGCGGCTTCCCGCCATCTCTTCTTCGCCGAGTGTCGCGCGCAAACGCATGAGACAGGTCTCGCAACGCTGGGCGATCAACTCGGCAGCGTTTCGATGCGCAACGATAGGAACGCCGCGATCCTGGAATGCCGCCGCGCCGAAATGAAATTCCTGGATCGGCGTGGTGAGCACGACCAGTTGCACCGGCAGCGGCGTGATGCGCGCAATCGTCGCCAGCATCTCCTGGCCGTAGCGAAACGAGACGCCGGTATCGATCACCAGCACGCCGCTGTCGCCGACCACGAATTCCGCATTGCCGACCACGCCGCGATTCTGCGGAGTGATGTCGCCGATGTCTCCGGTCAGCACATAGACTCCGGAGGCGACGGCGAGCGGGCTCTGCGCCGCCGGTGCGGCCGCAACCATGCAACACAGGGTCGCCGAGAGCCCCGCTCGCAGGAACCCGATCGAGTGCGGCGATGTCCTCATCTCCGTGAGATGCGTAAGCTCTGGGGCACAGGGTCACGACGCGTCGGCATGCCCATCACGCCTACAACGGAGCCAGGCCAACATGAGTGACCTTCTTCGCACGATTCGGACAGCAACAAAGTTGGTTGCAATCTCGTTGCTGCTGGCGATCGCCTTCGCCGCTCTCGCACAAGCGCAGACGAAGCGAACGCCACCGACGATCGCGGTCCTCGACTTCGATCTGATCGACGACCAGCGCGACACCGTGCCCGATACGACGCTCGCGCCGCGCCTCGCGTCGATCAGGCAGCAACTGGCCGATGCGTTCACGCGCGAGCATCTCTATACCGTCGTGGACAACGCGCCCGCCGCCGAACTGATGCAACGATTGAAGGGCACGCAGGACTTGCACGCGTGCAACGGATGCGAACTCGAGATCGGCAAGGCTCTGCACACCGATCGCGTGATGGTCGGATGGGTGCAGAAGGTCAGCAACCTCATCCTGAACATCAACATCCAGATCGAGGACACCGCGAACGGACAGGTGGTCTTGAAAAGGTCGGTCGACCTGCGCGGCAATACCGACGATTCGTGGCGCCGGGGCATTGCCTACCTGGTACGGGACATGGTCGAGAAGCATCAGGGATCTCGCTAGGAAAAACGTCTCGTGCGGCGGTTGCAAAGGTCAAACAACGAGCGAGCTAGCTGGCCCCGAGCCGATTGGGTCTGATCACGAGCCGGTCCTCGTACGACAGATCCTTCGAGTCGATCACTTCGGCTTTCAGCTCGCCGGCGCGGTCGGGCACGAAGAAGAACCGGAAGTTGGGGTTCTCGCTGATCGAGAAATCGACGTCGGCCTGCAGTACCGGCTTGCCGGCGTACGAGACCGTGATCTTGCGCACGAAATACGGCGGCTGGTAGAGATGGGTGACCTGATCCATCGCCAATCCCGAGGTGTTGGGATGGCTGATCATCAATTGCGCCTGCACCGGCTTGCCGATCGCGACCGGCTCTTCCACGCGCATCTTCATGCGGCCCACCGAGGCAAGCGCGGCAACCGCGTCCTTGCCGGCCGGCGCCGAGCAGCCACCCGATGCCTTGATCCAGCGCGTGGCCATGTAGAGCTTGCCGTCGCTGGTCTCGGCGATCGCACGCATGTGCGTGTATTCCTCGATGCGCACGCGGGTCTCGATGTCGGCGCGACCGCTGGCGGTCGAGAAGTGGAAAACTGCGGCGATCGGCGAAGGATTCCGGTCGATGATCAGATAGACCTTCTCGATGTAGCGCGTCGGCGATTGGAGCATGCCGGTGTGGATCGCGATCGGGACCGTCGCGGCATCTTCGGCGCGCGACGGTGCGTCGAGTGCGATCACGCCGCTGGCATCGCCTTCGATGGTCCGCGTCTGGAACAGACTCTGGCGCACACGCTGCCACATCGCGCTGTCCTGCGGGTCCGGATCCGCGGCTCGCGCGGGCTGCGGCAGCGCGACGCACGCCGCCACGATGCCGATAACGACGACGCGCATCGCGCTTCGACGTTCAATGCTGGTGCGATGGAACATCAGTCCTCCCACTCGAGTTCGGCATACGCGGCGGTGACGTTGCGTCGATGATAGCTGTCGAACAGCCGCCAGCGTTCGCGCTCCGAAGTCCCGACCGTATCGACCGCCTGCTGCATCGTTCGACCGGCCTTGATCGCGGCGCGGACGTCGCGCGCGAGTACATCGAGATAGCGTTGCTCGGCATCGAGCGACTGGGGCCAGGGCGCATCGATCGGCCCGTGCCCTGGCACGACATGCGCCGGCCTGGGCAGCGCGCGCAGTTCGGCGATCGCCGCGAGCCATCCGCGCAGGCTGCCATCGACCACCGGGATGCGCTCGACGAACAACAGATCCGCAACCCACCACGTGTCGGTCTTTTCGTCATGCACCGTCAGATCGCTATCGGTATGGCCCGGGCGCCACGCGCGCAAGCGGATCGTCCTGCCTCCCAGGTCGAACGTACTCTCGGCTGCAACCAGCACAGTCGGAACGACGATCGTCGAGCCGTCCGCCGCATGACCGAGATCGCGCTCGAGCGCGTTGCGGTAATTGCCGCCGCGCGCAGCCATTGCTGCCGGAAGCCGCGCATGGCCCACGAACTGCGGCGCGTCGGCCACGAAAGCGGCGTTGCCGAACACGTGATCGGGATGCACGTGCGTGTTGATCACGTAGCACACCGGCAGCGGCGTCACGCGCCCCACCGCATCGCGCAGCGCACGGCCGATCGCCGCGGTCTCGCCGGTATCGATCACTGCGACGCACCGCGTGCCGACGATGAACCCGATGTTGGCGATGTCGCCGCGATTGGCCGCCGATGG
>JBBSGB010000075.1:0-9953 GCA_038254545.1 Burkholderiales bacterium | reverse complement strand
TTGAAAGTGTCGGGCATATTGCTGATCATCGCGGCATTGACGATCGTCCGGTTGCGTTGGGTATATCGCCGCGCCTTGTACTTGAATATTGAAAGCGTAGCGAGTTCTCCCCAACCGGCTCGCGATCAGAATCAGGGCCAGCTTTGGGAAGAAGAGCCGCTGGGCGGCGGGTGAAATAACTTCGCGACTTCGGATCAATCCGGATTGCGCCAGACGGTCGCAAGCCAGGGCTGCTGATCGCGCGGTAGTCCCTCGGGGCGGTAGTAGTGCTCCAGTTCCACGAACCCGACCGCCGTCATGTAGCGGCGCCACGCGTCCAGATCGTGATAGGCGCCGAACCGTCCGCGGTTCCAGCCTTCTTCCCCGTCGCCGCGTGGGTTCGAACTGAACAGGACACCGTGCGGCTTCAGCGTTGCGCGCAAGGCGCCCAACACACGCGGCAGTTGTTCGGTCGGCACATGGAACAGCACCGCATTGGCAAACACGCCGTCGAAGCGCGCTGCGGGCAGGTCTAGCGCGAACAGGTTCTGTTCCCACACCTCGCATTCGCTGTGGGTGCGCGCCATTGCCGCGAACTGCGGCGAGCCCTCCAAGCCGATGGCGACATGCCCGAGCTCGGTGAATGTCATGAGGTCGCGACCGGGACCGCAGCCGAGGTCGAGGATCGTCAGCGGCGGCGTTCCGACATACCGCAGCAGCGCCGCGATGTTCTGGCTGACATCGTGATCGCGAGTGCCTTCCCAGAAATCGTCGGCGCGTTCGTTGTAGTGAGCGAGCGTCCGGGTGGCGATGCGGTCGAGCTCTTCGGGCGTCAAGGGCATCCCCGCATAGTGCCAGTGTTCGCCGTTGCTACACGCGCACGGCAGGCGAGATCAGCGGCTGCGATGAACCCTGTTCGTCGCTATATCCGGCTTCCCCGGGAAACGGCTCGAGAGGTTTTGTCCAGAGTAGTTGCAGCACCCGAAAACCCTTGGGCGAAAATTCCAGGGCGACTTCCATGTATGGCGCCGCGCTGTCATGAGGCACCTCCACGAGCATCGCATCGGCGCCATCGAGAATGCCCGACAGACGCGCGCCGAGGGGAGGGCATTGCCCGGAAAGCACGAGGCGAGCAAATCGCTTGATCGTGGCACGCGCCACTTCCGGAAACAGCCCGAAGACGAGTAGCTCGGGAAGTGACTTTCTTCCCAGGCCGGCCGTGCAGGTAAATGCAGGCAGCGTCTCGCTCGGGTACGCCGACAAGGTGATCCAGCCCTGCGTCTCGATCACATGATTGATATCCCGGCGAATCCTTGCGATGTCGTCGGGCGTCAGTTCATTGGGAGCGGGAGCGGACATATCGCCACTCTATGGCATGGCAGCGTCCTTGAAGGCAACAATAGACTTCTCGAAGCGCCGAATTTGTTCGTGGTGCCTTCCTGACGATTCACGGGCATGACCGGCGGTTCCCGCGCGAATACGGTGCACGTATGATGGTTGAAGCGCCGAATTCGACGTGATCCGAACAACATGCACGAACCGTTCCACACGCATGAGGATGGGAAGTGAGCGAGGGCGCTTTGATATGGCAGATCGGGCCATGGCGGCGTGATCCGATGCAGGAGATGTTCGCCCAGTCTGCGAGTCGGTGACGTCGCTCGATCGAGTGCCAATGAAGAGGCTGCAATCTGCAAGTCGGACAACGGCGAGTTGGCTGTCTCATGGGGTGACCCATGGCTGAAGCGCAATCGACAGCGACGCGGGCTTGGTGCGGCGCGCGAAAGCGACCATGCTAGCTTCGACTGAAGCACGGCATCTACGTTCACGACGCGCGACAGACGAAGGGATCGACGCACGGCACGGAGAACAGCTAGCGCGACGCGCCCGGCACGGCCTGCAAAGGCGTGTTCAGTCCACGGACGCCGGAGCTCGGTGCGGAGGACGCGCTGGCCCGCCAACACGACCCGGCGCCACAGGGCGCGAGTTCGATGGCGGCGTTGGGTCAATCGCTTCGTTGATCGCAACTTCAGCAGCTCGACGGCCTATCTCGATCGCAACATGACGGTTAGACTCGGAAATACCGTCGCCCTCCAAACCGTTTGCCGTTTCGAACCGCCAGCAGAATCGGTAACGGCCGAAAGCCGTAACGATTACGACGTAGGTCGTTCCGTTCCAAGAGTGCTCGTGGCGCAACGTAGGTGCCTCTTCAAAAGAGTGACTGTCGGGTTCTGCTTATCACCTTGGCTGGCATGGGTCATTAAAACGCCGTAACGTCTTTCAAGGGGATAGGGGCTTCTTCGGCACGAGCTTCGGAAACAAGAGGTCAGCGGGACTCGAAGGCTTGCCAGAAACGCGCTATCAGGCTGCGGAGGATCGGCATGTTCCGTGCGCGTCGGGATGTGACGCGTTCGGTCGGGCACGAATCCGTAGGGGTCCGAACCGCAGACCCGTCAACGCAGGAAGTGCAACGGATGTGCCAAGCGTCTGCGCTCCGCAGGTGGACATTGTGGCCGAGCTTCTCAGGCAGTCGCACACCTTCTCAGCGGCGGAGCTAGCGATCCATTTCTGCGTCGACGACGCCACGCTGTCAACTCGGCTTGATGCCGGAGTGAATAAAGTTCTCCAAGCGTTTTATGGCAGCGTCGCGGTTGAGAACAAACGGTGTTACCGCTATTGCAACCCCCTGCGTCTCGTCGACGCCGAAGATCAAATCGCCGCCCGCTGTATTCGCCAACGCTACGATGTCATCGACAAAATCGTTGCGCGACTCGCGTCCTTCTGTCGGCAGCTCCCGTTTGAAATCTAGTTTGCGGCCTTCCTCGGTCCCAAGAAGATGATCGATATCTTCGCGCTGGATCGATTGCGAATGGAAGCATCAAGCGCACCTCAGCGAGTACAGCGTGACCCCGACGTGAGCCCAGCCAGAAATGAAAAAGGGCTGCATTTCTGCAACCCTATGATTCCACTGGTGGCTCGGGGCGGAATCGAACCACCGACACGCGGATTTTCAATCCGCTGCTCTACCGACTGAGCTACCGAGCCAAGGGTGCGGATTATACGCAGCGCGTCGAGACAGCGGCAAGCGACGGGGCGGCCCTCGCTATAATTCGTCGATGAACTCCAGGGCCGATGCGGCGCGGCCTGCCAACGCCGCGTCACCCACTTCCATTGCAGACGTTGCCGTGATCGGCGGCGGCATCGTGGGCGCCGCGGCCGCGCTCGGCGCGGCGCATGCGGGCCTCGCGACGATCTGGATCGCGGGCCGCGACCATCCTCCCAGCGAAGGCGCGACGAGCAAGACCGACTTCGATGCGCGCGTCTATGCGCTCAGTCCCTCCACGCGACGCTTTCTCGAGACGCTCCGCATCTGGCCGCAACTCGACTCGTCGCGCATCGCGCCGGTGTACGACATGCGCGTCTATGGTGATCGCGAAGCGCGCGCGGCTTTGCACTTCGGCGCCTACGAGGCTGCGATCGAAACGCTCGCGACCATCGTCGAGCATCGCGAATTGTCGCGCGTGCTCGATGCGGCTGCGAGCTATTTTCCGGGGATCACGCGCATCGAGGGTTTCGCGTCGCAAGTGACGATCGCCGACGAGTACGCGAGCATCAAGACCGACCGCGGCATCAGTCATGCGCGGCTGGTGATCGCGGCCGATGGTGCGCAGTCACCCACGCGCGCAGCCTTTGCGGTCACAACGGCGACCAAACCCTACGATCAGAGGGCGGTGGTCGGCAACTTCGCATGCGCACGCGCACATGCCGGTACGGCCTTTCAATGGTTTACCGACGAGGGCGTGGTCGCACTGCTGCCGTTGCCGGACATCGACGGCAGGCATGCCGTTTCGCTGGTGTGGTCGGCGCCGGACGCAATCGCCGAAGAGTTGATGCGCGGCGGATCGATCGCAGTCGCGGCGCGTCTGTCCGCGTTGGTCGCGAGCCAGTCTGCGCACGCGACTGGTCCCGCGCTCGGTCCTCTCGAAGCGCTCGATCCTCTGGTTTCGATTCCGCTCACGATGCAATTCGCGCACCGCATGATCGCGCCGCGCGGTGCGCTCGTCGGTGACGCCGCGCATGTCGTGCATCCGCTCGCGGGACAGGGTCTCAATCTCGGCTTGCAGGACGTGGAAGTCCTGCTCGACATCCTCACCGCGCGCGAGTCGTTTCGCGATTGCGGCGACCCGGTTTTGTTGCGTCGTTACGAACGCGCGCGCGCCGAACCGGTGTTCGCGATGCGGCAGATGACCGATGGCCTCGCACGCCTGTTCGCGTCCGAACATGCGAGCGTCGCGCGCTTGCGTACACTGGGCATGCGAGTCGTCGATCGCATGCCGCCGCTCAAGCGACTTTTGATCGGGCAGGCCTCGGGCAATCCGTAACGGCGCGCCCGTTCGTATCTCGTTCGTATTAGTCTCGCGGCACGGCCGCGCCTCTCCCTCGAAAGTGGAGTCTTCATGAATTTCGTTTTCAGGCGCTTGGGTTCGGCGCAACTTTTCATCGCTGCAATGCTCGCCGTATCGTGGTTCGCATCGGGCGCATTCGCGCAAACGCAAAGCGCGCCGACCGCGGCTCAGATCCTGACGCCGGGCGCGACTACGTCGACAAACAACGCGAACAACGCGGGCGGCGCGCCGGTCGTCGACGCGACACTCAAGAAGAACCTCGAGACGCGTCTTGGCGCAACCATCGACAGCATCACACGCCTGCCGATCGCGGGACTCTACGAAATCCGCATCGACAACGACATCTTCTATGCCGATGCGACCGGCAACTACATCGTGGTCGGCAACCTGATCGACCTGCGCTCGCGCGAGAACCTGACGAGAAAGCGCGTCGAAGCGATCAAGCAGGCGTCGCTTCCCCAGATCAAGTTCGCCGACCTGCCGCTCGACACTGCCGTCAAGGTCGTCAAGGGCAATGGCAAGCGCCAGGTCGCGATCTTCGAGGACCCCAACTGCGGCTACTGCAAGCGTCTCGAAAAATCGATCCACGACATCGGTGACGTGACGATCTACGTATTCCTCTACCCGATACTGGGCCCCGATTCGCTCGCGAAATCCAAGCAGGTGTGGTGCGCGGCCAATCGTTCGAAGGCGTGGAGCGACTGGATGCAGAGCGGAACCGCGCTGACCGGCGAGGGCGCATGCCAGACCCCGATCGACAAGACGCTTGAGCTGGGCAAGAAGCTGAAGGTGGAAGGAACGCCGACGCTGTTCTTCTCGAACAACAAGCGCGTCGAAGGCGCGATCGATACGGCGGAACTCGAGAAGCTGCTCGCTGGCTGAGCGCGGCGTCAGCAAGAATTCGCCAGCAGAACTCGTCAGCGGAAATCGTCGGCAATATAGACGAATCTTCCATCGACCATGGTTGCCAGCGCGCGCATGCGTTCGATGTCCTTTTCCGGCACGGTGAGGATGTCGCCGGATAGCACGACGAGGTCTGCGAACTTGCCGACCTCGAGCGACCCTTTGAGGTCGCTCTCGAAAGTCAGCTTCGCGCTGTTGATGGTATAGGCCCGCAAGGCCTGCTCGCGCGATACGCGTTCGTGGGGACCGTACACCCCGTCGGAGATGGTGTCGCGCGTGACGAAGTGATAGATCGCCCAGAACGGCGAGTACGGAATCACGGGGGAATCGGTTCCTGCAGCCACGAGAAAGCCTTCGCGCAGGAACGTCGCCATCGGCGTCACGTTCTCGGCGCGATCGCGTCCCCAGTAGGCCTTCATGCTCGGCGCCGCGAGATAGAGATGATCCTGCGCAGAGATCGCCAGTCCGAGTGCGCGCATCCGCGGATAATGATCGGGCCGCGCGATGAATGCGTGCTCGATCACCCACAGTTTGCCGTTAATCGGCTGGTCCCGGTTCGCGGCCTCGTATGCATCGAGGACTTCATCGATCGCCGCATCGCCGACCGCGTGGGTCGCTACGCGCCATCCCAGCCGATTGAGTTCGCGCACCACCGGGATGTAGCGATCGCGTGAGACCACTTCGATGCCCTTGTACGTGCCATTGCGGCCGTAGGGCTCGGCATACGGTTCACGCATGTGGCCGCCTTCGAAGCCGCCGTCGACCAGCGTCTTCATGCCGCCGATGCGCAGCCACCCGTCGCCTTCGTCGGGCTTGACACCCCATTTCTCGATGGTCTCGCGCACCCGTTGCGGGCTCGAGTAATCGTAAATGCGCATCAGGTAATTGACCCGTAGCGTCAGCTTGTGGTCGGCCTTGAGCTGCTGGAAAAAGCGATAGGGCGTGATCGGATCGCCTCCGAGCTGGAACGCACCGGGGATGCGAATTCCCGTGATGCCGACCGAATTCAGGCGGCCCATCTGTGCCACGATCTCTTCGGCCACTAGCTTCGGTGGCGGAGGCAGCTGGATGAGCCCCTTCGCGGTATCGACCAGCTCGCCATTGAGACTGCCATCGTGCTCGCGTCCGATCTCTCCGCCAGCCGGCGACCTGGTGTCTTTGGTGATGTTCCATTTGGCCAGTGCGCGAGAGTTGAGGATGTACTCGTGACCCCCGCGAATCAGCACGACCGGGTTGTTCGGCGCGGCCCGGTCGAGCTCGCTGCGACTTGGCAGGCGCTTCTCGTTGAGCTGGGCCTCGTGCCAGTCGGGATTTGAAACAATCAACTCGCCGTCGTGCGCGAGCTTGGCCGCGCGATCGATCGCGCCCAGCAGTTCTGCGAGCGAACGCACCGTCGAAAGATCGACCCCGGATCCTCCGCCGGCGTTGTGCAGGTGTGCGTCGATCAACCCCGGAATGACCGCGCGTCCGTGGAGGTCGATGATGCGTGTTCCAGGGCCCGCGAGCCGCGAGACGTCCTGGTCGCTGCCGACTGCGGCCACGATGCCGTTTCGGATCGCGATCGCCTGGCGGATCGAGAACGTGTCGTCGACCGTGATGACCTTCCCGTTTCTCAGGATCAGGTCGGCTGGAGCATCGCCGCGCTGTTGGTCGACCGATGCGCAGCCTGCAAGCGCGAGCACGGCGAGCGTGGCACTCACGATCCTGTCGCGACGTTTCATCTTGTTTCCCTTCATCGATCCGCAGCGTTGCTGCCCGGCTGGTTCGCGCGCGGAAGCAGCACCCACATTCGCCCCTGCTGCTTCATGCGCCCCGCATTATCGCCGGCCTCCGTGCCGAAGCCCCAGAAGTAATCCGCACGCACCGCGCCTCCCGGCGGGGCGGCAATCGCGCCACCGGTGTCCTGCGCCATCACGAGCCTCTGCAACGGCGCGTCCGACAGCGGCTGCGTGGTCGCAAGAAACACCGGCGCGCCCAGCGGCACGATTTTCGTATCGACGGCAATCGAACGCTGTGGAGTGAGCGGCACGCCCAGCGCGCCCTTCGGTCCCTGCGACGGATCGACGATCTTCTCCTCCTTGAAGAACACCTCGCTGGGATTGGCGTCGAGCAGTTCGCGGAGTCGATCGGGATGCGTGATCGCCCACGACTTGATGTTCTGCATCGATGCTTGCGAGAGCGTCATCTCGCCTTGATCGATCAGCCAACGGCCGATCGATTTGTATGGCTGTCCGTTCTGGTCGGCGTATGCGAGCCGCACCGTCTCGGTCGTGCGTCCTGCGTCGAACAACTGCACGCGGCCCGATCCCTGGATCTCGAGGAAGAAGGCTTCGATCGGATCACCGACCCACAGCACTTCCTCGCCGCGCAACGCGCCGCTCGCGTCGAGATCGCCGCGAGATGGATAGGGCACGACGGTACGGCCCGTGAGCTTGCCGCGCAGGCGCTTGCCCTTCAACTCGGGATAGAGGGAGCTCATGTCGACGATCAACAGGTCGTCGGGAACGCGGTAGAGCGGCGTGAGATAAGGCGCGACGGGAACGCGGCTGCCGTGCAGCAGCGGCTCGTAATAGCCGGTCACGAGCCCGCTGTCGTTGCCGGTGGTGGTCGTCACGCGATTCGGAACGAAGCGGCTCTCGAAGAAATTTCGGATCGTGAGCGCATCGTTGCCATCGAGCGCGCGTGCGCTCGCGCAGACCGCGGTCCACTCGGCTTTCTTCGCGAGCGCGTTGCACGACGCAAGGAAGGCGGGCCACGCGTCGACCAGCGGGTCGTCAGGCCAGCCCGGCAGCGCCGACCACGACACGGGTTCGAGGATGGGCTTTGCTGTCGGCGCGGTCGTGGGTATGGGTGCAGGCGTTGGTGCAGGCTGCGGCGAAGGCGGGGACGGCACGGGCGTCGGCACAGGCGCAGGCGGCGTCGCACACGCAGCGAGAATCGCAAGGCATGCGACGAGCGATGCACGAACGAACCTGCGGCCGCGTGAGCGCGCGCACCGATGCAACGCCGTTGCATCGATAGAATGCAAGGGCTCGGCGCAGTTCGTTTCCAGGGACTTGGCAGACATGTGGATATTGGTAGTCGAGGCGATGGTCGCGGTCGGCCTCCTGCTCTTCATCGTGTGGTGGACGCTTGGGCCCACGCAGCGGCGCGAGCGCGAGGAGATGCAACGTCTCGCGCGTGAAGAGGTCGCATCGGCCGAAGAACGAACTCAGTGCAACGACCTCGGCACCGCAAGCGAGAATTCGGGAATCGCCGCCTCGAAGCGCGTGCCGTCCTCGGCCACCACGAAGTAGCTGCCCCGCATCGATCCATTGGGTGTTGCGAGCGCCGTGCCGCTCGTGTATTCGAAGCTCTCGCCGGGCGACAGCAGCGGTTGATGACCGACCACCCCCAACCCCTTGACCTCTTCGACGTGCGCCTCGGCATCGGTGATGATCCAGTGCCGCGAGATGACCTGCGATGCGATGTCGCCGGTGTTGGTGATCGTGATCGTGTAGGCGAACACATAGCGCGCTTCGTTGGCGTCCGACTGCTCGGGAATGTGGCGCGTCTTGACGCTGATGTTCAGACGATAGTTGGGCATGGATGGCGCGGGTCCAGTGGTGTTGGGTACGTGGTTCGGACCGGGCGCTCCGGTACACTCGAAGCTCAACTTCCGATCGCCATGGAACCTACGAATCGTCGCAATTATCGCATCGCCCCTTCGATCCTCTCGGCCGACTTCGCACGCCTGGGCGAGGAGGTCGAGCGCGTGCTCGCGGCCGGCGCGGACTTCATACACTTCGACGTGATGGACAACCATTACGTGCCCAATCTCACAATCGGGCCGATGGTGTGCAAGGCGCTGCGACCGCATGCGATCAAGCCCGACGGCACGCCGGCCGTGATCGACGTGCACCTGATGGTCAAGCCGGTCGATCGCATCGTGCCCGACTTCGCGGACGCCGGCGCCAACATCATCAGCTTTCATCCCGAGGCGTCCGATCACGTCGATCGCACGCTGAACCTGATCCGCGATCACGGTTGCAAGGCGGGGCTGGTCTTCAATCCGGCTACGCCGCTTTCGTATCTCGACTACGTGATGGACCGCGTCGATCTGATCCTGATCATGTCGGTCAACCCGGGCTTCGGAGGGCAGTCGTTCATCGAGGAAGCGCTGGTCAAGCTCGCCGATGCGCGCCGCCGCATCGATGAATACAAGGCGAAGAACGGCCGCGAGATCCTGCTCGAAGTCGATGGCGGCGTGAAGGTCGACAACATCGCGGACATCGCGCGCGCCGGTGCGTGCACCTTCGTGGCGGGTTCCGCCGTGTTCGGCGAACGCGACGCCGACGGCGGCTATCGCGGCGTGATGCAGAAGATGCGCGCGGCGCTTGCAGACGCATGAGGATACGCGCGGTCCTGATCGACCTCGACGGCACGCTCGTCGATACCTTGAGCGAGATCGCATCGGCAGTCAACGCGATGCTGGCCGACGCTGGACGCGAGGCGGTTGCCGATAAGGTCGTCGCCGAAGCGATCGGCGAGGGGTCGCTGGCGCTGGTGCAACGCCTGATCGGCCGCGACGAGGCAGCGCGCTGGCTGCCCGTTTATCTCGAACACTACCGCATGCGCAACGGCGCGAGCGCGCAACTCTTCGTCAATGTGAAGGCAGGTCTGGACGCG
>JBBSGB010000074.1:0-11002 GCA_038254545.1 Burkholderiales bacterium | reverse complement strand
GCCATCTTCGGGTTCGGGCAGAACGCCGGCAGATCCTTGCCGTCGAGTTCGACGTGCGAGGACTCCTTGCCGAGCGCGGTCGGCGCGGTCGCGCTCATGTGCCGGTCTTGCGCAGCGGCGTGGGCTCGCGGGTTTCGACTCGTGCCGCAGGCGCATCGACCTTGGCGAGCCACGACGCGTATTTCGGATTCCTGCCGTTGACGATGTCGAAGAACGCGCTCTGCAGCTTCTCGGTGATCGGCCCGCGCGTGCCTTCGCCGATGGGCCGGCCGTCGAGCTCGCGGATCGGCGTGACTTCGGCGGCGGTGCCGGTGAAGAAGGCCTCGTCGGCGATGTAGAACTCGTCGCGCGTGATGCGTTTCTCCGCGACCGGGATACCGAACTCCTGCGCGAGCGTGATCACGGTCTGGCGCGTGATGCCGTCGAGCGCGCCGCCCGAGAGATCAGGCGTGTAAAGCTTGCCGTCGATGACCAGGAACACGTTCTCGCCCGAGCCCTGGCACACGTAGCCTTCGGGGTCGAGCAGCATCGCTTCTTCGTAGCCGTCGTTGGTCGCTTCCTGGTTCGAGAGGATCGACACGGTGTAGTTGCCCACCGCCTTGGCCTTGCACATCGTGATGTTGGAATGATGATGCGTGAAGGACGAGGTCTTCACGCGGATGCCTTTGGTCATCCCTTCCTCGCCGAGATAGGCGCCCCACGGCCACGCCGCGATCGCGACGTGAATCGTGTTTCCCTTCGCTGCAACGCCCAGCTTCTCCGAGCCGATCCACACCAGCGGCCGGATGTAGGCGCTCTCGAGCTTGTTGACGCGCACCACTTCCTTCTGCGCTTCGGCGAGGGTCTTGTGGTCGAACGGCACCTTCATCTGGAAGATCTTGGCACTGTTCAACAGGCGCTTGGTGTGATCCTCGAGACGGAAGATCGCGGTCGATCCGTCGGCCTGCTTGTAGGCGCGCACGCCCTCGAATACGCCCATGCCGTAATGCAGGGTATGCGTGAGCACGTGGATGGTCGCGTCGCGCCAATCGACGAGCTTGCCGTCCTTCCAGATGAAGCCGTCGCGGTCGTCCATGGACATGATGTGTTCTCCAACGTGTTTGGGTGAGCCGCGCATTTTAGCAATGTGCGGGCGCCGTTGCCGCGATCAGCGCAACGCCTTGCGTCGCGCGAGGCTCAGGCTTCGCCCAGCGTGTAATGGAAGGCGTAAAAGTGCTTCCCTTCGACGATCTCGATGCCGAGCTTGCCGGCGAGTCCCAAGAGCTCGCCGGTGCCCGAGTCCGGAACCACCGTCACCGAGAGCGTGGGCCTCCCGCGATCCATCGTTCCGCTGTGCTGCAGTACGAACGAACCCGTGCGCCCGTGCAGCGCTCCTTCCACTCTTTCCATCGCGACGTATCCGGCCGAGCCCTTGACCGAAGTGCCCGCCGCGATCATCTCGCCCGCGCCGGTCGCATCGAGATCGCCGTGATAGCGCTTGGCGAGCGCCATGCGCGCAAGCGTCGTTGTTGCGGCGGTGTCATGCATGGCCTGCGGGGACATCGTGACGTCGAAAGCGCCGCTGGCGTGTGTGGTCATGTTCGATCCTTGTCAGCTGGTTTCATGGGCTCGCTGCTGTCGAACCCAACGTAGCCGCAAGTTTTTTCGGCGCCTTGTGACGCCAGGCCTGGGCGAGCAGATGTTCGACGACCGAGGGCTTCGCATGCGCGAGCGTCACGCGCAATCCCCTGACCCTGCCGCCCCACAAGAGCTTCTCGACGAATGCGGAGTGGGTCGCCAGTGCGGCTTCCCGTGCGACCTCATCGACGAAGACGTGCAGGTGCGTCTCTTCTGGAGGCACGGTAGCGAAGATTTTTCCGCGCACGCGAAACGAAGAGAAATGGAAGTGCGGCTCCTCGCTTGTCTCAGGGAGGGACAGGGCATAACGGCGGGCCTCGGAAATCTTCATATCGTCCTCACATGCTGCGTTCGACATGCTTGATCGTCGTCCTCGCGACCAACTCGAGCGCAGGCCGGGCCGCAAGCGCGCGGCCGCGAACAGGGCGGTGAACTCGGCAATGCCGAGCGGCGAGTCGAACGCGATCTGCACCTGTCCGCTCGGGAAGTCGATGATCGGGTAGCGAATCAACGTCATCGGCAGTCGGTAAGGCCAGACGAACAGCCCCTTGCCGGCACTGCTGGGCAAGCCTGCTTGCGCCGGGAGTCCGGTTTCACGCTCGAGCAGGTCGCAGATCGCGTGCAGCGAAGCGGAGATGGACACCGACGGCTCCGAGTGATCGGCCGGCCATGGTAGCCGCATTCAAGTCGCTGGCGATTCGATCGGGAGGCCCTTGCGACACAGAGGGCATTCCGCTGGAGCCCAGAGATTGAACGCATGGCGCGCGACCGCGACCAGAGGCAAGGACTGCGATTCGAAATGCGTGATGGCTTCGGTGCCCAGCAGGTCGAGCGTGCCGACGGCGACCACTGCCGCGCCAGCTGCCTGGAGAGCGGCCACGGTGGCGCGAACCGAGGAGCCCGCGCTGATCACATCGTCGACGACGGCGATGCGCTCTTCGGCGGCGCGCTTGCGAAGTTCGGCCGGCAGCCGATATTTCGCGGCGAACACTTCGTTGCTCAGGCCGCTCGACGCAAACTCTGTGAAATAAAACCGGACGCCCATTTGCATCGCGATCGCCTGCGCGAGAAACGCGCCGCCCAGCAGCGGTCCGCAAACGGCCGAAGGCGCATATGGGCGCAACAGGTCGGCAAGCCGATCGATGCGAGGCGCAAGCGCATCGGGCTCGATGAACATCCCGTCGAGAATGAACCAGCGATCGGTGTGGAGCCCGGACTCGAGCGCGAAGTGGCCGTGGCGGACGGGAAGGGTGTCGAGCAATGGAGTCGCGTTGGTTGCTCTACGTCAGCGGCTGCGAAGAACCATTTGGTGCCGGGAGGGGGAATCGGTCACGTTTTGCGACCCCGGTTCGGCTTGCAAGCCGAACCTTTCGATTCCCCGCGCGAAGCACGCAGGTGCTTCGCTTACAGCGTCGTGCATTCGTGGTGCCGGGAGGGGGAATCGAACCCCCATGGTGTTACCACCGCGGGATTTTGAGTCCCGTGCGTCTACCTATTCCGCCATCCCGGCAATGAGGCGCGATTATCCATCAAGGCATTTGACGGCACAAACCGCGCCGTCGCCTTTCTGACATGCGCGGGTCGATGCTGCCAATTTTTCGGCGGGAATTTGTTTCGACGGTAGAGGTCGATACAATCGCCGTTGGGTGCCACGCGGACAACGACTTGAAGGTGGGGTCATGCTTGAATCGCAGATGGAACGCTGGATCGTTTCTCAGGCGGGCGAGGATCTGCCGTTGACGATCGAATTGCCATCCGGCCGCCGCATCGAAAATCGCACCGATGCACGGGTGCTGATGCGGCTGAAGTCGCTCAGCTCGATGCGCACCCTGATGAATCCCACGCTGGGCAACCTCGGCACCGCCTATGTCGAAGGAGAAATCGATCTCGAAGGT
This sequence comes from Burkholderiales bacterium, assembly GCA_038254545.1. Taxonomy (GTDB): domain Bacteria; phylum Pseudomonadota; class Gammaproteobacteria; order Burkholderiales; family Burkholderiaceae_D; genus CAHJXF01. The sequence goes on along the minus strand of JBBSGB010000074.1, from coordinate 7,490 downwards.
CCGATCGACGACATACTCGACGTCGGTGTCCGACTCTCGAATTCCACCGGCGGTGAAGAGTTCATCGCACCTGACGCCGGGTTCCTCGCACGCGTGCTCGCGCACAGTCGCACGCGCGACAAGGAAAAGATCGAGTACCACTACGACGTCTCGAACGACTTCTACAAGCTGTTCCTCGATTCGAACCTGGTCTATTCATGCGCTTATTTCAAGCACGATGACGAGACGCTCGAGCAGGCGCAGATGAACAAGCTGGACCACATCCTCAACAAGGTCCAGTTGAAGGAAGGCGATCGTCTGCTCGATGTCGGCTGCGGTTGGGGCGCGATGATCATTCGCGCTGCGCAGCGCGGCGCGCATGCGGTGGGCGTCACGCTCTCCGAGAACCAGTACGCATATGCGAAAGAGTTGATCGCGAAACTCGGCCTGACATCGCGCTGCGAGGTGCGGCTGCAGGACTATCGCGATGTGCCCGAGAAGGGCGGCTACGACAAGATTGTCAGCATCGGCATGATCGAGCACGTGGGCGTCAAGAACTTGCCGCTGTATTTTTCGAAGCTGCATCAGCTTCTGAAGAACGGGGGCGCAATGCTGATCCACGGCATCACGGCGAGACATCCCGATAATCGGCAGGTCGGCCGCGGCGCGGGCGAGTTCATCGACAAGTACGTGTTCCCCGACGGCGAATTGCCGCACGTCAGCGAAGTGATGCGTGCGATGGCCCACGAAGGCTTCGAAGTGGTCGATGCGGAATCGCTGCGTCGCCACTATGCGAAGACGCTGACGCATTGGGCGCATCGCCTCGACGCGCATCCACAAGAGGCCGCCGCCATCGCGGGCGACAAGCGCTTTCGCATCTGGCGCGTCTATCTGGCTGGCTCCGCCTACGGCTTTCGCGACAACTGGATGAACATCTATCAGATGCTCGCGTGCAAGCTCGGCGGCGCCGGCCTCAACCCTTTTCCGAAGACGCGCGACTGGATCTATCGGTAGACGATGGCGCTTGCCGGCTAGCTCGCGCGCTGCCTGCGCAGCAGCCACCCGTCGATCGACAGCCGCCCCGGCCCGAAGACGAACAGCAACGCGAGCATGGTTCCCCAGAACCAGTGCGAGTTGATGGCGGCAGGACACTCGAACTGCATCAGTTGCGGATACGAAATCACGGCCATCAGGTTGACGAAGAAAAGGCCTGCCGCACCGATTCTTCCGAAGAGGCCGAGAAACACCAGCGTCGAGAAGCCAAGTTCGCCACCGGTTCCCATCACCGCTGCGACGCCAGGCGAAAGAAGCGGGACGTGAAACTCGTCTTGAAACAAGGCCAGGGTCGCGCCCCAGTCGGCAAGTTTCAGCCACCCGGACCAGAAAAATATCTGGGCGACATAGATGCGTAGCCCCAGAAGGGCAACCGGTTGCAGGCGATCGATCCAGCGCGCGCCAAGCGCGGCACGATCAGCGATGGTTGACATCGGGTTTCTCCATGGCCGGTATCGCATGATCAGGAAATCTGAATCCGGCGAACAGTCCGCCGGCGAGCCACGCGGCAGGCGCGCCGGCCGCATCGAAGGATTGGTTCGCGATCCCCGAAAGCTCCGAGGCTGCAAGTCCTGCGGAGAGCGCATCGATGAGTGTCGCGCCGCTCTGCATTGTCCGCAGAGCCGCGGCGCTGCCCACGTCGAGCGCGGCGACGCGAACCTCGAAGCCATTGCGGACGACGAGTGCCGTTTCGGCGACGTTCCAATCGATGTCGAAGCGATCCGACTCTGCCGCCTCGGAACGCAACGCGTCGTCGCGATGCAGCGACCAGATGCGGGCTATCGGGTAGGCCGACGATACGATCGCGGTCCCCGGAACGAACGTGAAGATCAGTGTCGACTGGCGATCAGGCGGTACGTCCGCGAGTGTGGCGGCATCGAACCGTGGCGCGTCAGCGGCGCTTTCCGCGAGATGCACGGCCCACTCGAGCCGCGCGAGATCGGCGAGATAAGGCAACTCGCCCACGGGTTCGAAGCCGGCGACGAATGCGTCGAATGCGTCGCCATAATCGCCCAGGTCACCGCTGTGCGACGGCGTCGATTGCCAGTAGGCGCGCGCCAGCGCATCGAAGAATTCACCGCCGACGACTTCGCGAATCACCGGATAGGCGCCGGTGAGCGCCTTGGTTGCCGATGCGATCGAGTTGGCGCGATAGATGGCGATGCGCCGTGCCGACGTCGCGGCATCGGTGGTGAAGAGGTGGCGGCTCGCGTCGTCTGCGCGCCCGTCGTCGCGCTTGCGGCCGTCGCCGCCACGATCGATCGCGCGCAACGCGCGCGCAAATTCGTGCTGATGCGAAGCGAGATCAGGCATGTGCGTCCATCGCGTCGATACGATGCTGGCGCGCACGCGCGGCTTCGTCGAGCAACACCTCGAGCTCGGGCACGTCGGTGTCCCATTCGATCAGTGTGGGTTTCTCACCAAAGCGCCGGCATGCGTCGCGGTACAGCGACCACACTGCCGGCATGACACGCGAGCCGTGGTTGTCGATCAGGCATTCGTCGGTGACGAGATGGCCGGCCAGATGGATTTCGCCGATCGCGTCGGGCGGCAGTTCATCGAGACACGCTCGCGCGTCGAAGCCGAAGTTGATGGCGTTCACGTAGAGGTTGTTGACGTCGAGCAGAATGCCGCAACCGGTCCGCTCGGCCAGCGCGGCGAGAAAAGCGGTCTCGCTCATCGCGCTGTCGGAAAATGCTACGTAGGCCGAGACGTTCTCTATCAGGATGCGGCGCTTCAGAACGTCTTGCACACGCGTGACGCGCGTCGCGATGCGCGTCAGCGCCTCGCTCGTGTAGGGCACCGGCAAGAGATCGTTGAAGTGCATGCCGGCGATGGCGCCCCAGCACAAGTGTTCCGAGACGAGCTCGGGTTCGATGCGAGCAACCAGCCGCGCGAGCTTGGCCAGGTGCCGCTCGGATGCATCGTCGCCCTCGGCATCGGCCGACCCGATCGACAGCCCTACGCCGTGAAGACTGAGGTCATAGCGCGAGCGCGCACTCTCGAGCACTTGCAACGCGATGCCGCCGTCGGCGAAAAAATTTTCGCTGTGGACTTCGACGAAGTCCGGTGAGGTGCTCGTCTCGCCACGTTCTTCATGCAGCAAAGCGCGATAGTGAGGCTGGCGAAGCCCGATGCCGATAGCGTGCGAGTCCATGCAATGGTCAACTGGTGCGGCGTCAGACCGCGTGCAGACAATCAGATTGAGAGCGCGAACGAGTCCGCTCGAAAACGCGTGAGCCGATGCGGCGCATCGCGCCGGGTCGGCCCACGCCACCGTGGTCGAGCGATCAGCCCTTCTTCATGCCGTCCTTCTTCATGTCGTCCATCTTCATTTCTCCCTTGGCCGAGCTGAGCTTGCCGCCCATCTTCAGGCACGTCCCCTTCGCGACATACTTGAAGTCGTCGGCCGCGTTGTCGGTCTTGGCCTGGCCCTCGCACGAGTGCGATCCGCTGGCGTTGGCGCAGTCGTTGTGGCCGGCTTTCGCGACGCCGAAGCATTTGTCCTTGCCGGCTTCGTCGGCTGCGTGCGCCACGCCTACTGCCGAAAGCGCGAGCATCGAAGCGAATGCGGTACGAACGATCAGATTCCTGTCCATCGTGATTCTCCTTGGGTGATCAACAAAACGAAGATGCATGCGTGATCTCGAGCCGAGATCGGCCAATCGAAACCTGCGTAACCAAGTTCGGTGCAACTCGACAAAGGGTTACGCAGGGCACCAGAAAATTTGCCGCAGGGCCGATCGCCAGCCGGTGTACCTTTCGCGACAAGGCACTCGAACCTCGATGGGTCGCTCGTCTTGAACAATCATTACAGCCGCCTCCACGGATGACTTCTGCACCCCACAAGCGCATAGCTCCACTGAGTCTCGTGTCCGACATCGAGGACCCCGAGGCCGTGCACGCGAGCCCTGAAAGGCAGGGCGACGCTTCCGCAACGGCGCGCGGACTCGATTGGTCGCTGCTGATGACGCGCGCGCAAGACGGCGAGCGTGAGACCTATCGGCTGCTGCTGGAAGACATCACGCCCTATTTGCGCTCGCTTGCCGCCAGGTTCCACCGCGATCAGCGGGACATCGAGGACAGCGTGCAGGACGTGCTGCTGACCGTGCACGCGATACGGCATACCTATGATCCCGGGCGGCCCTTCGGGCCGTGGCTTGTGGCGATCGCGAATCGTCGCATGATCGATCGTCTTCGCATTCAGGGGCGATCGAGCTCCCGCGAGTCAGAGTTCACCGAAGAACATGAAACCTTTGCCGCGCCCGAAGCGAACTTCCACGAGGCGGCATCCGATGCGCGTGCGCTGCATCGGGCCGTCGAGCGCCTGCCGGTGGCACAGCGCGAGGCGATCGAACTCCTGAAGCTGCGTGAAATGTCGTTGAAGGAAGCGTCGTCGGAAAGCGGAATGTCGATCCCCGGCCTGAAGGTGGCCACGCACCGTGCCCTGAAGAACCTGCGGAAGATTCTCGACAAGCAAGGATTCAAACCGTGATCCCGACTTCCGACGTCATCGACCTGCTGGTTGCCAATGCATCCCCGGTGCGACGCCTGCCGCCGCCGCTGCTGCGCGCGCTGATCTGGCTGGCGTTCGCCGCGCTGGTGCTCGTACTGCTGGTCGTCGGACACGGAATCCGGCCCGACCTGGCACAGCGTGCGAGCGAACCGCTGTTCGTCGTCGCGATCTGCGCCTCGCTGTCGACAGGCGTGCTTGCGGTCATCGCCTCGTTCATGAGCAATGTTCCGGATCGATCGCGCGGCTGGGTCTTTGCGCCCCTGCCTGCACTGGTGGTGTGGCTCTCGACGATCGGTTACGGATGTCTCACGCATTGGGTCGAGATTGGACCCGGGGGCGTGCACGCCGGCGACACCGCGCGCTGTTTTTCCACGCTGATGTTAACCAGCCTGCCGTTGTCGCTCGCCTTGCTTGTGATGCTCAGGAACGGCTCCATGCTGCGCCTCACAACCGTAACGATCACGGCGAGCCTTGCGATAGCAGGCATGACGGCATCCGCGATGTCGCTGATTCACGACCTGAATGCGACGGCGATGATCCTGTTGTGGAACCTGGGAGCGGCCGCGGCGATCGTCGTTGCAGGCGGTTGCGTGCTGGCGATCAGGAACGCGATCGCGCACGTGACGAAGTGAACAAAGCACATCGGCCGCGCGTCGAGGCCGGCTATGCGACCGAGGCGCGGTCCGATTCCAGTATTCTTGCGCGTCCGCCGGATTGTCCGGCCATTTCTTTTATCGAACCTCGCGCATGGATCTGCTACTTCTCGTCAAGGCCGTCGTCCTCGGCATCGTCGAAGGCCTCACCGAATTCCTTCCGATTTCCAGCACCGGCCACCTGATCCTCGCGGGCAGCCTGCTCAATTTCACCGGGGAGAAGGCCAAGGCCTTCGAGATCATCATCCAGGCCGGCGCCATCCTCGCGGTCGTTTGGGAGTTTCGCGCCAAGATCAGCAGCGTCATCGCCGGCCTGGGCAGCGACCCGAAGGCACGGCGCTTCGTGCTCAACCTTTTCATCGCCTTCCTGCCCGCCGCTATCCTTGGCCTCTTGTTCATCAAGAAGATCAAGGCCGTCCTGTTCGCGCCGGTCCCGGTGGCGCTCGCGTTCATCGTCGGCGCGTTCATCATCCTGTGGGTCGAGCGGCGCATCAAGACCGGCGCAGCGCGTCCTCCGCGCATCGATTCGATCGATGACCTGACGCCGCTCGATGCACTCAAGATCGGTTGTGCACAGGCCTTCGGGCTCATCCCCGGCACGTCGCGCTCGGGGGCGACCATCATCGGTGCGATGCTGTTCGGCCTGTCAAGAAAGGCCGCGACCGAGTTCTCGTTCTTCCTCGCGATCCCGACCCTGTTCGCGGCGACGCTCTATTCGCTCTACAAGGAACGCCACAACCTGGTGGCTGCCGACGTGCCGTTGTTCGCGGTCGGATTGATCGTTTCCTTCATCGCAGCGTTCTTCTGCGTGCGCTGGCTGCTGCGCTATATCAGCACGCACGATTTCACGGCGTTCGCGTGGTATCGCATCGCGTTCGGCATCGTGGTGTTGATCACCGCGTATTCCGGCATGGTGGTGTGGGCCGAATGATCGATTGACGTGGATGGCGGTGGCGACGTCGAATACGCTGCTCAGCCGTCACCCTTGGTCTACATGACTTTCTCGTTGATCGAAGCGCCGTCTCGCGAATTGACGATGGACGCCACGATGGATGCGGCCCACGCGGTCCTGCATCGCGTCTTCGGCTACAGCGCGTTTCGCGGCCATCAGGGCGACGCGATCGCGCACGTCGTCGACGGCGGCGACGCGCTGGTGCTGATGCCGACCGGCGCGGGCAAGTCGCTCTGCTATCAGATCCCCGCGCTGGTCCGCCGCGATCGCGGCTTCGGTTGCGGGGTGGTGGTCTCGCCGCTGATCGCACTGATGCAGGACCAGGTCTCGGCGTTGAAGGAGAGCGGCGTGCGCGCGGCATTCCTGAACTCGACGCAGTCCGCGCAGCGCGCATCAGAAGTCGAGCACGCGTTTCGGTCGGGCGCGCTCGATCTGCTGTATGTCGCGCCCGAGCGCCTGCTCACCGATCGCTGCCTGCAACTGCTGTCGTCGGCGCCGGTGTCGCTGTTCGCGATCGACGAAGCGCATTGCGTCTCGCAATGGGGTCACGACTTCCGGCCCGAGTACATGCAGCTCGAGCTGCTCGGCAAGCGTTTTCCCGGCGTGCCGCGGATCGCGCTGACCGCGACCGCCGATCCGGCGACGCGCGTCGAGATCGTGGAGCGACTCGATCTGACCGACGCGAAGCTGTTCGTTTCGAGTTTCGACCGGCCCAACATCCGCTACGAGATCGTCGAGAAGATCGATGCGCGCCGGCAACTGCTGGCCTTCATGCGCGCCGAGCACGACGGTCATGCCGGCATCGTCTATTGCCTGTCGCGTCGCAAGGTCGACGAGACCGCGGCCTTCCTGGTGGAAGAAGGCATCAAGGCGATGCCCTATCACGCCGGCATGGACAGCGACTCGCGCCAGCAGAATCAATCGCGCTTCCTGCGCGAGGATGGCCTGGTGATGGTCGCCACCATCGCGTTCGGCATGGGCATCGACAAACCCGACGTGCGCTTCGTCGCGCACCTCGATCTGCCGAAAAGCATCGAAGGTTATTACCAGGAGACCGGCCGCGGCGGGCGCGACGGCGTACCGGCCGATGCGTGGATGGCATACGGCCTGCAGGACGTGGTGCAACTGCGCCGCATGATAGACGAGTCCGATGGCAGCGAGCAGTACAAGCGCGTCTCGAGCGGCAAGCTCGACGCGATGCTCGGCCTGTGCGAGACCGCGTCGTGCCGCCGCGCGCGATTGCTCGCCTACTTTGGCGAGGACGATGCGATCGGCATGAAGTGCGGCAACTGCGACAACTGCATCGTGCCGCCCGAGACCTTCGACGCGACCATCG
>JBBSGB010000073.1:0-11474 GCA_038254545.1 Burkholderiales bacterium | reverse complement strand
TCGTTGCGCACTGCTGAAGATGATTTTCCGTCCGAATTCCGCGTGCTGCTTCATCAGTTCAAGTTCCGGAGGAGTCAGCTTTCCGGGCTTGAGCAGGATGTGGTCGGGGACGCCGACCTTTCCAATGTCGTGTAGTGGCGCGGATATGAACAAGAGCTCGATATATTCTTTCGTCAATATATTCGGATGCTCGCCCAAGCGCTTCAACTGTTGTGCGATCGCCTTGACATAGTGTTGCGTGCGCTTGATGTGCGCCCCTGTCTCGGGATCACGGGTCTCCGCAACCGAAGCCATGGATTCGATGGTGACTTGCCTGGTATTTTCGAGTTGCTTGAGCCAGGCATAGGCACGCCTCTTTTCGATGGCAAAGCGTGCCACGAAAAACATGACGAACAGGGTGACCACCACGACGATGGGTGCGCCCGGCGACACGAACAGCCCGGCGCGTGCAAATGGCAATACGGCAGTCAATAGCAAGGCCGAGATCAGCAACAGGCTTCCGACCACCGCCGGATAAGCGCCCCCTGCAACGACGAACATGGCGGACATGAGCGCACCGACCGCAACGCATTGAACGAAGCTCGCACTCGCCGCCCAGGTGGGCGTCCTGACGAAGTCGTCGGTCAGGATATTTTCTGCCATGACCGCCTGGATCTTCAAACCGGGGAACTGGTGGGCCAAGGCGGTGTTGTGCAGATCGTTCAATCCCGCCACCGATGATCCGATCAGCACGACCTTCCCTTTGATATCCGCCTCGCGAAAGTTGCCGTTCAATATGTCCACGGCGGATATGGCGCCGTAGAGTTCGGGCTTGCCGTTGAATCGCAATTTGGCGAAGCCGGATTCGTCGATCGGAATTCCATGGTTGCCAACACGAATCAAAAGCCCATCCCTGTCCGATTCGATCGAACCCGAATAGATCCCGAGCGAACGCATCACCGTGGCGAGCGAAAGATTGGCGTATATGACGCCGTTGTACCTGATCAGGAGCGGAAGCTTGCGAAGCACACCGTCGTCGTCAAACTGAGTGTTGACAAAGCCGCTGACCTTCGTTTGTGCGGCAATTTCATCCGCATTGAGCAGTACGCCGGTAGCGGCGTCGAGCGAAAGCAAGTCGGTTCTCCCTCCAAACGACAGACCCGGCTTTCCCGATGCATCCGCTTTGCTGACATGGTCGAAGTAGAAATAGTTGGATCCGACCACGCCGGCTCGCGCAATTTCGTACCCGAGATAACCGTCGTTGTCCAACAAGCCGTTCGGAACGCCGCTGAACGCGATGTCGACGCCGAAGTCACGCTTGAACGTCTGCTGGATATTCACCAGCGAGGACCGATCGGGCTCGGAAAAGAGAACATCGAGGCCGATGGCGGCCGGCTTCTGGCTCGCGATGCGTTGAATCAACGAAGCCACCCGGTAGCGTGGCCAGGGCCATTGCCCGACGGCGGAGAGGCTGACATCGTCGATGTCGATGACGACGGTGTTCTGCGCGGGTTTTCTCGATGCCGAATATTTGAGAAGCGTGTCGAGAAATACGTTATCCAATCGGGCAATCGGAACGAATTGCCGATAGCCGAGCAGCCCGATGAGAATTGAAACAGAAAGGCCGATGACAAAGATCGACCATGCACTCTTGCGCGATAGTTTGTTCGAAACGCCGATGTCGTACATGGTCGGTCCGGCCGCTACAAGACCATGACTTCGGCTCGCCTGTTTCTCGGTTCGGGAACGCGCGGGTCCGATGGGATCAGGGGCGCCTTGTCGCCGAAATACTGAACGTCGATGTGATCCAGGCTCGGGTCATTTTTTCGAAGCAGGCCGGCGATCGTTTTGGCGCGTTCGGCTGACAGTGCGTAATTGTGCTTTTCCGAACCGGTCGCATCGGCGTGTCCGAAGATGGTTATTTCGGTGGGCTTGCGCGCTCGTATCGCATCGAACAATTCCGGAAGCTGGGCCTTCGACTCTTCGGTAAGAACGGTTTTATCCAGCAGGAAATGCAGGATAAAACTCCTTGGTTTTGGAGGTTGCGCATTGAGCACCCGGCTGTACGCCTTGGCGACCAATTCGCGGCCCATCAGATTGACTCTGGACGGCTGTGAATGCCCTCCTTCGACCGTCGCGAAACTGTAGGCTTGATCGATATCCTGCGACCCGACACCTGTCGTCACCGACACCGCTCCGACATTGCCGTCTTCATCGGGCATCAGGACCACGGTCGTTCTCTGGGTCTGCACAGGTGGCGTAGCGCAGCCTCCCGCGCAAATGCCGACGACAAGGGCGAGCATGGCCGCCGGCCTTGCCATCGTTGTTGCCCGCGACATTGCAATTCCTATTCTGCTTTGATGATGAAGCGGGTACCGCGAACTCCAACGGTGGCCGTGGGTGTATTCACCTTGACCGATTCGGGAGACAGCTTGCCGATCTTTCCCGACGAATAGATTGCCGTTCCCCTTGCCAGATACAGTGAAAATGCATATCTGGAATCCTTCGGCTCGAAAACATAGTCGCGTATCAGGATCTCTGTCGACGATCCCACCGTCAACAATGTGCCGTCCTTGAAGACAATTCCTCCTGAAGCGTCCGGAGCCGAGATCACCTTGTCGGACATGAACAGCGTTGTCCCCGATGCCGCGTCCAGGGTGGCATCATTTCGCACGATCTTCACGCCGCCCGAGACGTTCTTGAAGATGGCGACGTGCTCGTCCTTGCCGAATGCCGGATTGGCCAGGCAATACATGGCGATTAGCCAGGCAAATGCTGTACGTCTCATCGAAGCCCCTCGTCATTGACTGGCGCGGACATGTCGAAGCCCCGCTACACATGCATGGATGTATAACGGTCGGGGCGGATGAAACTTGAGGGTCGCGACTTTCTTAATACCGCCCTCGAACTGCGGCTGGCGGGGGATGACTGCCGCGAAGGAAGCCGTCACGTCAGAGGGTAGGGTGGTCTGGTGCCGGCTGCAGGATTCGAACCTGCCACCTGATGATTACAAATCAACTGCTCTACCAAATGAGCTAAGCCGGCGACGGGGCGATTCTACGTCTACTTCTACTTGACGATCGTCAAACGCGGTTTGCCCTTGGGACCGTCGCCTGGAGGATGCGGCTTGTCTGCGTCCTCGACGATCTTGAGCGGTTCACGCGGAGGCGGCGTCTCGCGGCCGGGCTTGGGCTCCTCACGCGGTGTGGATACAACAGATGCTGGTCCGGACGCGGACGCAGGCGCCGATGACGAGGGCGCCGGCAGCGCGGGAGGCTCATGCCCGCGAGCGGAGCCGACCTCGGCGAGATCGAAGGCCATACCGTGGCCATTCTCGCGCGCATAGATGGCGCTCACGTTGGCGATCGGTACCGAGATCACACGCGCCTTGCCGCCGAAGCGCGCCTGAAACTCGACCGCCTCGTTGCCGATCACGAGCTTGCTGGTCGCAAGCGCGCTGATATTGAGCACGATCTCGTTGTTCTTCACGAACTCCTGCGGCACGCGGGTGTTCGCATCCACGTGAACCGCGATGAAGGGCGTGTAGCCGCTATCGGTACACCATTCGAAAATGGCGCGGATCAGATAGGGTTTGGTGGACGGCTCGGGCATGGCGACTTCGACAAACGTCACTGGATCCCTGCTTTGGCGGGGACGACGATCTCCACAATAGCTTAGCGCCAGTTCAGCGCCGCATTACCTTCTCGGATGGCGTCAGCGCTTCGATGTAGGCCGGACGCGAAAAGATGCGCTCGGCGTACTTCATCAACGGTGCTGCGTTCTTGCCCAGCTCGATGCCGTAATGACCCAGACGCCACAGCAGCGGGGCGATCGCGACGTCGAGCATCGAAAAGTCGTCGCCGAGCATGAACTTGTTCTTCAGGAACACGGGCGCGAGTTGCGTGAGGCGATCGCGAATGCCCGCGCGGGCTTTCTCGTGCGCCTTCTCGTGGCCCTTGGCCGCAACGTTCTCGAGCGTGCCGACATGCAGGAACAATTCCTTCTCGAAATTGAACAGGAACAGGCGCGCGCGGGCGCGCATCACAGGATCGGCGGGCATCAATTGCGGATGCGGAAAGCGCTCGTCGATGTACTCGTTGATGATGTTCGACTCGTAGAGCACGAGGTCGCGCTCGACCAGGATCGGCACCTGGCCATACGGGTTCATCACCGAGATGTCCTCGGGCTTGTTGAAGAGATCGATGTCGCGAATCTCGAAGTCCATGCCCTTTTCGAACAGGACGAGGCGACAACGTTGCGAAAACGGGCACGTGGTGCCGGAGTAGAGAACCATCATGTTGTTATTCCCAAAAGGCGAGGGCCGGGAAGCGTGATTGCTTCCCGGCCCCTCGATCCATCTCTTACTTGATGTCTTTCCAGTAGGCGGCGTTCAGGCGCCAGGTCAGCACGAACGCGACGCCCAGGAAGAGCAGCACCCAGACCCCGATGCGCCTGCGCGTTTCCTGCGCGGGCTCCGACATCCAGGTGAGGAAAGCCGTGATGTTGCCGGCCGCCTCGTCGTATTGCAGCGGCGTCATCGTGCCCGGTGTGACCTGTTCGAATTTCTCGAACTCATGCACCGTCTTTTCGTGGTCGTGCTGGTCGTTCTTGTCGACGTACACCGCGTCGCGCACGCCCTGCAGCTGCCAGAGCACGTTGGGCATCGCGGTGTTCGGATAGGCCAGGTTGTTCCAGCCGGTCGGGCGCGTATCGTCCTTGTAGTAGGTGCGCAGGTAGCTGTAGACGTAGTCGGCGCCGGCACCGCGCTCGCCCGACCTTGCGCGCACGATCACCGAAAGGTCGGGCGGCGTCGCTCCGAACCACTCCTTCGCGTCCTTGGACGTCATCGAGACGCGCATCAGGTCACCGACCTTGTCGGTGGTGAACAGGAGATTCTTCTTGATCTCGTCGTCGGACAGGCCGATGTCCGAGAGGCGGTTGTAGCGCATCGACGATGCGCTGTGGCAGTTCAAGCAATAGTTGATGAACAGCTTGGCACCCTTCTGCAATGCCGCCTGATCGTTCATCAGTTCGGGCGCGCGGTCGAGCCGGTAGCCCTCTTCGGCGCCCCACGCGATAAGCGGAACGAAGAAGAGGACGGCGAGCAGTTTCTTCATGTTGTCTTCTTTACGCGGGTGTCTCGCGGGACTTCTTTACGCGAATTCGAAACGAAAGTCGGCGGCTCAATGGGCATGAAAGGTCACGCGATCCGGCACCGGCTTGAACTTGCCGAGCGTGGTCCAGATCGGCATCGCGAGAAAGAAGCCGAAGTAATAGAGCGTGCCGATCTGCGAGATCAGATTCTTCGTTTCCGACGGCGGTTGCGTTCCGAGATAGCCGAGCACGATGAAGGCCACGACGAAGATCGCATAGAGCGCCTTGTGCCAGCCCGGTCGATAGCGGATCGACTTGACCGGGCTGTGATCGAGCCACGGCAGGAAGAACAGCAGGATGACCGCGCCGCCCATCGCGAGCACGCCCCAGAACTTGGCGTCCAGGGTGCGCAACAGCACCATCACCACGGCGGCCACGATCGCCACCGGCACGGCCCACTTCATCGCGGGCTTGGCGCGCACAAACCAGAGCCCGAAGGCGAGCGCGATCGCCGCGATCATCACCCACGTGAATACGTCGGTGGTCGCGCGCAGCATCGAGTAGAACGGCGTGAAGTACCACACCGGCGCGATGTGCGGCGGCGTCTGCAGCGGATTGGCCGGCACGAAATTGTTGAACTCGAGGAAGTAGCCGCCCATCTCCGGCGCGAAGAACACGATCAGGGAGAAGATCGCGAGGAACACCGCAACCCCCATCGCGTCGTGCACGCTGTAGTAGGGATGAAAGGGAATGCCGTCGAGCGGGATGCCATTGGCGTCCTTGTGGTTCTTGATCTCCACGCCGTCGGGATTGTTCGAACCCACCTCGTGCAGCGCGACGATGTGCGCGGCGACGAGGCCGAGCAGCACCAGCGGGATCGCGATCACGTGGAACGCGAAGAAGCGATTGAGCGTCGCATCGCCCACCACGTAGTCGCCGCGTATCCACAGCGAAAGATCGGGACCGATGAAGGGAATCGCCGAGAACAGGTTGACGATCACCTGCGCGCCCCAGAACGACATCTGGCCCCACGGCAGCAGATAGCCGAAGAAAGCCTCGGCCATCAGGCAGAGAAAGATCGCCGTGCCGAAGATCCACACCAGTTCGCGCGGCTTGCGATACGAGCCATACAGCAGGCCGCGCATCATGTGCAGATACACGACGACGAAGAACATTGATGCGCCGGTCGAATGCATGTAGCGGATCAGCCAGCCCCACGGCACCTCGCGCATGATGTACTCGACGCTCGCGAAGGCCACCGGGATGCCCGCCTCGTTGAGCGACGCATCGGGCTTGTAGTGCATCACCAGGAAGATGCCGGTGACGATCTGGATCACCAGCACCAGGAGCGCGAGCGAGCCGAAGAAGTACCAGAAGTTGAAATTCTTCGGCGCGTAATACTCGGACAGGTGGGCCTTCCACGTCGACGTCAGCGGGAAGCGCGCATCGACCCATCCCAGCATCCGCTCGGTTGCCGGAAGGCTTGCGGCCTGCGTTGCAGAGCCCGGCCTTTGATTCGCCGCTCTCCGATTCGTCGCCCTTGGATTCGCCATGTTTTCTCCGCACCCTCATTCACGCTGCTGCTTTTTCTTCGACCATGCGCCCAGTATCGATGGGCGCTTTGATCGGCCCTTCGCTACGCCTTGGTTTCTTCACCGATCACGACCTTGCTGTCGGAAAGAAACTTGTAAGGCGGCACCGGCAGGTTGTCTGGCGCGGGCTTGTTCTTGTACACGCGGCCCGCGAGATCGAAGGTCGATCCATGGCACGGACACAGGAAACCGCCCGGCCAATCGTCAGGAAGACCGGGCCCCGGCCCGGGTGCGAATCGGGCATTGGGCGAGCAGCCGAGGTGCGTGCAGATGCCGACCGCGACCAGATACTCGGGCTTCAGCGAACGATACTCGTTGCGCGTCTGCGGCATCGGCGTGTACTCGGACTGATTGCGCTTGGACTCCGGATCTGCAAGTTCCGGGTCGTTCTTCTTCAATTCGTCGACCATCTCCTTGCTGCGACGAACGATCCACACCGGCTTGCCGCGCCATTCGAAGGTACGCATCTCGCCGACGGCCATGCCGGAGATGTCGGCCTCGATGGGCGCGCCTGCCGCCTTGGCCTTTTCGGACGGCTCGAAGCTGAGCACCATCGGGACAGCGACCGCGATGCCGGCGACGCCGCCCGCTGCACAGCTCGCAACCAGCAGGTTGCGGCGCACGTTGTCAACGGGCTTGCCGTCGCTCATAGGGCCCTCGGGAGATTTTTTGGAAGGGAAATTGTTGCGCGATTTGTCGCTGTTACTGCTGACCGCGCTGCCAGGAAACTCTGCGCCAGATGAGGCGGTAAAACTGTCTGCACTGGACATGGGGACGTTGTTTCGGGGCACGATTTTAGAAAGTCCGCGATTTTACCGGAATCGCCCTGCGAATCAAAATGCGAGTCTTGTCCAACGAGGCATGCAGCGCCTATGCCTCGATAGATTTTCGTGTCGGCCGCTGCACATGTCACGCGCCCACACCGGACGGATTCGGCACAATGCAGTCTCACGTGAATGGGCGAGCCAACACCCGCACGACAAAGGAAGATCCATGTTCGAAACCACGATCGCGGGAAGCCTGCCCAAGCCTGCATGGCTTGCGGAGACCAACAAGCTCTGGCCCCAATGGCGGGCGGAGGGGGCGGAGCTTGCGCAAGCCAAGCTCGACGCCACGCTGCTGTGGATCAAGGCGCAGGAGGACGCGGGCCTGGACGTGATCGGAGACGGGGAGCAATCGCGCCAACACTTCGTGCACGGCTTCCTCGAGAAGGTCGACGGCATCGACTTCGAGCACAAGGTGGAAATGGGCATCCGCCGCGACCGCTACAAGGCGATGCTGCCGCAGGTGGTAGGCCCACTTCGGCTCGGCCGACGGGTGCACGAGGCCGAGGCACGCTTCCTGCGCGCGCACACCGTAAAGAAGATCAAGTTCACGCTGCCCGGGCCGATGACGATCGTCGACACCGTCGCCGACCGCTACTACGGCAACCGCGAACGGCTGGCGATGGCATTCGCCGAGTTGTTGAACCAGGAAGCGCGCGCCCTCGAGGCCGATGGCGTCGACATCGTCCAGTTCGACGAACCGGCGTTCAACGTATACATGGACGAGGCCAGGCAGTGGGGCGTGGCAGCGCTCGAACGCGCCGCGTACGGTCTTGGCTGTACGACCGCGGTGCACATCTGCTACGGCTACGGAATCAAGGCGAACATCGACTGGAAGCAAGGTCTGGGCGAGCAATGGCGCCAGTACGAGGAGATCTTTCCCACGCTGGCCGCGAGCACCATCAACCAGGTGAGCCTGGAATGCGCCCACTCGCACGTACCGCCCGAACTGATGGCCCTGCTCGATGGCAAGGACGTCATGGTCGGCGTGATCGACGTGGCGAGCGACGTGGTGGAGACGCCCGACGAGGTCGCGGACACGATCGGCCGCGCCCTCGCCTTCGTACCGAAGCACCGGCTCTTCCCCTGCACCAATTGCGGCCTGGCGCCGATGGCGAGGGATACGGCGCTGCGCAAGCTCCAGGCATTGGGCGCGGGCGCGGCGCTTGCGCGACAGCGATATGGGTGAGCCGTTGTTCACACCCTGCCGGGTTGGCGCGCGAGCGCGGCTTTCGATGCGTTCGAGGACAGCTATCAACCGCCCCGCACCAAATGGACTGACATAAAATGCCCGCGTCTCGTTCACGCATCCCGATTCATCAACGAAGAGGAGTAGTCAATGAGCATGCTCACGGAGTTTCGTGATTTCGCCGTCAAGGGAAACGTCGTCGATCTCGCCGTCGCCGTGATCATCGGAGCTGCGTTCGGCAAGATTGTCGATTCGATGGTCAAGGATCTGATCATGCCGGTCGTGGGCTGGATCTTCGGAGGCCTCGACTTCTCGAACTATTTCGTCCAGCTCGGCACGATAAGACCGGACCAACAGGCGAAGATCGCGCACGCTGCACCCTATTCATACAAGGAACTTGCCGACGCCGGGGTCGCGGTATGGGGCTATGGCAGCTTCATCACCGTCCTGATCAACTTCATCATTCTCGTGTTCATCATCTTTTGGATGGTGCGATTGATCAGCGCCGCACGCCGCACGCCTGCCGCAGCACCGGAGCCGACGCCGGCGCCGCCCGAAGATGTTTTGCTTTTGCGCGAGATTCGCGATTCGCTCAAGCGCCCATAAGAGCGATCCACACATCGAGGCGGGCGAGCGCCCGCCTTTTTTTTACAGCGCAGAATCCTCGTTCCATATGCCGAACCGGATGTCGCCCTCAACGCCTGCCTCGTCTTCTCGCAACGCCCGCGCGATCGCACGCCGCTTGTGGCTGTTGTTCGCGCAGGCAGTAACCATTGCGATGGCGCTGTTGTTCCTCGTCGAAACCCTCCGGCCGGAGTGGCTTCCCATGCAACGGTCAACCGGCACCGTCACGATCCGCGAAGCGCCGGCGTCGACTCCCACGGCACTGACGGCCTTCAAGACCGGTCGCGAGAACTCCTACAGCGAAGCCGTGCGCCTCGCGATCCCGGCCGTGGTGAGCATCAACATCAACGGCGAAGGACGGCGCCCCCGCGCCATGTCTTCCGACGATCCCCGCCAGCATCGTGCTCCCGATGGACGACCGTCCGGACGCCCACCCGGTCGCGCTGGCGGGCCCCCCGCAGCCGGCCCCCCGTTTGGCGGCATGTCCGAACGCACGCTCGCCTCGGGCGTGATCGTCAGCAAGGACGGCTACATCCTGACCAATCGCCACGTCATCGAGGGCGGCGACGAAATCGAAGTGTCGCTCTCCGACGGACGCAGCGCGGCCGCGAAAATCGTCGGCAGCGATGCCGAGACCGACATCGCGGTCCTCAAGGTCGAACTCGACGACCTGCCCGTGATCACCTTCGGCCGTATCGAGGATGCGCGCGTCGGCGACGTCGTGCTCGCGATCGGCAACCCGTTCAATGTCGGGCAGACCGTCACGATGGGCATCATCAGCGCGCTCGGCCGCAATCATCTGAACCTGTCCAACTTCGAGAACTACATCCAGACCGATGCCGCCATCAACCCCGGCAACTCGGGAGGCGCGCTGGTCAACGCGAGCGGCGACCTGATCGGCATCAATTCGGCGATCTTCACCAAGGCCTCGGGAGGGTCGCTCGGGATCGGCTTCGCGGTCCCGGTCTCGACGGCCAAGGAAGTGCTCGAGAGCATCATCGCCAACGGCGAAGTGATACGCGGCTATATCGGCGTCGAGCCGCAGGACATCGCACCCGGTACGGGCGACGCCTGGACCTACGGCCGCAAGAAAGGCGCGCTGATCTCAGGGGTTTATCGAGGGGGCCCCGCCGACCAGGCTGGCGTGAAGCCCGGCGACATCCTGGTCGCGGTGGACGATGTCGCGATCACCGACACGATGACGATGCTCGACGCGATCGCCCACCTGAAGCCCGACACCAATGCGCGCCTGAAGCTGCTGCGGAAGAAGGAAGAGATCAATCTTTCCGTGAAGGTCGCCGCACGGCCCAAGCTGGGCGCAGGGCCTACTGACTAAGCCCGTTCACGCAAAATTTTTTCATCCATGCATCTGCCCGCCCTCATTTCCTACCTGCAAGGCCTGCGCGAGAACAACAACAAGGCGTGGTTCGTGATGAACAAGCCCGCCTACGACATCCTGCGCGCGGAGTTCATCGCGCTGGTTTCCGAAGTCATCGCCGCGTTGTCGAAAAGCGATCGGCGCATCGCCCACGTCGATCCGAAGAAGGCGCTGTTTCGCATCTATCGCGACATCCGTTTTTCACACGACAAGACGCCGTACAAGACATATTTCTCCGCGTCGATCGCCGATGGCGGCGTCAAGCACTGGGGGCCGATGTATTACGTGCAGATCGATGCAGACGGACGCCTGCACCTGGGCGCCGGCTGCTATCTGCCGCCGCGCGACGTGCTCGCGCGTTTGCGTGCGCACGTCGTCGCCGACTACCGAGGCCTCGCGCGCGTGACGATGAACAAACGTTTCGTGGCGACCTTCGGTGCGCTCAATCAGGACGACAAGCTCGCACGATTGCCCAAGGGGTTCGACGCCGACATGCCCGACATCGAGCGCATCGGCGAGCTGTTGCGATTGAAGAGCTTCGTGGTCACCGCGGATGTCGACTTGACCGCCGCGAAGAATGCTAGAGCCGCGCGCGATTTGCGGGAGGCCATCGCAACGACGCTGGCCGCCGCGGTGCCGCTCAACAACTGGTTGCGCGCCGCGCCTGCTGCGACCGACTAAAGCGGCAACGCCCCTCGCTTCAACTCGACGCGATGCCTTCTTCCCTGCGCTTCGTCACGCGCACGAAGCGCGCGACGAACACGCCGACCTCGTAGAGCAGGACCAGCGGTACC
>JBBSGB010000072.1:0-11540 GCA_038254545.1 Burkholderiales bacterium | reverse complement strand
GTTTCAGAAGACAGTGTCGTCGCCGACGACATCGAGTGTTCCCACGGTTCGGCGAATGAGCGCGGGATCAGAGCTCGCATTGCAGGAAAGCGTGCAAGGCCCCCGCCCCGCGATCCCCTCAATATCCGAAGAGGCCTTCGGTCCATACGCCGACCAGACCTCCGATCCCGCGACCCGACCCACGCCGCTGAGCTATCCGATCCTCGTCCTTCCACAGGGCGACGATCCCCATCGCATCGGCATGGTTCGCCTGCTTCTGGTGGTGTCCAGCGAAGGCAAGGTCGTCAATACGATCGTATCGGCATCGACCATGACGCAGGATTACATCGACCTCGTGACGAAGGGTTTCGAGAGCATGCAATTCAAGCCCGGCCTGTCGCGCGGCGCTCCCCATCCGGGTTGGTACGAAGTGGTCGTCAACTTCGATTTCGAGCCACCGCCTGCGACGTCGCTCTGACGCGCGATCCGATCGCTCACAGCTTCGGATCCCGCGACGCCTTCAAAGCTTGGCCGGATCGAACCCCGTCTCCTTGTAGATGGACTGGATCAACGGCCTGCCGATCTTGTCGGCCATCTCCTCGTGCACGCGCATGAAGGCGCGCTTCCATTCTTTCTTCTCTTCGGGCGTGAGCACCGTGATCTGGGTCTTGCCTTCCTTGCGAATCGCGGCCAGGCCGTCGTCGTTCTCCTTCTTGGCCGACGCGTTGAAGTAGGCGGTCGTGTCCTTCATCGCGCCTTCGAGCGTGGCGCGAATGTCGGGCGGAAGGCCCGCCCAGAACTTGGCATTGGTGATGACGGCATAGCCGTGATAGCCGTGGTCCGAAACGGTCAAGTACTTCTGCACTTCGTAGAGCTTGGACGGATAGATCACGTTGGTCGGGTTCTCCTGCCCATCGACGACGCCGGTCTGCAAGGCCATGTACACCTCCGAGAACGCCATCACCTGCGGGATCGCGCCGACCGCGCGCATCTGGGCCTCGATCACCTTCGACGACTGGATACGGATCTTCTGACCCTTGAAGTCCTCGGGCTTCTTCAGCGGCTTGTTGCTGGTCATCTCCTTGAAGCCGTTGTCCCAGAACGCGAGCCCATGCACGCCCTTGGATTCGAGCTTCTGCAGCAACTGCTGACCGATCGGACCTCCCGTCACGCGATGCTCCTCCTCCAGGCTGTCGAAGAGATAAGGCAGATCGAGCGCCTCGAATTCGCGAACGCCGAGCGGGCCGAATTTTCCGGGTGTGGGTGCGAGCATCTGCACTGCGCCGAGTTGCAGGGCCTCGAGTTCCTCCTTGTCCTTGTAGAGCACCGAATTGGCATAGACCTCGACCTTGACTGCGCCCTTGGTACGCTCTTCGGCAAGCTTCTTGAAATACTCGACCGCCTTGCCCTTGGCGGTGTCGGCGGCGATCACGTGGCTGAACTTGATGACGATGGGGCCATCCGCAAACGCCGGCGCAGCGAAGCTCGATGCCGCCACCGCCAACGTCGAGATGAATAGTCTGATTTTCACGGGGTCTCCTTTTTTCTGATGGTTCGCATGATCACAGATGCGCGATGACGGCGTTCGTGACATCGGCGGTGGTGGCCCGGCCGCCCAGGTCCGGCGTGTGCACGCCGCCCGCGGTCGTCGCTTCGATCGCCTTCATCAGGCGCGCGGCCGCTGTCGGTTCTCCGAGGTGTTCGAGCATCATCACCGCCGTCCAGAAGGTACCGATGGGATTGGCGAGGCCCTTGCCGGTGATGTCGAAGGCCGAACCGTGGATAGGCTCGAACATCGACGGGAAGATGCGTTCCGGATTGAGGTTGGCCGTGGGCGCGATGCCCAAGCTGCCCGACAGCGCCGCCGCGAGGTCGGACAGGATGTCGGCGTGAAGATTGGTCGCGACGATCACGTCTAGCGACGATGGCTTCAACACCATGCGGGTCGTCACCGCGTCCACCAGTTCGCGATCGGTCTTCACGTCGGGATAGTCGTTCGCGACCTCGAAGAAGATCTCGTCCCACATCACCATGCCGAAGCGCTGCGCATTCGACTTGGTCACGAGCGTCAGATGCTTCGCGGGACGCTTTCTCGCAAGCTCGAATGCGAAACGGTGGATGCGCTCGACACCGACGCGCGTGAACACCGCGACTTCGGTGCCGACTTCGATCGGCAGGCCACGGTGGACCCGGCCGCCGTTGCCGGCGTATTCGCCTTCGGAGTTCTCGCGGATGATGACCCAGTCGATGCCGTCGCCATTGACCAGCGGGCTCTTCACCGAAGGCAATACGCGCGCGGGTCGTACGTTGGCATATTGATCGAATCCCTGCGCGATCGGCAGGCGCAGCCCCCACAGGGATACGTGATCGGGCACCTGCTGGCTGCCCACTGCGCCGAAGAAGATCGCATCGAAAGACTTCAGCCGGTCGAGCCCGCCTTCGGGAATGTAGTGCCCGTGCTCGAGGTAGTAATCCGAGCTCCACGGAAAGCGCTCGACGGCAAGCTTGAACCCGCCGTCCGCTGTCGCCAGCGCGTCCAGCGCCTGCAGGCCGGCCTCGATCACCTCCGGTCCGATGCCGTCACCGCCGATTGCGGCGATCCTGTATTCGCGCACTCAGACCTCCAGTCGTTTTCCGTCGACCTCGACACTAGCCTCGAACGCATGGAATACAATCGCGCCATTTTCAATAGACTATTAACTCTCGTTCAACAATGAATCCGGTCTCCGAACTCGGTTTCTTCACGACCCTGGTCAAGCACGGCAGCCTCACGGCTGCCGCGCGTCAACTGGACCTCACACCGCCGGCCGTGAGCAAGCGGCTCGCGAACATGGAAGCGCGCCTGGGCGTGAAGTTGCTCGAACGCACCACGCGGCGCGTCGGCCTGACGCACGAGGGCGAGGTCTATCTGGCGAACGCGCGACGCATCCTCGCCGACATCGAGGAAATGGAACGCGTCGTTGCCAGCAATCGCGCGGTACCCAAGGGATCGCTGCGCGTCAATGCGCCGCTCGGGTTCGGGCGCACCTACATCGCACCGCTGATATCGACGTTCGCGAAGCGTTATCCCGAGGTCGACGTCCAGCTTCAACTCACCGATCATCCATTGAATCTGGGCGAGGAAGCCTTCGACGTCGGCATCCGCTTCGGCGATTTGTCGGACACCCGCATGATCGTGCGAAAGATCGCGAACAATCGCCGTCTGCTGTGCGCGGCGCCGACCTATCTGAAGAAGTTCGGACGCCCGCACGCGCCGGCCGAATTGGCCCGCCACCAATGCATCGTGCTGCGGCAGAACGATGCGGCCTACGGCGTATGGCGACTGTCGCGCGGCCAACGCAGCGAAGCCGTCAAGGTGCGCGGACGCCTGTCCACCAACGACGGCGAGGTCGCCCTCAACTGGGCGCTCAACGGGCACGGCATCCTGATGCGCGCCGAATGGGACTTGGCGAAATACCTGCGCAGCGGCCGTCTCGAACTGGTGCTGGCCGACTACGCAACGCCCGCAGCGGACATCCACGCGGTCTATCCCGAGCGCCATCATCTGTCGGCGAAGGTGCGCGCCTTCACCGAATTTCTCGGGGCGCATTTCGGGGCGGGCACCGACGGCCGGGACGCCCGCACGGCGCCCTGGTGATCGATATCGCCATGAGCGTATAAGCTTCTTTCGACATGCTTCCCTTGCGTTATGCCGCATCGGCCGAACATGGGAACAGTCTTGGGTGCGGCGCATCGCCGCGCCACCCAGGCAACAACCGCTCGAAGGAACAATCATGAAAGCACTCTGGCTGGCCCTGATGATGACGATCGTTTCGATCGGCCTTGCTCCCGTGGAAGCCGATGCCGCGCGCCTGGGCGGTGGTGGCGGCGCAGGCATGCAGCGCAGCCTGCCGCGCACGCCGCCGTCGGCCGTGCCGGCCAAGCCGGCGCCCGCTACTCCCGCTCCCGGACAGGCCGCGCCCGGACGCTCCTGGATGGGTCCGATCGCAGGCTTGGCAGCGGGACTCGGCATTGCCGCGCTGATGAGCCACTTCGGGATGGGCGCCGAATTCGGCAACTTCCTCATGATCGCGCTGCTCGGATTGGTCGCGGTGTTCGTAATCCGCTTCCTGATGCGGCGCTTCGGCCCCACGCCGGCCTCGTCGCCAGCGATTGTCACGCCGGGAGGAGCGCAGTTCACCGGTAGCAACAGTTCAACGTGGGCGTCGGGTCAGTCGAACAATGAGGCTGCAGCGTCGAGCTTGCTTCCCTCTACAGCGCCGAACGTCAGCGTACCTACCCTGCCGGCTGACTTCGACGCGGCCGGATTCGAGCGCATCGCCAAGATGATCTTCATTCGCATGCAGGCGGCCAACGACGCGGCGGACCTGAACGACCTGCGCGCGTTTGCAACGCCCGAGATGTTCGCGGCATTCAAGCTCGACCTGCAGGATCGCGCCGGCAAGCCGCAGGAGACCGACGTCGTGCATGTCGATGCGCAAGTGCTCGATGTCGCCGTCGAGGCCGATCGTCAGATCGTCAGCGTGCGTTTCCATGGCCAGATCCGCGAACAGAAGGACGCCGTCGCGTCGCCGTTCGACGAGGTGTGGCACCTGGTCCGACCGATCGATGGCAGCCACGAATGGGCCATTGCCGGGATCCAGCAGATGGCTTGAGCGGGTCGCCGTCTAACGCGCGTCGATGTCGCGCGCGTCGGACGTTGCCGCCGCGCGCGCTCGCGCTTCCGTGAGTTCGGTCTCGAGCACACGCATGCGACGCAGCAGCGACACCGCGACCGCAAGTCCGTTGGCATCGAGATCGAAGTCGTCGCGCAAGCGGCGCGCGGTACGAACCAGCGCGATGCATTCCGCTTCGAAGCGAGCGCCGCCTTGATCCGCATTGTCCCGATCATTCCGCGCGGGTAGCGCGCCGCACTCCATCAATTCATCGAGCAGCTCGGCAGGCAGCCCGGACATGTTCGCCAGATCGAACGCGGTGTAGTCGGATCGCGCTTCGAGCCAGACGACTTCGGTGCGTTCGATCTTCATTGCCGCCCTCCCGGATAAAGCCGCGTGTGGCTAGAACAGACGCGCGCGAGGTTCGAAGCTCGAGGCCTTCTGCAAGTCGCCATAGAGTTCACGTTCGCGCGCCGATGGCGACGCGGGCACTTCGATGCGCACGATCGCATATAGATCGCCGGGCTCGCCCTTCGCCGATGGAAGCCCCCTCTTGGCAAGCCGCAGCTTGCGTCCGGCCGACGTACCGGCAGGTATGTTCATCTCGACGGTGCCCGCCAGCGTGGGCACTTCGACGCTCGCGCCGAGCACCGCTTCCCAGGGCGCGAGCGGCAGGTCGAGATAGAGATCGCGACCGGTGAGGCGATAGATGGGATGCGGCTGCAACCCGAGGACGATGTAGAGATCGCCGTTCCTGCCGCCGTTGATGCCCGCGCCGCCCTTGCCTGCGAGGCGCAGACGCTGGCCATCTTCCGCGCCCTTCGGAATCCTGACGCGAAAGGTTTTCGCGACACGATGCGGCATGCCGTCGTCGCCGGTTTCGGGCAGCGCGAGTTCGATGTCGATTTCAGCGCCCGCATGGATCTGCTCGAGCGTGATGGGCGCGCTGATTTCGAAGTCCTGGCCGGTCCTTGCGGCGCGGGCACGCGGGCGGGCGCGACCACTTCCCTCGTGCGACGCGAATGCCGCGAACAGATCCGACAAGTCGATGTCCTCGAAGTGCCCGCCGCCCGCGTCGCCATTCCCGAAAGGTTGCTGCGCATAGTGCTGCTGCCAGTCGCGCGGCGGAACGAAGTCTTCACCGGAGCGATGACGGCCGAGCTGATCGTAGGCTGCGCGTTTCTCAGGGTCCTTCAAGGTCGCGTAGGCTTCGGCGACGTCCTTGAATTTCTCCTCGCCCGCGGGATCCTTCGAAACATCCGGATGATATTTGTGCGCGAGCTTGCGATACGCCTTCTTGATGTCGGCATTCGACGCGTCGCGCGCGACGCCCAGCGCCTCGTAGTAGTCCTTGAATTTCATCGTTGCAACTCAACAGTCGCACGACAACGATCACAACGTCAGCGCCTTGCCATTCGTCCGAGTATCACGGCCAGCGCAATGCCGCCCAGCGACTTCACCAGTTGCGGATGCCGGCCGTAGAAGCTTCCAACCTTGTCGACAATACTCGGGTCGTGCTGTTCCGCATGCGTCGCGAGCTCGCGCACCTGTTCGGGCGTCAGTTGCGATGCCTGCTCCGGCGTCAGGGCAGGCGTTGTGGACGGATCGTTACCGCGCCCACCGCCGCCGAGCATGCGTCCCAACACGCCGCCTGCCACTCCGGAAAGCAGGCCGGGTCCGAGCGATCCGAGCAACTGGTTGAGCACGCCTGCCTGTTGCTGTCCGTTCGATCGACCGAACAATTGACTCACCATGTCGGGGAACGGAGGGGTCTGATCCGACCTGAATGCGGCCGCCACTCCATCGCCGATGGCCTCTGGCTCGGCAGCTTGTGCAACTTCGTCGAAGTGGCCCGGACTGGTCGCGGCGTGCGCCGGATCGGGGTCCGCGTATTGCTTGAGCATTTCCATCAAGTCCATTTTCGTCTCCTGCGAATAACGGTCACGAGCAGCCCACGGTGCAGCGCGCCGTTCTATTGAAGATCGGCGGGAACCTTTCCACCGTTGGCGGCAATCTTGCTCATCACCTGCTTGTGCAACCAGACGTTCATCGAAGCCGAATCGTTGGTGTCGCCGGTGTAGTGCAGCTCCTTCGCGAGCTCCTTGCGAGCCGTCAGGCTGCTGTCGAGCTCCAGCAGTTTCATCAGATCGACGATGGAAGTGCGCCAGTTCAATTTCTCGCTACCCTGCGCGTTGCGGTCGTCGAGCATCTTCTCCACATCGACTTCGGGCATCGGAGCGACAGGCACGGGCGCGGCAGGCGCCGTCGTCCCGGCAGCGGCAGCGTCGGGCGGGCCGGAAGCGGCGGGGTGCGACGACGGGAATATCTTGCTGAAGATGTTGCTGAGGATACCCATGGCTTGTTTCTCCTGAGAGTTGGGCCGTTGACATGCTTGCCACAGGCCAGGACGACGAGAGCGGTCACGTCGTCACGGCCTCGCCATGAATTTCGCTAGAGTGCGCTGCCGATGGTGAACGCCAGTATCACGAACAACACGAACAGCGCGATCGCGATGAAGAACAGGACCTTCGCGATCGATCGCGCGCCCTGCGCGATGCCGGTGAAGCCGAACACGCCGGCGATCAGCGAAATGACGAAGAAGATGATGGCCCAGCGCAGCATGATCGGCTCCTTGGAATGGCGATGGGGCAGTATCGGGACACCGTCTGTTTTCCCGTATCGGACGACCACTCATCGCGGCTTCGGACGCGCATGAACGCAAACCTGTTCGCACTCGCTGCAATCGCTTTGTGGGGCACGCTCGCGTGGCTGGGCGTACGGCTGTCGGCGATGCCGCCTTTCCTGCTGGTGGGCAGTGCGTTGACGCTCGCAGGGCTGATCGCGGCGCCGCTCTGGCGGCAGTGGCGGGTTGCACCGCGCGTGCTCGCATTGGGCATCTATGGGCTCTTCGGGTTTCATTTTTTTCTGTTCGTCGCGCTGCGGCTTGCGCCGCCGCTGCCCGCCAATCTCGTCAACTATCTGTGGCCGCTGATGATGGTCTTGTTCGCGCCCCTGTTTCTTCGCGATGCGTCTCTCACCCGTTGGCACGTATTGGGAGGATTGCTCGGATTCGCCGGCGCGATCGTTGCGATCACGAACGGGCGGCTGCCGTCGTGGGATGCGGACCAGGCATCGAACCCGGCAAGCGGCGCCGCGTGGGGTTATGCGTCGGCACTCGCATCGGCCGTCATCTGGGCGACCTATTCCTTGATGGGCCAGCGACTGCGGCAGCGTGCGCAGACGCAACCCCTACGCTTTCCGACCGCGGCGATAGGACTTTTCTGCCTGGTCTCGGGCATCCTCTCGCTCACGTGTCATGCGATGTTCGAAGCACCCTACCGCTACGCCGCGTCCGACGCATGGCCGTTGACCGCGCTCGCGATCGGGCCGATGGGCGCGGCGTTCTTTCTGTGGGACGCCGCATTGAAACGCGGCGATGCGCGTGCGATCGGCACGCTCGCGTATCTCACGCCCTTGATCTCGACTTGCCTGCTCGGGCTCGACGACCCGGCGCGCTTCGGTTGGCCTGTCGTGGTTGCGTTGGTGCTGGTCGTCGGGGGTGCCGCGGTGGGAACACTCGCGGGGACCCGCGCTCGCGACCGCAAGACGGTATCGGCCGGCCAAAGCACGATGAACGCCGAGAGTCGAAAATCGGATCCCGGCCTTCGCCGGGACGACGGCCCGTGACGCCCACTCCACTGCGCAGCGGCGTCTGGATCGGCTTCGCGACGCTGCCGATCACGTTGCTCGTTCAGTCAGCCGTTTCGGCCGCGATCATCGCGCCGGCGGTGGCTGCGCCACGCCTGCTCGAAGCGCTGCACGCGAGCACCGTGGTGGTCGGGCTCTATATCGCGATCGTCTTTGGCGCCGCGATGATCTCGAGCCAATTGGGTGCGCCCCTGGTACGGCGCTGGGGTCCGATACGCACCAGCCAGGTTTCGCTGGGACTCTGCGCGGCGGGACTGCTGTTGGTCGTGTTGCCTCAGCCGGTGGTCGCGTTTTCGGGCGCAGTCCTGCTGGGCATGGGCTACGGCCCGATCACGCCGGCAAGCTCCGAGATGCTCGCGCGCACCACGCCGCCGTCGCGCATCGCCTTGGTCTTCTCGATCAAGCAGACCGGCGTTCCTCTGGGCGGCGTGTTCGCGGGACTGATCGTGCCGTTCGTGCTCACACAATTCGATGCGCGCTGGGCGATGGTGGTGATGGCGGCGATCTGCGTGGCCGGCATCGGGCTCGCGGAAGCCCTGCGCAATGCGCTCGACGCGCATCGCGACGCGAACAGTCCGCTGCCCGAACTCTCGCGCATGACGCAGCCGTTGCGCTTCGTATGGGCGCATCACCTGCTGCGTCGCCTTGCACTGTGCACGCTGGTCTTCTCGTGGGTACAGGTGAGTTTCACGTCGTATCTCGTCAGCTTCCTCCACGACGACCTCACGTGGACGATCGTCGCTGCGGGCGCTGCCCTGTCGATCGCGCAGGTCTCCGCGATCGCGGGCCGCATCGTGTGGGGGCTGATCGCGGACCGTTGGCGCGGAGGCGCGCGGCTCACGCTGTTCTGGCTTGCGCTCGCGATGGCGCTCTTCGGACTCGCGATGCCCTTGCTCGCGGCGAGCACGCCGCATGCTTTCGTGATCGCATTGCTCGTCGTCTACGGCGCCACCGCGATCGGATGGAACGGTGTCTTCCTCGGCACTGTCGCGCGCGTCGTGCCGCACGACCAAGCTGCCATGGCGACCGCGGGCTCGCTCTTCTTCACCTACTTCGGCGTCCTGATCGGCTCGCCGCTGTTCGGCATCGCCAGCGGCACGATCGGCCGCATCGGGCCCGCGTTCGCGCTGCTCGCGTTGCCGCTCGGGTGGACGCTGTGGACGCTGTATCGGTCGGACTGGCAAGTTCTTCAGGACAGCGCTTGACGACGACATCGATATTGTATATAACCAAATGGTTATTTAATACGAGGGTTATGTAATGACGCCGTCCGCTCGGCTCGATGCAACGTTCGCCGCGCTTGCGGATTCGACGCGGCGAGCGATTCTCGCGCGTCTCGCGTCCGGCGAGGCGTCGGTCAATGAGCTGGCCGAGCCGTTCGCGATGAGTCAGCCCGCGATCTCCAAGCACCTCAAGGTGCTCGAGCGCGCGGGCCTGATCTCACGCAGCCGCGACGCTCAGCGACGGCCGTGCCAGATCGAAGGCAAGCCGCTCGCGGAAGCCGTCGTATGGATGGAAAACTATCGGCAGTTCTGGGAGGGTCGCTTCGCGCGCCTCGACGCCCTGCTCGATGAAATGAAAACCGAAGGAAGCAGACGCAAACGCGTCGAACGCTAACGTTTACGAGGAGTCAACGGTGCTCGACCAGCCACAGATCGTACAAACCACAACCCGACGCACCGCCGTGATACGGCTCACCATTCCGCGGAACGAGATTCAACGGGTCATGGGCCCGGGCATCAACGAGTTGATGACCACGATTGCCGCCCAGGGCATCGCCCCTGTGGGCCCGGTCTTTTCGCACCACCTGAGAATGGACCCCGACACTTTCGATTTCGAACTCGGCGTGCCCGTCGCCGCGCCGATTTCCGCTGTCGGTCGCGTGGAGCCCGGCGAGTTGCCCGCCGCGACGGTGGCGCGGACCATCTACGGCGGGCCGTACGAGGGCCTCGGTGCCGCGTGGGGGGAGTTCATTGCCTGGATCGCCGCGGAAGGTCACCAGCCCGCACCGGATCTGTGGGAATGCTATGTCGCGGGCCCGGAGTCGAGTGCCGACCCGGCGACCTGGCGCACGGAACTGAATCGGCCATTGATCCGCTAGCGAAGCGCCCATGCACACATCGGTGCACACCGCGGGAATGCTGCAGGTCACCACACCAGGCGATCGCGAAATTGCGATGACGCGTCTTTTCGATGCGCCGCGCAGCCTGGTCTTCGACGCATTGACGCAGCCGGAACGGGTCAAGCGTTGGCTGCTTGGGCCGCCCGGCTGGTCGATGCCGATCTGCGAGATCGATCCGAGAGTTGGAGGCGCCTATCGTTACGTGTGGCGTCACGATGATGATGGAACCGAGATGGGAATGCGCGGTACCTTCCGCGAGGTCTTTCCGCAGGAACGGCTAGTCGTCACGGAGAAGTTCGACGAGTCCTGGTATCCGGGCGAAGCGCTCGTCACCACCGTTCTGGTCGAACGCCACGGCGTGACCACGCTCACGCTCACCATCCTCTACGAATCGCGAGAAGCGCGCGACATCGCCCTCAAGACGCCGATGGAGAAAGGCGTCGCTGCAAGTTACGACAGGCTGGCAGCGTTGCTCGCCTCAGGCCTCGCTGATTGAGGCGTCAAGTCAGCTCGCCCCACAGATCGTGACCATCGGCGCCCGTGACGCGAACCGTCACGAAGGCGCCCACTTTCATCTTCTGCCGCCATGCCAGCTTCGCGCTCGCCGACCCCGGAGGCGCGACGAATACGTTGCCGTCGATCTCGGGCGCGTCGGCGAACGAGCGCGCCACACCGCCGTCGGGATTGATGTCGTCGATCAGCACGCGCAGCAGCTTGCCGACGTGGCGACGTATGCGACGCGCGGAGATCTCTTCCTGCACGGCCATGAAACGCGAACGCCGCTCTTCGCGAACCTCGTCGGGCAACGCACCGTCCAGTTGATTCGCGCTCGCGCCATCGACCGGCGAATACGCGAAGCAGCCGACGCGATCGAGCTCGGCTTCGCGCAGGAAGTCGAGCAGGTATTCGAACTGCGCCTCGGTCTCGCCGGGAAAGCCGGCGATGAAGGTCGAGCGGATCGTCAGGTCCGGGCAGATCGCGCGCCACGCCTGGATGCGATCGAGATTCTTCTCGCCCGAAGCGGGACGCTTCATGCGCTTCAACACATCGGGATGCGCGTGCTGGAACGGCACGTC
>JBBSGB010000071.1:0-12493 GCA_038254545.1 Burkholderiales bacterium | reverse complement strand
GCTGCGCAACCCGCGAGCCACGCGTGTAGCCGCGCAGGGGCTGGCGCCCGCGCTCCAACCTGTCGAACCGGCAATCGACGTCGAGGCAAGCGCACGTGAACGATCGAAGAGAAGAGCGAAAGCCTTCGGCGATCGGAGCGCGCGAATGCCTTGATCAGGCGTCTCGCGTCGCATCGCGCTCAGGTTCCTGCTTGGCGCATCGCTTGCTGAACGCCTTGTGCCTTCCGGTGATTGTCGATGGGCGCAGCATCCCGTGCAGTTGTTCGATCGGTATCGCGCAGGCGCCCCCCCGCGCCGCCGCCGCCGAAGGCTTGCTGAGGGACGCCGATCTGGCGCTGTATGCGTCCAAGCGTTCTGGACGCTCGCGGGTTTCGTCGTTCGAGGCCGCGCTGCGCGCCGAGCTCGAACACAGGGCCGCGCTCGATGCCGAGGTGCGCGCCGCCGTGATGGCCGACCAGATCGAGCCGTGGTACCAGCCGATCAGGCGCTGCTCGAGCGGGCGCTTCGTGGGCGCCGAGGTGCTCGCACGCTGGCATCTGGCCGGCGGCGAGGTGAGGCCGCCTGCCGCCTTTCTCGAGACCGTGGAGGCGCTAGGCCTGCTCGACCTGATGATGGAGAACATGCTGCGCCGAGCGCTCCCGGAGATCCTGCCGCTGGTGACCGAGGGGACGCTCGAATATTTGTCGATCACTGTCTCGCCCACGCAGTTCAATCATGGGTGGGCATTGCAGCGGCTGCCGCAGTTGCTGGCCGAAACGGGCTTTCCGGCGCACGCCGTAGTGGTCGAGCTGACTGAGACGGCGCTCTTGCTGGACATCGACCGGACGCGGTCGATGCTCGCCGCGCTGACCGAAAGCGGCATGCGCATCGCGCTCGACGACTTCGGCGTTGGCTATTCGAACTTCTCGTTGCTGCGGCAATTGCGTTTCCACCTGCTCAAGCTCGACCGCACCTTGAGCTCGGATATCGAGTCCGACGAGCACGCGCGTGCGGTCACCGAATGCATCCTCGCGTTGGCATTGCGCCTGAAGATCGACGTCGTCGCCGAAGGCGTCGAGACGCAAGGGCAAGCCGATCTTCTGGCCGCAGCGGGGAGCGTCGCGCAACAGGGGTATCTGCATGCACGGCCGCAAAGAGATCTGGTGAAGTTCTTTGCGGACGCATAGTCCGACGGACGAAGCGCTAATCGGGCGCGCAAGATAGAAGGAAGCGTGCGCTATTGCTCAAGAGACCGCGTCGCGCTGATGGCCGATGGTTCTCAGGCCGTCCATCTGTTGACCGCTTCTTCGTTCCAGGCCACACCAGTTCCTATGGTTCCGCTCACGCTGGCCATTCCCTTTTCGATTGCCAGAGGCTCGCGGAGGATCGGATTCCACCAGTCGGCGTATTCAAGCCAGTGTGCTGTCGGCGTCAGACACAATAGTTGTGCGCTGATCTCCGGCCAGAGGTGGTTGGACAAGCGGATGCCATGAGCTTGGGCCATGCTCGAAGCGCGCATCCAACCGGTGACGCCGCCGATCTTCATCACGTCCGGCATCATGAAATCCGAAGCCACCGCATCGATGGCGTGCTGCATGTCGAGCGCACCCCACCAATTCTCGCCGCACTGGATCGGCGTTCTCGCCTCGCGGGCGATACGTGCATGGCCTGCGTAGTCATGGGCCAGCGTCGGTTCTTCCACCCACGTGAGGCCTTCCTCATCGAGCACGCGCAGACGCTGCACAGCTTCCACCGGCGACAGGCATTGGTTGTAGTCGACCATGATGGCCACGTCCGGTCCGACCGCCTGACGCATGGCCCGAATGGTCGCCACGTCCTCCTGCACAGTCGCGTAACCGATTTTGGCCTTGACGCCGGCAAACCCGAGCTTGGCCCACGCTTCGGCGACCCTCGCGGACCCAGCTGCCCCGTCGTACCCTACCGCGCCGTAGACGGCAATCGGTTTCTCGACGCCGCCAAGCAGGTGAACGAGGGATACGCCGTGGCGTCGCGCCTGCCCGTCCCACAGCGCCATATCGATTGCGGCGAGCGCGATGCCGACCAGTCCCTGCGTGCCAAGCAAGCGGAAGCGCCTGGACAGTGTCTGCTCGATGTCGGCCGGAGCGAACGGCTCGCCCTTGATCAGCGGCTCCAGATTCCGGATGAGGTCAGCCGTGGGCTTGAGTGCTGCGGCGGTGTAGGTGAACACCATGCTGTGGCCGACCACGCCGTCTTCGCTCGTGATGTCGGTCAGGACCAGGGGCGATTCGGACACCGTGCCGCCGGCGGTTTGATGCGCATGGGCCATCGGCACCCGCACCGCTCGTACTCGCACTGATCCGATCCGGGGCGCAGCGTCGTTTGTCATGGCGATCTCGCTGAAAAAAAACCGTTGGATGTCGTTGCTACCAGAGTATATAGACTGGTCTATTATTCGTGCTTCTTTCAGCCTACTGACATGACTAAATCGAAGCACGATGCAAGGCCGAGCCGGGAACGGATGCTGGAAGCGGCAATCGACCTGATGCGCCAATCCGGCTTGTCGGGCGCCGGCATCAACAACATCCTCAAAGTAAGTGGCGGGCCGAAGGGATCGATGTATCACCACTTTCCGAACGGCAAGGACCAGATCGTCGGCGAAGCCATCACGATCTACGCTGGCCGCGTACAGGCCACGATCGGCGCGGCGCTCGACAGGGGTCGTACACCTGGCGAAAAGATCCGCGGCCTCTTCGACGCGCTGGCGCGACGGATGGCGGACGGGGACTTCAAACGCAGTTGCGCGGTCGCCGCCGTCACGCTCGACATGGACGAGAGCGCTGCCCTGCATCGACCGCTGCTCGATGGCACCCTGAGCGCATGGATCGATGAAGTTGCCTGCCATCTCCCCGCGCCGAGTTCCGCGCGCACCCGGTCCTTCGCGGGCCTCGTGGTGTCCACCGTCGAGGGAGCCTATGTCCGAGCGCGAGCCGGGGGATCCGCGCGGCCCTTGATCGAAGCAGGGTTGTGGCTCTCCGAGCTTGCCGAACAGGCGCTGGGCGTTGATGCCGAGGTGTGACGTTGCCTTCTCCAAGAAAATGCTGAACCGGGCTGACGAAGTTCGTGGTTCGGCGTTTGCATTGCTGGTTGCAGAAGCGCTCGATGCAGTCGATGCGTCGATGCGTGGATGCGTGGATGCGTGCAACTTCTCGCATTCGGCTGCCGTCGTGGCCGGTGATAAGCTGACTGACCCGCGTTCAACATCCAAAGGGAGAACTCATGCCCGGTCTGCTGCCTGATATCGACCCCGACGGTTTGCTCGAATACTCGGTCGTCTTCACCGACCGCGCGTTGAACCACATGTCGCAAAAGTTTCAGCGCGTGATGCGAGATTTGTCCGACATTCTCAAGGAGGTCTATCACGCGCCTGCGGCGATCGTCGTTCCCGGCAGCGGCACGTTCGGCATGGAAGCGGTGGCACGCCAGTTCGCGACGGGCAAGAAGACGCTCGTCATTCGCAACGGCTGGTTCAGTTATCGCTGGACACAGATCTTCGAGATGGGACGGATTCCCTCGGAGCAGACCGTGCTGAAGGCACGCGCCGTCACATCGGGCCGGCAGGCGCCGTTCGAGCCGCCCCCGATTCACGAAGTCGTTGCCGCAATCCGCGCGCATCGGCCCGACCTCGTCTTTGCTCCGCATGTCGAGACCGCCGTCGGCATTCTCCTGCCCGACGATTACCTGCGTGCCGTGGCCGATGCGGTGCACGAGGTGGGCGGCCTGTTCGTCCTCGATTGCATTGCCTCGGGCGCGATCTGGGTCGACATGCAGAGCACGGGCGTCGACGTCCTGGTCAGCGCGCCGCAGAAGGGCTGGAGCGGTTCACCGTGCTGCGCTTTCGTGATGCTCAGCGCGCGAGCGCGCGGCATGATCGACGGCACCACCAGCACGAGCTTTGCCGCGGACCTGAAGAAGTGGCTGCAGATCATGGAAACCTATGAAGGCGGCGGACACGCCTATCACGCGACGATGCCGACCGATGCGCTTGCGCAGACGTGCGATGCGATGCTCGAGACACGCGCCTACGGCTTCGAGAAACTGCGCTCCGAGCAGATCGAACTCGGCCGACGGGTGCGGGCGCTATTGGCCAGCAAGGGCCTCCCGAGCGTGGCGGCGGAGGGCTTCCAGGCGCCGAGCGTCATCGTCAGCTATACCGATGATGCCGGCCTGCATACCGGCAAGGCCTTCCTCGGCGAGGGACTTCAAACCGCGGCCGGCGTGGCGCTACAGTGCGACGAGCCGGCAGACTTCAAGACTTTCCGCATCGGACTGTTCGGACTCGACAAGCTGCATCACGTCGATCGAACGGTGGCGAACCTCGGCTCGGCGCTCGAGCGCATCCTCGGTGCCGAACCGCCGGCGCGCGCTGCGGCGTGAAGGAGGGATGCAACCGGGTTGCGGTAGCGAAGGTGTACATACGCTGCAAGACGGCCTTCCCTACTCGATAGGGTGGTGCCACACGGGCTGCGGTCTTTGGCGAATTCGCCCGTCGAATCCGCCGACTCGAACGAACAGCCAGCCGACGCCGTTGCAATGTCGGCACTGGCGATCATGCAAGTTGCCGCTGGTACCGCATCTGCCGCACGCGGCCCAATCGTCGCTCGCAAGGGTCGATCGGTACACGCCGCGTTTCGACACCGAACCGCGGCACTTCGGGCAGATGTCAGCAATGCGGGAGAGGCTATAGGCCGCGTGATTGCACGCCGCGCAGACGACGGTCGGCGTCGCCTTTTCGACGGGGATCATGACGGTCGTTGCGCGAGGCCGCGCCAGCGCAAGTTGCCGAGTCCGCATTCGCTCATCGCGCCGGCCATCCGGAACCAGTGTCCGCCATGAAACTTCATGCGATCGATGACGCGCACATCCCCGTCACTATGCGGCAGGCACTCGACTTCGTACTCGCCCTTCACGGAGGGGTGCCACATCCGGCGAAAACCAACCGGTCGTCGGCCTGACTGTCGGATATTCGAAATGGGTGCGGGTTCGTGGCTTGGCCATGATCATTTCCAGGTAGGCCGCGCGGTTTTCGTCGGCTTGTGACGAGATCCGTCGGGCATGATTCTTTGCGGGGTCGACTTGACGCCCTGTCTGGAATGAAGAGCAATGCGCGTGCCACAACGAGCGTCTGTTGCACGCGTAGGTGTCTCGGGTGTGTCCCGCTCCGACGAGCGCCAGCGCCTCTTGAGCCAAGCTTGGTTCGCGACGGCGATGTCCGGCTTAGTCCGATGGGATGTTCCGAACATTCACCGGTGCAATAGATGGCTAACGTAAGCGAAAGTCCGCCATTTTCGGAACAACAACACCACATGGAGGCATGACGCCAATGGATACCCTCAGCGGAGATCGTGATCGACCAATGCGCGACGCGCCCCTAAGCAGCACTCTTTCTTCGGACGCGTCGGGGGTTAGCTGGGCAGCGATAATTGCAGGTGCGGCAGGTGCGGCGGCACTTTCGCTGATCCTGTTGATCCTCGGCGCGGGACTCGGGCTTTCATCAATTTCACCTTGGTCACATCAGGGAATGGCGGCTGCCACATTTGGCGTTTCCACCATCCTGTGGCTCAGCTTCACGCAGCTCGCCGCCTCCGGCATCGGTGGTTATCTCGCCGGAAGGTTGCGCTTGCGTTGGACCGGCGCCCATGTCGACGAGGTGTATTTTCGTGACACGGCGCATGGGTTTCTTGCCTGGGCCGTGGCCACGCTTGCTACTGCCGCCTTTCTCACGAGCGCTATTGGTTCACTACTTGGCACCGGTGTTCAAGCCGGCGCCGCAGCTGTCGGCGGGGCGGGGACTGCCGTCGCCGCTACCGCGGGTGCGTCCGATTCCGCTTCGAAGGACTCTAGTGCGCCTGGGCTTGAGTACTTTGTCGATTCGCTGTTTCGCAGGGACGCAGCATCGGCAACCAGCGCATCGACGACCACGACCAGTTCGGTCAGCGACAATTCACAGGCGGCTGCTGGAAAAAGCGATTCGTCTGAAGTGTCTCGAATCTTCCTGCACAACCTGCGCGTCGGTCAGTTACCACAGGAGGATACAAAGTATTTGGGCCAGCTCGTCGCGCAGCGAACTGGACTGTCGCAAGCCGACGCGGAGAAGCGCGTGACGGATGTTTATACGCGCTCGCAAACCGCATTGAATAACGCGCAAACCCAAGCACGCGAGGCGGCCGATAAAGCGCGAAAGGCTACTACCTACGCTTTGCTGTGGATGTTTGTTGCACTATTGATCGGTGCGTTCGTAGCCAGTCTCTCCGCCACTTATGGCGGACGCAGGCGCGACCTTTAAATGAACAGGAGACTTTCATGCGATCCATTCTTCTTTTAATGCTCGGTGTCCCCATTCCGATTATTATTTTGATTGCGTTGTTTTTCCACTAACTAGTCTATGGGTTAATAATGGTGTGTGTGAGCATGAATATGCTGCCAAAACATCTGCCAATTCAGCCATGCTCTCTAAATCCAAACATGGGAAACCTAACGCTCACTCCGCGCGGCAGGCTTTTGGGATGAGCCGCTACGATCGCGATGGCATGCGCCACTATTTTGATGAGATGGAGCATGTTAGCTAGTTAGCCAGCGCAATCTCAAGGGAGTCGGCTATGTTTTCGTCGCAAGTGTGTGACCGAAGATTTGATGGTGAAGTGACGTGCGCTACTATTCAGCTAATCTCGCTACCCCCGGGCGGACAATTCATCAGGCGGTAACAGTGACCAGTACGATTCACTTGACGTTCTGACCAGTGCTAACGAATAGGACTGGGAACGCATGCAAGCGCCACCGTTCGCACAGTTCATCGCGGAAAAGTGCGCGGTCATTGCGGACGATGCGATGAAAGATCCGCACAGAGCTCCAGGGACCGCGATCCGCGGCGAGTTCGGAATCGACTAGCGGTTTCGCCGCTAGGCTGGCGCGTGTAAAAGACGACCCGTGGGAGCAGATGTGCTCTGTCTTCGTTCGGATCGACTTCGCTGATGTTCACCCGAACGATGCGTCGCTTTAGCACACACAGCCGCTTGCTCCAACGCGATCGATTGAGGGTGCGCGCCAGGTGACGGGTCAACCGACGGACGCGCCTAGAAACAATCACCCTTAGCCCTTCAAAGCATCCTTCCGCATCTGCAGCCGCGCGCCCAATTCCTTCAAATCAACGCCAGATTTTTTGGCCTTCGGAAACATCTCATTCTGTTCTTCCTTGACGTGATGCTTAACGTATTCGGAGAGCACTGTGATCTTGCCGTCGAACATCGGTTCGGTTTCGACGTTCTTGCCCTTCACTTGTGCGATCAATTGCTTGAGGCTGGCATGCTCGACCGCGGCCTCGTCCATCATGTCGTCATCCGCAACTGCTTTGCGCACTGCCGGGTAAAAAATCTCCTCTTCGATTTGCGCGTGGATCGTAAGTTCGGTGCAAATCTGCTGCACTAAATCGAATTTCTTCGTGGCGCTTCGAGCGTTTTCATATTGCTCGAAAAGGGCACTGACCGCCTCGTGATCCTTACGAAGCAGGATCGTGGCGTCGACGTTCTCGGATGAGTTGGCCGATTTGGACGGTGCGGATTTAGCACTAGGCATGTCGATCTCCAAAGAAAGTTGCATCGCTTACCGCACGATTAATGCGCCGGGGCAATCGTGTTAAACACAGAAAATGTCACGACGAATTCGTCGGTGGGGCTCCGGCACTGTCGAGATGCCCGTGTCTACGACGCGGAGCCGGATCTTTCCCAAGCAGCGCGCGTCGCTTGCTTGGCATTACTCCAGTCTAGCGGCGAGTTCCCGCGCACCTCGGCATAGTCGCTCTCAAGACGCAGCTCTGCATCTTCGAACCGCTCGCTTGGATTTCGATTGCGACTTTCCCAGCCTAGTCGATATGCAGGGGCGTAATCGTCATAGGCAAGGCCCTCCCGATGGTAGGGCTGGCGCTCGTAGTTCTCGCGCCAATACTGCTCCTCAACGGTAGGATCGTAGTGCTCGGCCACAGCCTTGCCGCCGAGCCCGCCGATGACGGCGCCGATTGCTGCACCGACCACTGTGCCCACAGGACCGGCAGCCAGCGTGCCAGCGGCTGCGCCCGCTGCGATACCGCCTGCGGCAGCGCCTACTCCTACCCCGACGGGATGTGCCCCTGCAGCGCCCGTGATGGGATCGCGGTTCTCGCTCGGCAAGTGAGCCTTCTTATCGTCCATTGCAGTCTCCAAAAAGTTGGTTGTCGACAGTCCGGAACGCGGACCGGGAACCGAAGGATGCGCAGGTCAGCTTGTCCAAACAAGAGCGTGTACCCGATCTCTTCGTAAGACGAGGGCTGAGTGTTCGTTGATCGTCATGCGGAACGTTTTCACAGGGCTCTCTCAAGCTGGAGGTGGAGACGATTCACATGCGGCACACAGCAGCATCGTCATTACCGGTGTCGCAGGGCTTGTGGCAGGCGTGAAATGAACCCACCCAGCAAGTTGTCCCTGCCGCGCGGCGAGGTCATTGAAGTTACGATGTTCGACGTGAACGGACTCGTCGATGAAGAACGAACCGCAATCCACGTTATTGACGACGGAACGTCAGTCGGTGGCCCATTCCGCGGGTCCGACGCAATGAACGACGCCACGTTCGCGGTCAAGCGGGATCGCGTGGGATTCGCGCCTCGATTGGTATTGAGCGACGAAGGGACTGACCCGTTCCTGCATCGCGCAGTCACGATCAAATTGGCGTTTGAATGCATCGCATTCAGCTGAGGCGCATCGTCAACAGGACGGATTGCTGAAAGACGACTCCGTCAGCACGTCGAAATGCGGTCACGTCGAGATCGAGCTCTTTTTGCAGAGTGGACGCGCGGCCGTTCGCTCGTGGCAAGAATAAGGACCTCAACACAATCGCGCTAAGGCCCCTTCTTATTGCTTAATTTTGGTGGGCCGTGAGTGGCTCGAATGGGGCGAGCGAGTCTGCACCTTTCCACCACGTCAAGGTCAAGTGCCATCGCCGGCAAGAGCGCCGAGCCAGGGCCTCTTGACCTTGCCCCTGTGGCAACCCTTAGGCTTGAACTCTGTCGAAAGGCAATTCGCCATCGAGCATTCAAGGAATGGAAATGGAAATCTTCAAGCTGGACGTCAAGGGCATGTCTTGCGGTGGCTGCACGAGCAGCGTGCAGCGTGCAATCAGCGGCCTGGATGGGGTCAAGAAGGTCGAGGTCACGCTGCAGCCAGGTTCGGCAACGGTCGAGGCGGACCCTGCGCGTGTGACCGCGCAGGAGATCGTTTCCACGCTCGCGGCGATGGGCTACGAGGCTCGGGAGAGGGCCTGAACTCGAGCGCGGACGGAGACTATCTTCCCGAGCGTCCGAAGCGGGACGCTCGCTCGACGAGGTGAAGCATTTGCTGAGCGGCGTGGATGGTGATGGGATGGGGAGTGTGTCCCTCGCGGGGTAGGACCATTTCCTTTGCAAGAGCAGCCTGTGCTCTGTGCCCTCGGCCAACACCGCCAGCATCAGATTTTCCAGCGCCACGACTCTGATGCGCAACTGCATCAGCTCAGTATTCGACAGCGGCGGAACCTCGTTACTGGCAAGACCCCCAGGGCACTTTTGCCGAAGTGGCCACTGCAGTCGTCGCATCCGGACAGCGAGGGCGCTTCACAGGATTTGCGCAATTTTGATCGCTCATGATCTGCGCAATCGAATGGACCTAGCACTGGGTCTTGGAGCTTTTCGTAAGTCGAACATCGGCGCTTGCCTTCTCGCTAGGGTTAGCGTGATCTTGACTGTAGCGGAGCACAGATCAAGGGTAGGTAGTTCGACCTGGTCTTGGGACGGGCGAAATGTTGAGACCTCTTCGTTACTCGATGGACAAAACAACTTTAAAGAGGAATCAAGATGATGAACGACATGATGCGAGGATCCGGTATGGGCTGGATGATGGGCGGGATGGCGGTCGGCTGGCTTCTCGGTGTCGCGGTGCTCGTCCTCGCGGTGTTCGCTCTGATCAAATACCTGCGTTCGAAATGATGAGCACGTTGATTCTCGAGCCGCTTACGTGAGCAGTCTGCTTGCGCTTCTCGTCGTCGCGCTCGCAAGCCTCGTTTCTGGGTTGATCCTGCAGTTTTTGCTCGGACCGAAAGGGGACGCCTCGGTCTCCAATCCGCAGGCCGCCCCGTTCCTCGGCGGCGGCAATATGGAAAGCCATGCGTGGCAGCGGTATCACGTGCGCTACTACTCCATGGTGCTGCTCTTCATCGCGTTCGAGATGGAGATGATGTTCATGTACCCATGGGCCGTCGTGTTCGTGGAAGAAGGCGGCAAAGCCTTGATGGAGATGGGCATGTTCCTGGCCATCCTGTCGGTCGGCATCGTCTACGCCTGGCGCGAATGCGTGTTCCGGTGGCAATAGGCTGGCTCTCCCGGCTCGCGAGCGGTGCGCCCATCGCCGTCTTCGCGGCGGTCGGGCGCAACGCCATCGAACGCGTGGAGGATCTGTGCCTCGATCCGCGTATCGCCCGGGTCGCGAGCCCGCGCCACGCCGGCTTGCTGCTCGTCGCCGGCAAAGTCCGAGGCCAGGACGAGCGGGCGCTGAAGGCCGTGCACGACCAGGTTCCGGTCCCGCGAGCGACGCTGTGGTGGGGTAGCGAGCCGTTCGAGGAACTGACGTCACCGGCTGTGGTGCCACTGATCGACGACGCCCTGCCGCATATCCTGACGATGCGGGCCGGCAGCTCGAAGGGCGAACCCGACCTGCTGCCCGACGAGCCCCCGCATCCCTGGCGTGGCGTGGGTCCGAACGGTCAGGGCGGCAAGGGCATGATGGGCGGCGCCCCCTACGGTCGACCGATGGCGATGACCGGCGACGACGGTCGCGACGGTCTGCAACTCGACGAGACGACGGTGCAGATCGGGCCCTATCTGCGCTCGTGGCCGTGCGGACTGGTGCTCGAGCTGGCACTGCAGGGCGACGTCGTGCAGCGTGCCAGGGTGGTCCGTCCCCCCTACGGACCGACGAAAGGAACTGTCGAAAATGTCCCCAGCCGGCTCCGCAGCGCGGCACGCCTGCTCGAGCTGCTTCAGCTCGACGGACTCGCCGAACGCTGCCGTCGCGCCGCCGTGGCGAACGACGGTCGAATGTCCGTCGACGCTGCAGTGCGGACCGCCGTTCGTCTCAGCGGCGCGTTCGCTACCCTGCGGCCGGGGCTGGGCACGTGTCGCCTGGGAGGCACGGAAACCGACATCCGATCGCGACTGCACGCTTGGTTGGGTAACGGCGCCGAGCTGCCGGAAGGCGCGACGACCGAGCCGAAACCGAGGCTGTCGAGCCTGCTGAGCGGGCTCGAATGGAACGAGGCGATGCTTGTCGTCAACAGCTTCACGTCGCACGAGTTGCGCGGCATGGCGCCGCGCGAGAAGGCGGCCGACGCAGGCGGCGACGCCGACGAACCGCAAGGGGAGCACGCTGCGATGGAGCATGCGCGTTGACTGCGG
The DNA here is from genome assembly GCA_038254545.1 of Burkholderiales bacterium. Classification (GTDB taxonomy): domain Bacteria; phylum Pseudomonadota; class Gammaproteobacteria; order Burkholderiales; family Burkholderiaceae_D; genus CAHJXF01. Next base: position 1,023 of record JBBSGB010000071.1, on the reverse strand, counting down.
CGACGGCGGCAGTTGCACTCCTGCTGATGCTCGGCGGTGCCTGGCTGACCGCGGTGTTCGACCACGTCGCGGCCGCGCTCGTTGCGCGAAAACCGATCGGCTCACCGTGGCTCGCGCCTCTGCAGCGCGGGGCGGCAGATCTGGCCCGCCGCCCGAGCCGAACCGAGCATCCCGACGGGCTGAACTGGGCGCTCGCCCCGGCCCTGTACCTCGCCCTCGCTTTCGTCGGCGTGGCGCTCGTGCCCTTCTCCACGAAGAGCGCCCTCGTCGAGCTCCCGGCCGGCATCGTTCTGTGGGGCGCGGTCGAATCGTTGACTGTCGTCGCCGTGTTCCTGCACGGCTGGTCCGCCAATGCCCTCTTCCCGCTGCTCGGCGCCTATCGCTATGTGGCCATCGGCCTGCCGGTCATGCTGGTCAGCATGTTCGTCCTGATCGCCGCCGCCCTGCCGGCACAGTCGCTCGCGCTCGGGGCGATCGTGCAGTCGCAGGCCGGGCTCTGGAACGTCGTTCGCCAGCCGCTCGGCCTGCCGCTCTTTCTTCTCCTCGGCCTGTCGCTCACGTTGCGCGGTCCGTTCAACTACGCCGACTCGGCTGACCTCTCTGGCGGCACCGATGCGGAGCGGTCGGGACCGCCACGCGCGCTCTGGCAGTGGGCGCGGCTCAGCATGGCCGTCTCGTTCTCGGCGATGGCGGCCACGGTCTTTCTCGGCGGGCCGCTCGGGCCGGGGTGGGGCACGGTCGAGCTCGGGCCGCTGTGGCTGACGGCGAAGACCATCGCTGTCCTCGCCCTGCTGGTTGCAGCGAGCCATCTGCTCGCCCGCATGCCGCCCTCGCGCATGCTGACGCTGCTGTGGACCGTGCTGCTGCCGCTGTCCTTCGTTGGCGTGGCGCTCGTCCCTTTCTCCACGGCGGGCGCTGTCGTCGAACTTCCGGCCGGCATCGTCCTGTGGGGCGCGGTCGAATCGCTGACCGTCGTCGCCGTGTTCCTGCACGGCTGGTCCGCCAATGCCCTCTTCCCGCTGC
>JBBSGB010000070.1:0-12785 GCA_038254545.1 Burkholderiales bacterium | reverse complement strand
CGCTATGCCCGATCATCGCCCGACAGCACCGAGTGCTCGGGCGATGGTGGTCAGACCTGCGTCTGCTCCGCGATTTCGAAGCAGTTCAGCCTTGTAAGCGCTCAGTTCGCGTCGGCGTAGAGCAAGCAAGGGTGCTCGAAGGCCGTCGTTCGCGAGCGACTGGTCATGGCCGACAGTGACCGGTTGACCGAACGCTCGAAAGCGGCCGCTCAGAGTCGGAGCAAATGCAAGCGGTAGACGCGACAGCCTCGCGCACGGAAAATTAGCAATTCGGCGCGCCGAACTATCTGATGCGGTCAATGTGCAACGGATGGACACGAGCGTGGGTAAGGGGACCACCGCCGCGCAGAACGCCTGGAAGGCGGCCATCTTGAGATGCTGCGTTCACTCGCGCACCGCGCGATCCCACCCGGTACGCGGCATCTGTGAGCAGGCGTCAGCACGTAAGTTGACTACGTGCAACTTCGTACTCGGCTCCTTTCCGGCGCAGATGCCTCCCCTTGCTCCTAATCAGTGCTCAACCGCAAACAGGCGCCACTCGCCCGGAATTCCCTTTAGGTTTTGTACTCCCCGATCTGCGAAGGACAGCCCAGAACCTGCGACAAGGTCCTTAACCGTCCTCGACACGAGAACCTCACCGCTGTTCGCTCGCGCGGCAACGCGCGCTCCTGTATGTACGGCGATTCCACCTAGCTTGTCCCCCATCAGTTCACACTCGCCGGTGTGTAGACCGGCGCGGATCTCTAACCCAAGAGCGCGCACTCCGTTGGATATCGCGCAGGCGCAGCGCACGGCGCGCGCGGGACCGTCAAATGTGGCGAGGAAGCCGTCTCCCGCGTTGTCGATTTCGCGACCGCGGAAGCGCAACAGCTCGCTACGAATCAACGCGTGGTGGCTATCGAGAAGGTCGTGCCATCTGCGATCGCCAAGGCTTGCAGCTTTCTCAGTCGCTCCGACGATGTCGGTAAACAAGACGGTTGCTAGGACACGGTCAGGCTCGGCGCCGTGCCTTGCGCCGGTAAGGAAATTCTCGACCTCGTCGGCAATGCGGTCGGCGTCGTCTCCCCAGGGAACATGGTCGACGCCTTGCAACTCCACCAGTTTCGCGCCGGGAATGCGATTAGCGAGGTCGCGGCCTGCCCCAACGTCTATCGTGCGGTCGTTCAGGCTATGCAGCAAGAGTGTTGGCACCCGTACTGCCGGCAGGACATGACGGATGTCAATCTCGCTGTTCATGCGAACAAGCGTCGCAGCCGCTGCGGGGCTCGCACTCGACCGGAGCCAGCGGGACCACCATTGGCGGTAGCGAGCGTCGTGCGCCATGCTTGGGGAGCGTTCATCGATGCCTACTGGGCCACCCCAACCGCGTTCAATATCCGCAGCGAATGCCTCGATACGTTCGGCGGTCACGCCCCATGGGTAGTCGGACGCTACGGTGCGTCGAGCGTAGCTACCGCCCATGATGAGAGCAGTCGCGCGTTCTGGATAAGTAGCAGCGAAGAGGGCGCACATTGGGCCGCCTTCGGAATATCCGAACAGGGCCGCTCGCGAGGAGCCGGCGGCGTCCATCACCGCGCGCACATCGTCCATGCGCACCTCGAGGCTCGGCATGTCGCTGTTGCGGTCGGACAGGCCGGTGCCGCGCTTGTCGAAGATGATCAGTCGTGTGAACGAGGCCAGGCGCGTCAGCAGTCGGGCGAACGACGGCTCCTCCCAGAACGCATCGATGTTCGACACCCAGCCCGGGACGATCACCAAATCGCGCGGGCCGGTTCCAATTACCTGATAGGCAATGTTGACGTCGCCGCTCTTCGCGTACTTGGTATCGGGCAACACTTCGATTCGTCCTTTCTAGCGTGCGCAAACGGGCGGCCGGAAACTCGTCCCTGCCCCGGCGCGGGTGTCGGCGAAACGAACATGCCGGAAGTGTCGCACCGTGGGGAATTGGCGGAGCTAACGACTAGCCAAGAGCATGGAGTGCGGTGTCGACTTTCGCCGAGCCTAACTCCGTTCACTTTTACCCCCTGCACCGAACAATGCGCCAGTACAAGGCATCGATCCACTTGACATTAGCCCGAAAGTTGCTCCGTCAGACTGCCCACGTGGACCCCTTCGAACGCCGCAGACGCGCCCTTCATGGAGGACCGCTTATGGCGGAGGCTGTGTAAAAACGCGTTGATCGACTAGAGTAAGGCAACGCGTTTGCAGGGGATCGGCATGAAGCGATTCATCGTCGGCGAAGATCGAAGTCAGGTCGCCTTGTTGCCCGAGTGCCTCGATGATTATGTCGGGCCGGCAACCCGGTTCGGATCGTTGAAGCGTTCGTTGACCAGCTCGATCTCGGGCAGATGGGGTTTGAAGGTATCGATCCCCAAGCGACGGGCCGACCGGCTTACCACCCATCGGTCCTGCTCAAGATCTACATCTACGGCTATTTGAATCGGGCGCAATCGAGCCGTCGCCTCGAGCACGAGACTCAGCGAAACATCGAGCTCATGTGGCTGACGGGCCGTTTGATGCCCGACTTCAAGGCCATCGCCAACTTCCGTAAAGACAATGGTCCTGCAATTCGCAGCGTATGTCGCCAGTTCATCGTGCTGTGCCGTCAGCTCGACCTCTTCTCTCAGGCCATCGTTGCCATCGACGGCAGTAAGTTCAAGGCCTCAACAATCGCGACAAGAACTTCACCAGTGCGAAGATGCAGCGACGCATGGCGCAGCTCGAAGAGAACATTGCGCAGTACCTCACCGCGATGGACACGGCCGATCGTGCCGAGCCCGAGATAGCGCAGTTGAAGAAGGGACGACTGCAAGACAAGATCAAAGCCTTGCGGCAACAGATGCAGCAGCTCAAGGCGCTCGAAGTTCAGATGCAGGCAAGCCCCGATCAACAGCTATCGTTGACCGATCCGGATGCGCGCTCGATGAAGACGCGCGGTGGCGGCATCGTCGGCTACAACCTCCAGACAGCGGTAGACGCGCAGCACCACCTCATCGTCGCTCACGAAGTGATCACCGATGGGGTAGATCGCGATCAGCTAACCAGGATGGCCGAGCAAGCACGTGAGGCAACAGGCGCTCAAGACCTCACGGTCGTTGCCGATCGCGGCTACTTCAAAAGCGAGCAGATCCTGCAGTGCGAAGAAGCCGGCATCACACCGATCGTGCCGAAAACGCTCACGTCCAACAGCTTGGCCAAAGGGCGCTTCGACAAGCAGGACTTCATCTACATCGCAACCGATGACGAGTATCGCTGCCCAGCGAACGAGCGCGCCATCAAGCGTTTCACCACCATTGAGGGCGGGCTAATGGTCGACATCTACTGGAGCTCTGCATGCACTCGATGTTCGATCAAAGAGCGCTGTACGACCAGCGCATACCGGCGTATCCGACGCTGGAAGCACGAGGGCGTTCTCGAGTCGATGCAAGAGCGGCTGGACCGGCAACCGGAGATGATCCGATTGAGACGCCAGACGGTCGAGCACCCGTTCGGCACCATCAAACACTGGATGGGCTCGACGCACTTCCTGACGAAGACCCTGGGACGCGTTCGGACAGAAATGAGCCTGCACGTGCTGGCCTACAACTTGAAGCGCGTGATGCGAATCCTGGGTATCGATCAGATGCTGCAGGTCATGCGGGCGTAAAGCCCTGCAAGCCCTCTTACATCGCGACGTAACGCCATCGAAGGTCCTCAAAAGCTGGCGACACCCAAGCACCACTGAGCGGAGCAACGGCGCTCACGGCGCTTCCATCGCTTCTAGAGTGCTCGACGCCGCACGCAGAAATGCTGTTCGCGTATTTACACAACCTCGGCCGGAAACGTGAACACGCGAACGAGCCCGGAAGCTGACGGTTTGCGACTACGCCTCGCCGAACACCCGGCGGCATAAGCGTTGACGTCGCCACGGCGCACTCTCGTTGGCCCTCAACTTGATGGGAGTCCATCATGGAAACAGCAGCCAACACACCGTTCATCGCGAACCGTGGAACAAGGGCAAGATCGTTGGCCAAAAAGCACCGTTCAAGATCAAGGACATCTGGGCGCTCCGAGTCCGCTTTCAGATGGAAAACCGGGTGCGCGAGCTCGCGCTCTTCAACCTGGGAATCGACAGCAAACTTCGCGGCTGCGACCTCGTGAGCCTAAAGGTTCGGGATATCTGTCACGGTGACCAAGTGGCATCCCGAGCCGTGGTGATGCAGCACAAGACGCAACGCCCAGTGCAATTCGAGATCACGCCGGCGACCCGCGATGCAGTTCAGAAGTGGATCAAGCAGGCGGGGCTGAGAGCCGAGAACTTCGTATTTCCGAGTCGCATTCGCAACGCACCGCACCTGGGGACTCGGCAGTACGCTCGAATCCTCGAAGGCTGGGTCAAAGAACTCGGACTTGACCCGGCGGACTACGGCACGCACTCCATGCGTCGTACCAAGGCGACGCTGATCTACCGGCGCACCAAAAACCTCCGTGCCGTGCAGCTGCTCCTCGGACACTCCAAGCTGGAGTCGACGGTGAGATACCTCGGCATCGAGGTCGATGACGCCCTAGAGATCTCCGAGCAGACTGAGATCTGAGGCAGTAGACTGCGGCCGCCCCTGCCTATAGCCTTGGGCGGCTGCCCGGAATGGCAGCTTTGCGGTGCGGGGTCAGACAGGAGCTTTCGGCCATTTGCGGAACCTCACGAACGGCAGCTCTACGGCAATTCGCCAGGCGACGCACCTTCACGTCGAATGCCCGAAAGTACGCTCGTGGCCACCGCCCTGCAATCATGCCAATCGGGTCAGGCGTGGTGATGAAACGTGTAGTGCCCAATTTCATGGCGGCCCTCGCCATCGCAGGCAAGCAACCGAATGTGCATATCGTGTGTCGGCAATTCCCGCAATGCGACGAGCTTGGGCGCAATCAGCACCTCGCCTCGAGCCGCGTCGAAAGGAACGTCGTGCACCCAATGCTCCGCGTCAGCCAGCGATCGGCGGATGGCGACGTCGACTCGGCTCACGCCTTCCAACGGCGCCTCCAGTCGGCCGACGAGGATGTCGTCTTCCGGCGCCACGCCGCAGTTCACACTACCGTTGTGAGGAACGCGGTACTCACGCACGCGCACCCTGCGCTCGAGAAGCCGCGCAACGAACGCAGCGCTGATGAAGGTATGGACCAAACCATCCGCGAACGCCCGATGCACGCCCTGGGCCAGGGCCATGATCTCGTCCAGCTTGGTTCCACAGGCATCGCAGGCCAGAAGATGCATGTCGGCACGTTGGGTGGCGGCGTCGTCGGACTCGCCCAGCCAATACTCCACCAAGCTATCAAAGGACAGGTGCGGGTTTCGGGATTCCTGGGTCATGAAACGCTCCTTGCGCCCTTGACGCAATCGCGCAATTTGGCGATGCCGCGGTGCCGAAGCACGCGAACATTGCCAGACGTGAGACCGAGCGCACCGCCAACTTCGGCGGCCGGCTTGTCGTCGTAGAAGGTCATCACCAACACCGACCGCTCGCGTTCGGGCAGACGTTCAAGGCAGCCGGCGACGCGCTCGTGGTCCAGTCTGGGTGCCACTGCGATGTCAGCGATATTCATCATGTCCGTGTTGCTCTCCAGCAGTGCCTGCCTGCGCTGCTCGCCACGCCGCATCTGCATCACGGTCATGCGACAGGTACCGAACACGAACGACACCACCCGCCCCGGCTCGCGCACTTGTTCGTTGCGCAGATGCTCGATCGTGAATGCCATCACCTGCTGCATCAGGTCGTCCGCGGCGTGGACGTCGCGCAGGTGGCGCAGGCCGTAGCGGCGCACCCGGGGGGCCATCAAGCGGTACAACTCGCCCTCGGCATCGCGGGCACACCCCGGCGCGGCTTCGGCAATGCGATAGGCGAGCCGGGACTCGGCCTCGTCGACTGCGACAGACTCGTGGTTCATGGCGGAAAGCATAACTGACAGGCGTACGACCCGCCGTGAAAAAGACCTGTAACGCCTGAGCCACTGGTGACACATCCTGCAATCATCAACAGGAGACCGCTATGATTACGAGCCCGCAGACCGGCACCAATATCCAGGAAATCGCACCGGCCATCTACCGGATCAACACGCCCGTCGACCTGCCCGGGGGGCTGCGCTTCAGCTTCAACCAGTACCTGGTCGTCGATGACCAGCCGCTGCTCTTCCACACCGGCCCGCGCAAGCTGTTTCCTCTGGTGAGTCATGCCATCGGCCAAGTGATAGCGATCGATCGCCTGCGCTTCATCGGCCTGTCGCACGTCGAGGCCGACGAATGCGGCGCGATGAACGAGTTTCTGGCGCTGGCGCCGCAGGCCGTGCCGCTGTGCGGACAGGTGGCCGCGATGGTCTCGGTGAACGACCTCGCGGATCGGCCAGCGCGGGCGATGGCCGATGGCGAGCTGCTGGAGCTAGGCACCCACACGATGAAGTGGTTCGACACCCCGCACATGCCCCATGGCTGGGAGTGCGGCCTGATGATGGACATGCAGACGCGGACCTTCTTCTGCGGCGACTTGTTTACCCAGCCCGGCAGCGGCGAGCAGGCGCTGACCGAGGCGGACATCCTCGGGCCGAGCGAGGGGTTTCGCAGCGCGATGGACTACTACGCACACACGAAGGAGACGCCTGCGACGCTGGCACGCCTGGCCGTCGAGAAACCGGGCACTCTGGCCTGCATGCACGGTAGCGCGTGGACAGGGGATGGTTCGTCCCTGCTACGCCACTTGGCCGAGGCTTTGGGCAGCGCGAATTAGCAACCCTCGCTCGTAAGCGGCCGCGCGGGCCAGTATTGTAGCGGCCAGTTGCCGGCAGCCTCCCGGCCGCATTGCAGTGCTCGACTGGTCCAGCGCCGTTGTGGGCAGGTCGCCATCACGTAAACGTGCGACTGCTTCGAGGCGTGGAATTGGCGTTGCGGACTGACCGCAGTGGGTCGAAGAGCGTCTACCGCCCGAAGGTGCGATAGGGCGCAAACCTGTCAGTCGCCGATGGCGTAGTTTGGCTTTCCCTCAACTGGACAGGAGTCCATCATGGAAGCCAATGCACAGCAGTGCGTCGCGAGCCATGGAACAAGGGAAAGATGGTCGGTCAGAAGGCGCCCTTCAAGCTCAAGGACATTTGGGCTTTGCGGGTCCGACTGCAGATGGAGAACCGAGTGCGCGAGCTCGCGCTCTTCAATCTTGGCATCGACAGCAAGCTGCGAGGCTGTGATTTGGTCAGCCTCAGATTTCGGAACGTCTGCCACGGAGAACAGGTAGCCGCTCGCGCCATCGTCATGCAACACAAGACCCAGCGCCCGGTGCAGTTCGAGATCACGCCGACGACGCGCGAGGTGCTGCAGAAGTGGATCAAGCAGGCCGGGCTGAAGTCGGACGATTTCCTCTTTCCGAGCCGCATCCATGAATCGCCGCACCTGGGCACGCGACAGTGCGCTCGGATCCTCGAAGGCTGGGTCGAGGAACTCGGACTTGATCCGGCGGACTACGGCACGCACTCGATGCGGCGTACCAAGGCCACCCTGATCTACCGCCGCACCAAGAACCTGCGTGCTGTCCAGCTGCTGCTGGGGCACTCGAAGCTAGAGTCCACTGTAAGGTATCTAGGTATCGAGGTGGACGACGCGCTCGAGATCGCGGAACAGACCGAGATCTGACAAGGGGCCGGGCGGACGTTCGATCCGCCCGGCGTGTCCCACCTGCCTGCTGACCGTCGCACTGCCGACATTCACGTTCGACGACGTTCTGCCGGTTGCCGGCCACGAGCCGACGGTCGTCGACGACCGCTTTCCGGCGTTCCAGCACGGCATCGATGGGTCGAAGCCGCGTGCAACTGTTGGCGCAAGGGTGACTGTCGGCCAACTGCCGGTTTTCGAACGTCCCCGCAGCGGGGACTGTCCTGGCGGTGACGTGAGTTGGAAATCGCTCGGGACTTCAACCGAAATGCGGTATTGCCCCGCAGCAGGCAGGAACGCGGCGCCTGGTGCGGCGTTGCTCGGCCGAAGAGTTGTCGACGGAAAGCACTACCGCTGGTGAAGACTGCGCACGCGCATCGGTCGCGATGGCGGGCAAAGTGCCCAATGTGCGAACGACCGGGTCATCGAGCTCTTCGCGGCGCGCCAAGCGTGAATCGCTGGCCTTCTCTCGGGCTGACGGCTCGGTTGCAACCCCTCAAGCGGCGCCGTCTGATGCTGCGATCCTGCCGCCCGGGCCGGAGTGCCACTGCGCCAGCTGCTCACGCAGCGCCTCGCCCGATCGCGCCGGCAGCTCGCAGCTGCCATGTCGGCACAGGTAGGCCTCCCCCGCGATCCGTCCTTCGAGCAGTGGCATCGATCCGGGTAACCCGCGGAAGCGCGTGACCAGCGGCGCGAATGCCGACTGCGCCTCCGCCCACAGGCCTTCGCTGCCCGGGCCCGCCGGGATCGCAAGATCGGCCCCCTGCTCGGCCAGCAGCTGGGCGTGCAGCAGCGCCGGCGCGGCCATCGGTGTGTCCTCCATCAATGCATCATGTCGCTCGAGCGTCGCGCCGGCGATCTCGGCCCAGTCGCTGCGTTCATAGGGAACGGCCAGGCGAAGCAGCAGCTCGCACGCCGCTGCAGTGCCCGAGGGCACGGCACCGTCGTAGAGGTCCCGCGCTCGCATCGGCAGCTGCGCCGACGCGCTGTCGAAGAAGCCTTCGACCGGGTCATGGAAGCGCTCGATCATGCGGCCGGCTAGGTCGAGCGCGGCCTTCAGCCACTCCGGCTCGCCGGTCGCGGCATGCAGTTCCACGAGGCCGAGCCCGAGTTGCGCATGGTCGGCCAGATACCCCTCGTCGCGCAGCGTGCCGTTGCGCCAGGCATGGTGGACGTGCCCATCCCGCACCATTGTCGCCAGCAGGAAGCGTGCGAGCTGCCTTGCGGCCTCTACGAAGTCGCCGCGCGTTCCCACGTCGCGAACGCCTCGGGGTCCAGGTCGAGTTCGGCGCGAAGCGCGTCCGGATCGCGCCGCTCGAGCACGTTCGTGCCGTGCTCCCAGTTGCCTTGTTCGGTCAACCCGTACAGGCGTGCAGCGGCCTGCGCGTCGGCGCCGAGCACGCTGCCCAATTCGGCCAGCATCCAGACGTGGAATCGGCCCTCGATACCCTCGGCATCGGCGTCCTGCGCTGAAGCGTAGGCCGCCGGGCCGCCGCTGGGTGCATCTCGCGCAGCAGGTAGGCGAGCGTGTCTTCGGCGACGAAGCGCAACCGCTCTTCGCCAGTGAGCCGGAACGCGCCGGCGTAGACACGCGCGAGCTGGGCGTTGTCGTAGAGCATCTTCTCGAAATGCGGCACATGCCAGCGCTCGTCGGTGGAGTAGCGAGCGAAGCCGCCACCGACGTGGTCATACATTCCGCCGGCGGCCATGTGGTGCAGCGTCGTGACGAGCATCGTGCGCGCGCTGCCGTCGCCGCTGGCGGCCAGCGTCAGCAGGTATTGCAGCAGCGGGGTCTGCGGAAACTTGGGTGCGCGGCCGAAGCCCCCATGCGTCCGGTCGAAGCCGCGGCGGATCTGGGCCACCGCCTGCCGGTGCACATCATCGGCCGGCGCGCGCGGCGTGAGGGTCGTGCCGCGGCGCACATGCCCGAGAAGCGATTCGGCCTGTTGCTCGATGTCGGCACGGCGGTGCGTCCAGGCGTCGCGCACGGCGGCGAGCACCTGGGAGAAGCTGGCCGTGCCTTGGCGCGGTCGCGGCGGGAAGTACGTGCCGCCGAAGAACGGCGCGAGCTTCGGCGTGAGGAACATATTCATAGGCCAGCCGCCGTGGCCGGCGAGCGCCTGCAGCGCGCTCATGTAGACATGGTCGACGTCGGGGAGCTCCTCGCGGTCGACCTTGATCGCGACGAAGCCATCGGCCAGCTGGCGCGCCAACCCCAAGTCCTCGAAGCTCTCGCGCTCCATCACGTGGCACCAGTGGCAGGTGGCGTAGCCTACCGACAGCAGGATCGGCTTGTCCTCGGTGCGCGCCTTCGCAAACGCTTCTTCACCCCAGGGATACCAGTCCACCGGGTTGTGCGCGTGCTGCAGCAGGTAGGGGCTGGTCTCGCGGGCAAGGCGGTTGGCGGGGCGGCCCGGTGGCCGCGAAGAGTGGGGCGTCATGGGCAGTGGCTCGGGCGTCGGCGTTTTTCCGAGAACGCTCGCCATTGTATTCGCCTATGCTCTATCGAAGGCTTGGCCATGGTCAATGAAAGCAGGCGGTGGATGGAAACGTCGGATGTCATTCCGACGTTTCCCACCTTGGTCTGGAAACTCCAGATCGAGGCCGGCTTGCGCGACGCTCTGGCCGCAAGGATCCGGCGATGCTGACCGACATGCGTGCGGCGCGGACGGCCGCCACTCGAACCCGGCCACGGGGTGGCAGTCAGCACAAGCGCGGCATGAACGCGAGGACTTTCGCGAGTTGGTTTCGTGTGTCGATCGTGGCATCACCAGCATCCTGCGATTCCTGCGTATCGGTCATGACGCGTTCGAGCACTGCCTGCTGGGGCACGGTTCTGGCCAAGGGAGCTGCACACAAGATTCACAGCCACCCAAACAACTTCCTGAGCGGTGTCTACTACGTGCGCACCCAGCCCGGCACCGACACGATCAACTTTCATCACCTGAGAAGACAGACCTCACTAGGCCCCGCTCGTGGAGCTGACGGCGGACAACACCGACCCGGTGGTAGTCAAGGTGCGCAACGGAACGCTTCTGATGTTTCCCTCGTTTATGGAGCACTCCGTCGATGCCAACATGAGCGAGGAAGAACGAATCAGCGTCAGCTTCAACGTGATGTTCTCTTCGTTCACGCGGCAGCTGAGCAAACCGCTCTGGTAACACCAACCGGGAGACACTGATGGACGACGATACACTCAACCTCAGCATTCGCAAGTTCCTCAAAATGGTCGGCGTCAACTCGCAGCGCGAAATCGAGCAGGCGGTGGCGAAGGCCGTCGCCGCCGGCGCCGGCACCAAGACGCTTGCCGCCACCATGACCCTGGAGATCCCCGAGCTGGGGCTCAAGGTCAAGTTCGACGGCGACATCAAGCTGCCTTGACCTTCCGCCGCTGGGAGTCCAAATGGAAGGCATGAGGTGTGATTGCCATTCCTGCGACACCGGCGAACGCTACACCTCCACGGGGATGTGGCGCTGAGATGCACGACGCCGACAACGTCGCAGCGGTGCTGCGTTATCACGAGCGCACGAAGCACCAGTTCTACCGCTATGCGCGCTCCAGCGGCAGCTTGGATTGGGTGAACCAGCCCAACCCGTTCCGCCGTTACGAGGGCGCGCCGCTCATGCAGTTGTCCATCCTTGGCGCGGACGAAGAGCCGCTGTCGCCTCGCTACGAGGATCTTTATCGGCGGGATTCGGTGCCGAGCGCGCCGCTCACGGTGCGCTCGCTGTCGCGGCTGTTCGAGTACGCGCTTGCGCTGTCGGCCTGGAAGCAGGCGGGCGACACGCGGTGGGCGCTGCGCAGCAACCCTTCAAGCGGAAACCTGCATCCCACCGAGGGCTACCTGCTGATCGGCGCGCTTCCCGGGCTGGCGGACGCGCCCGGCCTTTACCACTATGCACCGAGAGAGCACGGTCTGGAACGGCGCGCGAGCGGCTCCGCCGAGTGGTTCGCGCATCTGATGCGAGAGTTTCCCCCGCAGGCCTTTCTGCTCGGGCTCTCGTCCATCCACTGGCGCGAGGCGTGGAAGTACGGCGAACGCGCGTTCCGCTATTGCCAGCACGACGCGGGCCATGCCATCGGCACGCTCCGTATTGCCGCCGCGACCCTGGGATGGAGCGCTGTCGTGTTGCATGGCCTGGCCGATGAAACCATCGAAGACTTGTTGGGGCTCAACCGCGCCGAGGACTTCCCGGGCGCCGAGCGCGAACAGCCGGAACTTGTCATGCTCGTCTGGCCGAACAATTCGGCCGCGCCCTGGCGTGCAGGCGCGCCCCGCGCACTGCCGCTCGGTCTTGATCCGCTGCTGGTGCGCGAACTCGCGAAGCAATGCTGGCGCGGAACAGCGAACCGGCTCAGCTGCGACGACCCGGTCGCCTGGACCGTCATCGACGAGGTGGCGCTCGCCTCACGCAAACCGATTGGCGAGCGGTATGGCTTGGACCTGTTCGACGCGCCTGCCCCACCGCACGAAACGGCAGCGTTCCCAGCCGGGCCGCCGGCCGGCCGGATCATCCGCCAGCGGCGCAGCCTCCTAGCCTGCGACGGCCGGACCTCGATCGCGGCCGAGCGCTTTTACCGCATGCTCGCGCGCGTGATGCCGCGCGTGGAGCTGGAGGCGAGCCGGCGACCGATGCCCTGGGATGCCATTCCCTGGGAGCCGCGCATCCACCTCGCTTTGTTCGTTCATCGGGTGGACGGACTCGACTCGGGGCTGTATGTGCTCGTCCGCGACCCGGCCAAGGTGGGCAAGCTCAAGCGCGCGATGCATCAGCGCTTCGACTGGTCCCCGCCCCCTGGATGCCCCGCGGACCTTCCCCTTCGCATGCTGGAAGTCGGCGATGCGAGGCGGCTTGCGACGCAAGTGAGCTGCTTCCAGGACATCGCGGGCGACGGGGTCTTTTCGCTCGGCATGATCGCCGAATATCGGGAGGCCTTGTTCACGCACGGGCCCTGGTTCTATCGCCTGCTCTTTTGGGAAACTGGGGTGATCGGGACGGGAGGTCGCCGAGCGAGCGTTGCCGGAGGAGTGGCGGCCCCGCCGGCTGACGACGCCGTCAGTTTTCCTTGCTCTGCGGCACCACCTCCGCCGCTGCCTGGAAACCGATCTTCGAATGT
>JBBSGB010000069.1:0-12828 GCA_038254545.1 Burkholderiales bacterium | reverse complement strand
TGGTGGCGCCGAGAAGAAGCGCGCGTATCGTCGTGTTCAGCATAGGTCGTGTCCCCGAGTGGTCGTGGTCAAACGCCGGCGACGATAGCAGGGGGCTTCCGGGGTGTGCGTGAAGGTTTGATGACACGCGCACAGTCGACGGCTTCGCTCTTGACAAGCTCGGCGTGGCGTGGCTATGCCGCTCACATATTGTCGGGCCGCCGCGTGCGATCGAGGTACCGGGATGCGATCATTCGTGTCCGACTTCGAACCGGCTTCCGATGACATCTGCCGCAGCAGTCTCGACCCACGCAGCGGCTTCGCATCCTGCCCGAGCCGCGCTGCTCGTGGGCGCGCTCGGCGTGGTGTTCGGCGACATCGGGACCAGCCCGATCTACGCGTTCCGGGAATCGTTGCGCGCCGCCGGCGACGTGCAGTCCGAAGCGACGATCCATGGCGTGCTGTCACTCGTTTTCTGGGCGGTCGCCCTGATCGTCGCACTCAAGTATGTCGTGCTCGTCATGCGTGCCGACAATCAGGGCGAGGGCGGAACCATGGCGCTGCTGTCGCTCGCCCTGCCCGTGTGCGGACGGATGCAGGGCGTGGTGCTGGTCATCGGTCTGGCGGGTGCTTCGCTGTTCTTCGGCGACGCGATGATCACTCCGGCGATTTCGGTGTTGAGCGCCGTCGAAGGGATGGCGATCGTGACGCCGAAGGTGACCCCTTTCGTGGTTCCGATCGCAGCCGCCATCCTGGTCGTTCTGTTCGCCATCCAAAGTCACGGCAGCGGGAAAGTCGGCAAGTTGTTCGGGCCGATCATGGCCGCGTGGTTCGCGCTGTTGGCAGTGATGGGTCTGCTGCAAGTGATCAGGCACCCGGGCGTCCTCGTCGCGCTCAACCCCGCCTATGCGATTGCCTACCTGACCCATGCAGACGGCTGGATCGCATTCACGGTCCTCGGCTCGGCGTTCCTTGCGCTCACTGGCGGGGAGGCCCTGTATGCCGACATGGGGCATTTCGGACGCCGCGCGATTCGCATCGACTGGTTCCTCGTCGTCATGCCGGCACTGGTGCTCAACTATTTCGGGCAGGGGGCATTGGTCCTGTCCGACCCGGCGGCGGCGTCGAATCCGTTCTTCCTTCTCTTCGATGGATGGTTGCTGGCGCCCGCGGTGCTGCTGAGCACGGCCGCAACCGTGATCGCCAGTCAGGCCGTCATCTCGGGCGCATTCGCGCTGGTGCAGCAAGCCATCCAGCTCGGCGTGCTGCCGCGACTGACGGTCAGGCAGACGTCCGACGAATCGCATGGACAGGTCTATGTACCCCAGGTGAACTGGCTCCTGGCGATCGCGGTGCTGGGACTGGTATTCGGTTTTCGAAGCTCCGATGCGCTGGCGAACGCATACGGAATCGCGGTGGCCGGAGACATGCTGGTCACGACCCTGCTCGTGGCGACGGTCGCGCGAGGCGTATGGCACTGGCCCTGGCTGGCTGTCGTTCCGGTGATGGGCGCCTTCCTTCTGCTGGACATCACCTTCGTCTCGGCCAATGTGCACAAGATTCCAGCTGGCGGATGGTTCCCGCTGCTGGTGGGCGCCGTGACGCTGTCCATGATGTTGTGCTGGCGTCGCGGTCGTGAAGTCGCATTTGCCAAACGCGGCGAACGAGCGGTCATGCTCGACGACTTCTTCACCCAGCTCGCCGCGTCGGACGCGCCGATGCGTACGCGTGGCACCGCGATCTATCTGTCGCAGGTCAACGACGTCGTTCCCGAAGCGCTGGCGCTCAATCTCAAGCACAACGGAGTCGTGCACGAGCAAGTCGTGTTGCTGCGGGTCAGAACGCATCGCGCGCCGCGGCTCACCGAAGAATCCCGCGTAACGATCGCCGAACTGCCGGCCGGTTTCAAGCGAGTCGAGCTGGCCTTCGGCTTCGCGGAAAAGCCGGATGTTCCGGCCGCGCTTGCTTTGCACCGCGAGGCACTGGGCTTCGACGCCGCGAGTTCGTCGTACTTCCTGGGCCGCGAAACGCCGGTGCCTTCGCTCCGGCCCGACCTGCCGCGCGGGGTGGAGCACATCTACGCCTTTCTCGTGCGCAACGCGGTGCGGGCGCCGGACTATTTCCTCATTCCTCCTGCACAGGTCGTTGAACTCGGGACGCGCGTGGAGATGTAGCGGGCGAAACGCTGGATCTCGGCGCTTGCGAAGTCATCCGTCACGCGGGCCATGCTCCTGTCTGATTTCGCGGGAACGACGATTTCATCGCAGCGGTTGCGCACCCTCGGCCGATGGCAACCACTCGAGCCGAACCAGCGTCAGCCCGGGCGTGGCTTCAATCGTCTGCGCGGCATTTGCTCCAATCCCTGCGGCATACAGGAGTCGTTCACCAAGGTAGACCAGCGGCAACCGCGCGCGCCGCCACGCGGCGATGCCGGTCTCCTGATAGAGATTCTTCAAGGTGCGGCTCGGGCCGTCGACACGCACGCGCATGCGCTCGCCGCCGCGACGCTCGCGCAGCGCGAGCGGTCCTTCGCGCAAGGCCATCGCGTCGAAGCCATGTTCGGCGTCCACGATGAATTGCAAACGTCCCTGCCAACTCGGCACATCGATGAAGGGCTCGCCATGCCACACCAGCGACGCAAATCCCGCGCGCGGCGGGCCGCCTGGGTCGACCGACACGCGCCCTTGATAGAGCCGCAGCGTTTGCCGCTCGTGAATCAGCGCGATCTGCGCATCGGGTGCCGCGTGGCGCAACTGGTCGAGCATCTGCTTCAAGGCCGCAGCCGTTGGCGCGCGCATGCCGCGCCGTGCAAGCCAGATGCGAAGCGCATTCGCAGCGCGCGCATCCGAGAGGGCGCGCAGGCGATCGACGTCGAGGCCGCTTTCGCCAGTGGCTGCGTCGAGCGCTGCGTCAGCCCGTCCGTCATCGCCGTCCGCGCTGCGCTGGAGATCTTCGATACCGATCTCGTCGAGCAGGCTCTGCATCGTCGACGCATGGGCCGCGGTTTGGGCGAGACGTGTCGCGATCGTGGGTGCGATGCGGCGCAATGCGGGCATCACCTCGTGACGGATCGCATTGCGGGTGTAGCGGCGATCGTGGTTGGACGGATCTTCGATGTGGGAGAGGTCATGTGCATCCACGTACGATCGGATGGTTGCGGCAGCAACGTCCAGCAGCGGCCGCAGCAACAGCACCTCGTCCAGTTTTCGAGAGCGCGCGGTCGCGGCAAGACCGCCGATGCCTGCGCCGCGGGCCAGGTTGACCAGCACTGTCTCGGCCTGATCGTCGGCGTGATGCGCCGTCATCAGTATGGTGCAGCGATGCTTCCAGCAAAGCCGCGCCAAGGCTGCGTAGCGAAGGCGCCGCGCCTCGCTCTCGATCGATCCGCCACGCGGGTTTACGGCGACGCGTTCGCTGTCGAAGGTCAGGCCCCAGGCGACCGCCTGCCCGCGACAATGCGCGAGCCACGCATCGGCCGCGCCCATCAATCCATGATGAATGTGCAGCGCGACGACATCGATCACGCCGCGCTGCCTGAGCAGCGAGGCCGCATACAACAGAGCGGTCGAATCGGCGCCGCCGCTGTAGGCGATCGCGACGCGCGTCGGACTTGCGGACAACGTGTCGAAGGCATGCCCCAGCACGGACGCGGTCGCGGCCTCGACGACGCGGTCGAGCGCAACCAACGATGCGGTCGAGGACGCAGCAGACGCCGCAGCCGATGACGCGGAGGATGACCCGGAAGGCGGCGAGCGCAGACTCATGCCGCCACGCTACTCTTGCGGAGCGATCTCTTTGAACTTGCCGTAAGCCGCCAGGCGCGCATAGCGCTGCGCGAGCAACTCGCTGGTCTTCATGCCCTGGAACTGGCGCAGCGAATCGGCGAGCGCGCGCTTCAACATCTGCGACATCTGCTGTGGATCGCGATGCGCGCCGCCGACCGGCTCGGCGACGATCTTGTCGATCAGGCCGAGCGCCTTCAGGCGATGTGCCGTGATGCCCATGATCTCGGCCGCTTCGGGCGCCTTGTCCGGGTTCTTCCACAGGATCGACGCGCAGCCTTCGGGCGAGATCACCGAGTAGGTCGAGTACTGCAGCATCAGCACCGCGTCGCCCATCGCGATCGCGAGCGCGCCGCCCGAGCCGCCTTCGCCGATCACGGTCGCGACGATCGGCACCTTGAGTTCGGCCATCGCATAGAGGTTGTGGCCGATCGCTTCGGACTGGCCGCGCTCCTCGGCATCGATGCCCGGATAAGCGCCGGGCGTATCGACGAAGGTGAAGATCGGCAGTCCGAATTTTTCGGCGAGCTTCATCAGGCGCAGGGCCTTGCGATAACCCTCGGGCTTGGGCATGCCGAAGTTGCGCGCCGCGCGCTCCTTGGTGTCGCGTCCTTTCTGATGGCCGATCACCATGCACGACTGTCCGTTGAAGCGGGCCATGCCGCCCACGATCGACAGGTCGTCGGCGAAGCTGCGGTCGCCGTGCAGCTCGTGGAAGTCGGTGAACAAGTCGCGCACGTAGTCGAGCGTGTACGGGCGTTGCTGATGACGCGCAACCAGCGCGACCTGCCAGGGCGTGAGCCTGGAGTAGAGATCCTTGGTCAGCCCGTCGCTCTTCTTTTGCAGGCGCGAAATTTCTTCGGAGATATCGACTGCCGAATCGTCCTGCGCGAAACGCAGCTCCTCGATCTTTTCTTCGAGCGCTGCGATCGGTTGTTCGAATTCGAGGAAGGTGGTCTTCAATGCCATCGTGCTCTCCGATGATGGGCAGTCCGCATACTGCGCTCAATGATCGACCGCTAATAGTCCATGGGCAAGGGATCGAGGCTGCGCCACATGTACCACGTTGCGACGGTGCGCCACGGCATCCAGTTGTCGGCCACCTCGCGCGCCTCGTGTCGCGAGACCGGTTCGCCGCTGAAATAGTGCAGGCTGATCGCCTTCAGCAATCCGATGTCGTCGAGCGGCAGCACGTCGGGCCGCAGCAGGTTGAAGATCAGGAACATCTCGGCGGTCCAGCGGCCGATGCCGCGAATGCCGACCAGTTCCGCGATGACGGCCTCGTCGCCCATGGCGGACCATTTGTCGGGATGGACCTGGCGCGCCTTGAACTGGGCCGCGAGGTCGAGGATGTATTCGCTCTTGCGCCGCGACAGCCCGCATGCGAGCAGCGACTCGCTGCCGGTCTTGATGAAGGCGGCGGGGGTCATGCGCGGCACTTTCGCGGCGACGCGATCCCACACGGCCTGTGCGGCCTTGACCGAAATCTGCTGGCCGGTGATGGCACGCGCGAGCGTCACGAAGGGATCGCCGCGACTCATCAGGAAACCGTCGGGCTGCTTCGGGATCACGCGCCTGAGGATGCGGTCGCGCTTGATCAGGTCGGCGCGCGCTTCTTCCCAATAGCAGGGGCAACCGAGCTGCACCGTGGGCGTGGATGCGGGTGACACGGGCATCTGCGGAGCGCGAAAGTTAGGTGAGCAGGGTCAGGCGCAGGATCAGGCGCGTCGCCACACCGTGCCGGACGCGGTGTCTTCGAGCGCCACGCCGTCGGCCGCGAGTTCGTCGCGAATGCGATCGGCCTCGGCATAGTTGCGCTCGTGTTTGGCGGCAGCGCGCGCGGCGATGGCGTCGGCGACGCGTGCTTCGAGCGCGCTTTCATCCGCATCGTTGGATGCGGGCATCGCGCGAAGGAACGCCTGCGGTTCGCGTTCGAGCAGGCCGAGCACGCCTGCCAGGCCTTTCAACTGTGCGGCCAGCGCGGGCGACGGCGTGCGATTGACTTCGCTTGCGAGATCGAACAATGCGGCGACCGCGACCGGGGTATTGAAGTCGTCGTCCATCGCCGCGCGAAAGCGCGCCGCGTGGGCCTCGTTCCAATCGATCGCCTGGCCTTCCGCCGGTGCGTTCTTCAAGGCCGTGTAGAGCCGCGTCAGCGCGCCGCGCGCATCGTCCAGATGCGCATCCGAATAATTGAGCGGGCTGCGATAGTGCGTACGCAGCAGCAGGAAGCGCAGTACCTCGGCGTCGTAGTGCTTCAACACATCGCGGATCGTGAAGAAGTTGCCGAGCGACTTCGACATCTTCTCGTTGTCGACATTGAGGAAGCCGTTGTGCATCCACACGTTGACGAAGCGCTCGCCGTTGGCGCCTTCGCTTTGCGCGATCTCGTTCTCGTGATGCGGGAACTGCAGGTCCGCGCCGCCGCCGTGGATGTCGAAGTGCTTGCCGAGGATCGCGCAGCTCATCGCCGAGCATTCG
Source organism: Burkholderiales bacterium (assembly GCA_038254545.1). Taxonomy (GTDB): domain Bacteria; phylum Pseudomonadota; class Gammaproteobacteria; order Burkholderiales; family Burkholderiaceae_D; genus CAHJXF01. The sequence continues at coordinate 6,586 of JBBSGB010000069.1, read as the reverse complement.
ATCGCCCAGCCGGGCCTTCCCTCGCCCCATGGCGACGCCCACTTCGCGTCGGCCGGCTCTTCAGGCTTGGCCTTCTTCCACAGCACGAAGTCGAGCGGGTCTTCCTTGTCGCGCACCACGCTTGCGCGGTCGCCCGTGCGCAGGTCGTCGATGGACTTGCCCGACAACTGGCCGTAATTCGGAAACCTGCGCACCGAAAAATTCATATCGCCGTCGTTCGACGCGTAGGCGAGCTGATTGGTCTTGAGCTTCTCGATCATGTCGAGCATCTCGGGCACGTGATCGGTGGCGCGCGGTTCATGGTCGGGCCGCGCTATGCCCAGCGCATCGGAATCCTCGTGCATCGCCGTGATGAAGCGCTCGGTCAACGCGGCGATCGGCTCGTTGTTCTCGACGGCGCGACGAATGATCTTGTCGTCGATGTCGGTGATGTTGCGCACGTAGTTGACCTCGTAGTCCGACGCGCGCAACCAGCGGCGCACCACGTCGAAGGCCATCATCATGCGCGCGTGACCGACGTGGCAATAGTCGTAAACCGTAATACCGCACACATACATGCGGACCTTGCCGGGGACTATCGGTTGGAAGTCCTGCTTCTCGCGGGCGAGAGTGTTGTAGATCTTCAGCATGCGAGCGGTGTACGGGAGAAAGGTCGCAAGGCCATTGCGTTCGGCGGATCCACCCTAGCGGACAACGGCTCGTATGCACCCGACCGGATCGGCATGTCGAGATCAATCGACCATGCAGGTCCGAAGCGAACGCGAGCCAATGATGGAAATGGTTCGGGGGGACGATTCCGACTGACGACGATAGCCACAACCCGGACTCTCAAGTCTTTTGCATCAAGGCAAATCACTCGTTGGGTGGCCGCCTTCGACCAGCGAAGCGTCCGGCGAGTGTCGGGGTGTTTGTTAAACTTTTATCGTTTTTAATTCGCGGCGAGTATAGCATCGCGGTCTCGCCGGAAGGGCTGCTGTCGCTGCCGTTCTCCTGCTATTTTTGCTGTCATTTCGCCTGCGCCGCGGCGCCCGCAGCGCTCTCCATTTCAATCGTCGTTCCACGACCCGGACCTTTCGATGCCGCTTTCGATGAAACCCGCGCGCCACTTTTCTCGCTTCCTTGCGGCCGCATGTTTCGCGACCGTCGTGTCGCTCTTCATTCCGTGGGACGCGGCGCGTGCGGACGAGCTGCAGGATGTCTCCAAGCTGGTCGCCAACGGCAAGCTCGACGACGCCGGGAAGCGCGCCGACGCCTTCCTCGTCAAGAATCCCAAGGACGCGCAGATGCGCTTTCTCAAGGGCGTGATCCTCACGCAGCGCGGCCAGCGCGACAACGCGATCAAGGTCTATACCGGCATCACCCAGGACTATCCGGAATTGCCCGAGCCGTACAACAACCTCGCGGTGATCTACGCGGCACAAGGCGAATACGACAAGGCGCGCGGCGCGCTGGAAATGGCGATCCGCATCACGCCCAACTATGCGACCGCCTATGAGAATCTCGGCGACGTCCACGCGGCCTTGGCTACGCAGGCCTATCAGAGTGCACGGCGCTTCGACGCCAACAACGCGGCGGCATTGCGCAAGCTCAATGCGGCGCGCGTGCTCCTGACCGGGAACAGCGGGGCTGCGCCGGGCGCGCCTTCGTCGACATCGGCGTCCACCGCGCCTTCGGCTCCTGCGACCGCGTCACCCGCGACTTCCGCGCCGCGATCGCAACGCAACGTGGGCTTGCCTGCGCCCGCAGGCGCGCGCGCCGCGATTGCCGGCGTGGGGGCGACCGCGCCCGATGTCGTGATTTCCGCAAACGCGACGTCGGTGCCGTCGGGGTCGAACATCGTCGCGATCGAGAAGGAGCAGCCTGCCGACGCGTCGTCGCAAACCTCGCTGGCGACCGCTCCGGCGACACCGGCTATCGTTCCGTCGAATGCCGATCAGGCCAAGCCGATCGCCGATGTGACCGCTGTCGTACGGCGCTGGGCCGCGTCGCGCTCGATGCAGATCGATGATCTGAAGGTGCGCGTCGATGGAGACACCGCGACCGCGCACTTTCGCGAGACGGCGGCGAACCCGCGCCGCGTCTCGAACAAGTTGCTGAACTTGAAGCAGACCGCGAGAGACTGGACGATTACCGGCGAGAGGTCGGAGCCGTGATGCGCGCGTGGCGCGGCGTGGCCGGGTGCATCGCGTCGACTCTCGCGCTGATTGCGATTTCGATCGGCAGCGCATGGGCCGTTGGTCCGCGCGTTGCGTTCGACACCTCGAAGGGCCGCATCGTCGTCGAACTCGATCCCGAGCACGCACCGATCAGCACGCAGAATTTTCTGCGCTACGTGGCCGACGGCCACTACGACGGCACGCTGTTTCATCGCGTCGTCGAGAACTTCATGATCCAGGGCGGCGGGCTGGATGCGCAGATGACCGAGAAGAAAACACGGCCCGCGATCGCCAACGAAGCGAAGAACGGGCTGTCGAATCGCGCAGGCACGATCGCGATGGCGCGCGAGGCCGCGATCGATACCGCGACTGCGCAGTTCTACATCAACGTCGTCGACAACTCGCGGCTCGATCACGTGGAAGTCCCACCCGAGGGCGTGACGGTCACGCGCGGCGGCAAGGAGATCCACGTCATGCCTGCCGAGGCCGATCGCGTGTTCGGCTACGCGGTGTTCGGACGCGTCGTCGAAGGCATGGACGTGGTCGAGCGCATTCGTCACGTGCCCGTGCATACCATCGGCGAGGGTGAAGACATGCACAAGAACGTGCCCAACGAGAACGTCATCATCACGAGGGCAGTACTGCTGCCCGCAACCTGAGGAAGCTTCATGGTCAAACTGCATACCAACCACGGCGTCATCACCATCGAACTCGACGAGGCGAAGGCCTCGAAGAGCGCCGCGAATTTTCTCGAGTACGTGAAGAAGGGGCACTACGACGGCACCGTGTTCCATCGCGTCATCAACGGCTTCATGATCCAGGGCGGCGGCTTCGCGCCCGGCATGCAGCAGAAAGACAGCGGCACGCCGATCGCCAACGAAGCCGACAACGGCCTGAAGAACGACAAGTACACGGTCGCGATGGCGCGCACCAACGATCCGCATTCGGCCACCGCGCAATTCTTCATCAATGTCGCCGACAACGCGTTCCTCAACCACACCGCGCCGACCGGTAGCGGATGGGGCTATTGCGTGTTCGGCAAGGTCACCGACGGCATCGACATCGTGGACAAGATCAAGGGCGTGAAGACCGGACGCGCAGGCGGGCACCAGGACGTGCCGGTCGAAGACGTGATCATCGAGCGTGCCGAAGTCGTCTGACGATGCACGATCTATGAAACCGCGGCGATCGGACGCGGTGTTCGTGTCCGACGTCCACCTGTCGGCCGAACATCCTGCGACGACAGCAGCGTTTCTGCGCTTCATCGGAGAAGAGGCCACAGGACGCACGGACAGGCTCTACATCCTGGGGGATCTGTTCGAATACTGGGCGGGCGACGACGCGATGGAGCATGCGCGCGCGAACCCGCTGGCCGATCCGCTAACCCTGTGTATCGTCGCGGCACTGCGTGCGTTATCGGACTCGGGTATTGCGCTGGCCTTCATGGCCGGCAATCGCGACTTCCTGATCGGCGATGCATTCGCCAAGGCGGCCGGCCTGACATTGCTTGTCGACCCGCATCGCGTGCGCATCGGTGGCATCGACCTCTTGCTCTCGCACGGCGACGTGCTCTGCGTCGACGACATCGAATACCAGAACTTTCGCGCGATGGTTCGCAATCCGGCGTGGCAGCGTGCGTTTCTGACGAAGCCGCTGGCCGAGCGGCGCGCGGTGATCGCGGGCGTGCGCGTCAAGAGCGAAGAGGCCAAACGCGAGAAGGCGGCGGCGATCATGGACGTGAACGATGGCGCGGTGTGTGCATTGCTGGCCGCGCATCCCGACGCGATCCTGATCCATGGACACACGCATCGGCCGGCGCATCATGAACACGCCGTCGCCCAGGAGACGCGCGAGCGCTGGGTGCTGACGGATTGGGACGCCGATGCAACGCCGCCACGTGGTGGCGGGCTCGTGCTTCGCGACGGCAAGCTCTCCGTGATTGCCGCGGACTTCTCAGCGTAGTGCTCAGTCGACCATCTCGTTCAATCGCTTCGCATCGAAGTGATCCGCGTTGCGGCATACGTCCGGACAAGCGCCCAGCTTGTCGAGCGCCGCGGCCATTGCCTCGACCTTCTGCGACAACTCGGCCGCGTGATCGATCAGCCCGTGTAGCGCGATCGCCAGCGGATCGTCGGCATCGCGCGTGACCGCGTACGCGGAGAAGCCCATGCGCGCGGCGTTCTGCTCGCGCCGCTTGGCCGCGTCCTCGGTGATGATGCGCGCCGGGATGCCGATCGCAGTTGCGCCTGGCGGCACCCCGCGCACCACCACCGCATTCGATCCGACGCGCGCGTTCTCCCCGACGATGAAGGGGCCCAGCACTTTCGCCCCCGCGCCCACGACCACGCCGCGCGCCAAGGTCGGGTGACGCTTGCCGCCATTCAATGCGGTGCCGCCCAGGGTCACGCCCTGATAGATCGTGCAGTCGTCACCGACTTCGGCGGTCTCGCCGATCACGACCCCGATTCCATGATCGATGAACACGCGATGACCGATCTTCGCGCCCGGATGGATCTCGATGCCCGTGAGGAAGCGTCCCCAGTGCGACAGCCAGCGGCCCAGCCACAGAAAGCCCGCGTTCCAGCACGCGTGTGCGACGCGATGAAAGAACAGGGCGTGCAGACCCGGATAGCAGGTAAGGATCTCCCACTTGCTGCGAGCGGCGGGGTCGCGTTCGCGAATCGCCGCGATGTCTTCCGAGATGCGCGTGAACATCGCGGCATTCTAAGGGCGATGCCCGATGCTTGCTGACGGCGGCGCAGAGCCCCATGAGCCGGCGCGATTCGCATTCTGTCTGACGCGGGTCGGCGCGGAGACAGAGCAAACTGCCGGCCTTGCGGGTCGTCTCGCGTATCGTCGCGTTCTTGTGCCGGTTGCGCGTCCCCGTTTCGCCGGAAAGGCGCTCATTGCACTTCATGCTTCGCTCCGCTTACGGACGTCGTCCGCCATCGCCGCCATGGAGCGATACCGCGCCGGTGCGCGAAGAGCTCTTCGGTATTGAGCGGCTCGAGCAACACGCCGAAAGCCTCGCCGCGGCGCAACCGGTCACGACGCGCCCGCGCAAGGTTCGGTCCCTGCATACGCGGCTCGACGACAACGCCGCGGTCCTGCTCGCTGCATATCGCGCAAGCGCGATGGAACTCGAGCGCGGCCGGCCGGTGGTTCCCGCTGCCGAGTGGTTGCTCGACAACTATCACGTCGTCGAAGAACAGATTCGCGAGATTCGCGATGACTTGCCGCCTGGCTACTATCGCCAGTTGCCCAAGCTGGCCGAAGGACCGTTCGCCGGCTATCCGCGTGTCTTCGGCATCGCATGGGCCTTCGTGGCCCACACCGACAGCCACGTCGATCCCGATGTGCTGCGTCGTTTCATCGCCGCCTATCAGCGCATTCAACCGCTCACCATCGGCGAACTGTGGGCGGTGGCGATCACGCTGCGCATCGTGCTCATCGAGAACCTGCGCCGGCTGGCCGACCAGATCACGGTAGGACACGCTGAACGTGCCGACGCAGAAGCGCTGGCCGATCGCCTGTTCGAATCGGGAGCCGACCGCTCCGCGCTCGATGCCGATATCGCCGCGCGCTCGCCGGGGCCCTTGTCCGAAATCTTCGCCGCGCAGCTTGCAAAAAGACTGAGAGATCACGACCCGCTCACCACACCGGGGCTCGGGTGGCTGGAGGACAGGCTTGCGCTGCAAGCCGCGTCGATCGACGAAGTCGTACAGCACGCGCAGCAGCGGCAAGGCGCATCGAACGTCTCGGTTCGCAATGTCATCACCAGCATGCGGCTGATCTCCGACATGGACTGGTCCAAGCTGTTCGAGAGCGTGAGCCTGGTCGATGCGTGTCTGCGGGCCGGCAGCGACTTCGCCGCGATGGACTTTGCCACGCGCAATCTCTATCGCAGCGCCATCGAGCAACTGGCGCGCGGTTCGGCGCGCGACGCATCACGCAATTCTCCAATTTCGGAACTGGAGATTGCCGATCTTGCGCTGCAGGGGTCGCATGCAGCCGCGGCAGCCAACGCAGATGCGATGGAGAACGAGCGCGCCACCGATCCCGGCTTTCACCTGATCGCCGAAGGCAGGCGCGCATTCGAACGCACGATCGCATTTCGCGCGCCGCTGGGGCTGCGACTGAGCCGCTTCAACCTGCGCCTCGGTATCGACGGCTATGTCGGCGCGATCCTGCTGTGGTCGGCGGCACTCACCGGTCTTGGGCTGTGGGCGCTCTCGACCTCCGGGCCCGGGCTCGAATGGCTCGCGCTGTTTGCGGCAGTTGCATTCCTGCCGGCAACCGAAAGTGCTGCAGCGCTGGTCAACCGTGTCATCACCGGGAGCCTCGACGCGACACGCCTGCCCGGACTCGAACTGATGTCGGGCGTGCCGCCTTCGCTGCGAACGCTGGTGGCCGTTCCGACCTTGCTCACC
>JBBSGB010000068.1:0-13219 GCA_038254545.1 Burkholderiales bacterium | reverse complement strand
GGCGGAGCCTTTGAGCGACGAGTGTTTGAGCGCAGCGAGTTCTCGGCGCGCCGCCCCCAGTCCGCTCGACTCGGGAACCCTGTGACTGACTGCGTCAGTCACAGGGCAGCATCACCGGGCTCGCCTTTCTTTGGTTACTTTCTTTGGCGAAGCAAAGAAAGTGACTCTAGCGAAGCGACAGCGACCCCACTCTCCAACACATAACTACGATCGCAAACCAGTTCCGCAAACCGCGTGTTCTGCTCCGACAACAGGATCGCGGTTCCCTCGCGCTTCAACTCCAGGATGACGCGGATCATTGCCTCCGCAATCACTGGCGCAATCCCCTCGGATGGCTCGTCGAGCAGCAACAGATACGGGTTGCCCATCAGCGTGCGTGCGACCGCCAGCATCTTCTGCTCGCCGCCGCTCATGTGGTGCGAGGCGATCGGCGCGTTCGGCGAGATTGGGGAACAACGCGAAGGCTTGTCGACGGACCACTCGACCGCGCGCGGCGGCTGTCGGCCCACCTCGAGGTTCTCGCGTACGGTCAGTTCGGTGAAGATGCGGCGATCCTCGGGTACATAGCCCAGGCCGCTTCGCGCGATCACGTGCGGCTCGACGCCGACGATGTCGCGGCCCTTGAAGCGGATGCTACCGGTCACGCGATCGACGAGGCCGATGATGGCCTTCATGATGGTGGACTTGCCGGCGCCGTTGCGGCCGATCAGCGCGACGACTTCGCCGCGCTTCACGTGCAGATCTATGTCGAACAGGATGTGCGCGTGACCGTAGAACGCGTTGAGCGCTTCTACTTCGAGCAGGACGTCGTTCACGCTCGTGTCGTTCGCGCTCATCGCGGCGCCTCGTGCCGCAATTCATCCAATAGCGAGCCCGCGCCTAAATAGACCTCGCCGACTTTCGCATCACGGCGAATCGCATCCGGTGCACCCGCCGCGATGACCTTCCCGCGCGCCATCACGATCACGCGATCGGCGAAGCCGAATACCGCATCCACGCTGTGCTCCGTGAAGAGCGCCGCAACGCCTTGCTCGGCCGCGAGTTGCTTGACGAGCTTCATCAACGACGCGCGTTCCACCGACGACATGCCCGCTGTGGTCTCGTCCATCAACAAAAGGCGAGGGCAACTCGCCAATGCGATCGCGAGTTCGATGCGCTTCACGTCACCGTAGGCGAGCTGGCCGCAGTTTTGATCACCCATGGCACGCATGCCGACGCGTTCGAGCAGCGCCAGCGCTTCTTCTCGATGCATGGCGGCGATCGGCTTCCACCATCGCTGCAATTCGCGCTCGCGCGATGCGAGCGCGAGCTGCACGTTCTCGATCGCCGACAACGACACGAAGCTCGCCGCGACCTGGAAGGTGCGCGCGACGCCCTTGCGCCAGATGGTTCGCGGCGCGAGCCCCGCGATCTCGCCGCCGCCGAACACGATGCTTCCCGCGTCGGGCTTCAACTGTCCGTTCAAAACGTTGAAACAGGTGGACTTGCCAGCGCCGTTGGGCCCGATCAGCGCGACCATCTGGCCCGCATCGACTTCGAACGAGACATCGTCGAGCGCACGAAAGCCGTCGAAGGCCTTGGCGATGGCAGCGACCGAATGCATGGCCGCATAGCCAACCACGGAACCCACGCGCGGCGGCTCGTTGTAGCGCTTGCGGTAGGCCTCGACGAAGCGCGTGTTGTCCGCCGTATTGATCGCGTACCACGGATAGCCGGTCACGAGCCAATTGATCGGGGCCTCGTCGCCGAGCGGGTCGAGATACTCGGGCTCCCCGGTCAAGAGCGAGACGACTTCGCGGCCTTCGAACAGTCCACGCGTGTTGCCCTCGCGCACGAAGCGCCCGAGGTCGGTCGCGAACAGCGCGTTGAAGATCGCATCGGGTTTCGCATCGGCCAGGGCTTGCACGGTCGAGCCCGCATCGATCTTGCCGAGCGTGGTGGCCTGCTCGGTAACGAATTCGACGTCAGGCTGCGCGGCCTTGAGCATCGCCTTGAATGTCGCCGCCGCCGACTGCCCGTATTCGTAATTGGGATAGACCAGAGCCCAGCGTTTCTTCTTCATGCGCGCAGCCTCGGGCACCAGCATCGCCACCTGCATGTAGGTCGAGGGGCGCAAGCGGAAGGTGTACTTGTTGCCGTTCTGCCAGACGATCTTGTCGGTCAGCGGCTCGGCGGCGAGAAAGACGATGCGGCGCTGTTTCGCGTAGTCGGTCAGCGCCAGACCGGTGTTCGAAAGGGAGCCGCCGAAGAGCAGGCTCACGCCTTCACGCGAGAGCAGTTCTTCGGCAACGCGCACGGTGTCGCCCGGGTTGCCGTTGTCGTCGCGCGAGGTGACCTCGATCTTCCTGCCGAGTACGCCGCCCGTACCATTGATTTCATCGAGCGCCATCTCCCAGCCGCGCTTGTACGGCTCGAGGAAGGCCGGCTGTGCCTAGTAGCTGTGGATCTCGCCGATCTTGATGGTCGCCTGCGCCAGCGCGGCGGGCGCGATCGTCGACATACTCAAGGAAATCGCCAGCGCACCAAGAGCGCGGCGAATTGCGAACGTCATGTTTACTCCCATCGAACTCGTATGCGGGAAGTATGCCTTGCGATCGGGACATCGCGCTTCCAGCGCACGCCTCGCGACGCCGGCCCTTGCAAATCCGCGGATACGACCCGACCTCGGGGGTACAATCCGCTTTCCGGGGCCGACCAGGTTTCGACGCGGGTCAGGAAGCAGTGCAGGGCATGCCGAGCACCAGTGAAGCTCGTAAATCCAGCTGGAAACCAAGTAAACGCCAACGACGAGCGTTTCGCTCTAGCCGCTTAATACCGGTTAGACGCTGCACCGATTTTTCTCTGGGTCGGGTCGAGGGCCGCAAGGTCTGAGGCAGCAGCGCCATTCACAGAGGATCGAAGTGCGTCGGGTCACTTGACGCGCTTCTAAAACCAAGGTGACTCGCTGCGTGACGGCCCGCCGACCGGCCAAGCACGTGGTCAAATCCAAATAGGCCGGCTACGCATGTAGAACTGTCTGTGGAAGATTTGCGGACGGCGGTTCGATTCCGCCCGGCTCCACCAGTATTTCGAACCCGATACGTCGCGAGGCGTGTCGGGTTTTTCTTTGGGCGCGCAAAATTGAATCGCGCAACTCGTTCACTTCGCAAGTAACCACCCGTGCCCGCTGCGCCACCAAACGCGGCGGCCTTTCTTGTGCTAATGAGCCGATGCAATCTTCGACTCGACCGCCCGCATCCTGCATGCCTTCAACCGAAGCGTTGCGCCCGAAGACGGGCGCGTCACGACCGGAACCCGTCCGCTTTCGCAGCGCCCTGCTGTTCTGGCTGAAGCTCGGCTTCATCAGCTTCGGCGGACCTGCGGGGCAGATCTCGATCATGCATGCCGAACTGGTCGAGAACCGCCGCTGGATCTCGGAGCGAAGATTTCTTCACGCGCTCAACTACTGCATGGTGCTGCCCGGGCCCGAGGCGCAACAGCTGGCAACCTACATCGGCTGGCTCCTGCATCGAACCCTCGGCGGCATCGTTGCCGGCGTTCTGTTCGTGCTGCCTTCGCTTGCGATCCTGATCGCGCTGTCCTGGATCTACATCGCGTTCGGCCAGACGCCGTTGGTGGCCGGCTTGTTCTACGGCATCAAGCCCGCTGTCACGGCGATCGTGGTGCAGGCCGGCTGGCGCATCGGATCGCGGGCCTTGCAGAACGCGGCCTTGTGGGCGATCGCCGCTGCGGCATTCGTGGCGATCTTCGCGATCGGGGTGCCCTTCCCGCTCATCATCGTTTCCGCAGCACTGATCGGCCATGTGGGCGGACGCATCGCGCCTGCTCGATTTGCGATGGGTGGCGGCGGTGGACATGCGCACGGGCACGGCAAGGTCGAGCGATCGTTCGGCCGGGCGCTGATCGATGACGACACGCCGACTCCAGCGCACGCACGTTTCAGCTGGCTGCGACTGACCAAGGTCCTCGCTGTCGGCTTGTTGCTGTGGGCGATTCCGATCGCGCTGCTGGCCGCGCGCTACGGCTGGGACCACACGTTCACGCAGATGAGCTGGTTCTTCACCAAGGCCGCGCTGCTGACCTTTGGCGGCGCGTACGCGGTCTTGCCCTACGTCTATCAAGGCGCGGTCGAACACTACGGATGGTTGACCCCTACGCAGATGATCGATGGCCTCGCGTTGGGCGAGACCACTCCGGGTCCGCTGATCATGGTGGTGGCCTTCGTGGGGTTCGTCGGTGGCTATGTAGAAGCAGCGTCCGGTTGCGGCGACTTGTTTCTCTCGGGTGCGATCGCGGCAGTGATCGTGACGTGGTTCACATTTCTTCCGTCGTTCATCTTCATCCTCGCCGGCGGGCCGCTGGTCGAAGCGACACACGACGACCTGAAGTTCACCGCGCCGCTGACCGCAATCACCGCCGCGGTCGTCGGCGTGATCCTGAATCTCGCGGTGTTCTTCGGTTATCACGTGCTTTGGCCCGAAGGGTGGAAAGGCGCATTCGATGGCATTTCCGCACTGATCGCCGTCGCTGCGGCGATCGCGCTGCTACGCTTCAAGCGCAATGTGATTCACGTGATTGCCGCGTGTGCTGTGGCGGGATTGGTCCTGAAAGCGGCAATCTCATCGATTGCATAACGTCCTCCGATGTCCGACAACACGAGGCGCGTTCGGATGACCGCTGCCGCCAGGGCGACGCGGCAGACTTCACGACTCCCAAGCACCCTCTTTGGCCGGGTCGAACCCTCGGTCGCTTCCCATGCCCACCCTTCGTCCCCTCGTCCTCGCCGTTTCTTCCATCCTCGTCCTCGGTCTTTCTGCGTGCGGCGGAGCTGCAAAACTGTCGGTTCCCGAAGGCATGGGCGCGTCGCCCACACTGCCTGCTCCCGAAAAGACGCTGATCCCGACGATCAACGTCGCAAAGGCCGTCGGATGGCCCGACGGCTCGAAGCCCACAGGCGCGCCCGGCACCACGGTCAATGTCTTCGCGGGCAAGCTCGATCATCCGCGCTGGCTCTACGTACTGCCCAACGGCGACGTCCTTGTCGCCGAGACCAACGCGCCTCCCAAGCCCGACGACGGCAAGGGCATACGCGGCTGGGTGCAGAAGCTGTTCATGAAGAAGGCGGGCGCCGTGACGCAAAGCGCGAACCGCATCACGCTGTTGCGAGACGCGAACAACGACGGCGTGGCCGAGATGCGCACGGTATTCATCGAGAACCTGCACTCGCCGTTCGGCATGGTGCTGGTGGGCAACGATCTCTATGTGGCCGATACCGACGCGGTGCTGCGCTTCGCGTACACCCCCGACGCGACCCACATCGACGGCGCAGGACAGAAGGTGACCGACCTGCCCGCGGGCACCATCAACCATCATTGGACCAAGAACATCATCGCGAGCGCCGACGGCTCCAAGCTCTACGTGACGGTCGGCTCGAACAGCAACGCGGGCGACAACGGCATGGCGGCCGAAGCCGGGCGTGCGGCGATCTGGGAAGTCGATGCCAAGACCGGCCAGCATCGCGAATTCGCAACCGGGCTGCGCAATCCCAACGGCATGGTCTGGGAATCCACCACCGGCGCGTTGTGGACGGTCGTCAACGAGCGCGACGAACTGGGCAGCGACCTCGTGCCCGACTATCTGACGTCGGTGAAGGACGGTGGCTTCTACGGCTGGCCGTACAGCTACTACGGCGCGCACGTCGATGAGCGCATCAAGCCGCAGAAACCGGAGCTGGTCGCCAAGGCACTCGTGCCCGACTACGCGCTCGGCCCGCACACTGCATCGCTCGGACTCGCGTATCCTCAGAACGGCACGACCCTGCCCGCGACTTTCGCGAGCGGCATGTTCATCGGCCAGCACGGTTCGTGGAATCGCAAGCCGCATAGCGGCTACAAGGTGATCTTCGTGCCGTTCAAGGACGGCAAGCCCGCGGGCGCGGCGGTCGATGTATTGACCGGATTCCTGTCTGCGGATGGCGAGGCATACGGGCGGCCGGTCGGCGTCGCGTTCGACAAGCCCGGTGACCTGCTGGTTGCCGATGACGTGGGCAATGCGGTGTGGCGCGTGGCGGGCGCGCACTGAATATCGGCGCAACGATATCGAATCCGGCAGTAAAGTGCGGCGTGTCGGTTCAACCGGACGCGCCTCACATGACGGTCATCAAGCCCGCTGCCAGCTCCGCTCTGGAGCTCGCGTACGAACAATTCGGTGATGGTTCGCCGGTCGTGGTGCTGCACGGCCTGTTCGGCTCGAGCACCAACTGGCGCCGCATCGCGCGCGCACTATCCGATCGGCATCGCGTCTTCACCGTGGACCTGCGCAATCACGGCAACTCGCCGTGGGCCGCGACGATGGCTTATGCCGAGATGGCCGAAGACGTGGTTGCGCTGTTCGACCGGCTCGACTTGCAGAAGCCCGATGTGCTCGGGCACAGCATGGGCGGCAAGGTGGCGATGACGCTCTCACTGACCGGGCCGCAACGCTTAGGTCGCCTGATCGTCGTGGACATCGCTCCGATTTCGTACGGCGATCATTTTTCGTCATACACGCAGGCGATGCGCGGCATCGACACGGTGGCCGCAACCAGTCGCGATGAAGTGCAGCGCGCGTTGAGCCAGGACATACACGACCCCGGTACAGTGGGCTTCCTGATGCAGAATCTGGTTCGCCACAACGAGCAATACGACTGGCGCATCAACCTGCCTGCGTTGTCGGCGGCGATGAGCGAGATCGGCGCATTCCCGAGCGCGCTCGACGGCAAGACCTTCAGCGGCCCGACGACCTTGATCACTGCTGCGCGTTCCGACTATGTGTCGGCCGATGATCGCAAGCTGTTCAGCAATTATTTCCCGAAGGCCCGCTTCGTGGAGATTCGCGATGCGGGTCACTGGGTGCATGTCGATCGTCCTGACGAATTCATCGCTGCGGTTCGCGAGGCGCTTGGAGATCCTGCGTCGATGGAGAACTCGGCGAAGCCCTAAAAAAACGTTGTCGTCGCGTCGCAATTCAGGGCTAAATGCAACTGCTCGACTCGCTCGCGGTACCAAGAGCGCATCAGGAGATCGGAATGATGGAAGCGCAATCCCAGCCCGCGTCAAGTCCCGTCCGCGCGCACGACGACAACAGCGGCTATCTCTACTATCGCCACCGCTTGCCGGTGCGCATCATGCACTGGATCAACGTATTCGTTCTGACGATCCTGCTCATGAGCGGCCTGAACATCTTCAACGCCCACCCCGCGCTCTATTGGGGCAAGTCGTCGTACAACGGCAAGCCGCCGATCGTGGAAATGCGAAGCGAAGACGATGCCGACGGGGACACGGCTGCCGGCGTCACGCGAATCTTCGGGCACGCATTCGATACCACCGGCTTCCTCGGCGCTTCCAACAACAGCGAAGGCGATCTGACCGCGCGTGGCTTTCCGTCCTGGCTCACGATCCCCAGCGATCAGTGGTTGTCGATGGCGCGCCGCTGGCACTTCTTCTTCGCGTGGGTCCTGCTCGTCAACGGCCTCTGCTATATCGCTTATTCGATCGCGAGCCGCCACCTGTCACGCGACCTCACGCCGCGCCAGCCGGAATTGCGCACCATCGGGCAGTCGATCGTCGATCACCTCAAGTTCAAGCACCCTGCCGGGGAGGCGGCCAAGCATTACAACGTGCTGCAGAAGCTGGCGTACCTGGTGGTGATCTTCGTGCTGCTGCCGCTGACGATCCTGATGGGACTGGGGATGTCGCCCGGCCTCGATACCGCCATCACCGGTTGGGTCGATCTGTTCGGCGGCCGGCAATCGGCGCGGACCCTGCACTTCATCGCTGCGTGGCTGATCGTCGCCTTCGTCCTGGTCCACGTGTTCGAAGTCATCATCAGCGGGCTCTGGAACAATCTGCGGTCTATGATCACCGGACGATACAGAGTCACTGGGAGGGTCACGGCGCCAGTCGATACGCCGGACGCAAGTGCGAGGAAAGAGCCATGAGCCAATCCAGCAAGCTGACACGTCGCCAATGGCTCACGCGTGCCGTCGGAGGCGCCGGAGCGGCGCTGCTCGCGGGCTGCGACCGCGTGTCGCAATCGTCATGGGGTTCGAAGGTTCTCGGCGCCGGCGAATCCGTCAGCCACGCGGCGCAGCGTCTCGTCCTCACGCGCAAGTCGATGGCCGAGGAATTCAGTGAGGCCGACCTGTCGCCGCAATTTCGCAGCAACGGAACGGCGATGCCACGCAATCCGAAATATGCCGCGCTTGCGGAGAGCGGCTTCAACGAATATCGCTTGGAAGTGAGCGGGCTGGTCGAGCAAGCGGCCAGCCTCTCGCTCGCGCAAGTGCGCGCGCTGCCGAACCGAACCCAGATCACCCGCCACGATTGTGTCGAAGGTTGGAGTGCCATCGGCAAATGGAAAGGCGCACGTCTGGGCGCGTTGCTCGAGACCGTGAAACCCAAGCCCGCGGCGCGCTACGTGGTGTTCCATTGCGCCGATCCGATGGAGATGGATGGCAGCAGCTTCTATTACGAAAGCATCGATATGGAGGATGCCTTTCATCCCCAGACCATCCTCGCCTACGAGCTCAACGACAAGACGCTGCCGATCGCCAATGGCGCGCCGCTGCGCGTGCGGGTCGAGCGCCAGTTGGGCTACAAGATGGCCAAGTACGTCATGCGTATCGAACTGGTCGATAGCTTCGAGAAGATCGCCGGCGGCAAGGGCGGCTATTGGGAGGATCAGGGTTACGAGTGGTACGCGGGCATCTGAACATCGGCGCGTCATAGCGACGCGAGTCGAACGCCGGACCGGCAGCCGCATCAACGACGCATCGAAGGCGCATTCGCAAACGGGGGGCTCTGATGGATCACGTCGCAACCGGCAAGCGTCCGCTCTACAAATCGCTCTACTTGCAGGTGATTCTCAACCGCGAAACCGAGGCCGAGGCCGACGAGCCCGAACAAGTCCTCGACGCAACCATCGCGAAGCCTGCCGTGTGACGCGGTACGCGCCCGCAACGGCAGTCGCAACTTCGCTTTTACGCTGAGCGATCCGGCCGTGTCTGCGCTCGTCGCCAATCCTCGCAGTGCCACGCTCGAGCAAAGCGAAACCGGCCTGCATCGCATCGTCATCATCGGCGGCGGCGCCGGCGGCCTCGAACTGGCAACGCGCCTGGGCGACACGCTCGGCAAAAAGCGTCGCGCGCACGTCACGCTGATCGAAAAGGAGCGCACACATTTCTGGAAGCCGCACCTGCACGAAATCGCAGCCGGCAGCATGGATGTCGGCGTTCATCAGACCGACTACCTCGCGCAATCGCACTGGCATCACTTCAGCTATCGCATCGGCGAGGCCACCCATGTCGATCGCGCCGCCCGTCTCGTGCATGTCGCGCCTTTCGTGGACCACGGGCAGGAGGAAGTCGCCGGCGCGCGAGCCATCCCCTACGACACGCTGGTGGTTGCGATCGGCAGCCTGACCAACGACTTCGGCACCCCCGGCGTTGCCGACCACGCGATCTCGCTGGACGACGCGAGCCAGGCCGAACGCTTTCACCGACGCCTGGTCAACGCCTGCATCCGTGCTCATTCGCAGGCCGGGCCATTGCATCCGGGGCAACTACATGTCGCGATCATCGGCGCCGGCGCCACCGGCGTCGAGCTGGCCGCCGAGCTGCGCAACACCACGCGGGTGCTCGTCTCGTTCGGCCTCGACCGCATCGACGCGGAGAACGACATCCGGCTGATCGTGATCGAAGCCGCCGATCGCATCCTGCCGGCGCTGCCCGAGCGATTGTCCGCGGCGGTGAGTCGGCTGCTGGCCGATCTCGGCGTGCAGGTACGCACCTCCGCGCGCGTTGCCGAGGTGATTGCCGAAGGCGTAAAACTCGCGGACGGCGAAGTGATCCCCGCCGAGCTCGTGGTGTGGGCCGCCGGCGTGAAGGCCTCCGAAGTGCTCGAGCATTTCGACGGGCTCGAAACCAATCGGGCGCATCAACTGGTGGTGCGCACTACCCTGCAGACGACACGCGACGACAACATCTTCGCGATCGGTGACTGCGCGGCGTGCCCGTGGATCGGCCGGCAAGGCCAGACCATCCCGCCACGCGCGCAGGCAGCCCACCAGCAGGCGTCGCACATGGTCGGTCAGATCGCGCGGCGCCTGGCAGGACGACCGCTGACCGATTGGCACTACCGCGATTTCGGCTCGCTGATTTCGCTGGGCGAGTATTCGACCGTCGGCAATCTGATGAGCGGCCTCGCGCGGGGACTTTCGAAAAGCACGCTGTGGGTCGACGGCTGGTTCGCACGCATCATGTATCTGTCGCTCTACAAGATGCACGAGCTTGCGCTGCACGGCTACTGGAAGGTCGCGCTCGATACCCTTGCGCGCATGATCACGCGCCGTACCGAGCCTCGCGTCAAGCTGCATTGACGCTTCGACCGCGCGCAACTCAGAACTTCAGCCCCTTCAATAGCGCTCCTGCCGTTCCTATCGGATCCTGCCGTGCCTTGGTTTCCTCGCGGCCGACGTAGGTGAAGATGCCGTCCGAGGTCTTGCCCGCTACGTAGTCGATCAACTTCGCCTCATCAATGCCGAAGGCCTTCAGTTGCGAGGCCTGCTTGAGCACGCCGGTCTTCTCGAGCGCCGCCCGAATCAGCGGCAGCAGCTTCGCCCTGATCTCGCCGCCGGTGCTCTTCTTCAGGTAGTCGGTGGCGCCGGTATTGCCGCCGCGAAGGATGCCCACGGCGTCACTGAACGAGACCTTGTTGATCGCCGCGCGAAAGATCGGCTTGGCCTGGCTTGCAGCCGCTTCGGCTGCCCGATTGAGACTGCCGTTGATGTCACCGGTCAGGCCGGCCTTGCTCGCCATGGTCATCAAATCGCCGACGCCCTTGCCCGCTCCGGGCAACGCGATGCGAATCGAGTCATCAGCCGAGAACGCGCCGGGCCTGGACAATCGATCGAGCGCACTGTCGGATGCCTTGCCCAGCATCTCCTTGAGGGCGTTCCCCGAAACCAGCCCTGAGGACTGCGCGGAAACCTGCGCAAAGGCAGGCGAGCCGAGCGTGAGCGATATGGCAACGAGCACGGTACGAAGTAACATGACAGCTCCTGATCATCGATCGTCGCGACGGTGCCGGAACAGGGACTCTTATTTGACCAAGTAGCCTGGCAGCAACGCTGCGATCTCGTTGCTCGGCACTCCCTTCGCTGCCGATGCGATGTCGCCTTTTGCCAATGCCTCGGCCGCATCGACCAGCACGGCCATCGAACGCCGATAAAGCGATCCACCCAGGCTCACGCGCTTCACGCCGGCCTCCGACAACGTGGCGAGCGGCACCAATCCCGAAGCCGGGCCGACCACCACGTTCACGGGCTTGGGCGCAACCGCCTTGACGACTTTGCGAATGGCGTCCAGGTCGGGCAAGCCCGGAGCGAACAGCACGTCGGCACCCGCTTCCGCGAATGCGACGAGGCGGCGAATGGTGTCGTCGAGGTCCGCACGACCGTTGATGAAGTTATCGGTGCGACCCGTCAACAGGATGCGTCCGCGCGCGGCCTGCGCGGCGGCTTTCACGCGCGCGACCGCCGCATCGAACGAGTGGATCGGATCGTCCGGATTTGCAGTCGTGTCCTCGATGCCGAGGCCGCCGAGACCCGCTTCGATCGCGGCACGAACCGTCAGCGCGCAGTCCTCCGGCTCGGGCCCGAAGCCGTCCTCGAGATCGCCATTGACCGGCAATCCGGTGAGATTGCCGAGCAGCGCCGCGTTGCTCACCGCGACCTCGCGGCTCACGGCGTGCCGGCCATCCTGCCTGCCGAGTGCGAACGCGATCGCGATCGACGAACTGCCCAGCGCCTCGAAGCCGGCGCGCTTCAACAGCACCGCCGACGCGCCGTCCCATGCATTGGGCATGATGAACGCGCCCGCGCGTTCGTGCAGTTCGCGAAAACGTTCGTAAGCGGCCAGATTGCTCATGCGGCTCTCCATTCCATTTCAGGAAACCGGATGATCCACCCGCAACCCGTTCTTTTCAAAATCCCGTTTGCAGCTAGAGAGAGACGCCGTCCTGGCGCTTCCTGTCGGCGATCTGCCCGCGCTGCGCCCTGTGGGTGCTCGACCACGCCATCGCGCAATGCGCAGCGTGGCATCGCGAGGGGCTGGCGATCAACGTGTCGATCAACATCTCGGCGCGTGACCTGATGAACGCCGAACTGCCCACGCGCTTCGCGCAGATGCTCGACGCGCACGGCTGCAAGGCGGAATCGGTGTGGCTCGAGATCCCCGAGAGCGCGAACCTGGAGGACACCAGCCACGCCCTCGACGATCTCGATCGCTTCTCCGCGCTCGGTTGCAAGCTGTCGATCGACGACTATGGCACCGGCTATTCGTCGCTCTCGTACCTGAAGAAATTGCCGGTCGACGACCTCGCCCGCTGGATGCGCATATCGCCGTGGGCGGCCGAAGCGAGAAGGGCGAGCGACATGCGGCTCGTCGGTTAAGCACTCGCGAAGTCAGGCGATGCCCTGACAGCGCGGTATTGGGGGCGCTGTGCCTCCCGATCAATCGTCGTGCTTGTTGCCTTTACCGCGGCCGCCGCCGTGCTTGTCCTTCTTGCCGCGATGATCATCGTCGCCGCGCTGATCGTCATCGCCTCTATGTTCGCGGTGCTCCCCGCGTTGTTCCCGATATTGCGGAACATAGACGTTCCGATACCAGTCTTCCTGCACGAAGTAGACCGGGCGACCGCAAGCGTCGTATCGCGCGCAATGCTTGCGCCAATTCTTCGCATGCCCGGGCGGCACATGCAGATAGATGGGCTGCGGCGCAACTGGAACCTGCTGGATCAGCACGGGTTGCGCGTAGATCACCTGGGGCGGAGGGAAATTCCCGATATTGATACGACCGTAAAGACCCGGCTGGTTAATGTTGAGCGATCCGGAAACGTCGGAGGCGAACACCGGAACGGCGACCGCGGCCAGCGCGGCAATGCACACGAGGCGTTTCATTGAATGCTTTCGAAGGTGTTTCAGTCAACGCACAACGCGCGAGCGTCCGCTCGCGACGACACGTATCGGCAACAGAGTCGGACCTGGCGTGGGCGACAGCGCCAGGCCTCGGGCTACGCGGACCTATTCCAGCGTGAAGCCAACCTTGATCGTCACCTGCCAGTGCCCGATCTTTCCGTCGGCAACGTGACCGCGGGTCTCGGTGACCTCGAACCATCGAATG
>JBBSGB010000067.1:0-13357 GCA_038254545.1 Burkholderiales bacterium | reverse complement strand
TCACCTTGGTCAATTGCGCGATGCCGCCCTTGCTGACCACGTAAGGGACCTGATTTGGAATCGCGAGGATGGCATTGACGCTCGACATGTTGATGATGCAGCCGGTCTCGCGCGCGTCAGCGGCATCGGCGCCCCGGTCCGCGCGCCGCGCAACCATGTGTTTCGCAATCGCCTGCCCCACCAGAAAACACGACTTGAGATTGATCGCCAGCACGCGATCGAAGTCCGCTTCGGCCAGGTCCAGGAATTCGGCCGCATGCGTGATGCCGGCGTTGTTGATCAGCACATCGATGCGTCCGACCTGACCGGCGAATGCGGCCACCGTCGCATCGACTTCGCGCTTGTTCGCCACATCGGTGGCAAAGAAGCGCGCGCCGATTCTTGCTGCCGCCCGCTCACCCGCATCGCGATTGCGGTCGGCGATCGCGACGGTCGCGCCTTCGCCTGCAAAACGCGTCGCGCACGCGAGGCCGATGCCGTTCGCGCCGCCCGTCACAAGAACCGCTCGTCCATCGAACCGCATATTTCCTCCGACTATTGAAGTGAGTGATTGTCCCAAATCCGTGTGGGTCGCGCTCTCGAACGACTGTCCAAGGAATCGTCGTCACGCGGGAATTCTTGCGTAGCGTTTCGTCCATCAATCCGAGCGGCTTATCCGCCGTACACCCAGCCCGGCCTCTACACGTCCTGCGTAGTCTTGGCGCTCGACAACGAAGCATCGTCTCTGGCGGCGACTTCGCGAGCGCTGGCCGTTGGGCCTGCGCACTTTCTCGAGGAGCAGACATGGATCGCACCGACTCAATTGCGGATCGCACGGACTATATGGCAAGGGATCGCTATGGCATCTATGCATCGGAAGGCCACGATGGACCCGGACCGCGCCTGATGGGCGCCGACACGCTTCTCGGCAACGACGTCTGCAACACGGCCGATGAAGACCTGGGCGACATCAAGGAGATCATGCTCGACATGCAAACCGGCAAGGTCGCATACGCGGTGCTGTCGTTCGGCGGATTCCTCGGCATGGGCACCAAGCTGTTTGCGGTGCCGTGGGAAGCGCTGAAGCTCGACACCGCCAATCATCGCTTCACGCTCGACATCAGCAAGGACAGGCTCAAGGATGCGCCGGGCTTCGACGACGATGACTGGCCCGACATGGCCGACAAGACCTGGGCGACCGGTGTGCACAAGTTCTACGGCACGACTTATCGCGATGACACGTATCGCGACGACACCGCGGCGGCCGTGCGGCGCTGAGGCGAGGGCGCGAGGCCGACGGCGGCATCGACACAGGCGTCGATACGGCGTGGCCTCGCGCTCGTTCGGTCACGCGAGCCCGAGGCTGTCCCACATCGCATCGACGCGCGCCTTCACGGCCGCGTCCATCGCGATCGCACGCCCCCATACACGCGTGGTTTCGCCCGGCCACTTGTTGGTGGCATCGAGCCCCATCTTCGAGCCGAGCCCCGACACCGGCGATGCGAAATCGAGATAGTCGATCGGCGTGTGATCGACCAACATCGTGTCGCGCGTCGGATCGACGCGCGTCGTAATCGCCCACACCACATCTTTCCAGTCCCGTACGTTCACGTCGTCATCGACGACGACGATGAATTTGGTGTACATGAACTGGCGCAGGAAACCCCAGATGCCGAACATCACGCGCTTGGCGTGGCCCGCATAGCTCTTCCTGATGCTGACGATCGCCATGCGGTAACTGCAAGCTTCGGGCGGCAGATAGAAATCGACGATCTCGGGAAACTGCTTCTGCAGGATCGGCACGAACACTTCGTTCAATGCGACGCCGAGGATGGCCGGTTCGTCGGGCGGCTTGCCGGTATAGGTCGAGTGATAGATCGGATCGCTGCGCATCGTGATGAGATCGATCTGAAAGACGGGGAACCAGTCGCGCTCGTTGTAGTAGCCGGTGTGATCGCCGAACGGTCCTTCAAGAGCGTGCAGGTAGCCGTCGCGTTCCTCGACCTCGATGCCGTGTTCGCTGCGTCCCGAATAACCCTGTGCGGCCACAGGAATCGAACCTTCGAGGACGATCTCGGCGCGCGCAGGCACTTGCAGGTCCGAGCTCGTGCAGCGTGCGACTTCGGTCGGGCCCCCGCGCAAGAGTCCCGCGAATTGATATTCGGACAACGAGTCGGGAACCGGCGTGACCGCGCCCAGCATGGTAGCGGGATCGGCGCCGAGCGCGACGGCAATCGGAAACGCCGCGCCCGGATTCGCGCGACGGAACTCGCGGAAGTCGAGCGCACCACCGCGATGCGCGAGCCAGCGCATGATCACCTGGTTCCTTGCGATCACCTGCTGCCGATAGATACCCAGGTTCTGGCGCTTCTTCGGGTTCGCGACGTTCTGCGGTCCGCGCGTGATGACCAGCCCCCACGTGATCAGCGGACCAGCATCGTCGGGCCAGCAGGTCTGCACCGGCAGGCGCGAGAGATCGACCTCGGCACCTTCGACGACGTGGTCCTGGCACACCGGTCTGCGTACTTCGCGCGGCGCCATGTCGCGCAAGGCCTTGATCATCGCGATCATGCGTCCCGTGTCTTTCAGGCCGCGGGGCGGCTCGGGTTCCTTCAGGCGCGCGAGCAAAACGCCGACCTCGCGCAACGCGGCGTTCGAGTCTTGGCCCGCATCTCGGCCTATCTCTCGTCCCATCGCGGCAGCAACTCTTTCAACCGTTCCGAAGAGGTTGGCGAGGACCGGCATTTTTCCCGTGGTCGGATGCTCGAACAGCAGCGCGGGTCCGCCACTGCGCAAGACGCGATCACAGATTTCCGTAATTTCGAGTGTTGGAGAGACTGGCGCGACGACGCGCGTCAATTGGCCGGTTCGCTCCAGTTGCGCTGAAAAATCCCGCAAGTCCTCGTATTTTTGCTTCATCTGACCCGAGTGAATTGTGCGTGTGGCGCGCGCGACCGGCCGGGAGGGCGCGATTTAACATTTCCCTGATTGACCGTCGAGAGCGCGTTCGTTACTTTGCGTCGCTGGAATCGCTCAGGCCGCAAGGGCCAAGAGTAATTTCGCAAGCACGCAGCATAGCTTCAAGCTCGTCGCTGTCGGTTTTGCTTTGTGTCGATGCATCGCATCCACGTCAAGCGGATTCTCCGGACGCGCATGTTCTTTTGATCGAGCATTGGTCTCGTCCGATATGAGTGTGTCGGTCCCTCGGGACGCAGGCGACGCTGTTCGCCTTCAGCGCACTGGAAAAGAGGTCGGTCGTCGGTCGCGCGGCAAACGCGTGGAGGTGCTCGATCCTCAGCAACAGGAGCAACAATGAACTTGCAATCTGTCAATCTGCAACGACTGCGCGGTGAATGGCGCGCCGTCAGACAAACGTCGATCAAGCTGATGCAGCACAGCCTCTCGACCGTGGGTCTTTTCGCCGTTGCGCTCGCTGCGCTCTTGGTCACGCAGCCCGAATATGCCCACACGGTGGGGCAGTGGATGTCGATCCCGCACAAGGCGGTGACGCAGTCGGCGCAACTGGATCCCGCGGGACTCGATCCGTTGGACGAGCACACGTCCGCGCGCTCCGGAAGTCGCATCGCCAATCGGACCGAGGAAGCCAGCCGTCTTCTGGGCTTGATGAACGGCGATCTGTCGCCGCCGGAGGACGACGCAGTCACCATGCGCAAGGTGTCCGATGACGGTCGGGCACAAGGCGCAAATGAAGCGGGTGCCGTCGCAGGCATGGCCGGTCCCGCGCTGACGAAGGAAGAGCGCGAGGTCAGCCGCTACATCTCGCGCAAATATCGCGTCAACAACGATGCGATCGCACTGGTGGTCGATGCGGCCTATGCGACCGGCAAGGATTTGCGGATGGACCCTACTTTGCTGCTGGCGGTGATGGCAATCGAGTCGGGTTTCAATCCGTTTGCGCAAAGTACCGCGGGCGCTTCGGGCCTGATGCAACTGATGGCGAAGGTGCATCGCGACAAGCTGGCCGATTTTGGCGGCGCCAATATCGCGCTCAATCCGGTCGCCAACGTGCGCGTCGGTGCGGTGGTGTTGAAGGACTGCATCCGTCGCGGCGGATCGATTGCCGATGGCTTGCGTCTTTACGTCGGCGCGGGCAACGGCGACGACAACGGCTATGGCGCGCGCGTGTTGCAGGAACGCGATCGCATTCAGCAGGCGGTGCGCGGCGTCGCGAGGCCACGCATCGAACCGATTCCGGTAGCGGGCAAGAAATTCAATGCTCCGCAGCAAGCGACCGATGCGAACGACAAGACCGAAGCCGACAATGTCGATGCGACGGCCGCGTCGTCCAATACTGAACAGGCGCGCCTCGCATCGCTGTGAGTTGCTGGTTGTGATTCCGACGCGGCAGGATCTTCAAGCCACGCTGCGCTTGTCGCCCACCAATAGTTGCGTCATGCGCGCCACCGATTCGCGCAGGTTCTCCATCGACGTGGCATAGGAAAGCCGCAGCCATCGCTCCGGCTGGTTGTGCCCGAAGTCCTTTCCGGGCACGAGGGCCACGCCTCCCTCGTCGAGGATGTGCAGCGCGAGCGCGTTGCTGTCGGGCAGGTCGCGCGTGAGAAAGCGGCTGCAGTCCGCATAGACATAGAACGCGCCGTCGGGCGTCACCGGCACTTCGAAGCCGATCGCGCGCAACGCGGGAACGATGTAGTCGCGCCGCCGCTTGAATTCCTCCTTGCGCGCTTCGTAGATGGCCAGCGCCTCGGGCTCGAAGCACGCCAGCGCCGCGTATTGCGCCGGGGTTGACGCGCAGATGAAGAAGTTCTGCGCGAGCTTCTCGAAGGTGGGCACCATGCTTTCGGGCACCACCGCCCAGCCCAGCCGCCAGCCCGTCATGTGGAAGTACTTCGAGAAGCTGTTGATGACGATCACGTCGTCGGAAAATTCGAGCGCCGAGCGATGATGCATTTCGCCCACGCCTTCGTACGACAGCTCGAGGTAGATCTCGTCGACGATCGCAATGCCCTTCCTGGCCGCGACCGTCTCGATGATGCGTTGCAGTTCGGCCGGCGCGATCGAGGTGCCGGTCGGATTCGACGGCGACGCGATCAGCACGCCCCGCGTAGCCGCGGTCCAATGCTGTTCGACGACCCCGGCCGTCAACTGGAAACGGTGCTCGGGTCCCGACGGAATCAATTTCGCGACGCCATCGAAAGCCGCGACGAAATGGCGATTGCACGGATACGAGGGATCGGGCATCAGGATTTCCCGACCCGGATCGACGACCGCGGCCATCGTCAGCAGCAACGCGCCCGATGCGCCGGCGGTGATGATGATGCGGGACGGATCGATATCGACCCCATGCCTCGCCTTGAGAAACTGCGCGATCGCGCGCCGTAGCGGATAGATGCCGGTCGCCGCGGTGTAGTGCGTGTCGCCGCGCTGCATGGCCGCGGTCAGCGCATCGATCACGATTTGCGGCGCCGTGAAGTCGGGCTCGCCCACACTCATGTGGATGATGTTGCGACCCGCAAGCTCGAGCGTGTGCGCGTGCTTCATGAGCTCCATCACATAGAAGGGCTCGATGTTCCCGGTGCGCGCGGCGAGGGCGAGTGCGTGGCTGCGGTCCATGACGATGACTGGTGAAGTGACGATCGCGTGATGATAGTGCCTGCAGCTATCCCCTTGCCTTTAAGTGGGGGGGATGACGGATAATTGCCGCCACTCGCTTGCGATCATCCGCGCGTTCACGACCCATCGAAAGCCATCATGACCGATCCCATGCGTCCTCCCGATCCCGCACCGGTCGAGCCCCCGCCGGCTCAGCCTATGGACAAGCAGACCGAACTGCGCCGCGCCGCGCTCGAGTATCACGAGTACCCGACCCCGGGAAAGATCTCGGTCACGCCGACCAAGTCGCTGATCAACCAGCGCGACCTCGCGCTCGCCTATTCGCCGGGCGTGGCCGCAGCATGCGAAGAAATCGTCAGCGATCCCAACAACGCGTTTCGCTATACCGCTCGCGGCAACCTGGTCGGCGTGATCACCAACGGCACCGCGGTGCTCGGCCTGGGCGCAATTGGCGCGCTCGCGGCCAAGCCGGTGATGGAAGGCAAGGGCGTGCTGTTCAAGAAGTTCGCCGGCATCGACGTGTTCGATATCGAGATCAGCGAGCGCGATCCCGCGAAATTGATCGAAGTGATCGCCGCGCTCGAGCCCACCTTCGGCGGCATCAACCTCGAAGACATCAAGGCGCCCGAGTGCTTCGAGATCGAACGCGCGCTGCGCACGCGCATGAAGATTCCGGTGTTTCACGACGATCAGCACGGCACCGCGATCATCGTCGGCGCCGCGATGACCAACGGCCTGGTGGTCGTGGGCAAGAGCATCAAGGACGTGAAGCTGGTCGTGTCGGGCGCCGGGGCGGCTGCGCTCGCGTGCGTCGATCTGCTAGTCGACCTCGGCCTGCCGATCGCGAACATCTGGTTGACCGATCTCGCCGGTGTCGTCTACAAGGGCCGCGCCGAATTGATGGACCCCGACAAGGAACGCTTCGCGCAGGAGACTTCCGCGCGCACGCTTGCTGAAGTGATCGCGGGCGCCGACGTGTTCCTCGGCCTGTCGGCGGGCGGTGTGCTAAAGCAGGACATGGTGGCCTCGATGGGGGCCAAGCCGATCATCTTCGCGCTCGCCAACCCCACGCCCGAGATCCTTCCCGAGCTCGCGAAGGCGGTGCGCCCCGATGCGATCCTGGCGACCGGCCGCACCGACTATCCGAACCAGGTCAACAACGTCCTCTGCTTCCCGTTCATCTTTCGCGGCGCGCTCGACGTCGGCGCGACCACCATCACGCGCGAGATGGAGATCGCCACCGTGAACGCGATCGCCGAACTCGCGCGCCGCGAGCAGAGCGACATCGTAGCCACTGCGTACGGCATCGAGGACGCGTCGTTCGGCCCCGAGTACCTGATCCCCAAGCCCTTCGATCCGCGACTGATCGTCAAGATCGCGCCGGCGGTCGCGCAGGCCGCGATGGACTCGGGTGTCGCCCTGCGTCCGATCGAGGACATGGACGCCTATCGCGAGCGCCTCGTGCAGTTCGTCTATCAGAGCGGCACGCTGATGAAGCCGATCTTCGCGTCGGCGCGCGTGGTCGCGCCCGAGAAGAAGCGCATCGTGTTCGCCGAAGGCGAGGAGGAGCGCGTGTTGCGCGCGGTGCAGGTGGCCGTCGACGAGAAGATCGCGACGCCGATCCTGATCGGGCGTCCCGAGGTGATCGCGCAACGCATCGCGCGGTACGGGTTGCGCCTGAAGGCGGGCGCCGACTTCATGGTGGTCAACACCGAGCACGACGAGCGCTATCGCGACTACTGGCAGACCTATCACGCGCTGATGATGCGACGTGGCGTGACCGAACAGATGGCGCGCCTCGAGATGCGCCGGCGGACCACGCTGATCGGCGCGATGCTGATCAAGAAGGGCGAGGCCGACGGCATGATCTGCGGCACAATCAGCACCGTCCATCGCCACTTGGCCTTCATCGACCAGGTGCTCGGTCATGCGCCCGGCGCAAAGATCTATGCGGCGATGAACGGATTGATCTTGCCCGGGCGGCAGGTGTTCCTGGTCGATACGCATATCAACAACGACCCGAGCGCCGAGGAGCTCTGCGAGATCACGATCATGGCGGCCGACGCGATGCGCAGCGTGGGCATCGTGCCCAAGGTGGCGCTGCTGTCGCATTCGAACTTCGGCTCGTCGAATGCCCCCTCCGCGCTCAAGATGCGCGAGACCTTGCGTCTTCTGAACGAACGCATGAATGAACGCAAACGCGGGCGCGCAACCCCCGACCGCAGCGGGGGCCGCGTCGATTTCGAAGTCGATGGCGAGATGCACGGCGACTGCGCGCTCGACGAGCGGCTGCGCCGCGAAGTCGCGAGGGACACGAGCTTTTCGGGCGAAGCCAACCTGCTGGTGCTGCCCAATATCGACGCGGCCAACATCGCCTACAACCTGTTGAAGACCGCGGCCGGCCACAACATCGCCATCGGCCCCTTGCTGCTCGGGTGTTCGGCGCCGGTCAACATCCTCACGCCGTCGGCCACCGTGCGCCGCATCGTCAATCTCACGGCGCTGACGGTGGTCGACGCGAACGCCAGATTGCAGTGAGCTGCAGCCAAGGCATCGCGCGCTCCTGCGATCCCTTCGACCTCGGCGGCTCAATCGTCTGCTAGCGGCGAGTGCCGACCCGCCGCGCAGCGGCGCGCATCAACAGGCGCGCGACTTGCCATAGCGTTGCCGGCTTGAAGAGATGCGAAGGCTTCGCGCGGCCGAACAGTCCGTCGATCACCAGCCGTTGCAGCGCAGGCGCGCGTGCGGCTTGCGTGAGCAGCGCGGGCATGCGCTCGGGCGTCAGCGCGAGACGCTGGGCGGCTCGATAAAGCGCGAAGCGCGTCGTGAAGCGCTTCGAAAGGCGTGCTCGATAATCTTCGGTGATGCGATGCGCGTGTGAGGCGTTGATCGATGACTTGGTCGCTGGCCATTGCGCCGCAATCGCCGCTGCCACGAACTCGGCCGATTCGAGCGCGTAGTCGATGCCTTCGCCGGTGATCGGATTGACCAGGCCGGCGGCGTCGCCGATGACCATGAGCCGGCCGCGTCCGGCGAACTCGCTCCTGAAGTCGGTACGCAGCGGATAAGCGCGCATCGGTCCGATGCGGGTCGCGTTCGCCAACATGCGAACCAGCATCGGATGGGTCGCAAGCAGTTGCTCGAGACGCTTCGATTGCAGCATCGGTCGCGGTCTCGTCTCGACTCTGTCCTGCGCGAAGACGCCACAGCCGATGTTGGCGGTGGTGGGCGACGTCGGAAAAATCCATCCATAACCCGGCAGATCGACGCCGTCGAAGAACAGCACGACGCGGTCGGAGAGGCCTTCGACATTCTCGAAGTAGGCGCGCGCGGCGTGTTCGAGCGGCGGCTTCTTGTCGAGCAGGCCGCAGGCGCGCAGCAACTGCGACTCGGCGCCCGTCGCGAGCACGACCATCGCCGCATCGATCGAGAGGTCCGAATCGGTGAGCACGCGCGCGTGCGTGTCGTGCGTTTCGATCGCGACGACCTTGCATGCATCGAACAGCGTTGGTCCTGCGCGCAGTGCGTGCTGCAATAGCAAGGCGTCGAGCGCGAAACGCGGCAGCACGATCAGGTCGCGCGGCTCGCCGAAGGAGTCGCTGCCGCTGTCGCTGACGTTGCCGCGGCGGCGACCCCGATCGAAGCGCATCGTGAACTCGACGGCGTCGCCATCGACGCCGTGCCCGCGCACATCGACGCCGCGGCACGCGTAGCCTTCACGGGAGACGAGATCGAGCGCGCCGATACGTTTGAGCACGCGCGCGCCGCGCGGCGTGATGCCGTCGCCGCAGGTCTTGTCGCGCGGGAAACGGGCGCGATCGACCAACGCGACCGAGAGGCCTTGACGCGCGAGCAGATGCGCCGCGGTCGATCCAGCGGGACCCGCGCCGACGATGCAGATGTCGAAGGCTTGGGGCGCAGTCGCGGTTGAAGGAAAAGCATGCATGGCGCTGGGCATGACAAGGATTCTAGCGATGCGGCAAAGCGTCTCGGTAGAATGCCCCACCGAAAGAAGACCAGCATGATCGCGACCGACCAACCACGACGGCATATGCGCGCACGCGCCGCCATCCTGCTGCTTCTTGCAGTCGCGACCCTCGCATCCGCCTGGTATTGGGTGCGGCTCGGCATTCCTGTCGCATTGGCCGCTGCGCCTTCGGGCCGCATCGCCTGCGTGTCGTATGCGCCGTATCGCAAGGTGGGTGAGTCGCCGTTCACGCTCGGCTATCGCGTCACGCCCGAACGCATCGACGAAGACCTGAAGGCCTTGTCGCGGCACTTCGATTGCGTGCGCACCTACTCCGTCGGGCAGGGTCTCGACCAGGTTCCCGCGGTCGCGCGGCGCTATGGCATGAAGGTGTTGCTCGGCGCCTGGCTGTCGCGCGATCCGATCGAGAACGCCGAGGAGATCGCGCTCGCCGTCAAAGTGGCCAATCGCGAGCGCGATGTGATCCGCGCGATCGTGGTCGGCAACGAAGTGCTGTTGCGCGGCGAACTGCCGCAACGAACCATCGCCGACCACTTGCGCGCGGTGCGGGCTGCGACCGGGCTGCCGGTGACGTATGCCGACGTGTGGGAGTTCTGGTTGAAATACCGCGAAGTCGCGCCCGCGGTGGACTTCATCACCATCCACATCCTGCCGTACTGGGAAGACAAGCCGGTCGCGATCGACGGCGCGATCGCGCATGTCGATGCGATCTACCGAAAGATGCAGGCCGTGTTTCCGGGCCGCGAATTCCTGATCGGCGAGACCGGCTGGCCGAGCGAAGGGCGGCAGCGCTGGCAGGCGATGCCCAGCCGCGTCAACGAAGCACGCTTCTTTCGCGAGTTCATGACTTTCGTCGAGCAGGCGAAGCTGCCGTACAACGTGATCGAGGCCTTCGACCAGCCGTGGAAGAAGAAGCTCGAAGGCACCGTCGGCGGTTACTGGGGTCTCTACGACGACGACTTGCGCGACAAGTTTCCGTTGAGCGGGCCGGTCACCGAAGAGGATCGGTGGTGGGTCGGACTGATCGTGGGATTCGCGTGCGCGGTGGGATTCGGGCTCTTCGGTCTCCTACTCGGCAAGCCGCGTTCGCGCCTCGTGTCGGGCCCGACCGTAGCGCGCGCGCTCGCGGGTTTCTTCATCGGCGCAATCGCGGCGGCCCAGGTGCGGCACTTCGTCTTCGCCAATCGCGATGTTTTCGAATGGGCGCTCACGATCGTCACGACTGCGGTCGCGGTCGCGACGGCGACCTACATCGCCGAGCAAGTGGCGCGGTGGGTCGCGCGAAGCCCGGGCGATCGTGGGCCGGGTTGCGTATCGATGGCCGAGGCATTCGGAAAGCGCGAAGCCGGTGGCGACCGGGCAGCTCTTCTGAACGGCGCGCTGCAAGGCTTCTGGCTGATCGCCGCGACCATCGTCAACCTGCTGATGGTCTTCGATGCGCGCTACCGCGACTTCCCGTCGTTGCTGTTCGCGCCGGTGATCGTCGGCTACGCGATGCTTGCGCTAACGGGCTATATCGATTCGGCAAGGTCATCGCGAATTCCTGCGGCATCACGCGAGATCGAAGAGAAGATCCTTTCGATCGGGCTCGTCGTCGGTGCGGTCGTGATCGTCGCGATGGAATTGCCGATCAACGCGAGCGCCGACCTGTGGGCGCTGCTGTGCGTGACGTTCGCGGTATCGGCATGGGCCAACAGCGGACTCAAAAGCGGGCGACGCGCCCGGGTCGGCGAGCAACGCGCCCCTCTGCCTGCCCCCTCGCAAGCACCAGCGTTCCGACCGTGATCGCGATCGCACCCGGCTCGTAGCTGTACCAGACGATCGCGACCAGGCCGACCGCGAGCGTCACGAAACCCACCCATGCGCGGCGAAGCCACAACGCAGCCAGCGACAGCGCGATCGCAGCATAGAACAGGCCGCCCCATGCGTAGCTCATGATGATCGCCGCCCGTACGCTGCACCACCACGGGCCGGGTGTGACTAGCGATAGCGTCGTCGTATCGCAGCGGTGCGCGATCTCGGGCGGCTGTATCAGGAACTGGCGCGTGAGGATTGCGAGCGCGCACACCATCGCAGCCAGCAGCCAGGGTATCCAGCGTTGTTTCATCTGCATCGCTTGAGTATCGCATTCGCGTGCCGATGAAACGGGACGATGAACGCGACGTGGGCACCGGATGTGACCGCAAGGATGACCGTGACGATCACGACGGCGACACCGCGAACGATAGCGGCGGCGACGATCGACCGTCATGCAAGGCCATGAGCGACGCATCGCCGCCCGATCCCGCTCGTCGGGCAGGCACGCCGCGGCTGGGTTGATCCTCTCCGGAGGCGGCGCGCGTGCGGCTTATCAGGTTGGCGTGCTGAAGGCCATCGCCGATCTGCTCGCGCGCAGCGACATGCCGATCGCGTGTCCGTTTCCGGTGCTGGTGGGCACGTCCGCCGGCGCGATCAATGCCGCCGCGCTGGCGTGCGGCGCAGACCACTTCGGTGCCGTGGTCGCGCGCATCGCACGCGTGTGGGAGAACTTCACCGCCGCGCAGGTCTATCGCGCTGACTCGTTCGGCGTGGTGCGCAGCGGCGCGCGCTGGCTGACCGCGCTCACCTTCGGATGGGCCTTGCGGAAGTGGGCGTTGGGCGGAAAGAAATTCGGTCCCAGGTCGCTGCTCGACAATGCGCCGCTGGCCGAATTGCTCGCGCACATGATCGATGCCGATCGCCTCGACGACCTGTTCGAGAGCCGTTGCCTGCACGCGCTGGCCATCACGGTGTCGAGTTATACCTCGGGCCAGCACGTGACCTTCTATCAGTGCCGCGAGGCGATTGCGCCATGGACGCGCAGTCAACGACTGGCCGTGCGCGGGCCGATCGGAATCGAGCATCTGCTCGCGTCGTCGCGATTCCATTCGTGTTTCCGGCGCGCAGTCTCGAGCTGTTCGGCCGCAGAGAGTATTTCGGCGATGGCTCGATGCGCCAGCTCGCGCCGATCAGCCCTGCGATTCATCTGGGCGCCGAAAAGATTCTGGTGATCGGCGCAGGCCGCATGTACGAGCCAGCCGACGATCCTGCGAGGTCGATGGCGGCCGGCTATCCGCCGCTCGCGCAGGTCGCGGGTCATGCGTTGTCGAGCATCTTTCTCGATGGACTCGCGGTCGATATCGAACGCCTCGGCCGGATCAATCACACGCTCTCGTTGTTGCCGCCGGAAGTGCGCGCGGCAAGTGCGTTGCGACCGGTCGACGTGCTGGTGATCGCGCCATCGCAGCGCCTCGACGACATCGCCGCGCGGCATGTGATGAGCCTCCCGCGTCCGGTTCGCGCGTTGCTCGGCGCGATCGGCGTCGAAGGCGCGCACGCCTCGCAGCCTGGCTCGAGCGCGAGCACCGGCAGCGGCGCTGCGCTTGCGAGCGATCTGCTGTTCGAATCGGAATACACGCGCGAGCTGATCGCGCTCGGCGTCGCGGACACAATGGCGAAGAAGGCAGACGTGTTGCGCTTTCTGGGCGCGCAAGCGATCGCTTAGTTTGCTGGTGACGCGCGCTGGTGGCGCGGGCTCGGCATGCCGCGCCCGCGGCAATCCGGGGCCGCGACAGGTTCGAGGACTTGCGCTGTATTCACAGTTGCTCGCGCGCCCCTACGTCGATACGATGCGCAATTCTTCAAAGTTAGCGCAAGCCGTGTCGATTTTTTCTTCCTTCGAGTTACTTCGTGCGCTTGCCTGGCGCGTCGCGCGCCGGACCTGCATGGCCGTTGTCGCATGCGCCTGTTCGATCGCGCCGATCGCGCCTTTGCTGGGTG
>JBBSGB010000066.1:0-13595 GCA_038254545.1 Burkholderiales bacterium | reverse complement strand
TCCGGTGGATAGCCCGCATCCGTCAAGGCCGCGGCGACCGTCGTTCTATCTTCGCCGGTTTCAACGCGCACCTTGTGGTGTGCCAGATCGACCTCGACCCGGGCGGCAGGATCGGCGTCCTTGACGGCCTTGGTCACCCGGCTGACACAGTGGCCGCAGCTCATTCCTTCGACATTGAATTCGAGCATCAAAACTCCTTGGGTGAACGGTCGTGGAAATTCACTCAATGCTTCCAACGATGGGAAGGTCAAGCGATTTTTTGCAGGACCGTCATCCGCCATATCGGTTTCGACAAAAGTCCCTTGACCTTTCCATCGTGGCAAGGTCTAGACTGGGTTGGTCGCCGTTGAATGCGACTCACAGAACGCAGCCTTGCTGTTTGCGAAACCACTCATGAACAACGCCATCGCACTTTCCCCTTCGCTTTCCAGCCCCGACAGAGGCGAGCAAAGTGTGCGCCTGCAGATCGACGGCATGACCTGCGCATCGTGTGTCGCGCGCGTCGAGAAAGCGCTGAAGCAAGTGCCGGGCGTGACGTCGGCGCAGGTCAATCTCGCGACCGAGACGGCTGAGGTTTGGCAGACACGCAGTGGAGCGATCGATGGGCTGGTCGCGGCGATAGATCGCGCGGGCTACACGGCTCGCATACGTCCGGATGCCGCGGTGATCACCGTCCGTTCCTTCCGCAACGCGTGGTGGCCGGTCGCCCTCGCGGCCGGGTTGTCTGCGCCGCTGCTGTTGCCGATGCTTTCCGCCCTCTTCGGCCAGCACGCGATGTTGAGTGGCTGGTGGCAATTCGCGTTGGCCACGCCGGTTCAATTCTGGCTCGGTGCGCGCTTCTACCGCGCCGGTTGGAAAGCGGTCAAAGCGAAGAGCGGCAACATGGACCTGCTGGTTGCGCTTGGCACATCGGCAGCATACGGCCTAAGCGTCTATGAGTTGCTGCGGCCCGGCGCAGACGGTATCGCACACCTGTACTTCGAAGCCTCGGCGGTCGTGATCACGCTGGTGCTGCTCGGCAAGTGGCTGGAGACGCGCGCCAAGCGCCAGACCACCGAAGCGATCCGCGCACTCAATGCGCTACGCCCCGACATCGCGCGCGTGCGTCGCGACGGCCGCGACATCGAATTGCCGATGGCCGAAGTACGCGTCGATGATCAGGTGGTGGTGCGTCCCGGCGAGCGCGTGCCGGTCGATGGCGCCGTACTCGAGGGCGCGAGCGAGGTCGACGAATCGCTGATCACCGGCGAAAGCCTGCCGGTCGCGAAGCACGCGGGCGACCAGGTGACCGGCGGCGCGGTCAACGGCGAAGGCCTACTGTTGGTGCGCACAACGGCTGTGGGCGCCGAATCGACGCTCGCGCGCATCGTGCGGATGGTCGAATCGGCGCAGGCCGAGAAAGCGCCGGTGCAGCGCCTCGTCGATCGCGTGAGCGCGGTGTTCGTGCCGGTGGTGATCGGTATCGCGTTCGTCACGCTGCTTGGCTGGGGCATCGCAAGCGGCAACTGGGAGACGGCGATTCTCAACGCCGTGGCGGTCCTCGTGATCGCATGCCCGTGCGCGCTCGGGCTGGCGACCCCGACGGCGATCATGGCCGGCACCGGCGTCGCCGCGCGCCACGGCATCCTGATCAAGGACGCCGAGGCGCTCGAACTTGCCCATGATGTCAAGCTTGTCGCGTTCGACAAGACGGGCACCCTGACCGAAGGCAAGCCGCGATTGATCGAGGCGCACGCGGTCGAAGGCGACACCGCGGCGCTGCTCGCGGCAAGCGCGGCGATACAGGTGGGCAGCGAACATCCGCTGGCGCGGGCGGTCCTCGACGCGGCGCTAACGGCGCAAAGCGGAAGCATCGCCGCACCTGCCGCCACTCCTGTCGCAAGCGAGGTAAGAGCCGTTCCCGGCCGCGGCGTGGCCGCGCTGGTGGATCGACGCGAACTGCGACTGGGCAGCAGCCGCTATATGAGCGAACTGAAAGTCGACCTCGCTGCTTTGGAATCCCGCGCGGCCGAACTCGCCTCGCAAGGCCGCAGCGTATCGTGGCTGGCCGACGTGACCGAGGGCACAGAACAGCCGCACCTGATCGGACTGCTCGCATTCGGCGACACCGTCAAGCCCGGCGCCGCTCTTGCCGTGCATGGTCTGCATGCGCAGGGCGTGAAGATCGTGCTCATCAGCGGCGACAACCGTGGAAGCGCGGAAGCGGTTGCCCGGCAACTCGGTATAGACGAAGTCCGCGCCGAGGTCTTGCCCGAAGACAAGGCGACGATCATCACGCAACTCAAGGTGGGCAATGTGCGGGTGGCGATGGTTGGTGACGGCATCAACGACGCTCCCGCGCTGGCGGCGGCGGACGTGGGCATCGCGATGTCCACCGGCACTGACGTCGCGATGCACGCGGCCGGCGTCACCCTGATGCGCGGCGATCCGGCGCTGGTCGCGGACGCGATCGACATCTCGCGACGCACTTACGCGAAGATCCGCCAGAACCTGTTCTGGGCCTTCGCATACAACGTGATCGGCATTCCGCTCGCGGCCTTCGGGTTGTTGAGCCCGGTGGTTGCCGGTGCGGCGATGGCGTTCAGCAGCGTGAGCGTGGTCAGCAATGCATTGCTATTGCGCAGATGGAAAGGAAGTCAAAGATGAACCAGACAGCGACAGCGGCGGAACCCTTCAACATCGGTCAGGCGGCAACGCGCTCGGGTGTGTCCGCGAAGATGGTGCGCCACTACGAATCTCTGGGGCTGTTGCCGAAGATAGGCCGCACCGATGCGGGTTATCGTCAATACACGGATAACGAAGTGCACACCTTGCGTTTCATCCGACGCTCGCGCGACCTGGGTTTCTCGATGGCCGAGATCACCGACCTGCTCAAGCTCTGGCACAATCGTCGACGCGCGAGCGCGGACGTGAAGCGCATCGCGCTCTCGCACGTTGCCGATCTGGAACGTCGCATGGAAGAGATGGCGGCCATGAAACGCACGCTGGAAAAACTTGCGCGGGCCTGCCATGGCGATCACCGACCGGATTGTCCGATCCTCGACGAGCTGGGTGACGCGCCCGGCGCGCGGCGACATGCATGAGCGCCGTCGGCCGATCGACTACGAGCGCAGCATCGACAGTCGCACGGCTTCCGGATCCTCGTCGGTCCAGTCCGAGAGCATCACCACGTATTCGCGATCGGCCGGAAAGCGTTCACCGCCTCGCGGCTCGATCACGAGCGGCCCGTACAGTCCGGTCTGCTCCTGAAAGCGCGAATGACTGTGGTACCAGTAGGTACCGCTTTGCTTCACGGGAATGCGATGGACGAAGGTCTCACCCGGACCGATACCGTCGAAGGTGAGACCCGGTATGCCGCCCATCTCGTTCGGCAGGATGATTCCGTGCCAATGGATCGAGGTCGTCACCGTCAGATGGTTGGTCACGGCCAGCGTGACCGTATCGCCTTCGCGCCGGCGCAGGATCGGCGTGGGAAGCTGGCTGTTCACCGTGGTAGCGATGCGTGCCGCGCCCGTGAAGTTCACTGGCGTCGCGTCGATGGCGAGCTTGAACTCGGTGCCGCGCAGTACTTGCTGGGGGCCGACGACTGCGCCGGTTTGCGCCGATGCGGCCGCATGAAAGCCCAGGCTCGCCAGGGCGCTGCCGGATGCGAGCCCCTGCACGAACCTGCGACGCCTCGGGTCGGGTAGTGCTGCAAGACGCTGGGTCATGTCTATCTCTCCGATCGGGTGAGTCGCTGGCCGGCGACAACCGGACCACGCGACGATGGCGAGCGTGGATGCCGTGAGGCATCCTTGCAATCGATTCAATGCTGATGGCTTGTTGCCGCACCGTGCGCGTGATGCGGCCCTTCTTCTTCGTGATCGCCGCTCTGCGCCAACCGCTCGTATTGCGCGGCAGACATCGTCGGCATGACACGAAGGAATGCGACGATGTTCCAGAGCGTGGCGTCATCGTGGGAAACGCCCCAGGCGGGCATCGCGGTCATCTTGATGCCGTGCTTCATGATCCAGAACGCTTCTCTCGGGTCATCCACGCCGTGTTTGGCAAGGTCGGGCGGTTGAGGATTGAGGCCTGCCCGAAGCTCCGACTGTTCGACGCCGGGCGCGAGGTGACATCCGACGCACATCTCCGAGTACAGGGCGGCGCCCTTGGCGATCATCTCCGGAGCATCGAGTTTCGGCACCGAGATGTCCGCGCTTCGCGCTTCGATCGAGCGGTCGCGTACGGTCTCCATGAGGCTCGACGTCATCCTGGTGTGCGGATCGTCGGCCGCGACGTTGTAATAGCCGGACCAGACAAATGTCGCCGTGGCGATGACTGCCGCGGCGAGTACGCCGGTGACGATCCAAACGGCACTAGCGATGGGCTTCATGACAACTCCTTTTCTATGCGAAGACGTGGGCGTTCAGGACCACCGCGCGGATGACCTGCTGGGCCGGTCAATGCGCGTGCTCGTGCGTGGTGCTGCCGTCCTCCTCGCCACCCACCCTGCGCACGCCGCTCGCGCCGTCGTAACCCCGCAGGCGGTCGTATGCGGCAATCTGATCCGTCGTGAGTGCGCGCGCAGTGCGCACATGCGCGTCGATGTGAGCGAATCGCAGGCGGCCCCGCAAGCGCGCGATCTCGTCGATGGATTGCTCGACTTCGGCCGACCCGGCGTCGTCTCGCGCGAAGTGCGCATCGAGCGCACGTTCCTTCTCGATGATCACCGCACCGACGGTCTTGGCAACGCCAGCCATCCGATCGAAAGTGGCCTGGATCTCGGCGCGCTGGGCATCGCTCAGCGCCAACGGACTCGCAAGGTCGAGCACATGCCGCGGCCCGGGCTTGTGATTCAGTTCGGCCGCCTTGGATAGGCCCATCCCCTGGCCCGCCCGCAAGTCATCGATTTCAGTTGCCGACAAGGCCTTGATTGAGCGCGACTGCTCGCCGGCGTAAGGGCTGCGATTCGCTGCTTGCGTTTGTGCGCGCGCTGCGGATGTCGTCAGCGCGCAAGCGATGACGATGGTTGCCGTGATCAGGTTCATTCATGTTCTCCTTTCGCATGTCCATCGACGACCGGATGGCCATGGCCAACAGGTCTCGATATGCGAGTGAAATCGTTGCGCGTCCCACGCGATGGTGCGGCCCGCTTGAACGGGGCCGGCGCACAGCAAATGCCGTAAGGTCCAGCTCAGTCGCTCAAACGACGATCGCCCGGGGAGGGCGTTCGAGTCGGTGCGGCACGGTGCTCGGTGCCGTTGCTGCGATCAAGGAGGAAATCGCCGGGGTCGGAAAAACCTGCGGCTTCCAGTCGAAGCTCGCGGTGGCGATCATTCCCGCGCAACAGCACTCCGTGCACGAGACATGATGGTGAAGCGAAGCTGCATCGGCGCCGCCATCATCTCGCGAGTCCGAAGCCGCACCCTCATGAGCCGACGAAACGTGGCTCATCGCATGTTGATGCGCAGAGCGCGCAGCCTGCAACTCATGAGGCGCAGCAATGGTCGACTCGAATGCCGCCGCGCCGCTCGGCGCGCCGCAGAACATCATCGCCACCGCGGCATAGACGCGTAGCGGCACGGTCAGCAACAGGATGAAGGTCGCAATGCGACGCGCGAAAATAGACATGAACAAGAAACGAATTGCGGTAGGTGTGCGTATGCACCTTCCAACGCACAGACGTTGAATCGTGGCGCCGGCAAAGGTTCCCGTGATCCCTCCCCGAACTTACACCAATCCGCCATGCGTGAACCTTCAGCAATTCACAGCGCGGCTTCGAACCCCGACCGCTCGATGATCGTCCGTCCACCGATCGCCGCCGACCAGACCGTCCTTTGGGACCTGCTTCACGTCTCGTCGTGGGGCCCGCCGCCCGCGCCGATGTGGCCGCGCTCGGTGCTCGAACTCCCGCAAGTGCGCTTCTACGCGGAGGCGTGGGGCAAGCGTACCGACTTCGGCGTGCTCGGGGTACCTCATCGACGCAGGACCGATGGGCGCTGCGTGGATGCGCCTCATGCCCGAAGGCGTCGGCCTCGCATCCGTCGATGACGAAGCGCCACAACTCGGGATCGCGCTTTTTCCGCCATGCCGGCATCGAGGTCATGGGGCGCGCCCTGCTCGGCGGGGGGCTTTGGTAGCCGCACGCGAGCGCGGCTATCGGCGCGTATCGCTGACGGCTCATCCCGAGAATCCGGCGATCCGGCTCTATGACGATGCGGCTTCGTCAATCAGGCGCACCTATCACTTGATGGTCGCGACGCTTTGAGCTTCGCGTCGATGCTTTCAGGTCATCGCCTTGAAGTGCTTGTGCACGTGCAGATACCGCGCGGGTCGCTCGACCTCAACCGGAATCAGATTGAGCTTGCCGTGACGCACGCCCTTCTCGGCGATGACCGACTCGGCGAACTGATTCACGTGATCGACGCGCCCGCGCAGCATCACCGACTCGAGGCAGTCGTGGTGATCGAGATGGACATGCATGGTCGCGTAACTCAAGTCGTGATGGTCGTGATGTTTTTCCAGCAAACGATCGGCCAGCTGGCGCTCGTGATGGTTATAGACATAACTCAGGTTCGCCACGCAATGCGACGCCTTTTGCCGCTGCACCCGGGTTTCGTCGAGCTCGCGACGCACCAGATCGCGGAATGCCTCGGAGCGATTCTCGTAGCCCCGCGCCGCAACCAATTCATCGAAGCGCTCGGCCAGTTCGTCGTCGACGGAAATGGTCAGTCTGCGCATGACTTCTCCTGAGATATTCGTGTGGCGATGAAGATACTGCAAAGGGCGCCGTGCCGACGCTTCGTCGGACGACGGCTGATTCGCATCCAGGGCTCATCGCGAAAGTATGACGAAGCATCAATTCGTATTACCGTTTCAAAAAACCTGAATCCGATTCGGCGCCGCCGTCCGTATAGGGTCCGGACGGTCTGGAGCTACGCCATGAATCAAGGATGCGCATGAAGCCGATCGATACGCAAACAGCGGTCGCCGCGAGGCGCGTCCTCGACATTGCATTGCCGGCGACATTCCTCGCAATCGGTTGTTCCGCACACGCCGCCGATGTCGAGAAATTGCCGGGCATCGAAGTCACCGGCAACTACAACAACGGGGTCGGCACTTCGGATGCGGCCAGCGAGGGTTCGGTCAATGCCAAGCTGATCGAGAACCGGCCCGTTCTGCGACCCGGCGAAATTCTCGAGTTCGTTCCGGGCATGATCGTTTCGCAGCACAGCGGCGACGGCAAGGCGAATCAGTATTACCTGCGCGGGTTCAACCTCGACCACGGCACCGACTTCGCGACCTTCGTCGACGGCATGCCGGTCAACATGCGAACCCACGCGCACGGGCAGGGCTACACAGACCTCAATTTCCTGATTCCCGAACTGGTCGATCGCATCGACTACAAGAAGGCACGTACTACGCCGAAGAAGGCGACTTCGCATCCGCGGGTGCGGGGCGTCTTCATCCGACCGATCGCCTCGATCGAGCCCTCGCAACGCTCACCGTCGGTGAACACGCATACACGCGCGGCGTGATCGCCAATTCGATGGCGCTCGGAGCCGGTGTTCTGCTCTATGGCGTCGAAGCCGGGTACAACAATGATCCGTGGGTCAATCCCGAACACTTCAGAAAAACCAGCGGCGTGCTGCGTTATTCGCAAGGCGAGCCCACCAGCGGCTTCTCGATCACGGCGATGGGCTACGACGCGAAGTGGCGCAGCACCGACCAGATTCCGCTGCGTGCGGTCGATTCGGGCCCGATCGACCGCTTCGGTGCGATCGATCCCACCGACGGCGGCAAGACGTCACGCTACAGCCTGTCTTTCGACGGCGCGCAGGCCAACAGCTTCGGGGTCTTTCGTGCGAACGCCTACGCAATTGCATCGCGCCTGAACCTGATCAGCAACTTCACCTTCTTCCTCGACGATCCCGACAATGGCGACCAGTCGAACAGGTCGAAAGCCGCAAGCTGTACGGGCTGAACGTGAGCCAGTCATTCCTCGGCAAGCTCGCAGGCTTCGACATGGAAAACACGGTCGGGCTGCAGACCCGCTACGACAAGCTCGACCCGATCGCGCTTTTCCACGACGTCGCGCGTGAGCGTATCGGCACCACGCGTCAGGACCGCGTGAAGGAAGCCAGCGCCGGAATCTACGCCGAGAACAAGATAAAGTGGACCGACTGGTTTCGCAGCATCGTCGGTGTGCG
This sequence comes from Burkholderiales bacterium, assembly GCA_038254545.1. Taxonomy (GTDB): domain Bacteria; phylum Pseudomonadota; class Gammaproteobacteria; order Burkholderiales; family Burkholderiaceae_D; genus CAHJXF01. Next base: position 5,403 of record JBBSGB010000066.1, on the reverse strand, counting down.
CTACGACGCCTATCGCTTCGACGTGACGAGCAGCAACACGCCCGAGAACTCGGGCAGGGTCAAGGCGCACCTCAGGTCACCCAAGCTCTCGTTGATCTTCGGACCTTGGGCCAAGAGCGAATTTTTCGCCAATTACGGTGAAGGATTTCACAGCAACGACGCGCGCGGCGTGACGGCGACCGTGTCACCCTCCGACGGGTCACCAATCGACCGCGCAATCCCGCTCGCGAAAACGCGCGGCGAAGAAATCGGCATGCGCACCGAGATCGTTTCCGGACTGCAGAGCTCGCTCGCATTGTGGCGATTGAAGCTCGCGTCGGAACTCGTGTTCTCGGGCGATGCGGGAGACACTCAGGCCAGCCGCGCCAGTCGCCGGCAGGGGATGGAGTTCAACAACCACTACATCGCGTTGCCGTGGCTGTTGTTCGATCTCGATCTGGCTATTTCACGTTCGCGCTTCACGCAGGACGATCCGATCGGCAACTTCATCCCGGGCTCGATCGAGAAGGTCGCGTCGTTCGGCATCAGCGTCGTCGATCGCGGGCCGTGGTTCGGGCATTTCCAGGTGCGTTACTTCGGCCCGCGTCCCCTCGTCGAAGACAACAGCGTGCGATCGCAATCGACCACGCTTGCGTCGGCGCGCGTGGGCTACACCCTCAACAAGAACCTCAAGCTTGCGCTCGACGTGTTCAACCTCTTCGATCGCAAGGCGAGCGACATCGACTACTTCTATACATCGCGATTGCGCGGTGAGCCGGCGGGTGGCGTCGATGACGTGCACTTCCATCCTGTCGAGCCGCGCACGGGGCGGGTTTCGGTGACGGCGCGGTTCTAGACTTACCCGACGTGCTTTCTCGCATTGCGAAAGATGCGCATCCACGGGCTGCTCTCGTCCCAGCCTTCGGGATGCCACGACATCTGCACGGCGCGGAACACGCGTTCGGGATGCGGCATCAATGCCGTGAAGCGGCCATCGGGCGTGGTCACAGCGGCAAGGCCATTGGCACTGCCGTTCGGATTGAGCGGGTAACGTTCGGTCGCGTGCCCTTGATGATCGACGAAGCGCAGCGGCACCAGAACGTTCTCTGCATCGCCCTGCTTCGTGAAATCCGCGCGACCTTCGCCATGCGCGACCGCGATCGGCGCGATCGTTCCTTCCATGCCGGCGAAGAACAGCGAAGGCGAGGCGCCGACCGCGACGCTGGATAACCTCGCTTCATAACGCGAGCGGTTGTAGGTGAAGCGCGGCCACGCGTCGGCGCCCGGGATCATCGGCGCAAGCGCGGCCATCATCTGGCAACCGTTGCACACGCCCAGCGCGAACGCGTCGCCGCGCGCGAAGAAGGCCGCGAACTGATCGGCGAGTTGCGCGTTGAACCGGATCGCCTTCGCCCAGCCTTCGCCCGCGCCGAGCACGTCGCCGTACGAGAAGCCGCCACACGCGACGAAGCCGGCGAAGTCGGCGAGCGAATGGCGGCGCGCATCGAGATCGCTCATGTGCACGTCAACGCTCTCGAAACCCGCCTTCGCGAAGGCATACGCCATCTCGCTCTGGCTGTTGACGCCCTGCTCGCGCAGGATCGCGATGCGTGGCTGAGTTTTCATCACCGCACCCGTTGCGATGAACGGTGCGGCGACGTCGTCTTCGAGATCGAAGCTCAATCGAATCGGCATGCCGGGATCGTCCTCGACGATCACCCGATGCTCGGCATCGGCCGATACCGGCTCGTCGCGCAGTCGCGAGATGCGCCAGCTCGTGTCGCTCCATGCCTGCTGCAACTCGGCGCGCGGTTGCGTGAAGACGCACTTCGCATCGCGATAGATTTCGATGACATCGCGACCGTTGGGCTTGGCGATGCTATGCGACATCGCGCCGAGATCATGACGGCGCAGAACGTCCATCACCGCCGTGCGATCGCAGGTGCGAATCTGGATGACCGCGCCCAGCTCCTCGGCGAACAGTGCCTTCAGCGTCGCGGCTTCGCGACGGGCGGCGACCTGCATCGCCCAGTTCTTCGAGTCGCCGTAGTCGTCGCCCTCGTCGCCTTCGAGGACCAGCATGTCGACGTTGATCGATACGCCGATGCGACCTGCGAAGGCCATCTCGCACAAGGTCGCGAAGAGGCCGCCGTCCGAACGATCGTGATACGCGAGCACCAGATCCGCGGTCTTCAGCTCGGCCATCGCGGCGAAGAAGGACTTGAGTCGCTCCGCGTCGTCGAGGTCGGGCACGGCGTCGCCGACCTGACCGGTGACTTGCGCGAGGATCGACGCACCCAGACGGTTGCGCCCCACGCCGAGATCGATCAACAGCAGCGACGTGTCGACCGCATCCTCCTTCGAATGCGCGGCCCCCGACTGCGCGACGCGCAACTGCGGCGTCCACGCGAGCCGCACATCGCGGATCGCGGCGAAGGCCGAGACGATCAGCGACACCGGCGCGATCACGTCCTTCGCCGCGCCGTCGTCGCTCCAGGTCGTGCGCATCGACAACGAGTCCTTGCCCACCGGGATACCGATGCCGAGCGCCGGGCACAACTCCATCCCCACCGCGCGCACCGTGTCGTAGAGCGCCGCGTCCTGGCCCGCATTGCCGCTCGAACCCTCGCCGCACGCGGCCATCCAGTTCGCGGACAACTTGATGTCGCCGATGTGCTCGACCGGCGCGGCGACGAGATTGGTGATCGCCTCGCCGACCGCCATGCGGCCCGATGCGGCGGCGTCGATCACCGCCAGCGGCGTGCGCTCGCCCATCGCCATCGCTTCTCCGGCGTATCCCGCGTAGTCCATCAAGGTGACCGCGCAATCGGCGACCGGCACCTGCCACGGGCCGACCATCTGGTCGCGCGAAGACAAGCCACCGACGGTGCGATCGCCGATCGTGATCAGGAAGCTCTTGTCGCCCACCGTCGGGTGCCGCAACACGTCGAGCGCAACGGCTTCGAGGTCGAGGCCGGTCAGCTCGATCGCGGCGTGCTGATGTTGCGCGTGCCGAACGTCGCGATGCATCTTCGGTGCCTTGCCGAACAGCACGTCCATCGGCAGATCGATAGGCTCGACATCATCGTTTGCCGCGGCATTCTTCGTCGCGTCATTGTTTCGTTGGTGATCGAGCTTCAAGACGCGGTCAGTGGTCGCGACACCGACGACCGCGTAGGGACAACGCTCGCGCGCACAGATTGCCGCGAACGCATCGAGACTTTCGGGCGCGATCGCGAGCACGTAGCGCTCCTGCGATTCGTTGCTCCAGATCTCGCGCGGCGACATGCCGGTGGCGTCGAGGGGCACGCGCGCGAGCTCGAAGCGCGCGCCCTTGTGCGAGCCCTCGACCAGTTCGGGAAACGCATTGGAGAGACCACCGGCGCCGACGTCGTGGATCGACAGGATGGGATTCGCGTCGAGCCCGTCGGCCTCGTTCATCTGCCAGCACCGATCGATCACCTCCTGCGCACGCCGCTGCATTTCGGGATTGCCGCGCTGGACCGAATCGAAGTCGAGCTCGGCCGTGTTCGCGCCGGTCGCCATCGAACTGGCCGCGCCGCCGCCGATGCCGATGCGCAGCCCGGGTCCGCCGATCTGGATCAGCAAGGCGCCGTCGGGCAGATCGTGCTTGCCGGTATGCAGCGCGCGGATGTTGCCGATGCCGCCCGCAATCATGATCGGCTTGTGATAACCGTAGTTGAGGCTGCCGACCTGCTGCTCGTAGACGCGGAAGTAGCCGCCCAGGTTGGGCCGGCCGAACTCGTTGTTGAACGCCGCGCCGCCGAGCGGACCGTCGATCATGATCTGCAGCGGCGACGCGATGCGCGCGGGCCGGCCGATGGTGTGCTCCCACGCGCGCGTCGCGTCGGGCAGCATCAGGTTGGAGACCGAGAACCCCGTCAGTCCCGCCTTGGGTTTAGCGCCGCGTCCGGTCGCGCCCTCGTCGCGGATCTCGCCACCCGCGCCGGTCGATGCCCCGGGGAACGGCGCGATCGCGGTCGGATGGTTGTGCGTCTCGACCTTCATCACGACGTGCACCGGCTCGAAGCTCGCGCGCCAGACACCTTCGCTGCGGGGGAACCAACGCTCGGCGAATGCGCCTTCCATGATTGCCGCGTTGTCGGCGTAGGCGACGATGGTTCCCTGCGGCGACACGGCCTCGGTGTTGCGGATCATCGCGAACAGCGAGCGTTCCTGCGGCACACCGTCGATGGTCCACGACGCATTGAAGATCTTGTGGCGACAGTGTTCGCTGTTGGCCTGCGCGAACATCATCAGCTCGACGTCGGTGGGGTTGCGGTCGAGCTTCTTGAAGGCCTCGAACAGGTAATCGATCTCGTCGTCGGACAACGCAAGGCCCCATGCGCTGTTCGCGGTCGTCAGTGCCGCGCGTCCCGCATGTCCATCCTGCAACACGGAGACCGTCTGCATCGCTTGCGCGGGCGTCGCGTCGAGGAGTTGCGCGAAGTCGAACGGTTCGTCACACGCCGTCTCGGTCATGCGATCGAACAGCAGTGCGACGATCGCATCGCGATGCGCGTCGGCTAGCGTCTTCCTGCCGAACAGTCCGCCCTTCGTCTGGATCGCGTAGCGCACGCCGCGCTCGATGTGGCGGATCGCCTCCAAGCCGCAGCGATGTGCGATGTCGGTCGCCTTGCTCGACCACGGCGACACCGTACCCAGGCGAGGCACGACAACGATGTGGAGTGGCGCGTCATTCGATGTCGACGCAGGCGCTTCACCGTAATCGAGCAGTGCGGCGAGCCGTTCACGCTCGACGGCATCGAGCGTCCGCGTCGACGAGACCACGTGCACATAGCGAGCAGTGATCGCAACCACCCCCGGCTCGATCGCCCGCACGCGTGCGAGCAAGCCGCCGACGCGATGCGCGGTCAACGCATTCGGACCGTCGAAAACTTCAGTGGCGAAGAAAGATAATGGTGCGGGTGTCGCGAGGTCGCGGCGCATGGTGGAGTCAGGCCGGTGGATGCAGGGCGCGATTTTACCCTCGCTGCCTCCGGTATCCCATCGACGACGCCTGGAGAACTCTGGTCGTTGCGGCCTTTGCTTCAGCGTCTCGTCTCACTTTCTCAGGCGCCCTCCGTCAGAGGCCGACTGTCAATGCGCGGCTGCCCGCTTCCCGCTCGGTCACGAAGGCCGCGATCGACTCGACCGTCACGCAATCGATCTGCCCCGCCATGCGCCGATCGAACGGATGATCGTCGAATGCGACGTTGGCCTTGAACATCCGCGCGCCGAGTCTTTGCATCGCGTCGATCTGCAGCGTCGTCGGGACGAAGCCGGCATCGCGCAGCCACGCCTGCGCTTCGGCGCGCGTGGCGATCTGCCCCTCTTCTGCCGATGCGACGGCAAGCAATTCCAGCGCCCATTGATTCGAGTTCTGGTAGCGCGTCGAGAACG
>JBBSGB010000065.1:0-13686 GCA_038254545.1 Burkholderiales bacterium | reverse complement strand
GTCACGAGATTGCGTGCGTCGCGATGATAGGCGGCGTACTGCGATAGTTGATCGACCAGCGTCTTCATGATGCCTCCCGGAGTTCACGCGTCGTTGGAGAGCGATCGCGGCCCGCTTGTGGCCTGCTCGTGCCCCCCGCGACCCCGATTGTGGTCCCGCCAACCGGGCTTGTCAGCAGCAGCACACGCGGGCAATCCCGGCTTGCCTTCGCAATGGCGACTGCTATATTCGTGCGACCGCGGCGTCGCGCAGATATGAGGTCGTACCAGGGGAGAAGCTGGCCATGAACCACTTGAGCGGTATGGATGCGAGCTTCTTGCATCTGGAAACACCCGAGACGCCGATGCATGTCGGCGGCATGCACACGCTCGAATTGCCTGTCGGCTACAAGGGCGACTTCTACGAAGACTTCAAGCAGCACATCGCGAGCCGCTTGCATATCTCCGACGTCTTCACGAGGAAGCTCGCGTTGATGCCCTTCGAGCTTTCCAATCCGGTGTGGGTGGAAGACGACGAAGTCGATATCGACTATCACATCCGGCGCGTCACGCTTCCGAAGCCCGGTACGCACAAGCAGCTCGAGCAATACGTCGCGCGCCTGCATTCCTCGCTGCTCGATCGCAGCCGCCCGCTGTGGGAATTCTTCGTCATCGACGGGCTCGAGCATGGCCGCGTCGCGCTCTATACCAAGGTGCATCACGCGGGCATCGACGGACAGGCCGGCGTGGCGCTGGCGACCGCGATCATGGACGTGACCGCCGAGCCGCGGCCGGTGCGGCCACCGCGCCAGCAGCGCCGCAGTCACGGCTACCAACTGGGCATGGCGGAGCTTGCGAGCGCGGCGATCAGCAACACCTTCGCGCAGTACGTGAAGCTGGTGAAGACCTTCCCCGATATGGCGCGCGCGCTGCAAAGCGTGGTGGTGCCGCAGCCGGGTCCCGACGGCAAGCGCAACTGGAACATCGGCAAGAGCATGAAGCTGCTCGGCCCGAAGACGCTGTTCAATGTCGCGATCACCAATCAGCGCGCCTTTGCGGGGCGGTCGATCTCGCTCGCCGAAACCAAGCAGATCGGCAAGCGCTTCGGCGTCTCGCTCAACGACGTCGTGCTCGCCACGTGCGGAGGCGCGCTGCGACGTTACCTCTTTGAGTACAACGCGCTGCCCAAGAAGCCTTTGACGGCCGCGGTACCCGTGTCGTTGCGCGAGGCCGGCAATACCGACGCGAACAATCAGGTGTCGATGACGGTGATGACCCTGGCCACCGACATCGAGGATCCGATCGAACGCCTGCAGATCATCAACACCTCTTCGGCGGCGGCCAAGACCCTGATGGGCAATTTCAAGGCTGCGATCCCGACCGACTTTCCGTCGTTCGGTGCGCCGTGGCTGATCTCGGGCCTGGCGTCGATGTACGGGCGCTCGGGGCTCGCGAACGCGTTGCCACCGGTCGCCAACGTCGCGGTGTCCAACGTGCCGGGCGCGCAGATGCCGCTCTATGTCTGCGGCGCTCGCATGCTCGATTACTTCCCGGTGTCGATTCCCACGCACGGGGTCGCGCTCAACATGACGGTACAGAGCTACAACGGGTCGCTCGACTACGGCCTGATCGCGTGCCGGCGCGCGGTGCCCGATGTGGCGGACCTCGCGGACTTTCTGGTCGAAGAGCATCGCAAGTTGTTCGCTCTCGCGATGGAGGATGCGCCGGTGGCTGTCGAGGCCGCGACGCATGCGAAAGCCGTGGCGGTTGCGACGCCAGAACCCGTTACAACGCCGGCAAGGAAGGTCCCTCGCAAGAAGGTAGCAAGCAAGAAGACCGCGGCCAATGGCGCTGCTGTCGCGAAGCGCGCTTCGCCGGTCAAGACGGCACGCAAGGCCGTGCGCAAGTCGCGCGCATCGGCAAACGCGGTGCGTCATTGAGGTGCGACCGTGAGACCTGAAAAGAAAGTAGAGACGCGCGACGAGACGCAGGTCCCGCAACCGCCGACCAGGCCGATCGTCGGCAACATCGGCGAGCTCGATTCGGCGGCGCCGATCCAGAGCATGATGCGGCTCGCGAAGACCTACGGGCCGATCTTCAAGCTCACCATCTTCGGCAAGGACATGTACGTCGTCAGCTCGCAGGAGCTGGTCAACGAATTGTCCGACGAGACGCGTTTCCAGAAGCGCATCCACGGTCCGTTGAAGGAGATTCGCGCCTTTGCGGGCGACGGTCTTTTCACCGCATACAACAGCGAGCCCAACTGGGCCAAGGCGCATCGCTTGCTGATGCCGGCCTTCGGGCCGCTCGGCGTGCGATCGATGTTCGACCGCATGGTCGATATCGCCAACCAGATGTTCGTGAAGTGGGAGCGCTTCGGGTCTTCCGCGGTGATCGACGTGGCCGACAACATGACGCGCCTCACGCTCGATACCATCGCACTGTGCGCCTTCGACTACCGCTTCAACAGCTTCTATCAGAACGAGATGCATCCCTTCGTTGCGGCGATGGTCGATGCGCTCGATGAAGCAGGCCAGCGCGGGCGACGGCCGAACATGATCTCGAACATGATGGTCGTGACCAAGCGCAAGTACGAGGCCGACCAGGCGGTGCTCGCGCGCGTGGCCGAGCGCCTGATCGCCGAGCGTCGCCAGGACCCCAAAGGGCTCGAGAAGAAGGACCTGCTCAACGTCATGTTGAACGGCGTCGATACCGTGAGCGGCGAGAAGCTCTCCGACGAGAACATCCGCTACCAGCTCGTCACCTTTCTCATCGCCGGGCACGAGACCACCAGCGGCCTGTTGTCGTTCGCGACCTATCTGCTGCTGAAGAATCCCGAAGTGCTGCTCAAGGCGCAGAAGATCGTCGACGAGGTGCTCGGGTCCGACCTGCCGCGCATCGAGCATCTCGCAGCCTTGCGTTACATCGAGCAGATCCTGATGGAGACGTTGCGCCTCTGGCCGACCGCACCGGCCTTCGCCGTCAAGCCGGTCGCGGACACGGTGCTCGGTGGGCGCTATCCGCTCACGGCGCGCGACACACTGCTGATCCTTCAGCCGATGCTTCATCGCGATCCCGCGGTATGGGGCGACGACGCCGAGACCTTTCGCCCGGAGCGCTTCGCGCCCGAAGAAGCCGAGAAGCTCGCGCCCAACGCGTGGAAGCCTTTCGGCAACGGCGCGCGCGCCTGCATCGGCCGCCCGTTCGCGATGCAGGAGGCGCAACTGGTGATGGCGATGCTGCTGCAGCGCTTCGATATCGTGCTCGACGACCCGGCCTACCAGCTCGAGATCGCCGAGACGCTGACCATCAAGCCTCACAACCTGAACATCCGCGCGAAGGCGCGCGGTCGCGGCGACTTCTCGTTGAAGAGCGCGATCCCATCGGCCTCGCAACGCGCGCTCGTCAAGGAACAACCGACCACCGTGATGCCGGCGGGCGATGCCGCGCCGCTGCTGATCCTCTATGGCAGCAACACCGGCTCGTCGGAGATGTTCGCGCGGCGCATCGCTGCCGATGCCCTGCAACAAGGCTATGCGCCGACCGCCGCGGCGCTCGACGAGCATGCGGACAACCTGACTCCCGGCACTCCGGTCGTGATCGTGACCGCGTCCTACGAAGGACAGGCGCCCGACAACGCGAAGAAGTTTCTCTCGTGGATAGAGAGCCGCGCTGCAAGCGATCTGGCGGGCGTGAAGTTCGCCGTGTTCGGTTGCGGCAACCGCCAGTGGGCACGAACCTACCAGTTCGTACCCAAGCGCATCGATGCGGCGCTCGAGGCCGCGGGCGCGTCACGGCTTCGTGCACGCGGCGAGGCCGACGCGGGTGGCGATTTCTTCGGCGCGTTCGACGAGTGGTACGAGAGTTTGTGGAGCGACCTTGGCCATGCGCTCGGTCATGCCGTGGCCGAGAAGCCCGCCGCCCCGGCCTTCGACGTCGAGGTGCTCAAGGCCGGTCGCGAAAGCACGTTGCAATTGCACGAGCTCGCGCAGGCGACGATCGTGGCCAATCGCGAACTCGTCAATCTGAAAGCTGATGTGTCAAATGCGGGCGCGCGCTCGAAGCGCCATCTGCAGATCGCGTTGCCGCAGGGTGTGAGCTACAAGAGCGGCGACTATCTCGCGGTCCTACCGCGCAATGCGCAGGCCCATGTCGAGCGCGCCTTGCGTCGCTTCGGCCTGGCCAATGACACGCAGATCGTGATCCACAAACAGGCCGGTGCGTCCGCGGCGCTGCCCGGCGATTACCCGATCAGCGCGTTCGAGGTACTGTCCAATTACGTCGAGCTCGCACAGCCCGCGACGCGCGCGCAAATCCATCAGCTTGCCGAAGCCACCACCTGTCCTCCCGAACGCGACGAGCTCGCGCGACTCGCGAGCGACGAGGCCTATGCCGGCGAGGTGCTCGACAAGCGCGTCAGCGTCCTCGACCTCGTCGAGCGCGCGCAGTCGTGCGGCGTCACGTTCGCGCAATTCCTGGCGATGCTGCCGCTCCTGCGCGCGCGCCAGTATTCGATCTCGTCATCGCCGCTGGCCAACGCCGCCGAGGCGAGCCTCACGATCGCTGTGGTCGATGCGCCGGCGATGTCCGGGCAGGGCCGCTTCCAGGGTGTGGCCTCGACCTATCTCGCGAGCCTGCAGGCGGGCGATCGCGTATCGGTCGCGGTGCGGCCTTCGCAATCGGGCTTTCATCCACCCGCCGATCCGAAGACCGCGATGGTGATGGTGTGCGCGGGCACCGGCGTCGCGCCGTTTCGCGGCTTCCTGCAGGAGCGGGCCGCACAGAAGGCCGCCGGCCGCGAGGTCGGGCCGGCGTATCTCTATTTCGGCGTCGATCATCCCGACGTGGACTATCTGTATCGCGACGAATTCGGCGAGTGGGAGCGGCAAGGCGTGGTCGAGATGCGCCCCGCGTTTTCGGCTGCGCCCGAAGGCGACGTGATGTTCGTGCAGCACCGCGTATGGCAGGACCGTGCGGAGGTCTCGTCGCTGTTCCGGCACGGCGCGCAGTTCTATGTGTGCGGCGACGGCAAGCGCATGGCGCCGGCGGTGCGCGAGACCTTCATCCGCATCTACCGCGAGAACACGCAAAGCGATGCGGCCACGGCCGATGCCTGGGCCGATCGCATGGAGCACGAGCACGGGCGCTACGTGTCGGACGTGTTCGCCTGACGGGATCGATCGTCCGACCGGCGCCATGCGGGGAACGCCGGCACAACAGCGGAGGCCGAATGAACACACGTGAACAACATCGTCGCCCGTGGACAACGAACTATCCGCCCGGGGTGCCGCCCGACGTCGATACGACGCGCTACCAATCGTTGAACCAGTTGTTCGACGAGAGTTTCGCCAAATACGCGAACCAGCCGGCCTACGTGTGCCTGGGCCGGACCATGACCTACGGAGAATGGGACGAGCTCTCGACTGCGCTTGCGGCGTGGCTGCAGGGCGAGGGCCTCGAACATGGCGATCGCGTCGCGATAATGATGCCCAACCTGTTGCAGTACCCGATCGCGGTTGCGGCGGTGTTGCGTGCGGGGTTGATCGCCGTGAACATCAATCCCCTCTACACGGCACGCGAGCTCGAGTACCAGCTGAAGGACTCGGGTGCGAGCGCGATCATCATCCTCGAGGACTTCGCCAAGGCGCTGGAGCAGGTGGTTGCAACGACCCCAGTCAAGCACGTCGTCCTCACCGCAATCGGAGACATGCTCGGGGCGCCGAAGGAGGGCGCGCCCTGGTCTGGTTTGCCGCATGCGGTGCGCTTCGCCAGCGTGCTCGCGCTCGGCAAGAAAATGAAGCTCACGCCGGCTGCGGTCGGCCCCGATGACGTGGCTGTGCTGCAATACACCGGCGGCACCACCGGGGTGTCGAAGGGAGCGACGTTGCTGCACCGGAACATCATCGCGGGACTGCTTGCTTCCGAGGCCTGGACCTATCCCGGCTTGCAGAGGAAGACGATCGAAGGCCAGGTCACTATTGTCTGCGCCTTGCCGCTCTATCACGTGTTCGCGTTCATCACCTGCCTGTTGCTCGGCATGCGACTGGGCGGCGTCAATATCCTGATCCCCAATCCGCGCGACATGGACGGCTTCATCGCGGAACTGGGCAAGCATCGCGTGCACGTTTTCCCCGGGGTCAACACCTTGTTCGCGGGCCTGGCCAGTCACCCGGGGTTCGCGAAGCTCGACTTCTCGCAACTCGTCATCTCGAACGGCGGGGGCATGGCGGTGCAGGAAGCCGTAGCGAAGAAGTGGCTCGCCGTCACCGGCTGCCCGGTCGCCGAAGGCTACGGCTTGTCGGAGACCTGCGCGGGCGTCACCTGCAACCGCACCGACACCGACGCCTACACCGGCACGATCGGGCTGCCGATGCCGGGCGTCGAGATCCGCATCCTCGACGACGACGAGCGCGACGTGTCCACCGGCGAGCGCGGCGAGATCGCGATCCGCGGACCACAGGTCATGCAAGGCTACTGGCAGCGCGACGACGAGACCGCGAAGGTCATGACCGCCGACGGCTACTTCAAGTCGGGCGACATCGGGATCATGGACGAGCAGGGCTACATCCGAATCGTCGATCGCAAGAAGGACATGATCCTGGTGTCGGGCTTCAACGTCTATCCGACCGAGATCGAAGGCGTGGTGGCAAGCCACCCGGGCGTGCGCGAATGCGCGGTGATCGGCGTGCCCGACAAGAACTCGGGCGAGGCGGTGATGCTGTTCGTCGTGCGTAGCGACCCGTCGCTCGACGAGAAACAACTCGCCGCGTATTGCGCCCAGAACCTCACCGGCTACAAGAAGCCGCGCCACATCCGCTTCCAGGACGAACTGCCCAAGACGAATGTCGGCAAGATCCTGCGACGCGAGCTGCGCGACCAGGTGATGAAGTCGATGGGCACTTGAACGCCCGTATCGATGCGGGGGGCACGACCTCTTCGGTCCTCCCGGTCGAAGTGGCGCTGCCCGGGCCGTTCAACGACGGCTCGACCCTGATCCGCGCCAACGGTATCGATCTCGCGTATCAAAGCTTCGGCGACCGCCTCCATCCCGCGTTATTGCTCGTGATGGGACTCGGCGCGCAGATGATCGGGTGGGACGAGGGCTTCTGCCGGATGCTCGCGGCATGCGGTTATCACGTGATCCGCTTCGACAATCGCGATGTCGGCCGCTCGACCTGCCTGCATGGCGCCGCGGTGCCGAATCGCTTCGCGTTGCTCGCCACGGCGCTGCGTGGTCGCCCGCTCAAGGTTCTCTACACCCTGCGCGACATGGCCGACGACAGCATCGGCCTGCTCGACGCACTGGGCATAGCGCGCGCGCACGTGGTCGGCGCTTCGCTCGGGTCGGCGATCGGCCAGGAGATGGCGATCCATCATCCGCATCGCCTGTCGAGCTTCACGTCGATCATGGGCATGACCGGCAACATGCGCGTGCTCAGGCCCGGGCGCGAGGCGCTCGCGGTGCTGTTCACACGGGCCGCCACGACGGAGGCCGGGTATATCGCCAGCAGCCGGCTGGCATGGCGTGTGATGCGCGTCGGACACTATCCGGATGAGGAAGCGCGCGATACCCATCGCGCCCGCCTCGCCTGGCTGCGCGGCTACAACCCCAACGGCAAGCTGCGTCAGCTCGCTGCTTTCCTCGCGTCGGGCAATCGGAGTCCTGCGCTGCGCGCGCTCTCGGTACCAACGCTGGTCATCCATGGCGATGTCGATCCGCTGGTGCCGCTCGCAGCGGGCAAGGAGACGGCCGCGGTCATTCCCGATGCGCACCTGCACGTCATCGCGGGAATGGGGCACGCGCTGCCGATGCCGATATGGAACGAGATCGTCGAAGCGATCGCGCGGCACGCGCGGTGAGCGGGTTGCGACGAGCCCACCTGCAGTCCGATCGAGTACAGTCCGGCGAATCCGTGGGTCGCGCCACGACCGACGCAAGTCAACCCAACTCCATCCGCCCATGCCCGACGCATCCCATGAAGGTTCTTCCACCATCCGCGCCAACGGAATCGATCTGTGCTACCAGACCTTCGGCGATACGTCGAAGCCGGCGCTGCTGCTCATCATGGGCCTGGGCACGCAGATGCTCGGATGGGACGAGGGCTTCTGTCGCCAGCTCGCACTACGCGGCTATTTCGTCATTCGCTTCGACAATCGCGACATCGGCCGCTCCACCTGGTTCGACCACGAGCCTATCCCCAACCTGATGGCATTGATGGCCAAGCGCGGGATCGGGATCATGCCCAAGGTGCCATACACGTTGAAGGACATGGCCGCCGACAGCGTCGGACTGCTCAAGGTGCTGGGCATCGCGCGCGCACACGTGGTGGGCGCGTCGATGGGCGGCATGATCGGACAGGAGATCGCGATCGATCATCCCGAGCGCATGCTGAGCTTCACGTCGATCATGAGCACCACCGGCGACTCGAAGCTGCCGTCGGCCCGGCCCGAGGTCGCATCGTTGCTGGTCGCGCCGCCCGCCAAGGACCAGGCCGCGTTCATCCCGGCCTATCAGAATTTGATGAAGATCCTCCGGGCCGGCGAATTTCCCGAGGATGAAGCGCGCGATGCCGAGCGCGCCGTCTTGGCGTGGACGCGCGGCTATCACCCTGCGGGCAGCGCCCGGCAGCTCGCCGCGATCATCGCATCGGGCAATCGCACCAAGGCGCTCGCCAAGGTCAAGGTGCCCACGCTGGTCATTCACGGGCGCGCCGATCCGCTGGTGCCGGTCGAAGGCGGCATCGCGACGGCCGAAGCGATATCCGGTGCGAAGCTGCACATCATCGAGCGCATGGGGCATGCGTTGCCGATGTCGATGTGGGGCGAGATGATCGGTGCGATCGCGGGGCACGCGGCGGCCATGGATTCCTCGGCGCACTGAGACGGCCCTTTATCTACGATCGTGCGCTTGATGGGAGACTTACCCCACGATCCGCGATTTCGTTGGGTAAGTCACTCAGGCACGAACAACCCATGGCCACCATTCGTTTGATCGGTCGCATCCTCTTCCTGTCAGGTGACCCGACAGCCATCGACGCGCAACTGGGCGGTGCCGATCTGTCGCTCGACCAAGCCCGCCTGCTGCGCGACGAGATCTCCACCGACGAGATCACGCCGATGCGCGCCGCCGTCTACTACGACGAGCGTCTCGGCCGCTACCCGTACATCGCGTTCAACGCGAACGGCCGCACGCCGATTGCAACCGACACAGTGAAGAACGGTGGCTTCGTCGTCACCGTCGCGGGCAAGCGCTACGGCAAGGGCTCGTCGCGCGAGCACAGTCCGGTGGCCGAGCTCGCCGCGGGCATCCGTCTGGTCATCGCCGAGAGCTTCGAGCGCATCTATCGACAGAATGCCGACAACCTCGGCCTCTACACGTCGAGCGACTTCGGATTGATCGCGCGCATCCGTCGCGGCGAGGCGATCGCCGTCGAGGAACTGGTGGTCGGGCGCGATGCGCTCGCCGCCGACATCCTGCGAGCAGGCGGCCTGCTGAAATATGGCGCAGCGCGGCTGCGCGATCTCGCACCGATGCACGTCGATGCGAGCGATGGAAGCGACGCGCTTCCGAAGACGCTGGCCGAGAAGATCATCGATCGCCATCGCCTTCGAACCGCCGACGGCCCTGCGCCGCTGAAACCGGGGCAGGGCGGATTCATGCGCGCCGACTGGCGCTTCATGCACGAGTACTACACCGGCATGGTTGCGCATCTGTTGCACGGCGCATTCGGCAACCCCGCTCCGTTGTTCGATGCGGGCAGCATCCTTACCTTCGAGGATCACCTGTCGTATGCGCATCGCAGCCCGATGCACCAGGGCAATCAACTGATGCCCAATGTGCTCGAGCTGTCTCGCGTGCATCGTGCGTTCGCGCGGCAGTACGGCCTCGTCGAGCACGGCTATCTGGACGAAGACGCGTTGACGAAAGGCGATGACAAGGGCGGGTCCGAAGGCATCTGCCACGCGATGATGGCCGAGCGCTATGCGCTGCCGGGCCAGGTCGTGGTCGGCACCGACTCGCACACGCCGCACTCGGGCGCGGTGGGCTGCCTCGCGTTCGGTGTCGGCGCGACCGACATGGCCAACGCCTTCGCGACCGGTGCGGTGCGCTTCACGATGCCCGAGTCGCTGCTGATCGACTTCGACGGCGCGCCGCCGAACGGCGTGACCGCGAAGGACATGGTGCTGCACCTGCTCGCGCTGCCCGCGATCCGCGAGGGACTCGGGGTCGGCAAGGTGTTCGAGTTCGCGGGCACGGCGATCGCGCACCTGTCGACCGATGAACGCGCGACATTGACCAACATGGTTGCCGAGCTCGGCGGCTTCACCGGCATCGTCGTACCCGATGCGGAGACGGTGCGCTTTCTGAAAGAACGTCGGGGCATCGAAGTCGCGCTCGAACCGTGGATGAAGAGCGACGCGGGCGCGCGCTACGCCGAAGTCATCCACGTCGATTGCACGGCATTGGAGGCTATGGTCGCGCGACCGGGCGACCCCGGCAACGGCGTGCCGCTGTCATCGATCACCGAGCGCGTCGCGATCGACATCGCCTACGGCGGCTCGTGCACGGCCGGCAAGCGTGCGGACTTCGACGACTATCACGCCGTGCTGTCATGGGCCGCAGAACGCGGAATGAAAGTCGCACTGGGCGTGAAGCTCTATCTGCAATTCGGCACGACCGATGTTCGCGACTACTGCGTCGAACGCGGCTATCTCGAAGCGTTCGAACGCGTCGGCGCCGAGTTGCTGCAACCCGCGTGCGGATCGTGTTCGAACTGCGGACCGGGCGCATCGACCGAGAGCGACCAGGTCACGGTGAGCGCGATCAACCGCAATTTTCCGGGAAGGTCGGGGCCCGGGCAGGTCTGGTTGGCGAGTCCGTTGACGGTGGCGGCTAGCGCGATCGGCGGAACGCTGACGTCGTTCGAGGAGTTGCAAGGAAGCGGGAATCGGAGTGCCGCATGAGACGCCTGATCCTGATCGTTGCCCTCTCGATGTCTGCTTTATCGCCCGTCGCCGCGGACACCGACGCAACTTCCGCCTCACGACACCTGCTCGCCGTCCAGCGCGACGCCTGGAACCGCGCCGACATCGAGGATTTCATGCGAGGCTACTGGCGAAGCGAAGACATCCGCTTCGCGAGTGGAGACGCCTTCAAGTACGGATGGCGAGCGACCTTGGATGGCTACAGGAAGGCCTATCCCGACGCAGCGACGATGGGCCGGCTCGACTTCGATCTCGTCGAGGTGCGCGAGTTGAGTCCCGATGCGGTATACGTCTTCGGCAAGTGGAAACTGACGCGTGCCGATGAAGCGAAAGACAAGGCGCCACACGGGCTCTTCACCCTGATCGTCGAGCGCAAGGACGGCACGTGGGTGATCACGCGCGATCACACGTCGGCCGCAGCGAACTGAGCGCGAACCGAAGCCGATTCGAAAGGGCAAGCAGCATGCAGCAGATCGTCGATTTCATTCTCGAGCTGGACAAGCTCAAGGGTGTCACGCGCAAGACGCGTCCGCTCGGCCTCGATCGTTACGAGAACTCCGCAGAACACAGTTGGCAGATCGCGTTGCTGGCCATTTCGCTCGCGCCCCATGCCGAGTCGGCGATCGATACCGACCGCGTGATCCGCATGCTGCTGGTCCACGACATCGGCGAGATCGAGACCGGCGACACGATGGTCTATGTGGAGGAAGGCTGGGCCGAGCGCAAGGCCGCCGAGGCCGCTGCGGTGACGCGCATCTTCGGGATGTTGCCCGATTCGGAAGGGACGCAGTTGATGGCGTTGTGGCAGGAGTTCGAGGACGCGCAAACGCCCGAGGCCCGCTTCGCGCATGCCGCGGACCGCGCGATGCCGGTACTGCTCAACCTCGCGAACAACGGCCAGAGCTGGCGCGAGAACGGCATCAGCCACGAGCGCGTGGTGCGTCGAATCGCCGCGCAGATCAAGGATGGTTGCCCTGCGCTGTGGACCTACCTCGAAGCACGCCTCGACGATGCACGTCAGCGCGGATGGTTCGGCGCCGGCTGACGCGTACGTGACTAGCGCTCGACGGGCGGGCGTACCTGCGTCACGACCCACTCGAACTGTTCGTTCAATGCCCGTCCGTAGAGTTCGGCCGGCAATCGGCCGATCGCATCGGCGATGGAGCGGTCCAGCGCGCGCTGCAGAACATAGCGCTGCATCGCGCGCGTCCGGTCGATGCGTCGCGGCGAAGAGGTTCGCCAGGCCTCGTGCGCGTCGATGGATTCCGAGAGTCGCGCAATCGACGCGGGGTCCTTCGACGAAGTGTTCAGGACGCGTGGTGTCCAGTCGTCGGAGGTGCGCTGCGTGAGCGAAAGGATGCGCTTGATGTCGCCCGCGCATTTGTCGGCAGCGGGCAAGTCGCTCTTGTTGACGACGAAGAGATCGGCCATCTCCATGATCCCGGCCTTCATTGCCTGAACGATGTCTCCGCTTTCGGGATGCAGGACCAGCACGACGGTGTCGACCAGTATGCGGACGGCGTAGTCGGCCTGTCCGACGCCGACGGTTTCGAGCAGGACTTCGTCGAAGCCATGGCGATCCAGGGTTTCGAGGATGGCCGGCAGGTTGTCGGCAAGCCCGTCGTGCGATGACCGCGAAGCGAGCGAGCGGACGTAGAGATCGGCCGTGCCGTCGAGTTCATCGATGCGGATCCGGTCGCCGAGGATTGCCCCTCCCGACCTGGGGCTCGAGGGATCGACCGCGAGAATCGCATAGCGCCGATCGCTCGCCCGGAGTCGGGCGAGGTGACCGCACAAGGTGCTCTTGCCGGCGCCCGGTGCGCCGGTGATCGCGATGCGTCGCGCGTGAGAGGCGATCGGCTCGGTCACCCGAATGTTCGTCAAAGCGGTCGGCTGGTTTCCGTTGGCCAGTGAGGAAATCTCGCGCGCCAATGCGCCTCGGTCGAGCGGCGGCTTCATCGCGACGCTTTCAATAGCGCCGGCGAGCGGCCCGCTCATGAAAGTTCGGCGACGAGCGACGACACCACGTCGGCGAGCGCCATGTCGGCGGTGTAGATGCCGCGTACGCCGAGCGCGCGCAAGGCGTCGCGATCGGCCGACGGGATGGTGCCGCCGACAAACACCTTGATGTCGCCGGAACCGAGCTTGGCGAGCTGCTTGATCACTTCTTCGACGAGTTCGCGATGACTGCCCGACAGGATGCTCAGGCCGACCGCATCGACGCCTTCATCGACGGCAACGCGCGCGATCTGTTCGGGGCTGCGCCGCAATCCCGTGTAGATCACCTCGGCCCCGGCATCTCGCAGCGTCAGCGCCACGATCTTCGCCCCGATGTCGTGTCCGTCCAGGCCCGGTTTGCCGACCAGGATGCGCTTGCCCGCGAGCGGTCCGCGGCCCGTGTCGGGTGCGTCCGCTCGTGGCTCGGAAGACGTCGCTGCGCTCATAGGTTCACCGGTTCCTTGAAATCGCCCCACACGGTGCGCAGGCCTCGCACCATCTCGCCCACCGTCGCATAGGCGTGGCAGCAGTCGACCAGATACGGCATCAGGTTCTCGCGATCGTTCTGCGCCGCGGTCGTCAACTCCTGCAGCGTTCGTTCGGCGGCGCTCGCATTGCGCGTCTGAAGCACGCGTTCGAATTTCTCGAGCGCGCGTGCCGCGACGGTGGGCGAGAGCTTGAACACGTCCTTCACGTCGCCCTCGTCCTGCGCGGACCGGAAGTG
>JBBSGB010000064.1:0-13716 GCA_038254545.1 Burkholderiales bacterium | reverse complement strand
TTCGACAGCACCTGCGCGGCCGCCGAGATCACGCGCTGCGGCTGGTCGGGCTTGATGCGTCCTGCGACTGCGGACGCGTCGTGCCCTTCCAGCGGCTTGACGGTCATCAGGCTATCGACGAAGAAGCGATAGCCGCGCGGCGTCGGTATCCGTCCGGCCGAGGTGTGCGGGCTGGCGATGAAGCCCAGTTCTTCGAGATCGGCCATCACGTTGCGGATCGTGGCCGGCGACAGGTCGAGCCCCGAAAAGCGCGACAGCGCGCGCGAGCCGACCGGCTGGCCTTCGGCGATATAGCGCTCGACCAGCGTCTTCAGCAGACTTCGCGCACGCTTGTCGAGTGTGTCCTGGCTCATGCCCTGAATCATGCCTGATTCCATGACGCCGCCTCCTGCATAATCCGCCCATGCCGTCCCTGACCATCGCCATCGTCGGAAAATATCAGGCCGAAGGCATAGCCGACTCGCTCGTAGAGATCGCCAACATCGTCAGCGCCGCCGGGCATCGCGTCGTGGTCGACCAGGACACGGCCAACATCTGCGCGCTCAAGGACTATCCCGCGCTCTCGACCGAAGAGCTCGGTCAGCAGGCCGATGCCGCGATCGTGGTCGGCGGCGACGGCACCATGCTCGGCATCGCGCGTCAGCTCGCGCCGTATAACGTGCCGCTGGTGGGGATCAACCAGGGTCGGCTCGGTTTCATGACCGACATCTCGCGCGACGTGATGGTGGGCGTGCTCAACGACATGCTCGCGGGTCATTACGAGGTCGAGGAACGTACGCTCTTGTCCGGACGCGTCCATCGCACCGACAAGAACGGCCAGCCCGCCGAGATCTTCGCGGCGCTCGCGCGCAACGACAACGTGGTCTCGCGCGGCGCCCTCTCGGGCATGGTCGAACTGACGGTCGATGTCGATGGACACTTCATGTACAGCCAGCGCTCCGACGGCCTGATCGTCGCGACCCCCACCGGCTCCACCGCGTACGCGCTGTCGGCCAACGGGCCGATCATGCATCCGGGATTGCGCGGTTTCCTGATGGTGCCGATCGCGCCGCACACATTGTCTAACCGCCCGATCGCGTTGCCCGACGCGTGCAAGATCGACATCACGGTCACGGGCGGTCGTGAGGTGAGTGCCAATTTCGACATGCAGTCGTTCACCGCGCTGCAACTGGGCGATCGCATCGCGATCGAGCGTGCCCCGATGACGATCCGCTTCCTGCACCCGGTGGGCTACAGCTACTTCGCGACGCTCCGCCAAAAGCTTCATTGGAACGAGCCGCCGTTTGCGGTACACATGAAGCAGGGTTCTCGCGCTTGATGCCTGCGCAGTCCCCCTCTTCTGCAATGCCAACGGCAATGCTCCACACGCTTTCGATCCGCGACTTCGTCATCGTCGATACGCTCGAGCTCGAGTTCGAGGCAGGCTTCACGGTCTTCTCCGGTGAAACCGGCGCGGGCAAGTCGATCCTGATCGATGCCCTCGCGCTGGTGCTGGGCGAGCGCGGCGATGCGGGCGTGGTGCGCGAGGGACGGCCACGCGCCGACCTCAGCGCCGAGTTCACGACCGGCCCCGCGGCCGACTCCGCAGCCGAAACCTGGTTGCAGGAAAACGAGTTGGCCGACGACGGCCGCGCCCTGCTTCGACGCACGATCGATGCGAGCGGACGCTCGAAGGCGTGGATCAACGGCTCGCCCGCGACGCTCGCGCAACTGCGCGAGCTCGGCGACCACCTCGTCGATATTCACGGGCAGCACGCGCATCAACTGCTGCTGCGTAGCGGCGCGCAACGCGCGATGCTCGACAGCCAGGCGCATCTCACCACGCAGGCGGCGGAGGTCGCGGATGCCTGGCGCGAGTGGCGCGACCTGAGTGCGCAGGTCACGCGCTTCGAGACCGATGCGCGCGCGGTCGAGCTCGAACGCGAGCAACTCGCGTGGCAGGTCGATGAACTCGAACGACTCGCGATCAAGCCGGGCGAATGGGAAGCGATCGGCGACGAGCACCGACGTCTCGCGCACGCGGCCAGCCTGATCGAAGGTGCGCAGACCTCGGTCGATGCGCTGTCGGAAGCCGATGGCGCGATCGCGTCGCAACTGTCGACCATTATCCACAGGCTCGACCAGCTCGCCGCGATCGATCCGCTGCTCAAGCCGGTGCTGGAAGTGCTCGAGCCCGCGCGCATCGAGATCAGCGAAGCGGCGCGGATGCTGAATGACTATCTGTCGCGCGTTGAACTCGATCCCGCGCGCCTCGTCGATGTCGAAGCGCGTATCGACGCGATCCATACGATGAGCCGCAAGTTCCGCATCGCGCCCGAAGAGATGCCGGGCGAACTCGAAGCCAAGAAGACCCGCCTCGCCGCGCTCGAAGGCGCGAGCGACATCGACGCCTTGCGGGCGCATGAAGCCGCGGCCGCCGCGCGCTATCGAAACAGCGCGGGTGTCTTGTCGTCACGTCGCGCCATCGCCGCCAAACAACTCGCCGATGCCATCACCGAGGCGATGCAATCGCTCAACATGACCGGCGGCCGCTTCGAGATCGCGTTGCCCGCCAGCGAGCCAACCGCGCACGGCTTGGAAGACGTCGAATTTCGCGTCGCCGCACATCCCGGCTCGACACCGCGTGCGCTGGCGAAAGTCGCATCGGGTGGCGAACTGGCGCGCATCAGCCTCGCGATCTCGGTGATCGCCAGCGTCGCGACCACCGTTCCGACGCTGATTTTCGACGAGGTCGACAGCGGCATCGGCGGTGCAGTAGCCGAAGTCGTCGGCCGACTATTGCGAAGACTGGGCGAGACCCGTCAAGTGTTGTGCGTCACTCACTTGCCGCAAGTCGCCGCGCTCGGCAACGATCACTTCGCGGTGCGCAAGGAAACCGACGATGAGTTCGCGCTGACGCGCATCGAGAAGCTCGACGGTACGACGCGCATCGATGAGGTAGCCCGCATGCTCGGAGGGGTTGCGATCACGTCCACCACGCGCAAACACGCCCGTGAATTGCTGGCGGGCGCGTCGTGACAGGAAGAGCACGATCGGGACATGTGCCTCAGCAGCCATCGGCGATTCGATTCGATTTATGCAACGCAAATGCACTACAATCGCACGCATGAAAACCGCCACCATCCCTTCCGTCCGGGTCGAGCCTGAGCTGCGCGCCGAAGTCGAGTCATTGCTGGAGGAAGGCGAAACGGTGTCCGAGTTCGTCGAGGCGTCGGTCCGAACGGCCGTGGTGCGCCGACGCAACCAGGCGGAGTTCATTGCCAGGGGCCTGCGCTCGCTCAAGGACGCCCGTCGCAAGGGAGACTATGCTGACGCTGATGCCGTCGTGGAAGGCCTGCAACGCAAGTTGAACGCGGCCCGTTTACGAAAGCCGGCGACCCGGCGGTGAGCTTTCGGGTCCGCCTGACTCGTGCGGCCGAAGCCGACCTGAATCGACTGTTCGATTTCGTCCTCGAGCGAGAGCTTGCAAGAGCAGGTGAAGATCTGGAGCTGGCCGAGCAGGCGCTTCTGGCAATCCGTGCGGGCGTCGCGACCCTCAAGACCTCGCCCTTCACCTGCCGCAAAGTCGGCCAGAGTCCGTTCCTGCGCGAGCTCGTCATCCCGTTCGGACACGCCGGCTATGTTGCACTGTTCGAGATCGTCAACGACGCGGAGGTGGTGGTGTCGGCAGTGCGCCATCAGCTCGAAGAGGACTTCCACTGAGTTGAGAGTGTTCAGCGGCTGACGATCGCCGCCGCCGCTCCCGGATCATGGCTGATTCCTCACCGAACCGGGTCTCTGCCGCGCGCATGCGCGAGTGGATCAGCGGCTGACCACCACCGGAATGGCCGAGAGCTTCGATGCCGGCTTCGCCTCGCTCAACGCACGCTTGACCGCGTTGCCGGTCTCGAACGGGATGCCCAACGCCGCCAGCAATTCGCGCTCACGATCCTTAGCGACGCGCAGGCTCGCGAGCTTGACGTGGCCATATCCGCGGATACGCTCGGGCAACGCCGCGATGCTCGCAATCGTCGTCGAAGTGTCCGGCGAAAGCCTGGGCAATAGTGACGCGATGGTTCGTTCGTAGTCCTCGAGCAGTTCGCGTTCGATGCGACGATCCAGCAGATAGCCGAAGGGGTCGAACGCGGTTCCGCGCAGATGCTTGCCTTTGGCAAGTATTCGCAGGACCGGCATCATCCAGGCACCGAAGCGCATCTTCTTCGCAGGCTCGCCGTGCGGGCCGGGCTTGGACAAGAGCGGCGGGGCCATATGGAATTCGAGACGGTAGTTGCCGTCGAATTGCGCATCGAGCTGGCGCTTGAACGAGCCGTCGGTGAACAGGCGCGCGACCTCGTACTCGTCCTTGTAGGACATCAGCTTCGCGAAGTTGCGTACGACGGCGCGCGTGATGGGCAGATCCGTGCTATCGGTCGCGATCGCGTGCTCGGTTGCAGCCTCGGCCGAGCGCACGCGATCGACCAATGCGCGATAGCGTCGGGCGTACGCGGCATTCTGGAAGGCGGTGAGGAACGCCTCACGCTGCGCGACGATTGCATCGAGATCGTTCGCGGTATCCGGTTCGGTCGATGGCGGGGCGACAGGCTCAAGCAGCGCATCGACCGCCGCCGCGTCGGACGCAGCAAGCCGACCGAGCGCGAACGCCGAGCGATTCATCTCGATCGCGATGCCGTTCAATTCGATCGCGCGCGACAGCGATGCGAGGCTGAGCGGCACGAGCCCCAACTGCCACGCGAAGCCCATCATGCAGATGTTCGCGCCGATGGTGTAGCCCAGCAGTTGCTGCGAGAGGCGCTGCGCATCGCACGACGTCACGAGTTCGTCACCCACCGCGTAGCGCATCTTCGCAAGCAGCGCCTCGCCGTGCAGGTCTGCGTCCGGGTTGTGCACGAAGCTCGCGGTGTGGATCTCGTGCGTGTTCACCAGGATGCGCGTGCGCCCGTGCTTGGCCGTCTGCAACGCATCGTTGCTGGAGCCCACCACCATGTCGCACGCGAGGATCGCGTCGGCCTGTTGCGTGTCGATGCGCACCTGGTTCAGCCGCGACGCGATGTCGGCCACGCGCACGTATGACAACACCATGCCACCCTTCTGCGCGAAGCCCATGAAGTCGAGCACCGACGCGCTCTTGCCTTCGAGGTTCGCGGCCATCGCGATCAGCGCACCGACCGTGACCACTCCGGTGCCTCCGACGCCGGCGACGAGCAGGTCGTAGGGCGCATCCCACACATGGACGGCGGGCGTCGGCAACGCATCGACGAGCTCGTGCAGGCGCTCGAACACACTCGCCGCATGGCCTGCATGCGACGCCGGTGGATCGGCGCCCACCGGCAAGCGGCTCTCGCCGCTGTCGCGTTCGAGAGAATTGGTCGGATCGCCGCTCTCGCTCGCGCGCCCGCCATCCCACTTGCGCACACGACCGCCGTGCACCGATACGAAGCTCGGGCAGAAACCGCTCACGCACGAATAATCCTTGTTGCACGACGGCTGTTCGATCATCCGCTTGCGCCCGAACGCGGTCTCGACCGGCACGATCGACAGGCAGTTCGATTGCTCGCCGCAGTCGCCACAGCCTTCGCACACCGCGGCGTTGATGAACACGCGGCGCGGCGGGTCGGGGTACTCGTGCTTCTTGCGACGCCGTCGCTTCTCGGCCGCGCAGGTCTGGTCGTAGATCAGCACCGTCACACCTTCGATCTCGCGCAAATCGCGCTGCACGCGATCGAGTTCGGAGCGGTGATGAAAGGTCGTGCCCTTGGGAAAGCGCGAGCGATCCGCATCGTGCTTCTCGGGCTCGTCGCTGACCACGACCACGCGCTTCGCGCCTTCCGAATCGACCTGGCGCGCGATCGCGAGCACGCTGATCTGGCCATCGACCGGTTGCCCGCCGGTCATTGCGACCGCGTCGTTGAAGAGGATCTTGTACGTGACGTTGGTGTTGGCCGCGATCGCCTGGCGCACCGCGAGATAGCCCGAGTGGTAATAGGTGCCGTCGCCCAGATTCTGGAAGACGTGGGGCGTGGTGGTGAACATCGAGTGCGCGACCCAGTCGACGCCCTCACCGCCCATCTGGATCAGGCCCGTGGTGGGCCGCTCGGGCATCCACGACGCCATGAAGTGGCAGCCGATGCCCGCCTGCGCGTGCGAGCCTTCAGGCACCTTGGTCGAGGAGTTGTGCGGGCAGCCCGAGCAAAAGTAGGGAACACGCTTCACGGCGTCGCCAACGTTCGACAACAGCGACGGTGCAAGAAAGTCGATCACGCGCGCGCGTCGATCGAGTGCCGGCCGATGGTGCGCGAGCCACTCGGCCACGACCGGCATCACGCGCGACGGGCGCAGCTCACCGATGGCCGAGAGAAGCGGTGCACCCGACGCGTCGGTCTTGCCGAGCACCAGCGGTCGCGTGCTTGAATCTTCGTTGTAGAACAGCTCCTTGATCTGGCGCTCAACCAGCGGCGCTTTCTCTTCGATGACGAGGATGTGCTCAAGACCCTTCGCGAAAGCGCGCATGCGCTCGGGCTCGATCGGAAAGCTAAGACCGATCTTATAAATGCGTATGCCGGCGTGTTCGAGGTCCTCCAACGTAAGGTCAAGGCGCCGAAACGCTTCGAGCAGATCGAGATGCGCCTTGCCGCAGGTGACGATGCCGATGTCGGCATCCGGCGCGGCGACGACGGACTTGTCGATGCTCGCGCTCCTCGCAAACGCGCGCACCGCGTCGAGCTTGTGCATCAGGCGTTCTTCGATCACGAGGCTGGGCAGGTCGGGCCAGCGATAGTGCAGACCACCGGCGGGCATGACGTGATCGAGCGGCGGATCGAAACGCGTGATGAGGCGATCGAGATCGACAGTCGATCCGCTCTCGATGGTCTCCGAGATCGCTTTCAGTCCCACCCAGTTTCCCGAGTAGCGCGACAGCGCCCAGCCGTACAGTCCGAACTCGAGCACCTCGGCGACGTTGCAGGGGTTTAGCACCGGCATGCTCCACGCCTGCAGCGCGAGGTCGCTCTGGTGCGGCATCGACGACGACATGCAGCCGTGATCGTCGCCCGCCACCACCAGCACGCCGCCGTGCGGCGACGAGCCATAGGCATTGCCGTGCTTCAAGGCATCGCCCGCTCGATCGACCCCCGGACCCTTGCCGTACCAGAGCGCGAACACGCCTTCGACGGTGCGATCCGGATCCATCTCGACCTGCTGGGTGCCGAGCACCGAGGTCGCGGCGAGCTCCTCGTTGATCGCCGGCAGAAAGCGGATGTCGTTGGGCTCGAGCAGCTTCTTGGCTTTCCACATCTGCTGATCGACCGCGCCCAGCGGCGATCCGCGATAGCCACTCACATAGCCCGCGGTGTTCAGTCCCCGCGCGCGATCGAGCGCGCGCTGCATCAGCGGCAGGCGCACCAGCGCCTGCGTGCCGGTCAGGAACACCTGACCGTTCAATGCGGTGAGGTTGTCGGCGAGTTGGTAGTCGAGGCGCACGTCGGCGACCTGGGTGTTCGACGGGACAGGCAGGGACTCGATGCTGCTCGACGCGTGGGTGACGTCGATGGTCGACTGCGGTTGTGCCGCGTCGGGTTGCGATTCATTCATCGCTGATCCTTCATTGAAGCGTGATGCCGGTATTGTGCCTCGCGCCTCGGTAGTGCCTGAGTTTGAATCCCGCAGGGGGTCGGATGCTTTCATTGGCAATTTCTGCCTTCGGCCAAGAGCAGCATTCGAATGATGCCTCCTTCGTCACAAGTCTCAGGTCCCTGATCGGTCACGACGTTCAATGTCACCCTCGCGCCCGCTTCTCCCGTCTTTCATCCGCGCGCGTAACGCGCGATAGCGGAAATACGTCGCGATCCCCACGACCGGCACCACGACGCTGCTCCCGAGCAGCACTGGCTCCAGGACATGCAGCCACGTCAAGGCGGCGAGAAGGAACAAGGCGTCGTCGGGATGAAAGCGGCGCACGCCCGCCCACACCTTGACTCCGGGACCACTCAGGCGCTCGTACATTTCGCCGGACCACTGCACGAGGACCATCGAGGCGCAACAGAGCAAGCCTAGCGCCGGCGCGATCATACCGAGCGATCCATGCCGCAGTCCGATGCCGGCGCCGGCGAACCAGGCCGCATCGAGGACGACGTCGGCGTAGTAGTCGAGCCGCTTGCCGCTTTCGCTTCGAAGATCACCGACGCGCGCGAGTTCGCCATCGGCGCGATCGAGGAAGCACGCAATCGTCCAGCAGATGCCCGACCACAGGTCGCCCTGCGCGCTCCCGAGAACGAGCAGGCCCGCAGCCGCAAGACCAATGAACATGCGCAACCAGGTCAGATGATTCGGCCTGACCCACGTTCCGACGAGGGGCCGCACGAACCATCGCGCTACCGCATGCACGTACGTCTGGTTTGCCGACACGTCGTCGAGCGGCCCGATGTCGGCGCCTCCTCCAACGGTCCGCATCGCCTAGACACGGAACCGGTATTCGACGCCGGGCGATCGTTCAATATCGGGAGGGAAGTTCGCGCGCTTGTCGGCGTAATACTTCGCGCGATGATCGCCTACGGCCGCGTGATTGAACGTGACATAGAGGACGCGGCGCGCCTGTCGCGTCAAGTTCGGCTTCGACGCGTGGGGTACGAAGCTGTCGAAGAACAGGGCATCGCCGGGCCGTGTCGACACCGGCGTCAGGGTCGCCTTCCCGATCTCGTCGACGGTCAGCGGCGCCCACTCGCTCCCGATGAGCCCCGTCTGGCGCGGCATCGCCGCCAATTCAAGACAGCCGTTATCGACGGTGGCCGGATCGATCGAAACCATTGCGGTGACGAACAGCGGCGCGTAGGCGGACCAGCCCGCCTGCTGATCCTGATGCAGCTCGAAGCCGGCCCCGCCGGGCATCTTGAAGTTGATCTTGTCCTTGAACAGGACGGGAAGGCCGCCGAGCAGTTGTCCGACGGCGCGTTGCAACCGTCCGCGACGAATCAATTGGTCGAACGCCTCATGATGAGGACAGAAGTTCTCGATCCGCTGGATGACATTCGACGCTGTATTGAGCGCGCTCTTTTCCCGGTAAAGCATCTGCGCGCCGGCCTGCTCAGGAGACCTCGCCACTTCATCGGTCCAGCGCAAGATGTCTTCCATCTCCGATTCGGAAAAGAAGCGAGGCACGGCGGCCCATCCGAAGCGGGCGAAATGATCGGTCGCCGTCGCGTCGAGCTCTTGTGCCACCGGCTCATTTTCCGCGGCGTCTGCTTGAGGAGGGCGCGAAATCGGATGAATAGGCATCGGTCGATCGGGATAGGGCGCGGGCATTCCTGGTCGTGTCGTGTGAGGTGTTCTGCCTCGAACCAATACTGCGGGATCGGCTTGGTTTGCGTGGCCCACGTTCAACATGCTTGCGAATAATAGCCAGCTCCGATCGTAAAGGTAAGGAGGGCGCCGTCGCGTTCGAAATCCTCGCCGTCGACTCCGAGCCCCTACTCACGTCTCCCTGCTTGCGGCGCGCAGGGCACGGAACACCTCCTCGCTATGCTCGCCCACCTTCGGCAGCGGACGCCGCACCTTCAGGCGCCGGCCGCCCAGAAGAAGCGGCAGCAACGGGATTTCGGTCATCGTCCCGTCGTCGGTTTGCATCGCCGCGAGACCGCCGCTCTCTCTCAGATGCGGATCGTCGAACAATTCGTCGGGCCGCACGATGCGCGCGTAGGGAAGCGCCGCGGCTTCGAGTTGCGACTCGAGTGTCGCGATGTCATGTTGCACGAGCAGCGCGCGCAGGCGAGGCAACATGGTTGCGCGCGCGGCGACACGCAACGAATTGGTTGCCAGAGCAGGATCGGCTGCGAGCTCGGGGGCATCGAGGACCTTGCAAAGCAGTTGCCATTGCCTATCGCTGACCGCGGCGACGAACAGTTGCTCGTCGTTGGCAAGCGTGAAGATGTCGTACACACCCCATGACGACACGCGCGCCGGCATCGGTGGCGGCGGCTCACCCGTCATCGCGAACTGCTGCATGTGCTGCGCGTTGAGGAACACGCAGTTCTCGAACAACGCGCTCTGCACCTCCTGGCCGCGACTCGTGCGCTGCCGCTCCTGCAGCGCCGCGAGCACGCCAAGCGCACCGAACAGGCCGCCCATGATGTCGTTGACCGACGTGCCCGCGCGGAGTGGTCGACCCGGCGGCCCGGTCATGTAGGCAAGCCCGCCCATCATCTGCACCACCTCGTCGAGCGCGGTGCGATGCTCGTAGGGGCCGGGCAGAAAGCCCTTGTGCGAGACGTAGATCAACGAGGGAAACCGGTCGCGCAGGCTTGCATGGTCGAGCGCCAGCGACGCCATGCGACCGGGACGAAAATTCTCGATCACGACGTCGGACGCCGCGATCAATTCGATCGCGGCCGCATGCCCTTCGGGGCGATCGACGTCGAGCACCACGCTCTTCTTGTTGCGGTTGAAGCTGCGAAAGAATCCGATGCCCAGGCCCGGGAGGTTGCGGGTTCGATCGCCTTCGGGCGGCTCGATCTTGATCACTTCGGCGCCGAGATCGGCGAGGATCATCCCGCAGGTCGGGCCCATCACCATGTGAGAGAACTCGATGACGCGTACGCCTGAAAGAGGAAGGCCGGTTGCTTCGTCCGCGGCTGCGTTGTCCGCGCCTGCGTTGCTCATCCCCTCGTCCATCACTGGTGGACCATCGCTTCGGCCGCGGTTGCAGGCAACATGGTTTTCGGCAAGCCCGCCTTGAAGATCGCGCCGTGCAATTCCTCGCCTTCGAGGTCGCGCGCCACCGAGCGGCGCACTTCGAACAGGCGATCGAGATCGATGCCGGTGGCGATGCCCATGCTTTCCAACATGTAGACCAGGTCTTCGGTCGCGACATTGCCGCTCGCGCCCGGCGCGAACGGGCAGCCGCCGATGCCGGCCAGCGACGAATCGAAGTGCGCGATGCCGCAGTCCATCGCTGCAACCACGTTGGCGAGCGCGAGGCCGCGCGTGTCGTGGAAATGACCGCCGTAGAGTCGGTCGCCGGCGACGCTCCGTGCCGCTGTGAAGAGCTTGCGTACCGCCGCGGGATCGGCATAGCCCACCGTGTCCGCGAGGCTGATGACGTCCGCACCCGCATCGAGCGCGAGGCCGATCAGGCGCAGCACGTCGTCGTGCTCGACCTTCCCCTGGATGCCGCAACCGAAGGCGGTGCTGATCGCGCCTTCGATGATGACGTCCAGCCCGCGTACATCGCGCTCGCGTGTGATGCGGCCGAGCTCGTCGATCATCTCTTCGGGCACCTTGCGCACGTTCGCGCGGCTGTGCGCGACGCTTGCCGAAATCGGCATGACCAGTTGATGAGCGCCCGCGTCCAGCGCGCGTTGCGCGCCCATCAGATTGGGAACGAGCGCGACCACGTTCAGCCCCGCCAGCGTCGTTGCGAAGGCCACGACTTCGGCCGAGTCGGCCATCTGCGGCAGCAACCGGGGCGGCACGAACGATCCGACCTCGATCTCGCGCAGCCCGGCGTCGTAGGCGTCCTGGATCCATCGCTTCTTGGCGGCGGTGGGCATCACGCGCGCGATACTCTGCAGACCGTCGCGCGGACCGACTTCACGAATCGTGACGCGGGTAGGAATGGTGTTCGATGTCATGAGCAACTCCTCGATCCATGCGGCCGCGTGAATCCGGAAACAGGACTCGCGACGCAAGCCCGCATTAAACCGCGAAGAGCTGCGGCGTGCAGGGCGGACGCCAGTCGCCAAAAAGAAAAACGGCGCCACCAGGGCGCCGTCACCAGCATGACCATACGGGCGACCAGATTCGGCCGCGCGATCCCTTCAACCGAACGCGATCAAGCGGCCGACGCCTTGACGCGATCGCGCAGCGCCTTGATCTGATCGTGATTGGCTTGCGCGCCTTGCAGCTGCTTCTGCACGATCGCCTTCACGTCCGCCGGCAGATCTTTCGCGGCGGCCTTGCGATAGCTCTTCAACGCCGAATCCTCACCGCGCTCGGCCTCTTCCAGAACCGCCAGGTCGTCCTTCGATGTCAGCGCGCTCTTGACCGACACCCATCCACGATGCATCGCACCGGCCGCGCTGCCGCTCTCTTCGATGTCACCGCCAAGGGTACCCACAAGACGCTGCAGCTCGGCTGCGCCTGACGCGCAATCGCGCGCGCGCGACATCAAGGTGCTCTTGACGTCCGGCGACTTGGCGTGTTCCGCGCATTGCGTGAAGCCGTATTCGCCGTCCTTGCTCACTTCGATCAGGTCGTCCAGTACATCGACCACATCCGAGTCGTCCATGCGTGCCTCCTGTAAACGTGTCGTCCCGCGCGCGGCTGGCCGGGTATGCGACGCATCGAGGCACTCTATTAGGCAGCCGCGCGAGCGTTTGTCGGACGATCGACGATCGGGGACTCGGACGAGCGACCCGTCACGAGAACACCACCACCTGACGCACGGCCTTGCCTTCGTGCAACAGATCGAAACCGTGATTGATATCGTCGAGCGCGAGCCGACCGCTCAGCAGGCGATCGACCGGGAGCCGCCCCTGCATATATAGATCCATGTAGCGCGGAATGTCGCGCGATGGTACGCAGGTACCGATGTAGCTTCCCTTCAAGGTACGTTCTTCGGCGACGAGACTCACCGCGGGTATGCCGAAGGTCGCGGTGGACGGC
Organism: Burkholderiales bacterium; assembly: GCA_038254545.1. Taxonomy (GTDB): domain Bacteria; phylum Pseudomonadota; class Gammaproteobacteria; order Burkholderiales; family Burkholderiaceae_D; genus CAHJXF01. Next base: position 1,065 of record JBBSGB010000064.1, on the reverse strand, counting down.
GGTAGTCCGGCAGTCACGGTCATGCCGCCGCGGCGCGTGATCGCGTAAGCGAGTTCGAGCGCGCGGGTGGCGCCTGCGAACTCGAACGCGTACTCGACGCCGCCTTTGGTGATCTCTCTAATCTCGTCTTTCGCGCTGGCGTTGCCCGCAGCGATCGTATGCGTCGCCCCCAGCGCACGAGCCTCTTCGAGCTTGGTCGGCGATAGATCGACCGCGATGATCGTGGCCGCGCCCGCCGCACGCGCGCCGAGCAATGCGGCGAGCCCGACCCCGCCCAGTCCGATGATCGCCGCCGAGGAACCCGCACGCATCTGTGCAGTGTTGACCACCGCGCCTACACCGGTCAGCATGGCGCAGCCGAACAGTGCGGCTTCGTCCAGCGGGATCGATGCATCGATCTTCACCAGCGAGCGGCGCGACACGACGGCGTATTCGGCGAAGACCGAGCAGCCCAGATGGTGGTGAAGCTCGGAGCCGTCGTGATGCAGACGCCGCGCACCAGACAGCAAGGTGCCCGCGCCATTGGCCGCCGCGCCCGGCTCGCATAGCGCCGGCCGACCCTCGGCACATGGTGCGCAGTGGCCGCAACTGGGCACGAACACCACCACGACGTGATCGCCCTGGCGCAGATCCTTCACGCCCTCGCCCACTTCTTCGACGATGGCCGACGCCTCGTGCCCGAGCGCCATCGGCATCGGCCGCGGCCGGTCGCCGTTGATCACCGACAGATCCGAGTGACACAGTCCGGCAGCTGCGATCCGGATCAGTACTTCGCCGGGCCCGGGAGGGTCGAGATCTATGGTGCGGATCGCAAGCGGAAGTGAGGTCGCATACGGCGGCGACACACCCATGCGATCGAGTACGGCGGCGCGAATCTTCATGAGAGTTCCGGTTTTTTCTGGTAGGGAAATCGTCCCGATCGTATCGATAGCGCAGCAGGGCCGATGATGCGAAATCGGGGGTCCTCTGTGATAACATGCCGCCCGCTGCGCCCGTAGCTCAGTTGGATAGAGTACTTGGCTACGAACCAAGGGGTCGTGGGTTCAAATCCTGCCGGGCGCACCA
>JBBSGB010000063.1:0-16513 GCA_038254545.1 Burkholderiales bacterium | reverse complement strand
CCGCAACTTCCCCTGGGCCAAGTTTTTTGACGGGGACTATGCCTCCAAAAAGCTGACGGCCACTGTCGGCGCGAAACACCACTTTATGCCGCTGCGTTTCCATTCAAGGGGCCGCGGTCGCTCGCGATGGCGGTTTTTTAGGATGTCGCGCTCCTCGGTGACGCGCTTGAGTTCGGCCTTCAACCGTCGGATCTCGACGGACTGTGTTTGGGATTCGATGCGATCAGCCTCCGGCCGCTGCCGTTCCGTGATCCATCGATGCAGACTCCACGCCGACACCCTCAGCCTCGCGGCAACTTCGCTGGCTGCATGCCCGCGGTCAGTGACTTGCTTGACCGCTTCGACTTTGAACATCATCGGGGCGACGCACAGGTGCCATGGGCTAGATTGCCGTTGCATCGTCGACATCATTCTGTGCGCATCAGCTTAGGCATCGATGGCCCCAGCCGCGAAGCTTGCGTAGCGAAACCCTTCGAAACGCTGGTGCGCGGAAGCGGCGCGTTGCGCCATTGACCTAGACCCTTCTATTTCCAAAGCCGCAACGGACAATGCGCCGCGGCAGCGGCAGCGGCAAAATCCTTGTCGGTGGTGAGCAGGGTGAGCTCGTGACGCAGACAAAGCTGAGCCAGCAGTGCGTCGATGGTGCCGATCTGCACTCCCGAGCGACGGCAGTGGTTGCGCAAGTCGGCTGCGTCGATGTGATCCTGACGGTCGGGGCTGAGAAGCGGCAGCGCCGCGAAGCGCTCGATAAGATCGCGTCGCGCGCGCGGCCCGACAAAGCCCTGCAGCAATTCTTGCAACACAAGTCCCGTGGTCACTACGATCTCGCTGCCTTGAAGCGCGTCGCGCAATGCTTGCACCTGTGGTGCGTCGCTGTCCCGATCACGCCGGAAAGCCAAGGACCAGACGCTCGTGTCAACCAACAGCGTCATTCACGGGTTCGTTCGGCTTTGTAGTCGAACGACTTCTCCCATTCGAGTTTGCCCATCAGTTCGACCAGGCGTTTTTGCCTGCGGCGGGCGACGAACTCCTCCAGCGCGCGCGTGACCGCCGCCTTTTTCGTGCGTTCGCCGCTGAGCTTCAATGCGCGGTCGATGAGGTCCGGATCCAGCGACAGATTGGTTGCCATGTGTAGCTCCTTACACATCATTTTACACGTCGCGAAGGCCGTGCGAGTAAACCGTGAGCCAGCGCATCGGGCGACGATCGCCCAAAGGCCGACGCCTGTCGCTCGATGCAGCGCCTGGACTATAAAGCCGCTACGCCATTTTCCCGAGGATCCCGTTCATGTCGTCCTTGGAAAACGCGCGCAGCGTCTGCATGCGGACATTGCCCGAAGCACCGATCGCCAACGCGAAAGCGGTTGCCGATTCCACATCCGGTGCTTCGATGATTGCAACCAGATCGTAGTGCCCGAGCGTCCAGTAGATCTGCGTCATGCTGGCGCCGAATTTCTTTGCGGCATCCTTCACCGCGTCGGCGCGCTTGGTGGTGTTCTTGATGCTGCGGATTCCCTGATCCGTGAAGTTCGAAAGTGCGATGTACGTCCCCATCATTGTTCTCCTCTCGACAAGGGACCTCGAACATCCACAGACCAGCGACGGCGCCGAAGTGCCGGCCCTTCAACCAAACAGCCCCGCAACCGATAACAGCAGCAGCAACATCATCCACAGCAGCATCGATCGCCACACGAGTCCGACCGCGCTCTGCAACGCAGCGGGGCTCGCTTCGACCCCGGGCATCATTTCGGCCGCCGGATCGGGAATGGTCGAAGCGACCGGGTCGATGGCGGACGCTGCAGGCGCTTCCGGAAGATTGCGCGCAGTCGGACCGAGACGCACGCCGAGCGCGCCGCTGCCCGCGGCGAGCAGGATGCCGCGCGAGGGATCGGCCCATTGCTGCAGGTGGTTGCGCCAGCAGAACACCGCGTCCTCGAAGTTGCCCACGATCGCGAAGCCGATCGCGGAGAGGCGCACCGGCAACCAGTCGATCCATTGGAACGCGCGTTGCGCGAACAGGCCGAAGGGTTCGAGCAGCGCCGCATCGTTCGCACCAGGCGCTGGTTGGTTCCAGCGGCGAGCGAGATAATCGGCGAGGCGATAGAGCACCGCGCCCGCAGGTCCGGGCAGGATCACGAACCAGAAGAACACGCCGAACACATGCCGGTGCGAAGCGACCAACGCCTCTTCGATCGCGAGCCGGCAGATGTCCGAGAGCACCAAGTCGGCTCCCGAAAATTTGGGGTCCGATGCGCGCTTCCATTCAGTCAGCAAGGCGCGTGCGCGATCGAGATCGTTGTCCGCGAGGGCGAGCTGGATGTCGGTGTAGTAATGGCTGAACTGCCGGAAGCCGAGCGTGAGATAGACGATCAGCGCGTTCCACGCGAGCCCGAGGAAGGGATGGACGCGCAGCAGAAGGTAGTAGATCACCCACGCGAAGATCGTCAGCGGCGCGACCAGCACGAACCACGCGAGCACGCCCTGCTGCTTCTCTCCCGCATTGAAGTTGCGCTCGAGCGCTTCGGCGGTTCCGCGCACGGCGTTGTAGGCGACGTTGGCTGACGATAGCGGCCGCAACTGCTCGACGAGGAGTGCGATGATCAGCGAGAGTAGACCCATGCGGCAAGAATGTGATGCGCGAGATGCGGCGCTCGCGAGGCGGTTGGAAAGTCCGTCGGTCAAGCGCATCGATTGTATCGTCGATGCGCGACCTCAGTCGCGCAGTTGCGCGTGAAGGAAACGATACAGGTTGCGCAGCATCGCAGCGGTCGCGCCCCAGATGAAGTGGTCGCCATGCGGCATCGCCGTGAAGAGGCGCACGCCTTGGTCGAACACGATCTCGCGCCGCTCGTGATGCGCGGGATTCATCAGGAAAGAGAGCGGCACTTCGAAGGCTTCGGCGACTTCGAAATCGTCGAGCGTGAGATCGAACGGCGGAAAAACCAGCGCCACAATCTGCGCGACCACGAATCCGGTGACGGTCGGGTAGTCGGGAAGCCGACCGATCACTTCGATGTGGCGACGATCGAGGCCGATCTCCTCCTCGCATTCGCGCAAGGCAGAGGCGATCACATCGACGTCGCCGGGCTCGGCGCTGCCCCCGGGGAAACTGACCTGCCCTGCGTGATCGTTCAGATGCGCGGTGCGCTCGGTGAGCAGCACCGTCAATCCTTCATCGCGCGCGACGATGGGGATCAACACCGACGCGGGCACGGGTCCGGTCGCGCCGCTGCGAAGCCGCGGCTTGCGTGACTCGTCGGTGACTTCGGGTAGCCATGCCCGCGGTGCTGCGAATGCGGCTCGCAGGCGCTCAACCGTCAGGCGATCGGCGGGGATCGCCGGCTCGCTCGCGACGCCGACGATCGGCGCCTGCCGGGGAACGAAGGGCAGCGGGGAGATCGACTCGGCAGCGGGATCGGTGTGCGAGGTCATACGCGAATCAATAGCATCAATAAGACGCGCGCCCCGTGAGTGCGTAAAAAGGCGCGCCGCATCCGGCGCGCCTTTATCCGACCGCCGATGGCTCGTCAATCAATACGCGGTCACGACGCGATCACGAAGAAGTGGCCTCGTCGGCGCTTGCTACTGGCTTGGCTGCCTTGGGTGCCGCACCCTTGCCCGCCACACCGCGGTTCTTGGTGATGAGCTTTTCCTTGATGCGCGCCGACTTGCCCGAACGATCGCGCAGGTAATAGAGCTTGGCGCGACGCACGTCGCCGCGACGCTTGACCTCGACCGATGCGATCGACGGCGAGTACGTCTGAAAGGTCCGCTCGACGCCTTCGCCGCTCGAGATCTTGCGCACGATGAAGTTCGAGTTCAAGCCGCGATTGCGCTTGGAGATGACCACGCCTTCGTAGGCCTGCACGCGCTTGCGCGTGCCTTCGACCACGTTGACGTTGACGATCACGGTGTCGCCCGGCGCGAACTCGGGGATCTTCTTTCCCAGACGGGCGATTTCTTCCTGTTCCAGCGTTTCGATGAGATTCATCGTGAGACTCCTTCAACCATCATGCGCGGACCTGATGTATTTGGTATGGCCGCGTAGCGGATGGGGTTGAACACGCGGCTTGCCGAGGCATCGCCGCTCCTTCCTGCCCCTTGCTTGTTCCTGCATTACTTCATCGACTGCCTCGGCTCGCCGTAGCGTTCGAGCACCTGCTCGTCCTGCTTCGACAACCGCCCTTCTTCGCGCGCCCGATCGATCAGATCGGGCCGCTTCTTCATCGTCGCCGCCAGCGCCTGTTCGCGCCGCCATTGGACGATGCGCGCGTGATGGCCCGACAACAACATCTCCGGCACCGTCACGCCACGATACGTCTCGGGCCGCGTGTAGTGCGGGCAATCGAGCAAGCCTCCTGCGATCGCATCGGCGAACGAATCCTGCGACGCCGACGTTGCATCGCCCAATGCGCCGGGCAACTGCCGCACGATCGCATCGATCAACGCCATCGCCGCGATCTCGCCGCCCGACATCACGAAATCGCCGAGGCTGATCTCCTCGTCGATCACGCGATCGATCAGGCGTTCGTCGATCGCTTCGTAACGTCCGCACACCAACACCAGTCCGGACGCGTCCTTCAATTCCATCACGCGGTTGTGCGTGAGCGGCTTGCCTTGCGGCGACATCAACAGCACCCGCGGCTTGGCCAATCCCGCATCGACCTGACGCTTGACGGCCGCATCGATCGCGGCTTCCAGCGGTTCGGCCAGCATCACCATCCCCGGGCCGCCGCCATAGGGCCGATCGTCGATGGTTCGATAGTTGTCGCTCGTGAATTCCCGTGGATTCCAGGTCGCGAGCTGCCATCGTCCGTCGTCGAGCGCGCGTCGAGTGATCCCCGATGCGGTCACCGCACCGAACATCTCGGGAAAGAGCGTCACGACATCGAACTGCATTCTCGCCCTCCGATGCCCGGTCGCGCCTTCGCGCGCCGTCACGCGCCTTTCAATACCCTGCTTCAATAATCCTTCTGCCAATCCACCACGATGCGTCGTCCCGGCAGATCCACGCTGGCCACATAGGCATCGACGAAGGGAATCACCCGCTCGACCGTCTTGCCGTCATCCACCGCCTCGCGCACCACCAGATTCTGGTGCGCGCCGTTATCCATCAGGTCGGCCACGTTGCCGAGCGACTCGCCGGCAACGTTCACGACCGCGAGCCCGATCAGGTCGATCCAGTAGTACTCGTCGTCATCGGTGACCGGGAAGTGCCTGCGCGATACCGAAATCCGCGCGCCCTTCAGACCTTCGGCGGCATCGCGATCGACGATGCCCACGAACCGCGCCGTGACCGAGTTGCCGTGCAGCTTGGCGCCGATCACGTCGAAGGATCGCATCGTGCCCTTCACGTCCAGCCACCACGACTTTGCACTGAGCATCGCCGCCGCATCGTTCGCGTATGGCACCACCTTCACACTGCCATCCAGTCGCCACGCATCGAGCACGTGGCCCACCCTCACGAGGTCGGACGGGACCTCCATGCCAACAACCGGGAGAATCGAAAGGTCTGGTTTCAGTTCGGCGCTGCCGGCGCGGCTGTAGCGGTATCGGCTGCAACCGACTGCACCTGGCCGTGCTTCTTGGTGAAGTCCTTGACCAAGCGAGCGACGGCCGGCGACATCTGCGCGCCGACGCCCCGCCAGTGCTTGACGCGATCGAGCGCGATGCGCAGGCCTTCTTCGCCTTCGGCTGCAACCGGGTTGTAGAAGCCGACGCGTTCGATGAAGCGACCGTCGCGGCGATTGCGCGAATCGGTGGCAACCAGGTGATAGAACGGACGCTTGTTCGCGCCGCCTCGGGTGAGTCGGAGAATGACCATGTTTCGACCTTCGTTAGGAAATCGGATGGGGCAGCACGACCGCAGTAACGGCTTGAGCAACGCGGGGCCGGCGCCAAACCAAAAGCTTGCGATTATAGCCGCCCCCGGCAACTCGGGCAATTCACCTGAGGCAACGCGACTGGAAACGTGGTGCCGGACGCGAATGCGGCAACGATTGCGCGGAATCGGCTCAAACCGGCGAGCGCAGCAACTCGGGATGCAACTCCACCGTCGTGGTGGCATCGCTGAACCACACGATGCCGTCCTGGATGGTGGCCTGCAGATTCATTGCACGCTGGGCCATCGCCTCGATCGCGCGCGATTCGACCGACGCGATCTGAATCACCGTCAGGTTGCGCGCCCGCGCCAGACCTGCCTCGATGCCCTTCCACCACAGATCCGCGCTGTGCCCGTACACGAACACGACCACCTGTCGCGCGCGGCCGCAGACCTTCAGAATCGCGCGTTCGTCGGGCAAGCCGATCTCGATCCACAACTCGATCGCGCCGGTCAGATCGCGATCGATCAGGTCGGGCTCCTCGACGTTCGACAGTCCGCGTCCGAAGGAAAGGGTATCGCTCGAGTGCATCGCAAACGCCAGGATGCGCGTCATCATTCGCTCGTCGGTCTCGGACGGATGTCTTGCAACGATCAGCGCATGCTCCGCGTGGCGGCCCCGATCCATGTCGCTGACCGCGAGTTGAGCCTTGAAGACCGTTGCGCGCAACGCCATCGCCTGCGTCCTCTGCGTCGCGACTGCGACTGATGTTCGGAAGGCGCGAAGGATACGCGTTTGGCCGATGAGGACGGTTCGCTTGTTTGGGCATACTTCGGCAATCCAATCCTCTGACCGACTTCATGACCAAGCCACTCTTCAACCCGTTTCAAAATCCGTTTCTCAAATCCTTCGAACTCTGGTCGAGCTTGGCGCGCAACAACGCGACCATGCTGTGGTCTGCCGGCGAGGTGATCGGACGGCGCACGACGCGCATGGCCCAGCACGGGGCCGTGCCGAATGAGAACGATCGGCGCGAAATGCATCGTATGGTCAGCGAAAAGCAATCCGCGATCGCGGAAGCGTCGCAGGCTGCGTGGAGCCAGTGGATGCAGAGCAGCCAGGCGATGTGGACCGACGCGCTGTTCGCTCAGGGCGCTGCGCGAAATCCGTCGAACGCCGCGACGCGACTCCTCAATGCGCAACTGAGCATCGCCAACGCAGCGATGAAGCCTCTACAGAAGCGCGTGGCGGCCAACCAGAAGCGCCTGTCCGGCAAGCGCTAGCCGGCGGCTCTCTGCCATTCGTCGCGCAACAAGCCGTACACCGTCGAGTCCCGAACGATGCTCTTGAGCACGCTGTGCTGCCGCATCGTGCCCTCGCAGGTAAAGCCCAGCCGCCGCAATAATCGATCCGACGCGATGTTCCGCGCATCGACGAAGGCTTCGACGCGACGCATCTTCAATTCGTCGAACGCGAAGACCAGCAATGCGGCCAGCGCCTCGCGCATCAGGCCGCGCCCCCACTGCTCCTTGCCGAGCACGTAGCCGATTTCTGCACGCTCGCTCACCGGGTCGAAGTTGAAGAGCAGCGAAGCGCCGATCACGCGGCTGCTGCTCCGCTCGACAATGACGAACTGGAGCACCTTGCCTTCCGCCTGCATTCCCGAAATGCGCGCGTACCAGGCCCGAGCGTCCGCGGTCGTGTGCCAAGTCTGGTAGGGAAGGTATTGCGTGACTTCGTCGTCGCCGTTGACCAGCAGCAGGTCGGCCAGATCGCCTTCCTCGACACGACGTTGCAGCAGGCGGTCGGACGCGATGCGCGCACCTTCATGATCGATCATCGTCAACGGCGCTCTCCGACCATGTCCTCCGGCCGGACCCAGGCATCGAACTCCTCGGCCGTGAGGTAGCCACTCGCGATTGCCGCATCTTTCAGGCTCGTGCGTTCGCGATGGGCCTTCTTCGCAATGCTCGCGGCCTTGTCGTAGCCGATGTGGGTATTGAGGGCGGTGACGAGCATCAGCGAATTGCCCAGCAGTTGCGCGATGCGCTCGCGGTTCGGCGCGATGCCGACCGCGCAGTGATCGTTGAAGCTCTTCATCGCGTCGCCGAGCAGTCGAATGCTCTGCATCATGTTGTACGCGATCACCGGACGAAACACGTTGAGCTCGAAGTTGCCCGATGCGCCGCCGATGTTGACCGCGACATCGTTGCCAAGCACCTGTGCGCACGCCATCGTCAGGGCTTCGCACTGCGTGGGATTGACCTTGCCGGGCATGATCGACGAGCCCGGTTCGTTCTCGGGAATGGTGATCTCGCCCAGACCCGAGCGCGGTCCGCTCGCCATCCAGCGGACGTCGTTGGCGATCTTGAAGAGGCTTGCAGCCAGGGTCTTCAGCGCGCCGTGCGCATGCACGATCGCATCGGCCGCGGCCATCGCCTCGAACTTGTTGGGCGCGGTGACGAGCGGCAAGTCAGTGAAGCGCGCGAGCTCGGCTGCGGCCTGTTCCGCATAACCCTTCGGCGCGTTGAGACCCGTGCCGACCGCGGTGCCACCGAGTGCGAGCTCATGCAGATGTTCGAGGCTGGCCTCGATGTGCCGCCGGTTGTGATCGAGCTGTGCCACATAGCCCGAGAACTCCTGCCCGAGCGTGAGCGGCGTTGCGTCCTGCAGATGCGTGCGCCCGATCTTCACGATGTCGGCGAAGTCCTGCGCTTTCGCGTGCAGGGTCTCGCGCAAGGTCGAGAGCGAAGGCAGCAGGCGATGCGTGATTGCATCGGCCGCCGCGACATTCATCGCAGTGGGAAACACATCGTTGGACGACTGGCTGCGATTGACGTCGTCGTTGGGATGCACCAGACGCTCATCACCGCGCACACCTCCCATCAACTCGCTGGCGCGATTGGCGATCACCTCGTTGACGTTCATGTTGCTCTGGGTGCCCGAACCCGTCTGCCACACCAGCAGCGGAAACTCGTCGGCATGTTTGCCGGCGAGCACCTCGTCGCATGCCGCGACGATAGCTTCGCTCTTCTTCACATCGAGTGTGCCGAGCTGGCGATTGACGAGCGCCGATGCGCGCTTGATCTGCACGAGTGCGCGCACGATTTCGAGCGGCACGCGTTCGCCCGAGATGTCGAAGTGACCGATGGAACGCTGCGTCTGCGCGCCCCACAAGTGATCGGCCGGCACATCGATTTCTCCGAAGCTGTCGCGCTCGCTGCGCGTGGGACCTGCGATGAGTGGAGTCGGGATCATGAATGCAGCTCCAGTAGTCACGCGCGCAAGCGCGCCCACAGATATCCCAGCCACTCGTGCACCGTGAACGCCGAGCGCCGCAAGGCATTGGTGTTCGGGATGAACGACAGCACCGACAGCGGGGCGCTTGCGTAATAGTCGGTCGGCGCGGGGATCACCGGCATGCCCGCGGCTACGAACAGTGTGCGCGAACGCGCCATGTGCGCGGCGTCGGTCACCAGCACCACGGTGCGTATCCCCTCGGCCTCGAGCATCGGTACCACCAGGCGCGCGTTGTCCTGCGTGTCGAGCGACTGCTTTTCCCTCCAGCGCACCGGCGTATGCAGGTCGTGCTCCAGCACCTCGGCCATCTGATCGGCCTCCACTGTCCTGGACGTCAACGGCCGGCCGCCGGCCACCAGGATCGGCAACTTCGTGCGCGCGGCCAGGCGCGCGGCGCTGCGCAGACGCGGCAACACGATCGGATTGACGGTCTCGCCGCCGTAGTCGGTCGCGCCTTCCTGCAAGCCGCCGCCCAGCACGACGATGGCGGTGTGGGGCGGCAACGGCACGCCGGCACGCAGCGGCGGGAAGGCGCGCTCGGTCGGCGCCGCGATGGCGCTGGCCACGATCGGCAGCGACAGCGTGAACAGCACGACGGTACCGAAGACGATCAATGCGAAGCCGAGGCCGCGACGCCTGCGTGCGAGCACGAGCCCGATGATGATCGCCAGCAGCGGGCCCGCCGGTATCGACAGCAACCCCGACACGACCTTCTTGGTCCAGATGCCTAGCGCGACCAGGTCCACTATCGGCGGCGTGTGATGAGGAGGCGTTGCACGTTACGTGGTCGAACCTGCCGCCAAGACCGCGATGCCGGCGCGTGCGATCTGCGCGTCCTCGGGTGACTTGACCCCCGACACACCGACCGCGCCGATGGTGTGCCCATCGATCACGATCGGTTCGCCGCCTTCGAGCATGCCCTTCAACAGCGGCGCCGAAAGAAATGAATAGCGGCCGTTGTTGATCACGTCTTCGTAGGCCTTGCTCGGTCGTCTGCCCAGCGCCGCGGTGCGCGCCTTCTCGGGCGCGATCGACGCCGACGCCGGTGCGCATCCATCGAGCCGCTGCAACCACAACAGATGCCCGCCGTCGTCGCAGATCGCGATCGTGACGGCCCAGTTGTTCTTGAGTGCTTCGGTCTCGGCGGCGGCGGCGATCGACTTGACGTTCGCGAGGTTCAGGTAAGGCCGTGTCTGCATGATGGTTGTTGAAAGGTTCAAGTGGAAGAAACAGGGACGGGAGCGACCGCACTGCGAATCTGATCGAGCGCGTTCGGGTCTTCGATGGTGGTGAGGTCGCCGGGGTCGCGTCCTTCGCATACCGCCTGGATCGCGCGACGAAGCATCTTGCCCGAGCGCGTCTTTGGCAACGCGGAGACGAAGTGGACGCGCGCCGGTCGCGCGAGCGCGCCCAGGCTGCGATCGACGGTCGCCATCACTTCGCCCTCGAGCTTCATGCGGTCGGCTTCGCACTCGATCAGCGCCGGGTTCCTGACGATCGCAAACGCGATGGCGACCTGGCCTTTCAGTTGATCGGCGACGCCGACCACCGCGGTCTCGGCGATCGCATCGTGCCCACTGATGCTCTCTTCGATCTCGCGCGTGCCCAGGCGATGGCCCGCGACGTTGATGACGTCGTCGGTGCGGCCGAGGATGAAGTAATAGCCGTCGTCGTCGCGCAGACCCCAGTCGAATGTCGAATAGACGCTCTTGTCGTCGAGCAGCGACCAGTAGGTGTCGATGAAGCGGCGATCGTCCTGCCACACGGTCGTCATGCAGCCGGGCGGCAGCGGCGATTCGATCACCAGCACGCCCTTCTGATTGGCGCCGATCTCCTGGTTACTGCCCTCGTCGAGCAGCTTGAGCTTGTAGCCCACCACCGGCTTGCCGGGACTGCCCAGGCGCGGTGGCATCTCGGGATCGACGCCGCGCTCGACCGCTAGCAGCGGCCAGCCGGTTTCGGTCTGCCAGTAATTGTCGAGGACGGGACGCTTGATGCCTTCCGTGATCCAGCGCGCGGTGGGCTCGTCGAGCGGCTCGCCTGCGAGAAACAGCGCATCGAGCGACGACAGGTCGTGACGCGTGAGATGCGACGGGTCCTGCTTCTTCAACACGCGGATCGCGGTGGGCGCGGTGAACATCACGTTAACCCGATGCTTCGCGACGATGCGCCAGAACATGCCGGGGTCGGGCTCGCCGTCCATGCCGCGTATCGGCAGGCCTTCGTACATCACGGTCGCCATGCCGCAGATCAGCGGTGCATAGACGATGTACGAATGGCCGACCACCCAGCCGATGTCGCTGGCCGCGAAGAAGGTGCGTCGCCCGGATTGCGCATCGGCCTTTCCGTTGAAGAGCTTGGGATCGAAGATGTATTTGATCGAGGCTGCGAGCGCGACCGCGTGGCCGCCGGTATCGCGCTGCACGCCCTTCGGTATGCCGGTGGTGCCGCTGGTGTAGAGGATGTACGAAGGCTCGTTCGACTCGAGCCACACGCACGGGACCTTGTCATCAAGATGCGTGCCGCGCAAGGTCTTCCAATCGACGTCGCGAACCTCGACCTTGTCCATCGCCGCAAGGCCGCGATCGAGCAGCACCACATGCGCGGGTTTGTGGTGCGCGAGCTTGATCGCTTCATCGAGCAAGGGCTTGTAGGGAATTACCTTGCCCGAACGCGAGCCCGCGTCGGCGGAGAGGATCAGCTTGGGCGTCGCAGCGTCTATGCGCGATGCCAGGCTGACCGATGCGAAACCGCCAAACACCACCGAATGGATCGCACCGATACGCGTGCAGGCGAGCATAGCGAACAAGGCCTCGGGCACCATCGGCATGTAGATCAACACGCGTTCGCCGCGCGCGACGCCGAGCGACGCGATCATCGCCGCAACGCGATTGACCTCCGCGTGCAACTCGCGATAGCTGAATTTCGTTTCGGTATTGGTCTCGGTCGAGACGTAGATCAGAGCGGTCTGATCGCCGCGCGTCTCGAGGTGCCGATCGAGCGCGTTGTGGCAGATGTTGGTCGTGCCGTCGACGAACCATCTGAGCAACGGCGCGCGACTATCATCGAGTACGCGCGTGAATGGCTTGCGCCACTCGATCGCCTTGGCTTCTTCACCCCAGAAGGACTCAGGATTCTCGATGCTGCGCCGATAGGTTTCAGCATAGCGATCAGGCGTGCGTGTCTCCTCGGCCATGGTCCTCTCGTGGGGGGTGCAATACGGGCTGCAATACGGGGGTGCTGTAGCTTACACAAAACGCAACGCGGCTCGATCAGTCTTTGACAGCCGCTTTGCCCATCGACTACATTCGCGCGATGCCCATGCCCCGAGCCGCCTCTGCATTGCTGATCGCCTCGTTCGCATTCTGTTTCGCAACTCGCTGCTTCGCGAACGATGTGGACCCGTATGCGGAAGCTCTGGCGCCCGCGTCCACGACGACTCCAACGTCATCGGGCAACATTTTCAAGAAGTGGTTCGGCTCCCGAAAGGCGAGCGAAACCGAATCGTCCGGTGCCGAGCACATGACGGCCGTCGAGGACATCACCGCCGCAGCTTCCGGTCCCGCGCAACGTGCGAGCGATCTGGTGGGAGGCGCATTGGGACTACTTGGCATCGGCTATCGACGCGGCGGCGACACGCCGCAATCGGGATTTGATTGCAGCGGTATGGTCCGCTATGTGTTCCAGAGCACGCTCGGCCTCGACCTGCCGCGACGCGCCGAAGAGATCAGCCGGGTCGGCACCAAGATCAACCGCAACGACTTGAAGCCCGGCGACCTGGTCTTCTACAACACCTTGAAGAAGACCTTCTCGCACGTAGGCATCTATCTGGGCAACAACCGCTTCATCCACGCGCCTGCGACCGGGGGTGTGGTGCGCGTCGAAGACATGGGCGAGTCGTATTGGGTGCGCCGCTTCACCGGCGCACGTCGCGTCGCCGACTGACGTCTCGCGTGCGGTTGCGAGGCACCGCCTCTCTGCTAGAATCGCGCCTCTTTCGCACCACGCCGCAAGGCATACGGAGAGGTGGCAAAGTGGTCGAATGTACCTGACTCGAAATCGTGTTTGCGCGCCCCGCGCGATACGGTTTCATAGGGAAGAAGGTTGCGCAGGAACCGCTTGAGATGCGCCAAACGCATCCAATTGGGCAAGAAATCCCCCACCACGAGTTTCGTTCAATGGGTTAGGTTGATTGACCTGCCCCGTCCCCCGTGCCATTCATAAAGAGGAAGTCCGGGCTGCAAGGATAGTCCGCCGCGTTCTCCTTGAGCTTAACGATCTCGGCGCCGATCGCCTCGATCTGTTCGACCAGCGTCACCTGCGTGATGCGCGCACGCTCGAGAATCTTCCCGGCGGCACGCTTCGTGGTCGCCGCGCATCGTGGAACACCAAGAAGGCGGTCGAACTGGCCACGCTCGAATGGGTCGCCTGGTTCAACCATCATCGACTCCTCGAGCCGATCAGTCCCTTCATCGAGGCGCTCTTGATAGGCTCGTAGGTCTGCTGATTGGGTCAAACGCGCATCAGAAGTTGACTTGTAAACGAGACGCGTTATCATTCGTGATTACACCTCTCATTTCTATCCCATCATGCTGACTTATTTGCCCACCCTTCTTCTCGCCGCAAGTGCCGCGCTACCTGCCCTTGCTTTCGCTGCGGACCTCGAAGTCAACCTTGTCATCAAGGACCACCGCTTCGCACCGTCCGAACTCAAGGTGCCAGCCGGGCAGAAGGTTAGGCTGATTATCGACAATCAGGACGCGACCCCCGAAGAGTTCGAGAGCCATGAACTCAACCGTGAGAAGGTCGTCGCAGCCAATTCAAAGGCCGCCGTGTTCATCGGCCCCCTGAAGCCAGGTCGATATCCGTTCATCGGAGAATTTAACGCAGCGACCGCCAAAGGCGTGATCGTGGCCGAGTAAGCGGCCATGTTCGGCGCAGCCCTCATCGTTTTTCGCGAGTCGCTAGAGGCGGCTCTGCTGGTCGGCATCATCGCGGCCTCGACCCGCGGTCTCCCGAGCCGCAACCGTTGGCTCACCTTTGGTGTCGCAGCCGGCGTTATCGGGTCGCTCGTGGTCGCCCAATTGACGGAGTCCATCGCCAACTTGTTTGATGGCAACGGCCAGGAGCTCTTCAAGGCGACGGTGCTTGGAATCGCCGTACTGATGATTGGCTGGCACAACATCTGGATGGCCGCTCACGGCAAGGAAATGGCCCTGAAGGCCAAGGGGATGGGCAATGCTATCCGCAGCGGACACCAAGAACTGTCGGCCATCGCCATTGCGATTGCCTTGACGGTCCTTCGGGAAGGCTCAGAGGCAGCGCTGTTCTTGCAAGGAATGCTTGCCAGCACTCCGGGTGGTGCCCACACAGTCCTCCTTGGTGGCGGGCTCGGTTTCGTCGCCGGTGCTTCGGTTGGCCTCGTTGCCTACCTTGGTCTCTTGCGCATCCCTCTCAAACGCTTCTTCTCAGTCACTGGCACCCTGCTGCTGCTATTGGCGGCTGGACTCGCTGGCCAGATGGCGAAGTTTCTTATCCAGGCCGACCTATTGCCGACGCTCGCCAGTCCGCTCTGGGATACGTCGTGGCTTGTTTCCGTCCAGTCGTGGGTTGGGTCGGCGCTTTACATGCTGCTCGGCTACGACGACCGACCAACCGGCATGCAGGTTCTTTTCTATCTAACGACCATCGTGTGCATCGCTGCTGGCTCAGCCTGGGTGCGTCGTACATCCACCCCGAGCCATCGACAATTGAAGCCAGTATGAAGCTGCGCAAAACTCTCGCAGCCCTCTCCTTCGTCGCCGCGTCACTCCTCTCAACACGAGCCGCAGCATTCGGACCAGCCGACTACGTTACCGTCCCCGCGGTTGCCTATGGCGAGCGCGAGATTGACTTCAAAGCGGGCACGCGAAAGGTGAGCGACGAACCCCGGGCAAGCGCTGCTTCGCTTGGTTTCGGCTATGGCCTGACGCAGTTCTGGTTCACCGAGCTGTACGTCAAGTACAAGCGTGAATACGGCAACGGCTCGGCGTTCGATGCGTTCGAGTTCGAGAACAAATTTCAGCTGACGCAGCCCGGTCAGTACCCGGTCGATGTCGGGGTCATCGTGGAGATTGAACGACCGCAGCTGAGAAGCGAAGGAACAAGGTCAAAGTAGGTCCGCTATTCCAAACGGAATTTGGCAAGACACAACTCAACGCCAACCTGCTACTTCAACGGAACTATCGGGCCGAGCAAGCTGCGGGTCTGCAACTCGGATATCAGTGGCAGGCGAAGTACCGTTGGAGGCAGGAGTTCGAATTCGGTGCTCAAGGGTTCGGCGACGTCGGCCAGCTGAGCCATTTCGCGCATCGAGACGAGCAGCAGCATCTTCTTGGTCCCGCAGTATTTGGGAAGTTCTTGCTCGGCGGTCGCAATGCCATTGCCTACAACGCGGCCTTCCTGTTCGATGCCGGTGACACCAAGCACCGCACGACTTTCCGCACGCAAGTTGAGTACGAGTTTTAGCCCCCTCGCGTTTCAGGCCAGCGACTTCTTCCCGGCAAGCCTCACGACAAGGCCGCAGCCGCGCAACGACTGGACAGGGAGCGCGACCAGAGCCAGTCAGCCGTGGGTTTCGGGTTCGGTTAAATGAAATGCGAGGGTTTGTTCGCCCTTGTCGTCCCTCAACTTGAGGGTTCCGTCGAATTCATGTGGCTCCTCCGGAGCTTCATTACTCATAAATCGCGTCGCGTCTTTCGGCACTTCAGTCAGTAACAATCGCTCGATCCGCTCAGCGCGCCGTTGAATGCATACTTCGACCGATAGCCCGGTCACTGCGCGCGTGGTTTTAAGCTGCATGCGTTCTCCCGCCGGAGTGTCGATAATCTCGAGCACACCCTCCGCCAGCCCGGTTTTTACGACAAAAGGGGTCGGCGCGTGATGATGCGAACCACGGGCGTTGATTGCGGTCGCGGCTTTGAGATTGGTGTCGAAAGCTTTTGTGAGCACGCGCACCGTTGCCAATGCCGATATATGGCCGAGTAACTCTTCACGAACTGCTGCACTGATGCTGTCTGCCTCGTGAAGCGTTGCGGTTCCATCCAACGCGATGTCAACGTCTGCGGTCAGACGGTGACCCAACCAGCGTGCTCGGACCGCTTCAATTGCCCGTACACCCGGAACATGCCCTGCCGTGTGGCGGATTTCGTTCGGGATGTCCGCGTCCACACCATCAAGCACTCGGGTCAGAACAGCCTTGGCGGACTGCCACACGATCCCAAAGATGGCGACGGTGATCAGCAGCCCGACGATGGGGTCGGCCAGTGGATAGCCCAGCCAGACGCCCACCGCTCCAAGTACCACGGCCAAGCTGGTCAGGCCGTCGGTACGAGCGTGGAATCCGTCGGCGAT
>JBBSGB010000062.1:0-17332 GCA_038254545.1 Burkholderiales bacterium | reverse complement strand
AGACGATCGACCCTGCGCACGATCTGCTGGCTGCGATCCGGACCATCCTCGTCGCCGACCTGGTGATGAGCGTGGACAACGTGCTGGCGATTGCGGCCGTCGCGGAAACGGCGCCAGAGAATTCGCGCCTCTTCGTGTTGGTGATCGGCCTGGGCCTCACGATTCCTCTGATCATGTTCGGCAGCACGATGCTGCTCAAGCTGATGGCGCGGGTCCCGTTGATCATCACGGCCGGCGCGGCGCTGCTCGGCTTCGTTGCCGGCGAAATGGCGGCGAGCGATCCGGTGCTTGCGCGCTTCGGTCTCGAACAGGAATGGCGACCGTTCGGTCTAGGCGTGATTCTTGCGATCGTGGTGGTAGTGCTCGGCGGTGTAGCCGCGCGCCGCAGAACGGCATGACATCTCACGACCATCTGAAGCGGCCTTGCTGCAACACCTTCACCACAGGTAGGCCGAAGCTCGATTGACGCGATTCGGCGCAGGCTGTCATCATCCAAGACCCATTTTCCAGCCCGCGCCGGGCCATCCAACGCGTCCCAAGGCCCACACGCATGACCTCTCTTCAGATTCGCCTGGCACCTTTCATGAACTCTTGCCTGGCGCATGGCCAGCCACGCGTCGGTTTCGTCTGCCGATGAGGAAGCGATGAGGAAGCGACGAGGTCGGCCACGAGTTCGGCGATGAGTTCAATCTCGGGCGGTATCCGCTATCACTTTGCACATGCCACGCATCGCGGCATGGTGCGCGAGCAGAACGAGGACGCTGTCGCGATCGCAGAGCAGGTTGGCCTTGCCCTGATTGCCGACGGCATGGGCGGATACAACGCAGGCGAGGTCGCGAGCGGCCTCGCTGCCGAATTCCTGGTCACCCATCTGGTCGACGACCTGGAGCAATTGCATCGGCAATCGCCGGCTCGCGAGGACGCCCCTTCGCAGCGGCTGCTGCACTCGCTGCTGCGCGCGCGCGTCGACGGCGCCAACGATGCCATCATCGATGCCGCCAATCGAAATCCCGACCTGAATGGGATGGGAACGACGCTTGCCTTGCTGCTGTTCACGGGCCCAGTCGTGACGACCCTGCATGTCGGCGATTCGCGGGTCTATCGGCTTCGCGAGGGCGGCCTGAGCCTGCTCACGCGCGACCATTCGCTGTTGCAGGAGCAGATCGACGCCGGTGTCCTCACGCCCAGTGAAGCGCGCATGTCGATCAACCGCAACTTCGTTACGCGCGCGTTGGGCGTCGATGTCCTCGCGGAGCCGGAGATCAACGAATACGATCTCGCGCCGGGCGACCTGTACCTGATCTGCTCCGACGGCCTGCCGGACATGCTGAGCGACGAAGAGATCTATGACCTGCTGCGAGGGCCGGTGGACGACGACGATTTCGATGACGAGATCGAGGGCAAGGCGAATGGCGAAGTCGATAGCGAGGGTTCGACCGATCGCGGGGCCGATCGCATGGTTGCCGAGGTCGCGGCCCTCGAAGAGATGGCGGCCAAACTGGTCGATGCGGCCAATGGGCACGGCGGCCGTGATAACGTATCCGTCGTGCTCGCCAGTGTCGGATGGTCTCACGACGAGGGTGGGCTGGACCAAGGCCTCGCCATCGATCGCGACAAGCGCGCGTCGAGGCGCGCCTGAAGCGCTGAGTAAACCGTCGTTCTAGGGACAAATTTGCGGAGTAGCGGATGGCGAAGTTGATCCTTTCGATGGACGGGCTGGTCCTCAAGGAAGTCGAGTTGACCAAGGAGCGCACGACCGTCGGTCGCCGCCCGCACAACGACATCGTGATCGACAATCTCGCGGTGAGCGGCGAGCATGCGGTCCTGATCACGATCCTCAACGATTCGTTCGTCGAGGATCTGGGCAGCACCAATGGCACGACCGTCAACGGCCAGCCGATCAAGAAGCATTTCCTGCAGAACAACGACACCGTCGAGCTCGGCAAGTACAAGCTCAAGTTCGTGGTCGAAACCAAGGCCGCATCCGACCAGCAGAAGTTCGGCGTGCGAGGCGATGAGTCCGCGCGCGGCGCGTCGGCCTCGCGCAATACGTCGTCCACATCGATGAGCCCGACCATGCCTGCGGGTGCGACCGCCGGCATCGCCAGCGCCGTCACCAGCGATCCGCGCACGTCGCTTTCGTCGCGCTCGCAGCTGGGCAGTGGGGTCGCGAGTTCGACATCGATGCCGATGCCGAGCATGTCTGCCGCGCCCAGCGCCGCAGGCGCGGCAGCGGCCACCGCGACCATCCAGATCCTGAACGGACCCAACGCCGGCAAGGAGCTGGCGCTGTCGAAGGCGCTGACGACGCTCGGCCGGCCCGGCGTGCAGGTCGCGGTGATCACGCGCCGGCCGCAGGGCTACTACATCACCCACGTCGAAGGATCGTCGTATCCGGTCGTCAACGGCAAGGCGCTGGGGCTCGACGCCACCGCGCTGACCAATCACGACATCATCGAGTTGTCCGGCACGAAGATGGAGTTCTTCTACCGGTGAGCGCCCCGCGCACGCCGGACCCGATGCGATGAAGGCAGTCACCGTTCCCGGCAGACCGACGGAATCGTCAGGCTCTGCATCCGCGCAGTCCTCCACGTCTTCCATACGCGGGTCCGGCTTGAGCGCCGATCGCGGCGGCCCTGCGGACCTGGGCGCACGGCTGCTGTTGTCGCGCAATCTGCAGCACGTCGCCAATCGCATCCACGCAACCCAGAGCGTGGACGACATCCTGCTCGACAGCGGCGCCGATATCCGGCGCGTGTTCAACGCCGAGCGCATGCACATCTACGTCATCAGCGAAGACGGCAAGCTGCTGCACTCGAAGGTGCGAGCGGGCGACGGAACCATCAGCGATTTTCATCGGCCGATCAAGACGCACAGCCTGGTGGGCGTGGTCGCGCAGACGCTCGCCGAAGTCAATCTGATCGACGCGGGTGATGCGGCCGAACTGCATGCGATCCATCCCGACCTCGCTCCGGCGGGCGCGCTGGGGCTCGAGGCGGGAGAGGATCCGCGCCAGGTGCTTGCGGCGCCGATCGTCTATCGCGGCAAACGCGGCGCCACATCGGAACTGATGGGGGTCGTGCAGCTGGTCAATACGCGCAGCGGCCATCCGTTCGGCGCGCGCGAAGTCGAGGGCCTGCGCGAGCTCTGCGAGACGCTTGCGGTCGCGATCCGCAATCGCCGCAAAGAGGCCGCGCTCGCGTCGCTGGCGGCGCGGCCGGTGCGCACGAAATACGACGCCTTGATCTCCGATGGCTACATCTCGGCGGAGGAGCTCAAGCTCGCGGCCAACTCCGCGCGCCGCAAGGCGGTCGACGTCGAGGAAATCCTGCAGGACGAATTCCAGGTCGGTCGCGAGGCGATCGGCGCTGCGCTCGCGCAATTCTTCGACGTTCCCTACGAGAGCTTCAAGCCGGATCGGCCCAAGCCGATCGATCTGCTCAAGCAGATCAAGCGCGACTTCGCGCAATCGGCGCAGTGGGTGCCGGTCGAGGATGCGAGCGAAGGCTTGATCGTGCTGACCACCGACCCCGAGCGCATCCGCTCGTCGCGCGTGGTCCTCAACATCTTCCCGCGCGCCGTCAAGGTTGCGTATCGCGTGACGACACGCGAGGACTTCGGCAAGACGCTCGATCAGTTCTTCGGCGAAGACTTCACCGCCTCGGCCATCGGCGCGCTGCTGCGCGAAAGCGAGGCGGGACTTCAAGACCTCGCCGATACCGACGAGGCCACGGCCGCCGAGGACAACGAACTGGTCAAGTTCGTCAATCGGGTCATCATCGACGCCTACCACCAGGGCGCTTCGGACATCCATATCGAGCCTTATCCCGGCCGGCAGAAGACGGTGATCCGCTTTCGCAAGGACGGCACCCTCGTGCCCTACATCGAGGTGCCGCCCAGCTATCGCGCGCCGCTGATCGCGCGCATCAAGATCATGTGCGACCTCGACATCTCCGAGAAGCGCAAACCCCAGGACGGCAAGATCAAGTTCAAGAAGTATGGGCCGCTGGACCTCGAGCTGCGGGTCGCGACGATCCCGTCGGCGGGCGGTGTCGAAGACGTGGTGATGCGCATCCTGTCCGCGGGCACGCCGATGCCGCTCGATCAGCTCGGCCTCTCGCCGCACAACCTCGCGCGCTTGAAGCCCGTCATCGCCAAGCCCTACGGCCTGTTCTTCGTCTGCGGTCCCACGGGTTCCGGCAAGACCACGACCCTGCACTCGATCCTCGGGCACCTGAACTCACCCGGCACCAAGATATGGACTGCCGAAGATCCGGTCGAGATCACGCAAAAAGGCCTGCGTCAGGTGCAGATCAACCGCAAGGCCGGGCTGGATTTCGCGACCATCATGAAGTCGTTCCTGCGCGCCGATCCGGACATCATCATGGTCGGCGAGATGCGCGACAAGGAAACCGTATCGATCGGCATCGAGGCCTCGCTGACCGGTCACCTCGTGTTTGCGACCTTGCATACCAACAGCGCGCCCGAGTCGATCGTGCGCCTGCTCGACATGGGCATGGACCCGTTCAACTTCGCCGACGCCTTGCTCGGCGTGCTCGCCCAACGCCTGGCCAAGAAGCTGTGTACCTGCAAGGAAGCCTACACACCGGATCAGCACGAGATCCGCGCCTTCGTGACCGAATACGCGGAAGACCTGCATCAGATTCCCGCGTGGCAGTCACAACCGACCGTCGAGGCCAAGCGCCTCTATGACGGATGGGTCACGCAATACGGCGTCCACGGCAAGCTCGTCTTCCACCGCGCCAAGGGTTGCGAACGCTGCAGCAACACCGGCTACAAGGGCCGGGTCGGACTCCACGAATTGCTGATCGGCAGCGACGCGGTCAAGCGCGGCATCCAGGAGCATGCGCGCGTCGCTGACATCTTCGTGACGGGCATCGGCGAAGGAATGCACACGTTGCGCATGGACGGCATGGAGAAGGTCCTGGGTGGGGTGACGGACCTCAAGCAGGTGCGGGCGGTGTGCGTTCGATAGCTGCTCACCATCGCGATCCCAGCGGGTCGTTGCTTCGTTTTGCGGCCGCTTCGTGCTTGCACGAAAATTGCATACGCACGACCGCCAAGTTGCTCACGATTGCAACTGCCTCCATCCAAAGGTACTCCATGAATCTCGTTCAACGTCCTCGCTCATCCGGTTTTACCTTGATCGAATTGATGATCGTGGTCGCGATCATCGGTATCCTCGCCGCGATCGCGTTGCCTGCCTATCAGGATTACACCAAGCGCGCCAAGATGTCCGAGGTGATCCTCGCGGCTGCCAACTGCCGTACGTCGGTGACCGAGATTTACATCGCGTCGTCATCGAGCCCGTTTCCGAGTGCCGGACAGTTCGGCTGCGAGTCGGCCACTTCAACGTCGAAATATGTCGCATCGATTGCGACCGATCTTGCGGGCGTCGTCACGGTGACGTCGCAAAACATCGGAGGTGGTGCCGATGGCAAGGTTACGTTGACGCCCTATATCGGCGCCAGCATTGCCGCTGGTGCCGCCGACGCTGGCAAGCAGATCACGACATGGAAGTGTGGGCCTGCCGCAAGCGGTGGCGTACCGTCCAAGTTTCTTCCGGGTTCGTGCCGCGGCTGATTTGTCGGCGTCCGCAGCCACGCCGTGAACTGTCGGGAAGTGACGGATTGCGTCGTTTAGTGTCGGTCTGTGCGTCGTTACCGCGCAGCAGCGAACGCCTCGCACTCGACAGAAGGCGTCTTTCAGCCACCGAGCGGTACTGGCACGCAGATTGCTTTGCGACCTTTGAAGTCGGCCATTCCACCTCACAAGGAGTTTTAAAAATGAGCAAGATGCAAAAGGGTTTCACGTTGATCGAGTTGATGATCGTCGTCGCGATCATCGGTATCCTGGCTGCCATCGCGCTGCCGGCTTATCAGGACTACACCAAGCGCGCCAAGATGTCCGAAGTAATCCTTGCGGCAAGCGCGTGTCGTACGACGGTTACCGAGGTCTATCAGTCAGGAAATTCCGCCACTGTCGGTGCGGGTTCATGGGGCTGCGAAGTCGCTTCGGGTTCGGGTTCGAAATATGTCAGCAGCATCACCACATTGGCAAACGGGACGATTGTTGCAACGGCAACAGGAATCGATTCGGCCAACATCGACGGGAAGTCGATTACGTTGGCGCCTTACTCTGATGCGGCTAGTGCGAACGCAATGACCACTACCGACTTCGGTAAAGCCGTCGCAAGTTGGAAGTGCGGCCCCACGGCGACCAATGGCGTCCCATCTAAGTATCTGCCAGGCTCGTGCCGCGGCTAAATTCGGTATCAACATCGAATATCAAGAGGTGCTTTCGGGCACCTCTTTTTTTTCCGTGAAATCGTTTCTTCTTTCCCTTCCGCGATGGATGCTCGGGCTGTCGATTGCCCTGATCCTTGCCGCAGCCATGCTGTTGTCGCATCCCTACACGGGGGTTCGGCATGATGGAACGCTGTATGCCGGTGACGCGCTTGCGCGCCTGTTGCCCGGCGAGTTTCACGACGATCTTTATTTTCTTTACGGGTCGCAGGGTCGTTTCACTCTGCTTCCTGCGCTCTACGCGAAGCTGATCGAGGTGTTCGGTCTCGGAGTCGGCACCATCATTGGAATGCTCGCGGCGTTCGCCCTCTATCTCGCCGCCACGACTTATCTCGTCTCATGGCTCGCACCCAAACGGCTCCGGCTAGTCTGCATTCTCGCGGTTGTCCTGGGATGGTCGATCTACGGCGGCAATCGAATCTTCGGGTATTCGGAAGCATTTCTGACCGCACGCAGCTTCTCTGAACCTGCGGTCTTGTTCGGATTGGGCGCTCTCATGCGGGGGCGGCGCCTTCTCGCGGGTGTGCTCCTGATCATCGCCCTCATCGTTCATCCGCTGATCGGCGCGGGGGGCGTACTCGCCGCATGGATCATCCTCGTGCGGGAAGATCGCCGATGGATAGCACTGGCGGTCGTCGGTGCGGTCATGTTTGCCGTGCTCGGCGCGATCGGGACAGGCCCGTTCGCCGACGTCTTCGCTCGTTACGACGATCAATGGCTTGCGCTGGTTCACGAGGCCAACGGGCACGCCTTCGTGTCGCGCTGGTTTGTGCTCGACTACGGCATCGTCCTATTCAATCTCGTGGTGTTGTGGTTCGTCGCACGGTTGGTCGACGGAGGACGCCTGCGTGGCTTCGTCCTTGCGGTCGTCGTTGCCGGTCTCGGTGCGACACTCGTGAGTCTGGTTGCCGTCGATCTGCTGCAGAATCCGTTTTTTGGAAAGCTGCAGATTTGGCGAGCGCTGTGGATCATGCAGTGGACCGCGATGGCGACTTTGCCTCTCGCGCTCTTCGCACTGTGGCAGCGGGGCGAACACGGCCGCATCGTCGCCTTGCTGCTCGCGACGGGATGGATTGCGCCTTTCAGCGTCGCTCCAGGTCTGCTCGCGATCCTCGCGGTCGTCATCGAATTGTTGCGGGATCGCATTAAGGTCACGCGAACCACCACGCGGATCGTGGGTGCGGTTGCGGTGATTGCTGGGGTGTCGATCGCGATCCAGTACGAGGCGCGTGTGTTCAAGCTAGGCATGCTCCTCGACCAGCCGCTGCGGAGCATGCTCGGCCAGGCGTTCGCGATGAACGTCCTGCTGCTCGGTGCGGCGCTGCTCGCTTTGCGGATGTTGCCGAAGCTTGGGTTCACAGCGCCGATCTTCGCCCTGCTGATCTTTGTCGGTTCATTCATGCTCTGGGACCAACGTGGCGTCTGGACCCGCAAGCTCGAGGCCTATACGTTGGGCGTGCACATCTGGCCCGGCCTGATCGAGCCCGATGCCAAGGTCTATTGGTATCGCGACCTGATCGCACCCTGGGTACTGCTAGGACACGGCAACTACTACACGCAGCAGCAAGGCTCGGGTGCGGTGTTCTCTCGCGACATGGTGATCGAACTCGACAAGCGTCGAAAGGTGAGTTCGCTCCTGGACTTTCAGGAACAGATTTGTCGCATGATGAATAACCTGAACGAGAAGGCGACGTCGTGCGAACCTGACGCAGCGGCGGTTCGCACGGTTTGCTCCGAAGGTGGAATCGACTACATCGTTCTGCAAAGCACGCTCGAAGGCGCAACCCCGCTGGCCAATTTTTCGACCGGTGTCGTCGAAAATGGCTATGAAAAGAGGTTCTATCTTTATCGATGCTCGGCGCTGCAACAGGGATGATGTCGTCATGACGATGATCGATACGGAAGTCGCTGCCGAAGCGACGGTATTCGAAACGGTTGACGGGTCGCAGGCCAGCGAAGCCGGTCGCTATTTCCTCGCGTCGGTGGCCGCGCTCAACCTCGATGCGACGCTCCTCTGGATCGGCGTGACGAAACTGGGACTGCCTGCATGGGTCGCCGGTGCGATCGCCTATGCGGCGGGACTGGCGTTGATCTACGGCCTGTCGGTGCAATGGGTCTTCGCCCAGCGGGCGGTATCCGACGCCCGCAGCGAGTTCATCATCTTCGCTGCGTTGGGCACAGTCGGCCTGGCGCTCAACTCTGGCACCTTGTACGTCGCCACAGCGGCCGGCATCGCATTGCCGCTCGCCAAGGGCATCTCGGCCGCGATCGGCTTCGTCGCCAACTTCATCAGCCGCAAGGCGATCCTGTTCTCGGCGCGCGGATCATGACTCGTAATCCTGTTGTCGTCATCGGCGCAGGCCCTGCGGGGCTCACTGCTGCCTATGAACTACTCGAGGCAGGCCACACCACGATCAAGATCTTCGACGCCGACACCCAGGTCGGCGGACTTTCGAAGACCGTGATCTATCACGGCAATCGCATCGACATCGGCGGCCACCGCTTCTTCTCGAAGTCCGATTGGGTGATGCGCTGGTGGCTCGACAAGCTGCCGATCGCCGATGACAGCGATCCTGCCACGCTCAACGCCGACGGAGGCCACGCCTTCCTCGCGTATCGGGGAATGCGCCGCACGCTGCCGATCCAAAGCGCGGCGCGAAGCACCAAGGACGCGAGCATGTTGATTCGCGATCGGCTGTCGCGCATTCTCTTTGGCGGCAAGCTGTTCGCGTATCCATTGAAGATCGACGTCGCAACTGCCTGGAAACTCGGACCGGTCGCGTGCGCGCTCTATGCCGCGAGCTACATCAAGGCGCGTGCGTTTCCCAGACGCGAAACGACGCTGGAAGACTTCTTCATCAATCGCTTCGGCCACCGTCTGTATTTGCGTTTCTTCAAGACCTATACCGAAAAAGTGTGGGGACGTTCGTGCCGCGAAATCAGCGCAGCGTGGGGCGCGCAACGCATCAAGGGCCTGTCGATCTCGCGCGCGATTGCGCACGCGTTGCGGCAACTGTTCAGGTCGCGGGCGGCTGCCAAGGAAACTTCACTGATCGAGCATTTTCTCTATCCGCGACTCGGGCCGGGCCAGATGTGGGAGACGGTGGCGGCGCGAGTGACGGCCCGGGGTGTGCCCGTCAAGACATCCACGCGGGTCGTGAGCGTGAAATTAAGTGACCATCGGGTTACCGAAGTACAGACCGCAGAGCTGGCTTCCGGCCGGCGCGAGTGGCACGCCGTCGGGCAGGTTGTTTCGACCATGCCGATCCGTGAACTGATTGGCGCGATCGATGGCGACGTGCCGCCGCGTGTCCGCGAAATTGCAGAGGCTCTCGAGTACCGCGACTTCATGACTGTCGGCCTCTTGTATCGCAAGCTCGCGCGCAGCGACCAGCACTCGATACCCGGGCGCGTGTCGATTCCCGACAACTGGATCTATGTGCAGGAACCCGGTGTGAAAGTCGGACGGATTCAGATCTTTAACAACTGGAGTCCCTACCTCGTAGCAGGCGATCACGTATGGGTCGGCCTCGAGTTCTTCTGCGCCGAAGGTGATGAGCTCTGGTCCTCCGCCGACGAAGACATGATTGCGCTTGCCAAGCGCGAAATGAAGCAGATCGGGATGGCCGAGCCGGACGAGTGCATCGACGCCGTGGTCCTTCGCATGCCCAAGGCCTACCCCGGTTACTACGGCGCCTATGAACACTTCGACGAAGTGCGCGCGTTTCTCGACAGCATCGAAAATCTTTTTTGCGTCGGCCGCAACGGCATGCATCGCTACAATAACCAGGATCATTCAATGCTCTCGGCCAAGCGCGCGGTCGAAGCGATCCTCGCGGGCAGCATCGACAAGTCGGCGATCTGGGCGGTCAACATCGACGATGCGTATCACGAAGAGGACGATCGTCCCGCCGATGCGCAGGGCTCGCGATTGATCGACGACGAGGACGATCGAACCACATCCGCGGCCGATCGGTTGGGCGCCGCCAACCGTCCTCTCGCGAGCGAAACCGTCCTGTGAGCGTTGCCACCGACGCGCAAGGCGTCGAGAATTCCCGGTTGGCGCCACCACGGCGCTCGCGCGCCTCGGGCGTCGCCGGAATGTTCGAAGCGCTCCCTTTCGTTTATCTCGCGCTGCCGAACCTCTTCTATTTGGGCGGATGGATCGTTGCACCGTTGGGTATTCCGGCGGCCGTGATCTTGACGCTCTCCCTGGGCGTGCTGCTAGCCCGTGTGTCGCCGCTGACGCGACGTATGCGACTCGGCATGGCGGCGATCACCGTCGGAATCGCTGCGGTCTGGGCAACGCTGGGAGGTGTTGGTCACTTCGTCTATGCGAACCTGGACTGGACCGTGCGCGACGCCGTGCTGCTCGATCTGGTGCGCAATCCGTGGCCGGTGGTTTACGACTCCGCGTCCGGCCAACCCGCATCGATGCTGCGCGCGCCGATCGGATTTTATTTGCCGGCGGCCGCCGTCGGGAAGGTTCTCGGGATCCGGTTCGCGGAACTGACGCTGCTGCTGTGGACCGTCCTGGGTGTTTTTTTGACGTTCATGCTGATGCAACGCGACCGTCCGCGCGTTTTGCAGTTGCTGGTCCGGCTGGCCGTGTTCATCTTGTTCAGTGGCATGGACATCGTCGGAACTATCGCCCACTACAACCCCTATGCGATCGGCGAACATCTGGAATGGTGGGCGTTTATTTTTCAGTACTCGTCGCATACCACCCAGTTGTTCTGGGTACCGAATCACGCGTTGCCGGGCTGGATCGCAATCGCGTGGTTGCTCGGCTATCAAGGCAAGCGCCTGCCGATTGCGCCAGCGATCCTGATGGTCGCATTGACGCCGCTCTGGTCGCCGCTGACAGCGATCGGGCTCGCGCCGATTTTCGGCGTGGCGATTGTTGCCGACCTGATGCGGGATCGGAGCAGGCATTGGTTCGCAGCAGTTCTTGACCTTCACTTCGTCGGTCCGGTTCTGATTTGCTGCGTCCTGATCTATCCATACTTGCTGCTCGGCAGCGGAACCGTGGGGTCGGGGTTCAGCTACAAAGTGCCGTGGGTAGGAGAGGATTTCGCGCCTCGGTATTTGGAGTTCGTGATCTTCGAGTTCGTGCTGTTCGCGGCATTGTTGTTGTGGCGCTACCGACTCGAACCCCTTCTCGTCTGCTCGATCGTGTTGCTGCTGATCTTACCGACCTATCGCATCGGCGGAGTTAACGACCTGGCGATGCGAGCGTCGATACCGGCGCTCGCTCTGCTGGCGATACGGTTGGGTGACTGGCTTTCGACGCCGATCGAGCGGACCCGAGACGCTGACGTGCGCATCATCGTAGCGGGGCTGCTTGTGATCGGCGCGGTGACGCCGTTCATGGAGATCGCGCGAGTTTTCATCGAACCACGTTGGGATATGGATACCCGTCACTCGTTGGTCGAGGTGACGCATGGCTACGCGCCGCATTACCTGACACCGCGTGATCAGCCGTGGGCGAATTGGGTGCTTCGCTAGAGTTACTTTCCTTGCTTTCGATTTCGCGCAGCGACCCAACGCCCCGACTTGCCCCCATGCTTCTCAATCAACCGCACTTCAGTAATCGTCATCCCCCGATCGACCGCCTTGCACATGTCATAGATCGTGAGCAGTCC
This sequence comes from Burkholderiales bacterium, assembly GCA_038254545.1. Classification (GTDB taxonomy): domain Bacteria; phylum Pseudomonadota; class Gammaproteobacteria; order Burkholderiales; family Burkholderiaceae_D; genus CAHJXF01. The sequence goes on along the minus strand of JBBSGB010000062.1, from coordinate 5,361 downwards.
GATCTGAACGGCGGTCAGGGCTTCCATCTCGACACCGGTCTGCCCGACACACTCGACCGTCGCGCTGCAGGTCACCGCGGACTGCACCGCGTCGCCCTCGTCCACGATCGCGAAATCCACCGCGATGCGCGTCATCGCGATCGGGTGGCAGAGCGGGATCAACTCCGAAGTCCGCTTCGCGCCCTGGATCGCAGCGATGCGGGCGATGCCGAGCACGTCGCCCTTCTTCGACGTGCCCGATGCGATCAAGGCCAGCGTGGCCGGCTGCATCTCGATGCGACCGGCTGCGATCGCGACGCGGTGCGTAACCGCCTTGTCGCCCACATCGACCATGTGCGCCTGACCCGACGCGTCGAAGTGCGTGAGCTTGGGCGCGGATGATTTGCTGCTATTCGCTTTCGGCATCTTCTTCGTCGCAATCGCACAAAATGGGGTAAGGCTCGGCAAGTATCATAACCACCATGCATCGCGCTTCCCGCCACGACTGCTTGTGCCGTTTGCCCCGACGGTGTCCTCGCGTGGCGCGCCGCACGATTGCGCTCGCATTGATCGCATCGATGATGTCGCTCCCGCTGCCGGTAGTGGGTGCAGGCGAAGCGCCGCTGCGAACCACCTTGCCCAACCTGGGCGACTCGGCCAGCGACGACCTGTCGCCGATCACCGAGAGAAAGCTCGGCGAGGAGATCATGCGTCAGGCGCGCGAAGCCGGCGATGTGATGGAGGACGCCGAATCCACCGAGTACCTCAACAATTTCGGAGCCACTCTGGTCGCGCATGTCGCGCCCGGCGACACGTCGCAGAACTTCCAGTTCTTTTTCGTCAGCGATCCCCAGATCAACGCGTTCGCGCTGCCGGGCGGCTATATCGGTATCAATTCGGGGCTGCTCGTCGCGACCCAATCGGAGTCCGAACTCGCGTCGGTGATGGCTCACGAAATGGGCCACGTCCTGCAGCGGCACATCGCGCGTTCGATCGCGCGCCAGAAGCAGACGAGCCTGGTCGCGCTTGCGGCCACGTTGCTCGGCGTGCTCGCGGCCTCGCGCGCCAACACGGTCGATGCAGGGCAGGCGGCGATCGCTGCGGGTCAGGGTTATGCGATCCAGGACCAGTTGAACTTCGGCCGCGACGCCGAGCGCGAAGCCGATCGCGTGGGCTTTCAGATCCTGCAGAACTCGGGCTTCGATGTGAATGGGATGGCGAATTTTTTCGGACGCCTGCAACAGGCGACGCGCTTCTACGAGACGGGCGCACCGGCCTTCCTGCAATCGCATCCGTTGACCACCGAACGCATTGCCGATATCCAGAACCGCATCCGTGAATCGCCCTACAAGCAGCGGCCCGACAGCCTCGATTTCCAGTTGGTGCGCGCGCGCTTGCGCGTGATCCAGGACCCGACTGTGCAGGGCGTTCGCGACGCCCGTGCCGCGTTCGAGGACCAATTGAAGTCGGGCGCGTATGCGAGCCAGGCCGCGATGCGCTATGGACTCGCGGTCGCGCTGTTGAAGCAGAACGATGCGAAGGGCGCGGAGCAGGAACTCGACAAGGTCAGGAAGCTGGCCCCGAGGCCCAATGCGATCCTCGTCAACCTTGCCATCGACGTGAAGCAGGCCTCGGGCGATGCCAAGGGGGCCGTCGATCTCGCGAAGGCCGCGCGCGCGCAATTCCCGCAATCGCGCATGCTCGCGCAGAACTACGCGGACTGCCTGCAGCAGGCGGGACGTCACGACGAGGCGATCGCGTTCCTGCGCGATCAGATGCAGCTCTATCGCAGCGAGCCCGTGCTCTACGAATTATCGCCAAGAGCTATGCGGCCAGGGGCGAGACCATGGTGTCGCATCGCATGCTGGGCGAAGCGTATCTGCTACGCGGCAGCGTGCCCGGTGCGCTCGAGCAGATGAAGATCGCGAGGAAAAGCGCGCCGGCCAACGCGGACTTCTACGAGCTCTCGCAGATCGACGCGCGCGTGCGTGAGTTGCAAGTGCGCATGGAAGAGATCAGGAAGGCGGAGAAGGATGGAGGGTTGCGTAGTTCGCGGTAAGATTTGCCCGGCAACGGCGTTACTCACGCAATTGGATCAATCGTGATCAAAAAGAATTCACCCGGCATTAAAACGGATCGGCGCGTCCAGCTGCGGGCCGCTGCCGCCAATGTGCGGATGAGCATGAGTCCGAAGTTTCGCAAGATGAGCGCGGACGACATCATGAAGTTCCTACGGGCCGACGAGCCAGTCAAGCGGAGCAAGCAACGCTGCGGTCGGTAGTCTGGTCAAATATGAAGACTGTGCTGGCTTCTTCGCCTGAACTAATTTGCGACCGATGTCGTCGAGTTTGACATCAGACGCCAGCCAAATTAGCATCACGCATCATGCGAACCACCATCGATATAGACGATCCGATCCTGAAGGAGATCAAGCAACTTCAGCGGCGCGAAGGCAAGTCGCTCGGTCGACTCGTATCTGACCTGCTGGCCCAGTCTCTTGCCGATGCGCATCAGGCACCGAAAAGCGTTCCTGAGTTTCATTGGATTGCCAAGGCGATGGGCGCGCGCGTCGATCTCGGCGACAAGCACGCGCTCCTCGACGCGATGGACGAGGCGCGGCGATGAGCTTCGGCATCGACGTCAACATCCTGCTCTACGCATCCGATAAAACCAGTCCGCTTCACGAGCAGGCCGCGAACTTCTTGGGCGAGTGCGTGGGTGGCCGTGAGGTCTTTTGCCTGGCTTGGGTCACCTTGATGAGCTATATGCGGATGGCCACCCATCCATCGATCTTCAGTCGCCCGCTTGCCCATGAAGACGCCGTTCGCAATGTCGAGGCGTTGCTGACCACGCCGACATGCCGCGTGATCAGCGAGGAAGAAGGGTTCTGGGATGTCTATCGCAAAGTGACTAAAGATGTGCCTACGAGGGGCAACCTGGTGCCGGATGCACATCTGGCTGCGCTCCTCAGTCAGCATGGCGTGGTCAGGCTTTACACCCACGACAGGGATTTCAGAAAGTTCTCGTTTCTGGATGTGCGGGATCCAGTCGCCTGAAGCGCAGGAACCTTTCGACTCGGATGGTCCTCTCGTCACCGCCGCGTATCGACATCGGCAGGCACGACGATCGATGGCCGTTGCTCGAACCCGAATCGATCAGGCACGGCATCGGCTGCTATCCGATGAAGGGGAAGTTTTAGAGGCGTGCTGGTCGCGGTGATCCAATGCACTTTCGCAGCCGTCGTTGCGATGGCGTCCGATACGGCGACATCGTGCCTCGTCGTCAACAAAGCCATCGCATGGTCGTCGAGCGCATCGCCGCCATCGTCGCGCAACAGGTCGGCGATCAGCGCCGTGTCGTGGTCGTGGACCACCCCGATGCGACGCACGCTACCATCGAATTTCGCTTCGATCAGGAAGCGTCCGGCATCGTCCAGCCACACCGCCGCCGGCACTGCCGCTGCGCCGGTATGCGCGACCAGATCCCACGCGCCTGCCTGCAGCGGCACCAGCCGCCACACGAACGGCGTGTACTCGAGTTCGACGAAGACGCGTTGCGGGCCGTTCTGGAAATACCAGCAGCGATCGGCCGCGATGTAGTTGCGATTGATGAACGCGATCATCGCGGCGTGCGTGATCGGTTGTCGCGGGCCCGACGTCGCGTCGCCCACGCGCCAGCGGCCGCGTGCATCGAGCGCCAGCCATCCGGTGCAATCGGGCACGTTGGGCCATTTGGCGAGCGCCTGCTTGACGAGATCGTCCATCGGTTGTCCTTGCGTCAGGCTTGCGTTGGTGAATGCGTCGGTCTTGCGATCGAAGACGGGTAAAGAGCGGACGAGAGCTTACGCTTGGCGACGCGTGCGATCAAAGTGCAGCGGGTCGTTGGTCGATGAGACGCATCGCGACTCGCCGCGCTCCGCGAGAAATTGCATGACGTGACGCGGCATCCATTCGCGTCCCTCGCGACCCGCATGCACGAAGCCTACGTGGCCACCCTGATCGGGAAACTCGAGCGTGACCGCCGATGAAACCTCGGCGCGCGTGGGCAATGCGAAGGCGGGCAGGAAGGGATCGTTCTTCGCATTGAGGATCAGCGTGGGCACTTCGATGTTCGCCAGCAGCGGCTTGCTCGATGCGCGCGTCCAGTAGTCGTCGGCATCGCGAAAACCGTGGAGCGGTCCGGTGACCACATCGTCGAAGTCGTGCAGGTCGCGCGCGGCTTCCATGAGTGCGCGATCGAACAGGTCGGGATAGCGCGCGAGTTTCGCGCGGCTCTTGGCTTTGAGTGTGTGCAGGAACATGCGCGCATAGACCCGATTGAAGCCGCGTCCCAGCGCGTCGCCGCTGGCCACCAGGTCCATCGGCGTCGAGATCGCCGCGGCGCCGGCCAGCACATCGCGTGCCGCCGCGCCGCGTTCACCCAGCCACTTCAACAGCATGTTGCCGCCCAGAGAGATGCCGACCGCGAACATCGGCGCCACGTCGATGGCGCCGGCCGCGCGCGTCGTCGTGCGCTCGGCAGCGACCCGCCTCAACACCCAGTCGACCTCGTCGCTGTCGCCCGAGTGATAGAAGCGCGGCAGGTGATTGGCCGAAGCGCCGCAGCCGCGAAAGTGCGGCGCGATGCCGTCCCACCCGCGCGCGAATGCGGCCGCCATCAGGCCGCGCACATAGCGGCTTTCGGCGCTCCCTTCGAGTCCGTGGAAGACCACCAGCACCGGTCGCGTGCGCTCGGGCGGCGACTCTTGAACGAGGCGATCGACCTCGATGAAGTCGCCGTCCGGTGTGTCCCAGCGTTCGCGCGTATAGGGAACCTCGGCCCGGCGCGCGAACAGCGCCGGAACGATGGTCTGAAGATGCGCGCCGCGCAACCACCACGGCGCTCGATAGGTGTCGCGACGCGTGGGCGCCGGCGCATCGCCCGCCACATCCTCTGCCGCGTTCGCACTCAATGCAGTGTCTCTGCCGGCGGAGCCATGCTTGCGTCGGCCTCCTCCGGCGTGACCGAGGCGTGATGCAACACCATGCGCCAGCCCTGCGCGCCCTTGAAGAACACGTGCGTCACGAGGATGTTGACGGTCATCGCCTGCGTGGCCTGCGGCATGCCGGCGGACACGCCTTCGGTTCTCACCAGCGCCATCACGCGCGAGCGCACGCTGTGCACCGAGACCAGCGACCCCTGAAGGACTTGCGGTTCGGATGGCCGCACGTTGATCGGTCCGTTTGAAAGGATCTCGCGCCACGACGCGGCAATCGCGAGCGGGCCCACCAATCGCGGACCGCCGGGATGGATGCAGACGATCTCGTCCTCGTCGGACCAGACGTTCATCAACGCATCGACATCGCCCGCTTCGAGCGCATCGTAGAACGCCTGTTCGACGGT
>JBBSGB010000061.1:0-17722 GCA_038254545.1 Burkholderiales bacterium | reverse complement strand
GACAAGCTGGAAACGGCCGTGAAAGACATGCACCAGGCTGACGACCTGATGACGGAGATCGCCGAAGCGGCGGTCAACACCCAAGCGGCCAAGAGCTAGCAAGGCAGTCGCACCGAGCCGGCGGACCCGTCAGGGCGATCGGCTCTTTTGCTGGCAGCGGCATGACCTCGATCAAAGCAAAGCGAGCGTCAACTTTGAGCCGCGGAATCCGGCGCGATGGGTGTCGCTGATGGGTCGATTGCGGTCAGTACCAATGCCGTTCACGTACCACAACCAGTCGTAGCCTCCGGCCCTCAATAGCTGTCGGTCACAGGCTACGACACGCCAAGTGGTCCATTCAGTTCAGATCATCCGAAAGCTCGCACCTGGCACGAGCGATAAGTCGCTTGTCGCGCACCAATCGGCATTCGACAAACGCCAGCGGTCGCCCCACCTTCAATACCGTGAGATGGAACTCGACGCAGTCACCCACTCGGGCGGAGTCGATGAAGTCCAGGGTTAACGCCACTGACACGGCACCAGCGTTGTCTGCGCTCGACTGCCGGCGTGCATACATTAGCGCCGACAGTCCCATTGCGTTATTGGCCAACGACGAAATCAGGCCGCCGTGCGCGAAATCGCGAGAATTGCAGTACGCCTCGCGGATTTCCTGCGAGCTGAACTGCCTCAGCCGTCTCGCGCGCAAACAGCGGCTCCGTGGGGTCTGTAAGCAGACCGTGGCGCGCGTACTGCCGAAGGCCGACTGGCATCATGGTCTCGCCTTGGTGTCAATATTGCGGGCAGTTCCCAGGTGGCGCATAGAGTTTCCTCGCGTCGGCACACGGCGAATACGCCGACGCGCATATCGTGAGCAGCAGAACCCGCTCACCGCGTGTCCGGGCGCCAGGAAGACAAGCAGAGTGGCTCCTTGAATACATCGAAGAGGGCGATAAATTGATTGGTGTGGCGAGGCACAGCGCATGGGCTTTCTATGCCGCCCGACGAAGCTTAGGACTCGATGGCAATCGAGCGAGTGAGTTCGCATTCGAACACGAGCGTGCACACGGTGCCTTTCAACGGTCTTGATTATAGATAACAGATTGATTCACAACGGATATAAATTGTGCGTCGCTCCGATGATGGACTGGACCGATCGGCACTGCCGCTACTTCCATCGTCAGCTCTCGCGCGAGGCGCGGCTCTACACTGAGATGGTCACGACCGGCGCGCTGTTGCATGGGGACGTGCCGCGCCATCTCGATTTCGATGAGGCCGAACATCCGGTCGCGTTGCAACTCGGCGGTAGCGAGCCGGCCGCGCTCGCGCACTGCGCGCGGCTGGGCGAGCAGTGGGGTTACGACGAGATCAATCTGAACTGCGGCTGCCCGTCCGAGCGCGTGCAGAACGGCGCCTTCGGGGCTTGCCTGATGGCCGAGCCTGCGCTGGTGGCCGATGGCGTGAAGGCGATGATAGCTGCGGTCGATATCCCGGTGACCGTCAAGCATCGCATCGGCCTGGATCGCAACGAGGACTATGGATTCGTGCGCGACTTCGTGGGCGCGGTTTCGGAAGCGGGTTGCCGGGTCTTCATCGTGCATGCGCGCAACGCCTGGCTGAAGGGTCTCTCACCGAAGGAAAATCGCGAGGTGCCGCCGCTGCGCCATGAGATCGTCGCGACCTTGAAGCGCGACTTTCCTTCGTTGAACTTCGTCGTCAACGGCGGCCTTGCCGACGCTGCGGCGATCGGTGAGGCACACGATCGATTCGACGGCGTGATGATCGGACGCGCCGCGTATCACGATCCTTGGCTGCTGGCGATGCTCGATCGATCGGAAGCCCGCGTTCTGTCCGACGTTCAATCCCACCGGCAGCCGCGCACGCGCGCCGATGTGGTTGCGGCGATGGCGGCGTATGCGGAGCGGCAGTTGGGACAGGGCGTGCAGTTGCGCGCGATCGTGCGGCACATGCTGGGTCTCTATCACGCGCAACCCGCGGCACGGACGTGGCGGCGCATGTTGAGCGACGCCGATCTCCTGCGCGATGCCGACGTGTCCCTGGTGTGGAAGGCATTGGAGGCGGTCGAACAGCCGGGGATCGCGACGCGCGCGGCGCCGCAAGCGGCGCTGCTGCGCGCATAGCCAGCTCAGCGCTTCTTACAGAGTGCCGCGTAGTCTTCTTCGGCGCGCATCATGCGCACGCGCTTCTTCGCCTGCTCGCGCGGACCCGCCGCGTTGTAGTCCTCGTGGGCGCGCCTGGCGCGTACCGCGAGCTTTGTACAGGCGTTGACCTCCTTGGCGCGATCGGAACCCGCCCGAGTTGAAACGCGTTCGGTTCGTTCTCCGCGTTCGCGCTTCTCGCGATCACGCTGCAAGGCCTTCGCCGTGGCCTTGTCGCTGCGCAGGCGTGCGGCGGCGGTCGCGCGATCTTCTGCGCTCGGGCCCGATGCGTCGATCGCCACTTCCGACTGTTGCCCCGCGCTGCACGGCTTGTCGCTGTAGTTGGTCTTGCCGTCGGCTTCGCAGCGATATGCGGCGGACCATGAACTGCCGACCACGCACGAAGCGACGACGAAAGCAGCAAGCCTGAAAGCGATACACGACTTCGTCATCGACTTCTCCTCGCGCGCCCTGCGCTCAAAGAACCTTGCCCGGATTCATGATGCCGTGCGGATCGAGGGCCGCCTTGATCGCCCGCATCATCGCCAACTCGCCCGCGCTCTTGTAGCGCGCGAGCTCGTCGCGCTTCAACTGGCCGATGCCGTGCTCGGCGCTGATCGAGCCACCGTGCGCGACGACGGCGTCGTGCACGAGGCGATTGATGTCGGGCTGCTGCGCAAGAAAATCCGCGTCGGCAATGCCGCCGGGCGGCGAGACGTTGTAGTGCAGGTTGCCGTCACCCAGATGCCCGAAGGTCACCATGCGAATGGCTGCGAACGCGCGCGCCAGCGCCGCGTCTGTGTGCTCGATGAAGTCCGCGATGCGCGAGATCGGCAGCGAGATGTCGTGCTTGATGTTCCTGCCTTCGGCCGCCTGGGCTTCGGAAATGTTTTCGCGCAGCGCCCACAGGGCTTCCGATTGCGCGAGGTTTTCGGCAATGGCCGCGTCGATGACGATGCCGCCTTCGACCGCGTGCGCAAGCAGGCCTTCGAGCATTTCGCGTGCGTGCGTTTCGCCCTCGTGGTCGGACACTTCGATCAGCACGGCTTGCGGATGACGATCGCCGAACGGGGAATGCTGCGACGGAAAATGCTTCTCGACGAGCGCAAGCGCGTAGTCGGAGACGAGTTCGAAGGCAGTGAGCATGGGCCCGCATCGCTGTTGCGCGATCGCAAGCAGGCGTACCGCATCGCGCGGCGACGCAAGCGCGGCCCATGCGGTCACGCGCGCGCGCGGCAGAGCGAAGAGCTTCATCGTCGCTGCTGTAATGATGCCGAGCGTGCCCTCGGCGCCGATCAGCAGATCGCTCCAGTGATAGCCGGTGTTGTCCTTGCGCAGCCCCGACAGGTGCGCCACCACGGCGCCATTCGCAAGCACCGCCTCGACGCCCAGGCATAACTCGCGCGCGTTGCCATAGCGGAGCACGCCGGTGCCGCCCGCGTTGGTCGAGAGGTTGCCGCCTATCGTGCAACTGCCTTCGGACGCGAGGCTGAGCGGGAAGAGACGATCCACCGCGAGCGCCGCGATCTGCACGTCGGCAAGAGTGCAGCCGGCTTCGACGGTGATCGTGTCGTTGACCGGATCGACCAGGCGGACCGCGTTCATGCGCTCGGTCGAGAGCACGATGGCCTGGCCGCTGTCGTCGGGTGTGGCGCCGCCGACGAGGCCGGTGTTGCCGCCTTGCGGGACGATCGCGATGCGTTCCTGATTGCAGAAGCCAACGACGCGCGCCATCTCGTCGACATTCGCGGGGCGCACGACCGCGAGGACGCGACCGACATAGCGCTTGCGCCAATCGGTGACGTAACGCGCCGTGTCGTTGTCGTCGATCAACACGTGCAGCGCGCCGACGACGGCTGCGATGGCCGCGATGCGCTCTGACTCGTTCATAGCTTCGACTCGCGCGCTGCGTTCTTCAGCGGTCGCAGGTAAGCGAGCACCGCGAAGAAGAAAATTCCGGCAACGACGGCCTCGATCCCGCCCAGCGCAGCCGACGGTTGCGGATCGCTCATCGCACGCGCCACGCCTTCGGCGACGAACAACAGGATCAGCATCGACGACCATTGCATCGCATAGACATCCGCGCGCCGGATGTGCATCAGCATGACGGCGAGCAGGAGGATCTTGACGACCGCAAGAGCCGTCCCCCACGACATGCCGGGACTTGAAGGCCATGCGTGCGCGATCGCCAACAGCATGAGCGCGATCAGGCTCGATATGGCGACGCGTTGAAGGAGGCGCGGATTCATTGCGTGAGCATGCACGGACCGCCACGCGCCATCATCGTTCGAACCGACGATGCGCTGCATCGGCCAACGCAGCCACGTGCTCGGCGATCGCGAGCGACGACGTGAGCCCGGGCGAATCGATGCCGAAGAGATTGATGAGGCCAGCCACGCCATGATCGGCCGGTCCTGCAATCATGAAGTCGGCCGCCGCTTCGCCGGGTCCCGAGAGCTTCGGACGTATGCCCGCATACGCGGGTGCGAGTGCGTCGTCGGGCAGCGCCGGCCAGTAGCGGCGAATGACATCGATGAAGGCATCGACGCGCACGGGATCGACATTGAAATCGAGCGGCGCGTCGGGTGGGAGCCATTCGATATCGGGACCGAACTTCGCCTGACCGCCGAGGTCCGGTGTGACATGTACGCCGAGACCGCCGCCTACGGGGAGCGGGTAGATCAGATGTCTGAACGGCGAGCGGCCTGTGAGAGAAAAGTAACTGCCCTTGGCGTAGTGAATCTCGGGGATGCTCGCTGCCGGCACCCCGTCGATCGCACGGGCGACGCGCGTGGCGCCGAGGCTCGCGCAGTTGACGACCAGCCGCGCCTGGAGCGCGAACGCGTCGGCATCGTCGCTTGCAACGCGCAGCGCGAGACCGTCGCCCGCGACCGCACCGCCCACGACGCGGCTCGACAACGCCAGCGTCGCGCCGTGCGCCTCGGCATCCGCGAGCAGCGCGAGCATCAGCGCGTGGCTGTCGACGATGCCGGTGCTCGGACACCACAGCGCAGCGACGCAACGGATCGCGGGCTCGAGGGCCGCGACCTGAGACGCATCCATCGCTTCGAGGTCATCGACACCCGAGGCGCGCGCATTCGCGAGCACGCGATCGAGCGCGCCGCGCTGCGCGTCGTCGGTGGCGACGACCAGCTTCCCGATGCGCCGATGCGGGACATGACGTTCAGCGCAGAACGCGTACATCAACGCCTTGCCGCCTACACACAGCCGTGCCTTCAGCGATCCGGGTGCGTAGTGGATGCCGGCGTGTATCACTTCGCTGTTGCGCGAACTGATGCCGGTGCCGATCGCATTTTCGGATTCGACGATCACGACCTCGCGTCCGGCGATCGCGAGCGCGCGCGCGACTGCGAGGCCGACCACGCCCGCGCCGATCACGATGCAATCGACTTGGTCGCTCATGCGCGCAGGGACCGACGACGACGCAGCATGCGCGAGTTCATCCCGCACCACGCGCCAGGCGCAACGCGGTCACCGCGAGACGCTTTCCGAGCGCGACCGCGAGCCGCCATTCCGCCGCGCTGATCGGCGCCTGCGCATCGCTGCCTCCAACGTGACTGGCTCCATAGGGTGTGCCGCCGGATTGCGTCGCCATCAGATCGGGCTCGGTATAGGGAATGCCGACGATCAGCATGCCGTGATGAAGCAGCGGCATCATCATCGACATCAGCGTTGTCTCCTGGCCGCCGTGCATGCTTCCGGTCGAGGTGAAGACGCATGCGGGCTTGCCGGCGAGCGCGCCAGAAATCCAAAGCGCACTCGTGCCGTCGAGAAAGTATTTGAGAGGCGCGGCCATGTTGCCGAAACGCGTCGGCGATCCGAGCGCGAGCCCCGCGCATTCTTCCAGGTCGCGCAGCTCCACATAGGGCGGCCCCGATGACGGAATGTCGGGCTCGGTCGCTTCCGCCACCGTCGAGATCGTGGGCACGGTGCGCAGCCGTGCGTTGGTTCCGCCAACGCCTTCGATGCCTTCGGCGATGGCGTCGGCAAGCTTGCGCGTTGCGCCGTTGCGGCTGTAATAGAGAACGAGCAGGTCGAGCATCGATCGAGGAGAGGAACCATTCAGGGTAGCGGCCCGACTATTATAGGGAGCGGCATTTGCTTCTTACGGCGTCAGGCGCGCTTGCACGCATCTCCGCACACTCCCTCACCTCACGCGGTCGCCTCGCCTCGTTACGCATCTCAATCGCGATTCATCGATGATTTCACGTCCTCACGTTCTGCTCAGACGCATCGCCAAGCACGGCTGGCGCACGATCCGCGACATCACGCGCTTCGCGGTGCGACGCGCCGACCAGGAGAAGGTGCTTCAGGTCGCATCGAGCCTGACGTTCACGACCGTGCTGTCGATCGTGCCATTGGTGACGACCGTCTTCGCGGTGATGACGGCGCTGCCGGTATTCGATCGCATGCGTGTGGCGCTGTATTCGTTCCTGCAAACGAGCCTGGTGCCGGAGGCGATCTCGAGCTCGATCTTCAAGTATCTCGACCAGTTCTCGCAGAACGCGAGTTCGCTCACGGTCGTGTCGGTCCTGTCGTTCGCGGTCACGTCGCTGATGACGATGTTGACGATCGACGGTGCGTTGAACACGATCTGGGGCGTGCATCGACCGCGGCCGCTTGCGCAGAGGTTGATCACTTATTGGGCGATCCTGTCGGTCGGGCCGATCGTGCTCGGCCTGTCGCTCACGCTGACTTCGTATCTCGCATCCGCATCGGCAGGCTACGTCACCGCACCGCCGCCGCTGGTTGCGGCGCTGCTCGGCATCGCGCCGCTGATTCTCTTCACCGCCGCGTATTCGGCGCTCTATGTGTATGTGCCCAATCGCCGCGTCGAGTGGCGCGACGCGCTGGTCGGCGCCTTCCTCGCGGCGCTGGCGTTCGAAGGCGCCAAGCGCGGCTTCGCGTTCTACATCACGCAGTTTCCGACCTACAAGATGGTGTATGGCGCGCTCGCCGCCATCCCTCTGCTGCTGGTATGGATCTATTACATCTGGATCATCACGCTAGGCGGGGCGCTGATCGCAGCCAGCCTGCCCGCGATCTACGGCCGCAACTGGAATCGCGGCCAGGCGCCGGGCGACATGTATGGCGACGCGTTGCGCGTGCTGCGCGTGCTCTATCGCGCGCGCCAGACCGATCATCCGGGGCTTGTACCAGGCATGAACGCCTACGCGATCCGGCAGGCCGCGCGCCTCGACTACGAATCGACCGACACGATCCTCGAGAAGCTCGAGCAGGACGGACTCGTGATCCGCACGCGCCAGGTCGTGCCCCACGGCCCGACGCGCTTCAAGAGCGGCGACCTGTGGCTGTTCGCGGCCGACGCATCGGTGGTCAGGCTCGAACGCGTGTTCCGTCTCTTCGCGTTCGACCCCGCGCACGTGGCCGAGATGGCGCTCGACCGCGACGATCCGCTCGCGAAGTTCGTACGGCGTCAACGCTTGTCGAATGGCGATGAGCCGCTCGAACTCGCGTTCCGCAGCGACCCCGGAGACGAAGCCGAACTGGCCGAGCAGGTCGACGCCGCCGCGCGCGATGAAGCGAGTCCCTATGCGCCTGCGACGCGCGTCGCGCTCGCATCCGCGTCGGCGCGTTAATGTGGCAAATGCGCTGCCGGCCGAACGAAATCCGATCCGGTTCGCGGATCGATGAGCAGCGGTGCTCCACAACCAACGTGAGCAGTGAGCATGAATGAAGAAGCGATTGGGGCGAAAGACGACCACGCGGTCTACAAGACGCTGCTGGAATCCACCAGGGCGATCCCGTGGAAGATCGATTGGGCGACCAAGACATTTGCCTACATAGGCCCGCAGATCGGGAGCCTGCTCGGTTGGGCTCCATCGAGTTGGGTCGGCGTAACCGACTGGGTCGAACGCATGCATGCGGAAGACCGCGGTCGCGTCTTCGAGTTCTGCGTATCGCAATCGCTGGCCGGGGTCGATCACGAGGCCGACTATCGCGCACTGACCAGGGACGGCGGCTACGTCTGGATCCGCGACGTGGTCCACGTGGTGCGCAACGAGGACGGCAGCGTCGATTCGCTGATCGGCTTCATGTTCGATATCAGCGAGCGCAAGAAGACCGAGCAGGAGCTCGGACGCCTGCAGAAGGAACTCGAGGAGCTGTCATTCAAGGACGCGCTCACCGGCGTCGCCAATCGCCGCATGTTCGATTCGGTCATGGAGCTCGAATGGGCCAATGCGCGGCGCGACAAGCAGCCGCTTTCGTTGATCATGCTCGACATCGATTATTTCAAGCAGTTCAACGATTGCTACGGGCACATCCAGGGTGACGAGTGCTTGAAGCGCGTAGGACGGAAATTGAGCACCGCCGCCACACGGCCTCACGATTTCTTCGCCCGCTTCGGCGGTGAAGAATTCCTGCTGATCCTGCCGCAATCGAACGAGGCCGCCGCGATGCGGGTGGCCGAGCGTTGTCGCGACCTGATCTTCAAGGAACAGATTCCTCACGATGGGTCGCCGGTCAGCCAGATCCTGACCGTCAGTCTGGGCGTCGGGACGATCACCCCTACACACGGGGATGAATCGATCCGTTTCATCGAGGAAGTCGATGCCCGGCTGTATCGTGCGAAGCAGGCGGGCAGGAATCGGATCGTTGTCGGGCGTTGAATCGCGAGCATGCCGCACATGAAAAATTGCCGGATGGCCTGAGTATCAAATCGGACACCAACGTCAGACCCACCGCATGACCATCAGCCATCGCGAACAAACCGCCAAACTCCTGCGCCATCCCCTGAAGTTTTTCTGGGAATCGCTCAAGGGCTTTCGTGACGCCCAGGGTCTGCTGCTGGCGGGCGCGGTTGCGTACTACGCGCTGCTGTCGATCGTGCCCCTGCTGATCGTGAGCGTGATCACGCTCTCGCACTTCATCGACCAGGCGGAGTTGCTCAGGACGATCGGCCGCTACCTGGAGTGGTTGCTGCCGGGTCAGTCGCGGGCGATCGTCGGGGAACTTTCCAATTTCCTTGCGCACCGCGACGTGCTGGGTCCGGTGTTGCTGGTGACCATGATCTTCTTCAGCTCGCTGGCGTTCACCGTGCTCGAAAGCGCGATGGCGGTGATCTTTCACCACCGCAAGGCCGATCGCTCGCGGCATTTCCTGGTTTCCGCAGTAATGCCCTACCTCTTCATCCTGAGCCTGTGCATCGGGCTGTTGCTCGTCACACTGGTGTCGGGTGTGCTGCAGTTGATCAGTGAGGAAAGCGTCGATCTGTTCGGATACAACTGGTCGCTCTCGGGCGTGTCCGGCGTGTTGCTCTACCTGTTGGGGCTTGCCGGCGAGATCTTCATGCTGACCTCGCTCTATCTGGTGATGCCGGTGGGTCACCTGTCGTTGCGGCATGCGATGCTGGGCGGCGTCACCGCGACTCTGCTGTGGGAGGCGACCCGCAGGGCGCTGGTGCTGTACTTCTCGACCCTGTCGCAGGTCAACGTGGTCTACGGTTCGCTGACCACCGCCATCGTGGTGCTGCTCAGCCTTGAGATCGCCGCCACGCTGGTCCTCTTCGGCGCACAGGTGATCGCGCAGTACGAGCGCCTGGAGCGCACCGGAAAGATCGATGCGCCGCCTCCTGTCGATCTGGAGACGAGCTTGCGGTCGTAGGTCGGGGGGCAGGTGAACCGATGATTCCTGTGACGCCTCAGGTGGACGCTGACGAAGTCGACTTCACCGCGATTCGCGCGCAAGGCGCGGGCGGACAGAATGTCAACAAGGTATCGAGCGCGGTGCACCTGCGTTTCGACGTGACTGCGTCGTCATTGCCCGACGACGTCAAGCAACGCCTCCTCGCGTTGCGCGACCAGCGGATCACTGATGAAGGCGTGGTGGTGATCAAGGCGCAAACCTCGCGCAGCCAGGATGCGAATCGCGCCGACGCATTGGCGCGGCTGCAGGAACTGGTCGACAGCGTCGCGCAGCCGCCGCGCGTTCGACGACCGACCAAGCCGACCTATGGTTCGAAGCAGCGTCGGCTCGAAGGCAAGAGCATCCGGTCGCAGGTCAAGGCAGGGCGAAGGCGGGTGGGGGAATGATGGACGCCGACCTTGAGCGGGCCATGCAACGAGGCTGCCGCCGAAGGTCTGACCGCTCAGTCCGATGGATGGTACCGGGCGAGGCGCCGGGTGACTGTTGGAAGAACACCGGCTGTGGCGCTGCGGTAGCCGAGCAGGCGGCGCGCGATGGCGGACTGACCGGCAACGACGATCCCTTCATCAGCTTCTATCACCATGTTCCACTGAATCTCGCGGAGCAGGCGATGAACCGGGAGCTCCGGCAGTCCCGAAGCACGCGCCGTCGCGAGGTCATGCGATAAACCTGCACCCGGTTCCCCTAACCTGAAAGCCGCGACCACACCATGCGCAGCCGGCGCGCACGGTCCTCGAACAAATACCCGCCAGCCAACGCCAGCAGACCGGAGATCACGCCCGTGACGATCGGCTCGGCATAGGCAATCTCGTAGTTGTTCACATGGGAGTAGGCATCGCCCAGCGCCGAGAGGCTACCGACGACGAGCGCGTTCCCGTAGCGGTTCCTGAAGACCTTTGCAAGAGGAGTGAAGCTGAGCAACAGGACGAGAGCGCCGGTGGCCAGGCCGGTCCGCAATGCGAGCTCCCAATGGGGAAGGCTCAACACGTTGCCGAGGCTTCCGGGCATGCAGGTCATGCATGCGCTCGTGGGCTGCCAGAAGCGCCGCACGAACAATCTTGCGCGAAATGCCCACCCATCCGACTTCATGCGGACTCCATCGACCCGAAGGCGCTGCGACCGAACCACAACCCGGCAATTGCCCAGCCATTATGTCGCGGCCTTCGGTCTGCACGCTAGAGGCTGACGATCATCTCGAAGCCGCCATAGATGAGGCGCTTTCCGTCGAACGGCATCGGATTTTGCTCGGGCTGCAAGCGCGGATCAGCCATCACCTTCTTCCATGCCTCATCACGCACCTGGCGCGATGGCCACGTGATCCACGAGAAAACCACCGTTTCGTCGTCCTTGCGCTGGACGGCCATCGTGAACGAGGTCAGCTTGCCTTCGGGCACGTCGTTTCCCCAGCACTCGATGACGGTCAAGGCGCCGTGTTCCTTGAACACCGCGGCAGCAGCCTCGGCGTGCTTGCGGTAAGCATCCCGGTTGGCGGTCGGTACGGCGGCAACGAACCCATCAACGAAATTCATGAGAGATCTCCTTATGAGCGAGGGAACAGATTGCAGCGCCCGTTTTGTGCGCCGACAACGGAACGACGAACGAGCCGCGTCAAAATCGACATCTCACCAGAATATTCTTCAAACCGAATGACGATCTTGGCCTCACATCGCCGCGCTTTCATGGGGGCTCATCAATTTCGGACTTCTCTTGTGGATGCCGGCGCATCTGATCGAGAAGGGCTACAGCATGACGGTATCGAGCGAACTGCTGGGCGCGTCCGCACTGATCGCGATTCCGACCGTGTTCATCGCGGCTCTGCTGTACAGCCGCTGGAGCAGCAAGGGTGCGTTGCTCGCGTCGATCGCGATCACGGCAGCAGGTCTCGCCGGACTGATACAGCTCGAGCTCGACACGCCCGGACGCATCAGCCCCGTATGGGCTATCGCCCTGTTGATCGTCGGCATCAACGGCATCATCGCGATGCTGTTGCCGTATGCGGCCGAGAGTTATCCGTTGAACATTCGCGCGCGCCACCGGCTGGATCGCGGCCTGCCGAAGCAGTGCCCTCGACTTGAAATCGTATCGCGCTGCGCACGAGCGCGCGCGCGTCGCGTGCGCTAGAACGAGACCCTGCCGCGCCACATGTCCCGATACATCATCCAGTCGCCGATGAAGCTGTAGATCGGATGCGTGAAGGTCGCGGGCCGGTTGTGCTCGAAGAAGAAGTGCCCGGTCCATGCGAAGCCGTAACCGCAGAAGAGCGCGCCAATGAACCACCACGCGTTGCCGCTCGCGATGCCCGCAATTACGCACGCGACTACGCCGGTCGTGCCGACGAAATGCAGTCGTCGGCATACGCGATTGTCGTGCTCGGCGAGATAGAACGGATAGAACTCGGCGAAATTGCGATAGCGCTTCGCTGTTTCCGGGCTCGTGAGTTGGGTCATGGTAAACCTCGCTGACGTCGATCAGATCATTCGGATGTTAGGCCTCAAGCCGCGTCGAGCGCAGCATCGATCGCGTCGAGTTCCCACCGCGCACGCACGTTGAAGCCAAGCTCGGGGTTGCGTGCCGCGCCGTCGCGCTCGAGTCGCAACGCGCCCGCGAGCGCGATCATCGCGCCGTTGTCGGTACACCATTGCGGCTCGGGGAAATACACGCGCGCGCCACGCTTCGCGACCGCTGCATTCAGCTCTGAGCGCAGCAAGACGTTCGCGCCCACGCCGCCCGCCACGACGAGCCGCTTCGAATGCGTGGCCCTCAACGCGGCCATCGACTTCGCGACGAGGACTTCCACCACCGCTTGCTGGAACGATGCCGCGAGATCGGCACGCACCGCGTCGCACACATTACCGGCGTTGCGCACCGCCGTGACCACCGCGGTCTTCAGACCCGAGAAGCTGAAGTCGAGATTGCCCGAGTGCAGCATCGGCCGCGGCAGGTCGAACGCATCGGCGACACCGAACTGCGCGAGCCGCGCGAGCGCAGGGCCGCCGGGGTAGGGCAGGCCGAGCAGCTTGGCGGTCTTGTCGAATGCTTCACCCGCGGCGTCGTCGAGCGTCTCGCCGAGGAGCTCGTAGTCGCCCACGCCCTCGACCTTCATCAATTGCGTGTGGCCCCCCGACACCAGCAGCGCCACGAAGGGAAAGTTCGGCGGATCGTCGGACATCAGCGGCGACAGCAGATGGCCTTCGAGATGATGGATGCCGATCACCGGCACATCGAGCGCGAACGCGAGCGCGTGTGCGAACGCGGTGCCGACCAGGAGCGCGCCCACCAGGCCCGGGCCTTCGGTGCAGGCGATCGCGTCGATGTCGTCGCGCGTCTTGCCGGCATCGGCAAGCACCATCTCTATCAGTGGCAGCACGCGGCGGATGTGGTCGCGCGACGCGAGTTCGGGCACCACGCCGCCGTATGCCTCGTGCATCGCGGCCTGCGTGTGCAGGCGATGCGCGAGCAACGCGCGCGCGGGTTCCGCTATCGCGCTGTCGTAGAGCGCGATGCCGGTTTCATCACACGAGGATTCGATGCCGAGGACGAGCATGGTGTGGCGTTGGCAGGCAGAGGTCGAGTATAGCGAGACTGCTTTGTCGTTCCGAGCAGCGCAGCGACGAGGATCGTCGTTCGCGCGCAAGCAAATATGCACAAACAAAGGGCGGTGCGCGTCCGCCATGCATGCAGAACGTGCGGGAGCCCGTTTCGATGCAGACGCGGCTGCTTTGTTTCAGCAACGGTACGGAAAAAACTGGGTGGCACGCGGCTTGCGTAGAGCAATGCATGACCACGAAACGAATCGAAAACTCGCGTTCCCGATCCGACCGCTCCCCCCAGTCAATCACGACGCATCGCGCCGTCGCTTCGTCGGTGCCGCGGCCTTCGGAGCGATCGGCGCCGCGAGCGTATCGATCGCGAGCCTGATCGACCCGCTGGTTCGCACAGGCGCATGGGCCGCGGGCTCGGACAAACCCGAGAAGGAAGAAGTCCGCATCGGCTTCATCCCGCTGACCGATTGCGCGTCGATCGTGATGGCCTCGGTGATGGGCTTCGACAAGAAGTACGGCATCAAGATCGTGCCGACCAAGGAAGCGAGTTGGGCCGGCGTGCGCGACAAGCTCGTCAACGGCGAGCTCGAGGCGGCGCATGTGCTCTACGGACTCATCTATGGCTTGCAGCTCGGCATCAGCGGGCCGAAGAAGGACATGGCGGTGTTGATGACCCTGAACAACAATGGTCAGGCCATCACGCTTTCGTTGCAGAAGCTGATTGCGCAGGAGAAGGGCGAGTACACGTTCGCGCAGACCTTCCCCACCGGCACGCACGCGATGTGGCTCTATTACTGGCTCGCCGCATCGGACATCGATCCGTTCAAGGACGTCAAGGCGATCGTGGTGCCGCCGCCGCAGATGGTGGCCAACATGCGCGTGGGCAACATGGATGGCTTCTGCGTCGGCGAGCCGTGGGGCCATCGCGCCATCGTCGACAAGATCGGCATCACCGCGATCACCACCCAGGACATCTGGAAGGACCATCCCGAGAAGGTCCTCGGCACGCAACTCGACTTCGTGAAGAAGTATCCGAACACCACGCGCGCGATGACGCTCGCGGTGCTCGAAGCGGGGCGATGGATCGATTCGTCGCTCGCCAATCGATTGAAGATGGCCGAGACGGTGGCCGACAAGGCCTACGTCAACACCGCGGTCGACGTGATCATTCAACGCATCCTCGGGCGCTATCAGAACGGACTGGGCAAGACCTGGGACGACCCGAACGCGATGAAATTCTTCAACGACGGCGCGGTGAATTTTCCCTATCTGTCGGACGGCATGTGGTTTACCACTCAGCATCGCCGCTGGGGTTTGCTCAAGGACGACCCGGACTATCTCGCGGTCGCGAAGTCGCTCAATCAGATCGATCTCTACAGGCAGGCTGCGAGTCAGTTGAATGTCAACGTGCCCGAGGACCCGCTGCGCACGTCCAAGCTGATGGATGGCGTGGTGTGGGACGGCAAGAATCCCAAGGCGTACGCGGCGAGTTTCAAGGTGCGCGCGTGAGCGCCGTGCTGAACCTGGTGACGAGCACGAGCGAGTCGCAGCCCGCGCGGGCGACGGACGAGTCTTCGTCGATCGCCATCGAATCGGCGGTGCGCGCGGCCATACGATCGACTGCGGCGGAAGCGGAACCGATGCCTCCTTCGAAGACGATGAAATGGTTGCGCGAGCGACCGCTCGCGATGTTTTCGGCGCTCGTCTCGGCGCTCGTGCCGATGCTGCTGGGTGCACTCGTGATGACCGTGCTCTGGGCCTTCATCGCCAAGCTGGTCCCGCAGATTCCCACGCCGCTAGCGACCTGGCATGAAGCGGTGAAGATCTTCAGCGACCCTTTCTATCGCAACGGTCCGAACGACCAGGGCATAGGCTGGAACCTGCTGTCGTCGCTCGCGCGCGTCGGCATGGGCTTCGGGCTCGCGGCTGTTATCGGCATACCTCTCGGCTTCATGATCGGCCGCTTCGAATTTCTGTCGAAGATGTCGTCGCCCATCATCAGCCTGCTGCGTCCGGTGTCGCCGCTCGCGTGGCTGCCGATCGGTCTGCTGATGTTCAAGGCCGCGAATCCGGCGGCGATCTGGGCGATCTTCATCTGCTCGATCTGGCCGATGATCATCAACACCGCGTGGGCGTGCAGCGCGTGCCGCAGGACTACATGAACGTCGCGCGCGTGCTCAATCTTTCCGAATGGAAGATCGTCACCAAGATTCTCTTTCCTGCGGTGCTGCCGTACACGCTGACCGGTGTGCGCCTGGCCATCGGCACCGCGTGGCTCGTGATCGTCGCGGCCGAGATGCTGACTGGCGGCGTGGGCATCGGCTTTTGGGTGTGGGACGAGTGGAACAACCTCAACGTCACGCACATCATCATCGCGATCTTCGCGATCGGCATCGTGGGTCTGCTGCTCGAGCAGGCCTTGATCGCGCTCGCGAAAGCGGTCAGCTTCGGGGACGATTTCACATGAGCACGGCGAGAGTCAATCAAGGCGTGAACGAAGGATCGAGCCTCGAACGCAAGTCCGAGCGCTACATCGACGTCAACGATGTCGAGATGGTGTTCACGACCAGGAAGGGTCGCTTCCATGCGCTGCGCGACATCGCCCTGCAGGTCAGGAAGGGCGAATTCGTCACGCTGATCGGTCACTCGGGTTGCGGCAAATCGACGCTGCTCAATCTGGTCGCGGGCCTGCTCAAGGCGACCGGCGGCACGTTGATCTGCGCCGACCGCGAGATCGCAGGTCCCTCGCCCGAGCGCGCGGTGGTGTTCCAGAATCATTCGCTGCTGCCGTGGCTGACCTGCTTCGACAACGTCCATCTCGGTGTCGAACGCGTGTTCGCAGCACGCGAAACGAAAACGCAACTCGCCGAGCGCACGCGCGCCGCGCTGTCATTGGTCGGCCTCGACCACGCGTCGCAAAAGCGTCCGCACGAAATTTCCGGCGGCATGAAGCAGCGCGTCGGCATCGCGCGTGCGCTTGCGATGGAGCCCAAGGTGTTGCTGATGGACGAGCCCTTCGGCGCGCTCGATGCGTTGACGCGCGCACATCTGCAGGACGAGCTGCTCAAGATCGTCGGCAAGACCGGTTCGACCGTGCTGATGGTCACGCACGATGTCGACGAAGCGGTGCTGCTCTCCGACCGCATCGTGATGATGACCAACGGACCGGCCGCGACCATCGGCGAGATTCTCGCCGTCGATCTCGCGCGTCCGCGCGATCGCATCGCACTGGCCGAGGACCCCGCGTATGTGCACTACCGCGCGGCCGTTCTCGAATTTCTCTATCGGCGGCACGGGATGCCGAGCGAGAAGAAGGCGGCTTGAGGGTCCGATGATGGACGGCTCCGGTTACCGCAGGCAAAAGCTGGTCCTGGTCGGCAACGGCATGGCGGGCGTGCTCACGCTCGAAGAGCTGTTGAAGATCGCGCCGGACCTCTACGACATCACGGTGTTTGGCTCGGAGCCGCACGCCAACTACAACCGCATCCTGCTCTCGCCGGTGCTGGCCGGCGAGCAGACCATCGCCGACATCATGTTGAACGAGGTCGACTGGTATGCGGCCAACCGCATCACGCTGCATCTGAACAAGACGGTCGCGAAGATCGATCGCGTGCATCGCGTCGTGATCGCCGACGACGGCACGACCGCGCCCTATGACCGGCTGTTGCTCGCGACCGGCTCGAATCCTTTCATCCTGCCGATTCCCGGCAAGGAGCTCGACGGTGTCCTCACCTACCGCGACATCGCCGACACCCACGGCATGATCGCCGCGGCGGCGACTTTCAAGCATGCGGTCGTGATCGGTGGGGGCTTGCTCGGTCTGGAAGCGGCCAACGGTCTCAAGTTGCGCGGCATGGACGTCACGGTGGTCCACATCATGCCGTGGCTGATGGAGCGCCAGCTCGATCGCGTCGCCGCGAAGATGCTGCAGCATTCGCTCGAACAGCGCGGGCTGAGCTTCATGCTGGAAGCGCAGACCGAGTCGTTGATGGGCAACGAGCAGGATCGTGTACGCGCGGTACGCCTCAAGGACGGCAGCGAGATCCCCGCCGACCTCGTCGTGATGGCGGTCGGCATCCGACCCAACACTGCGCTCGCGCTATCGGCGGGACTGCAATGCTCGGCGCGACCCGGCGGCATCCTCGTGAACGACACGATGCAGACCTATGACCCGCGCATCTATGCAGTGGGCGAGTGCGTCAATCATCGCGGCAGCGCCTACGGCCTGGTCGCGCCGCTGTTCGAGATGGCGCGGGTGTGCGCCACCCATCTCGCGCAATTCGGTATCGGTCGCTATGCGGGCTCGGTGACCTCGACCAAGCTCAAGGTCACCGGCATCGACCTGTTTTCCGCGGG
>JBBSGB010000060.1:0-17942 GCA_038254545.1 Burkholderiales bacterium | reverse complement strand
GGGCGGTCGACGGGGTCGACCTTTCGGTCGCGAACGGCGAGGTGCTCGGCCTGGTCGGAGAATCGGGCTCAGGCAAGTCCGTCACCGGCTTGTCGATCCTGCGCTTGATCGATCCGCCGGGCCGCATCATCGAAGGCCGCATCGCCTTCGACGGCATCGATCTGCTCGGCCTCGACGACGACGCGATGCGCCGTTTGCGCGGCGACCGCATCGCGATGATCTTCCAGGATCCGATGATGACGCTCAATCCGGTGCTCTCGATCGCCACGCAGATGGTCGAGACGCTAGCTGCGCATCAAGGACCCAAACATTTGTCGCGCAGCGCGATGCGCGAGCGCGCCGTTGAAGCGCTTGCGCGGGTCGGCATCGCGTCCCCGCGCGAGCGCCTGTCCGCGTATCCGCATCAGCTCTCAGGAGGCATGCGCCAGCGCGTTGCGATCGCGATCGCTTTGCTGAACGATCCCGACCTGATCATCTGCGACGAGCCCACCACCGCGCTCGACGTGACGATCCAGGCGCAGATCCTGGCCGAGATGCAGGCCCTGATTCGCGAATCGGGTACCGCGCTGATCTGGATCACCCACGACCTCACGGTCGTCGCGGGACTCGCCGATCGTGTCGCCGTGATGTACGCCGGCCGCATCGTCGAGTCGGGCACGACCGCGGAGATTCTCGAAGCGCCGCGACATCCTTACACGCGCGGGCTGATCGACTCGACGCCGGCCGCCGCAGCCTCGCGCGATCCGACCGGTGAAAATCGCGGCTCGCGCCGGCTCGCACAGATTCCCGGCACGCCGCCATCGCTCGCGCACCTGCCGCAGGGCTGCGCATTCCGCCCGCGCTGCACGCGCGCGACCGATGCCTGCCTGGTCGAGCCACCCTCGGTGATCGACGCATCGGGACGCAGCCTGCGGTGCTTTCATCCGCTCGACGTCGAGGCGACCACGTGACGAAGCCGCTGCTCGAACTTCGCGGCGTCTCGAAACGATTCGTTCAGACCCCCGACCTCTCCACGCGCATCGCCAGCGCGCTCAGGCGAAAGGCCGATCCGCGCGTGGTCCATGCGGTCGACGGCGTCGACCTGTTTATCGCCGAGGGCGAGGTCGTGGGACTGGTCGGCGAATCAGGCTGCGGCAAATCGACGCTGGGCCGGATCGTTGCGGGACTTCATGCGCCCACGTCCGGCACGCGTTGGTGGAAGGGACAACCGATGGATGCGGCATCGACTGCGGACGCCGGCCAGCGCCTCGCGGTGCAGATGATTTTTCAGGACCCGTATGCATCGCTCAACCCGCGCATGCGCGTGGTCGATCTGATCGGCGAGGCACCGATCGCGCACGGGCTCTGGCCAAAAAAAGAGCATCACCTGCGTGCGGTTGATCTACTCGCGCGCGTCGGGCTCGATGCATCGGCGTTGCGCCGCTATCCGCATCAGTTCTCGGGCGGCCAGCGCGCACGCATCGGCATCGCTCGCGCTCTCGCCGTGGAGCCCGAGTTGCTGGTATGCGACGAAGCCGTCGCCGCGCTCGACGTATCGATCCAGGCGCAGGTGCTCAATCTGTTCATGCAACTGCGGAATGTCGCAAACGCGGTTGAAAATGCGGCCGACGGCGCGATCGGCACCACTGCCGCCGACTCGGAACCGCAGCTCACGTACCTGTTCATCAGCCACGACCTTGGCGTGGTGCGGCATCTGTCCGATCGCGTGTTGATCATGTATCTCGGTCGCATCGTCGAGTCGGCATCGACGATCGATTTGTTCGCGCGCCCCAACCATCCGTACACGCAGGCGCTGCTGGCGGAGACGCCCATGCTCGAAGCGAGGAAACGCGTCTTCACCACCATACGCGGCGAAATTCCATCGCCGCTGGACCCGCCTTCCGGCTGCCATTTTCATCCGCGTTGTCCGCGCGCGAAGGACGTGCCGGATCAGCGGTGCAGCCGCGAACGACCGCCGCTCAAGCCGGTCGGGAACGGCCATGCATCGGCGTGTCATCTCAACGATCTTCGCGCGGAGATCATCGGTCCCGTCACGCACGCAGGCGCAAGCCACGGGCTGTCGTCGTCCGAGGCGTAAAATGCCTTTCCTTGCAGCATGAGAAGGCATCATGAATACGCGACTTCAAACCACTGCGCCGTCACCTTGCAGCGTCACGGAGACCCGGTCTCCCGAACAGGCCCCCTCGAAAGAAGCGCTCGCGATGATCGAGCGCCTAATCGCGTTCAACACCACGTCGCGCGATTCGAATCTGGGGCTGATCGAATGGGCGCGCGACCATCTGGAAAAGCTCGGCGCGAAGACGCGCCTGACCTACGACGCGAAAGGGGTCAAGGCCAACCTCTTCGCGACGCTCGGTGAAGGCGCGAAGCCCGGCCTGATCCTTTCAGGCCATACCGATACGGTGCCAGTCGATGGGCAGGAGTGGAGTACCGATCCCTTCACCGCGACGATCGCGGACGACAAGCTGTACGCACGCGGCTCGGCCGACATGAAGGGTTTCGTCGGCATCGCGCTGGCTCACGCGCCGCGTTTTCTCGACGCGATCAACGCGGGCACGCTCGCCGCGCCGATCCACTATTCGCTGTCATACGACGAAGAGATCGGCTGCATCGGCGTACGCGGCCTGCTGGCCGACATCGAAGCGATCGGCCTCGTCGCTGCAGGCTGCATCGTCGGTGAGCCGACCAGCATGCAACCGATCATCGCGCACAAGGGCACGCATCGGTTTCGTTGCCACGTGCACGGGCGCGAGGCGCATTCGAGCTATGTCACGCATGGCGTCAACGCGATCGAATACGCGGCCACGCTGATCGTCTTCATACGCGACATTGCGGACCGCCTGGCCGCGACCGAAGTGCGCGACTACGGCTTCAACGTGCCCTACTCGACGCTGTCCACCGGCGTGATCCGCGGCGGCATCGCGGCCAACGTGATCCCCAAGGAATGCGAAGTGCAGTTCGACATGCGCACCTTGCCGTCGGCCTCGGCGGATGCGCTGTACGCGGAGATCTGCGACTACGCGAAGCAGCTCGAAGCCGAGATGAAGAGCGCCGACGCCGTCGCGAAGATCGAGATGACCTGGGAGAGCTCGACCGAAGGTCTCGTCGCGCACGAGGACGACGCGATCGTCAGGCTCGCGCGGCAACTCTCGCGCAACGACGCGGTGGGCAAGGTTTCGTACGGGACCGAGGCGGGATTGTTCCAGCAGATCGGCATTCCGACGGTGATCTGCGGCCCCGGCGACATCGCGCAGGCGCATGCGCCCGACGAATTCGTTGCGCTCGAGCAACTCGCGCAATGCGAGCGATTCATGGAGCGGCTCGCGGCTCCGCATTGAGGGCTCCTTCCTTCTGGGGCCGCCGAAGGCACCACCACATCTCGCGATGCCAACGAATCTGCTTGACTAGGCCATTTATTTTACTATATCGTTAAATATCTACCGTATTCAAAAGGATTCTCCGTGGACGATACTCCGCACGCATCGCTCGCCTCGGCGGTGTTCTACCGCGACCCCTGGGCCGCGCTCGACTGGCTGGAACGCGCATTCGGCTTCGAGCGCAGCATGGTGATCACCAATCCCGACGGCACGCTGGGGCATTCGCAACTGCGCTTCGGCAACGGCTATCTGATGGTAGGTGGCGAATGGGCCGAACACACCGCGAGCCCCGCGAAGGTCGGCGGCAAGAACACCCAGTCGCTGCACGTTCACCTGAACGACGACGTCGATCGCCATTGCGAACAGGCGCGCGCCGCGGGCGCCGTGATCCTGATGGAGCCAGCGAACCAGTTCTATGGCGACCGCACTTATCGGGCACGAGATCCCGAAGGGCATGTCTGGACCTTCGCACAAACGGTTGCGCCGTTCTCGGTCGAGGAATCCGAGAAGGCCACTGGCCTTTCGATCGAACTGTTTCCTTGAAGTCTTCAGCCGCGCTCGATCGCACGCTCACGGCGCTTGCCGACCCCAGCCGTCGGCGCGTGATCGAGTTGCTGCGCCAGCATCCGCTCAGCGCGGGTGAACTTGCAGACGGTGTCGGCCTGAGTCCCGCGGCATTGAGCCGACATCTGCGTACCTTGAAGACCAGCGGGCTGATCGAGGAAACGCATCCTGAATACGATGCACGGGTGCGCATCTACAACCTCAGGCCCGCGCCGATGGCCGACCTCAAGGCATGGCTGCTGCACACCGAGACGCTGTGGGCCCGGCAGCTCGCGTCGTTCAAGGCGCATGTCGAAAAAGATGGCGAGAGGCGAAGATGATGAGGATGCGATGAGTTCGCGCGTCATGGTCGCCATTCGCGTCGCGGCGACACCTGCGCACGCGTTCGAGGTGTTCACGCGCGAGATCGATGCGTGGTGGCGCGCGACGCCATTGTTCGCCTTCACGCCGGGTTCGCCCGGCGTGCTGGCGTTCGAGCCGCATCTCGGCGGCCGCTTCATCGAGACCCGCGGCGACGGCACGCAATTCGAGATCGGGCGCATCGTCGATTGGTCACCACCCGCGCGCCTCGCGTTCACGTGGCGGCAGGCGAGTTTCACCGCGGGACAAGAGACCGAGGTCGAGGTCCGATTCGATGCGATCGGAGACGAGACGCGCGTCACGGTCGAACATCGCGGCTGGGACTCGGTTCCGCAGGATCATGTGGCGCGGCACACCTTTCCGAACGCCATATTTCTTCAGCGACACGGCCTGTGGTGGCAGGTCTTGCTGGACTCTTTTCAGAAACGTGCGACAAACCGCGAGTCGTGTCGCGGTCGTTGATTCTGTGGGATCTGCGACAGGCAATCGGCGCCGAGCCCTTGTGATGAATACGTCTAGTACGCTTGCCCTTTCACCAGGCAGCGGATACAGGTGGGCAACGTCTGCGTAAGCCGGATGCCTGCATAGAAACCCTTGCGCTGGTCGACTTGCTCATGGCCAGGGTGAACGACATGATCGTCTGGGTCGGGAGCTTGTAGCCGATAGTCGCCGTATAGAGCTTGTCGGTTGTCGTGGCTTGAACTAGAAGTGTCCGTCGACTGAAAGTTCGTCCGAGAGATTGAGAAGAAGAATCGAATCGAAGCGCAGGCTCGGTCGAGGATCGCGGCTCGGGCCGCGTTCGATGCAACACACTAAGAACAACCTAGGCAGAAGGAGTGTTGCAGATGAATCAGCGACCGGTTGAATCCGCAGTCGACAGCCGACATTCAGTCTGAGACACCACCACAGCGCGCTACGACTTGACGAACACCAGGTCCCACACACCGTGGCCGAGCCGCTTGCCGCGCGTCTCGAATTTCGTCACCGGTCGAGACAGGATCGGATTGCTCGCCTCGGAGTAGCCCGTCGCGCTTGCGTTGGCCAGCGACGCTTCGCCACCGAGGACTTCGAGCATCTGCTCGGCATAGTTTTCCCAATCGGTCGCGCAATGCAGATAGCCGCCGGGCGCGATGCGGCTCGCGAGCAAGGCCACGAAGGCCGGCTGGATCAGGCGTCGCTTGTGATGCCGCGCCTTGTGCCAAGGGTCGGGGAAATAGACGTGCGCGCCCGCAAGCGATGCAAGAGCGATCATCCGCTCGACGACCTCCACCGCATCGTGCTCGACGATGCGCAGGTTGGTGAGCCCGCCTTCCCCAATCATCTTCAGCAACGCGCCGACACCCGGTTCGTGGACCTCGACCCCGATGAAATCGACCTCGCGATGCTCGGCCGCGATCTGTGCGGTCGCCGCTCCCATGCCGAAGCCGATCTCGAGCACGACCGGTGCCGCGCGTCCGAAGACGTCGTCGAAGTTCAGCGCCGCTGGCGCAAACGGAATGATGAATTGCGGGCCCAGTACTTCGATCGCGCGCTGCTGCGCGGGCGATATGCGACCCGCCCGCGTGACGAAGCTGCGAATGCGTCGATGATGCTCCGCATCGGCGGTCAAGCCTTCGACCCGATCACACCGGCGGTCGGAGAAGACGGCGCAGCCGAATAAAACTTCTTTGGCATGCGTCCCGCGCGATACGCCATACGGCCCGCTTCGACCGCGCGCCTCATCGCGGCCGCCATCAGGACCGGATCGCGCGCGGCCGCGACCGCGGTGTTCATCAGCACGCCGGCGCAGCCCATCTCCATCGCGATCGCCGCGTCCGACGCTGTGCCGACGCCGGCATCGACCACCACCGGCACGCCGGCCTTCTCGATAATCAGTTGCAGGTTCCAGGGATTCAAGATTCCCATGCCCGATCCGATCAGCGACGCCAGCGGCATCACGGCCACGCAGCCAATCTCTTCGAGCACCCTGGCCTGGATCGGATCGTCGCTGCAATAGACCATCACCTCGAAGCCTTCGCGCACCAGCGTCTCGGCCGCCTTCAGGGTTTCGGGCATGTTCGGATAGAGCGTGTGCGGGTCGCCCAGCACTTCGAGCTTGACCAGCGTGTGATCGAGTTGATCGCTCGAGAGCAGTTCGCGCGCGAGCCGCAAGGTGCGCACCGCATCGTCGGCGTTGTAGCAGCCGGCGGTGTTGGGGAGGATGGTGTAGCGCGACGGCGGCAATAGGTCGAGCAGGCTGGGCGCACTTGCGTCCTGGCCAATGTTGGTTCGACGGATCGCGACGGTGATGATCTGCGCGCCGCTGGCTTCCACGGCTTCACGCGTCTGATCGAAATCGCGGTACTTACCGGTGCCCAGCAAAAGGCGCGAGCGAAAGACGTGCTCGCCGACCCGGAATCCATCGTCAATCGCGGCTTCGTCGACGCTCGTGCTCGCGCCTGGCGCGCCGCGTCCGGCCGCCCCGTCGCGCTCGGCCGCATCCAGCAACGCGAAAGTCTTTCCATTCATCTCAACCTCCACCGACGGCGACCACGATTTCGAACCGGTCTGCCGCGACGATTTCGGTTTCGGCATGTCGGCTCCGCGGCACGATCGCACCGTTGCGCTCGACCGCGACGCGCTTGCCGGCGAAACCGCGTTCGGCAAGCAAGGCCGCGATCGAACATGGAGCGGCGACGTGCGCGGGCTCCCCATTGACCGTGATCGGGATCATCACATGCGGCAGCAACGACATCAGCGCAACAGAACCTGTCTGACCAGCAGCGCAACCGGCGTCACCATCGGCTGAATCAGCGCCGACAGGAAGTTGGGCAGGCGCAGCGGTTTCATCATCATCCTGAGCGCCTGGTTGGCCGGGTAATGCTTGCGGACCATGCGTGCGACGCGACTCTGCGTCGCGACGAAGCGCGCGCCATCGCGCTTCTCGTCGGGGTGCACGGTGACGAACGAATGCCACAGGCCGATCTCCGCATCGCTGTGACGCGCCTCGACCAGGCGGCGCTTCAAGGAATTGAAGACGCGCATGCGGCCGTTCTTTTCGTGTGCGTCGTAACGGTCGAAGTATCTGAGGAAATACTTGTAGTGCCTGACCTCGTCGCTGCGGATGTGCTCGATCAGCCGGATCAGGATGGGCTCGTCGGCAAGCTCGCGAATCGCACGATAGACCGTCGAGGTTCCGGTCTCGACCACGCAGCGCGCAGCCATCTCCAGCGCGCGCGTCGGCTCGTAGCCCTCGACGCCGCAGGTCAGCGAATACTCGGCGAAGAAGCGCGCGTATGCGCCTTCCCAATCGAACGCCGGCCACACCTTCTGCACGTAGGCGCGCAGCGCGCGGCCGTGCTGCAACTCTTCCTTCTCCCAGCGTTGCGAAAGCCATTCGGCGATCTCGGGGTCGTCGCGAAAGTAGTCGGCGAGGTTGCCCGCATACGTATCCGAGGCAAATTCGATGAACGAGGAGGTGGCCAGGATGAACAACATGTCTT
Organism: Burkholderiales bacterium; assembly: GCA_038254545.1. Classification (GTDB taxonomy): domain Bacteria; phylum Pseudomonadota; class Gammaproteobacteria; order Burkholderiales; family Burkholderiaceae_D; genus CAHJXF01. Next base: position 10,159 of record JBBSGB010000060.1, on the reverse strand, counting down.
CGCGATCGCGGATACGCGCGAAGTCGATGTCGTCCAGCGGGATGTCTTCGAGCCGCCAGGGCAATTGGATTGCCGCGCTTGCCTGCACAGATGCTCCTTCACATTGCATGCGGTCCGTCAGGACCTCAAGAACCTCACCGCGCATCCGATATCCCGTGTAGCCGATGGTTGCGCGTGCCGAAGGGGTCGATCTACGGTCGATATTGTGACCGATCTGCGGCTCATCGGTTTGTTCCACCTGTTTCGCCTGTCACATCTTCGACACGGTTGCGTGCCGTTCTTGCTGCCTGCGTTGTCCGCCAATCGGGTCCGCGCCGCGTTGTGGGGACACCGCGCCACACCCGAGCCACCCCCTTTGCCCCCGACCCATTCCACCCACTCCCTCATGACCGCCGCAGCATACCTCTGCCCCACCGATCCGAATCAGTCTTCGCTGCCATCGGCTCGGCTGCCATCGGTCAAATCCCGCGATCTCCGCCGCCTCGTATCGCGGGTCGGCTTCGCGGCCTGCGTCGCAATTTTCACGCTGCTGCTGGGCGCCTGTTCGACCCTGCCGAAGAATATCGGTCGCACGCCGTCGATGACGCTCCAGAATACCGGCGACACCAAGCTCGCAAGAATCGCGAACGCATCGGCTCCGTCGCCGGCATCCTCGGCAACGTCTGCTGCCATTGCCCCGGTCTCGGGTTTCCGGCTGGTCAGCGACGGCGAGGACGCCTTCGGATCCTTGTTCGCGCTGATCGAGAACGCGCAGAAATCGCTCGACCTGCAGTACTACATCATCGAGGACGATCCCTACGCGCGCGCGTTGCTGCGCGCGGCCCGCGTGGCTGCCGACCGCGGGGTGCGCGTGCGCCTGCTGATCGACGATCTGTACACGACCGGCAAGGACGATCGCATCGCGTGGTATTCCGCGCATCCCAACATCGAGGTGCGCGTCTTCAACCCCTTCGGTCTGGGCCGTCCGTGGTTGATCACGCGTCTGGCGGCCTCGGTCACCGACCTCGGCCGCATCAATCACCGCATGCACAACAAGCTGTTCGTCGCCGACAGCGCCTTCGCCGTCACCGGTGGGCGCAACGTGGGCGCCGAGTACTACATGCATTCGGACAAGACCAACTTCCTCGACCTCGACGTGCTCCTCGCCGGACCGGCGGTCAAGGACTTGTCCGCCGGCTTCGATCGATACTGGAACAGCCAGTACGCCTATCCGATCGAGACGCTGGTGAAGAACGCCAGCGCGCCGCGCGATACCGTGGACCAGCGCGCACTTTCCGACCCCAACGACCCAGTGAAGAAGACCACGGAGGAAGCACGGCAAAAAGCCGCCACGCTTCAAAAGGAAATCGACGGCGGCCGTCTCGCGTTGAAGCTCGCGCCCGCGGAAGTGATCGTGGACAAGCCCACCAAGGTCGATGCCACCGCGCCCGAAACATCTCGCAGCGGGATCGATGCGGGTGCGACGATTGCGACCGACGTGATCTCGATCGCGAAAAGCGCGAAGAATGAATTGATCATCGTGTCGCCGTATTTCGTTCCCGGCACGCATGGCATGGACGTGATCCGCGAACTCGTCGCGCGCGGCGTGAAGGTCAAGGTGCTCACCAATTCGCTGGCGGCCACCGACGCCGCGGTGGTGCACATCGGCTATTCGCGCTACCGCGAGGACTTGTTGAAAATGGGTGTCGAGCTCTTCGAGTTGCGACCGCAGCCCGGCTCGGAAGGCGCCCAGCTATCCGCACTGGGCTCGTCGAAGGCCAGCCTGCACGCCAAGGTATTGCTGATCGACCGCCATCGGCTCTTCATCGGCTCGTTCAACGTCGATCAACGGTCCTCGCTCGAAAACACCGAGATGGGATTGCGGATCGAAAGCGATGCGCTGGCGGCCGAAATCCTCGACCGCCTGCGCGAGCGCGGTGAAGAAAGCCGCTATCAGGTACGGCTCGCACCCGATGGGCATATGCAATGGGTCACCAGAAACGACGGGGCCGAGCAGGTGTTCGACCAGGAGCCGGACGCAAGTCTGCTGCTGAAATTCACGCTGCGTGTCCTCGCGCCGTTCGCACCCGAACAGATGCTATAAGCGATTGCGCCGCGGCCGCATCACGGATCACCATGAGTGCAGAGCCTGCCGACCTGGTTTTCGAACCCCTTGCCTCGAAGTTGCTTCACGAGTGGCTCTCACGTCCGCACGTCGCCGAGTGGTGGACTCCCACGCCTTCGCTCGCCGAGGTCGAACAGGACTTCCTGCCCTCGATTGTCGGTACCGTGCCGCATCGATGCTTCCTCGCCATCGACCACACGGCGCCGATCGGCTTCATCCAGTTCTACGTGCCGGTGGAATGCCATCACGAAGGCTGGTGGCTCGACGAGCACGATCCAGGCGTGCGCGGCATTGACCACTTCCTTGCCGATCCCGGTCAACTCGGCCGGGACCTCGGCAGCGCGATGGTCCGCGCATTTGTCGCCCGGCTGTTCGCCGATCCTGCCGTCACCCGCGTGCAGGTCGACCCTGCGCCCGCCAATCGGCGCGCGATCCGGTGCTACGAAAAGGCGGGCTTTCGAGCGCATCGTGAGATCGACACGCCCGATGGCCGTGCACTGCTGATGTACGCGGACCGGCTGATGTACTGAAGCGGCCAGGGTCGGTTCGTCCATGCCCGCCGGCGCGACGGGGCTGGGGCGCGTACACGACATCCCAGACCAAGCCTTGAACTACAATTCGCGCCTTGCGGGTGTAGTTCAATGGCAGAACGGCAGCTTCCCAAGCTGCATACGCGAGTTCGATTCTCGTCACCCGCTCAATGCGGGCTTGCGCCTCACGAAGCGCCAGCCGCCACCCGCTTTGGCCGCGCCACTCCGTCGCATTCACGATGCGCGTCTCGGCGCTCAACTTGGCCCCGCATCTGCCGATAGTCCGGGTGGATTCATGTGCTGTTCACCATTGCATAAACCCGGTCGCATGCCCGGTTTCTCTCCCATATGGCGTACCTGACCGCTGCGTACGATCTTCGCACCTACGCTCTCTCGCTGGGTATAGCAAGCCTTGCGCTCGCGCTGATCTTCTACCTGATCAAGCGGGTGCGCAGCCCTCGCCCATCGCGTGCACTTGCTCAGGATTCGCGCCAGGCCGCGATGCTCGATTCGCTGACCGGCCTGCTTAATCGACTGGGATTCGAGGTACGGCTCGAGCACGCGGTGGCCCGTGTCGATCGTGCATCGTCGAGCTCGAGCAATAGGGAAAAGATCGCGGTGCTCTTCATCGATATCGATGGCTTCAAGCCGGTCCACGAGTCCCTCGGGCACGCCGGCAGCGACGAGGTGGTTTGCGAAGTGGCGCGCCGCGTGTGCTCCCAGGTGCGCGCTGGGGATGCCATTGCCCGCCTCGGTGGCGACCAGTTCCTGATTCTCATGGAAGGCGTTGTGAGCGCGGACACTTGCACCGAGCTTGCCGTCCGCGTGCAGGAAGCCGTCAAGGTTCCCTTTCACGTGGCAGAGCGGCGGGTACAGATCAGCGTGTCGATCGGCATCGTGATCTATCCGGATCAGGGCGAGGCCCACAAGCTGCTTGCCCGCGCCGATACCGCCATGCAGGCGGCCAAGCGTGCCGGACGAGGCACCTATGCGATGTTCGCGTCGCACATGCACAAGGGCGCAGCCGACCAGCTCGACTTGATCGGCGAGCTGCGCCAGGCGATCGAGCGCGGGGAGCTGGAGCTTCATTACCAGCCGAAGATCGATGGCCTGCGGGGCGTGATCTGCGGCGTCGAAGCGCTGCTGCGCTGGACCCATCCGGTACACGGCTCGATAAGCCCGGCCGTCTTCATCCCGGTCGCAGAACAATTCGGCTACATCAATACCCTGGGCGACTGGGTGATCGAGGAAGCCTGCCGACAGATGCACAGTTGGGCGCAGTCCGGCGTGCAGATGCGCGTCGCGATCAATCTATCGGTGCACCAGTTGAACGAAATCGAACTGGTCTCGCGCATCTCGGCCGCCCTGAGGCGACACGGCGTGAAGTCGTCGCATCTGTTGTGCGAGATCACCGAGTCGGTCGCGATGCAGGACATCAACGCGACCCAACGCACGCTCGATGCGCTGGGTCGCATCGGCGTCTATCTTTCGATCGACGACTTCGGCACCGGCTATTCGAGCCTGAGCTATCTGCGGCAACTGCCGGCGCGACAGTTGAAGATCGATCGATCCTTCATCAACGATCTGGACACCGGCAATCACGCACGCGCGGTGGTGGATGCGGTGGTGCGGCTGGCGCACGCGCTCGGCCTGCGGGTGGTGGCCGAAGGCGTCGAGACGGCGCGGCAACGAGACATCCTGCTGGAACTCGGCTGCGACGAGTTGCAGGGCTTCTTCTTCGCGCACCCCATGCCCGCCGACAGCCTGCTCGAATGGACCGCCGGCAAGAAGCCCAAGGGCACGGTCGATTTCGCACGATCTCTGGTGTTCGACCCCGTGGGGCGCGAGTCGGTGGACGCCTAAGAGGGGCTAGAAGCCTCCCAGACACACGTACTTCATCTCGAGATATTCCTCGATGCCGTGCACCGAACCTTCGCGGCCCAGGCCCGATTGCTTGACGCCGCCGAAAGGTGCGACCTCGTTGGACATGATGCCGGTGTTGATGCCCACCATGCCGGACTCGAGCGCTTCGGCCACGCGCCATGCGCGAATGACATCGCGGCTGTAGAAGTAGGCGGCGAGACCAAATTCGGTGCCGTTGGCCTGCGCGACCGCATCGGCCTCGTCGGTAAAGCGAAATACCGCGGCCACCGGTCCGAAGGTTTCTTCGCTGGCGACCATCATCTGTGGCGTGACGTCGGCCAGCACGGTGGGCTGGTAGAAGCGCCCGCCTTTCTCGTGCCGCGCGCCACCGACGATGACCTTTGCGCCGTTGGCCTTCGCATCGGCGACGTGTTCTTCGACCTTCTTCAACGCCGCGTCGTCGATCAACGGGCCTTGCTGCACGCCGTCCTCGGTACCCACGCCGACCTTCAGCGAACGACTCTTCTCGGCGAGCTTGCCCACGAAGCGATCGTAGATATCGTCCTGCACGTAAAAGCGGTTGGTGCACACGCAGGTCTGTCCGGTGTTGCGGTACTTCGACGCGATCGCGCCATCGACCGCCGCGTCCACATCGGCGTCGTCGAACACGATGAAGGGCGCGTTGCCGCCGAGTTCGAACGAAAGCTTCTTGACGGTGGGCGCGCATTGCGCCATCAGGATGCGGCCGACTGCGGTCGATCCAGTGAACGAGAGCTTGCGCACGATCGTGCTTTCGCACAGCACCTTGCCGACTTCGATCGACCGCGCGCCATCGGCCGGCACGACGTTGAACACGCCCGGCGGAAAGCCCGCGCGATGCGCGAGCTCAGCCAGCGCGAGCGCGGTCAGAGGCGTCTGTTCGGCGGGCTTGACGACGATCGCACAACCGGCCGCGATCGCGGGCGCGACTTTCCGCGTGATCATCGCCATCGGAAAATTCCAGGGCGTGATCGCCGCGCACACGCCGATCGGCTGCTTCAACACGAACATGCGCTTGGTCGGGTCGGGAGACGAAAGCGTCTCGCCGGCGACGCGCTTGGCTTCTTCGGCAAACCATTCGATGAACGATGCGCCGTAGCTCACTTCGCCGCGCGACTCGGCCATCGGCTTGCCCTGCTCGGCGGTCATCAATGCGGCGAGATCGTTCTGATGCTCGAGCATCAGCTCGAACCATTTGCGCATCACCGCCGCACGTTCCTTGCCGGTCTTCTTCGCCCACAGCGGAAACGCTTTCTCGGCTGCCGCGATCGCGCGCGTGGTTTCGGCGGCGCCGAGATTGGCGACCTGCGCGATGTTGTTTCCGGTGGCCGGGTCATCGACCGCGAATCGATCGCCGGCGTCGGCATCGACCCACCGCCCATCGATGTAGCCGGTGGTCTTGAAAAGTTCGGGATCCTTCAAAGGCACACGTTGTTCGACGCGCTGAAGCATGGCGGAGTCCTCCTGTCGGGCAATGAGCGTGAGCTTAGCGCAGATGCCGGGACGTATTTTTTCCGAAGAAACGCGCAGTAGTCCCCGGCGATCCACAAGGTAGGCAAGGCTTCACCTGCCGGGGCTTTCTTCTTGGCGCGACACGCCGGCTGGTTCGATCCCTGCTTCTCGAATAAGCTTTCGGTCCCATGGCCGTCACGCATCCCGCCGCACCCTCGCGCCTGAGCAGCAACGACGCGCTCTCGCGGCCCTCCCTCTTTCCGCGCATCGCCCTGCTCGGCATCGCGCTCGCCTGCGGTTTCTGCGGGCTCGTCATCGCGCACGCGTATCCGATTCGACCAATGGTCGCGGTCGCGCTGTTCATCGCATGGTGTGTTCTTGCCGGCGTTCGCATCTCGATCGCGTTGCCAGCGATGATCGCGCTGCTTCCCATCATCGGCTTCGCGCCACGCACCGGCTGGCTGACCTTCGAAGAGTTCGACGTGCTCGTGCTGGCAACCAGCGCCGGCGGTTACGCGGGACTCGCGCTCCAGTCCGGGGCGCGCGCAAGCATGCGCACGGCGCGAGGCGCAACGAAGCTGTCGGCGAATTTCTCGTCCGGCCTGTCCGCGAATCTTTCCATCGTCTCGATCGCGTTGATCGCGCTTTTCCTCGCATCGACCGCGATCGCTCTCGAGCGCGGCATCGCCGATGCGGGCGGCTTTCGCTTCGACTGGTTCCAGGGCTACGACGATCCATTGAACAGCCTGCGAATCTTCAAGAGCTTCGCGCTGGTGGTGCTGCTATTGCCGCTCGCGCAGGGCGAACTGAAGAAGCCCGGTGGCTCCGATCGCATCGGCTTGGGCATCACGATCGCGCTTGGCCTCGCGGCGTTCGCGGTCCTGCAGGAACGTCTTGCGTTCACCGGCTTGCTCGATTTCTCTGACGACTATCGCGCGACCGGCTCGTTCTGGGAAATGCACGTGGGCGGCGCCGCGCTCGACGGCTTTCTCGCGCTGACGATTCCGTTCGCAATCCGCGAGGCGCTACGGCATGCGCATTGGTCGCGCTTTGTGGTGGGCGCGGTGGTGCTCGCGCTGGCCGCCTATGCGTGCCTGGTGACGTTCTCGCGCGGCGTCTATCTCGCGGTGCCGATCTCGTTGTTGTTGCTGGTCGTGCTGGTGTTCCGGCAACGGCTGCGACTCGATCGACGCATGCTGTGGTGGGTACTCGCCAAGGGTGGGGCCTTCGCGATCGTCGTGGCCGCGTGCGGCTTCATGGTGTTTCGCGGCGGCGGCTATCGCGCGGTGATCGCGGCGATCGCCGTCCTCGCGTTGACGATCGCCATCGATGCGTCGATCCGCCGCACGCGACCGGCGATGTGGCTGGCCGCGTTGGTCGGCGCGGCGCTGCTCGGCGCACTCGGTACCGCGGCTGCGAGCGTATTGCCCAGGGGACCCTATGTCGTCTTTGCACTCGCGTGCCTTGCGTGCCTCGCGAGCCTGATTCATGCCGAACGAACCAGGACACCGTCCAGCGCAATGGCCGCGATCATCGCCTGGCTGTGGCTTGCGATCGCCGCGTGTGTAGTCGCGGGTGGGTGGGGCGGACACGGTGCGCTGCGCGACAGCGTCGTGGTGATGGTGCTGCTCGTGGTCCTCGCGTTCTTCGCGGCGCGCGTGAAGCAGCCGGTGTGGCCTGCACGGCGCCGCGAACAACTCGCGACCATCGGCTTCGCCGCCCTGGTGATGGGGTCGGTCGCGATCTTCGCGGGCGGCGCGTACATGGGCGGGCGCTTCTCGGCCAGCCGCGGCGACCTCGACAGCCGCATCGCGCATTGGACCGAAGGGATCTCGCGCCTCAAGAGCCCGGAACAATGGCTGCTCGGCAAGGGGCTCGGGCGCTTCCCCGCGACCTCGCTCTACGAATCGCTCGACGCCGCGCTGCCCGGCAACTATCACCTCGTGCGTCGCAACGGCGAGACCTTCCTTTCGCTGTCCGGACCGCGCATCAAGTACCTGGGCTTCGGTGAATTCTTTCGCATCTCGCAGCGCGTCGCCGTGCAACCGAACGCGCACTACGTATTGACGATCGAGGCGCGCACGGCGTCGCTGATCGGCCTGCACATCGAAATCTGCGAGAAGCAGTTGCTCTACAACGCCGGCTGCGCGTTCGCGGAACCGGTGCTGCAGCCCGTACCCGGCAAGTGGCAGACGCTGGTGCTGCCGCTCGACACCAAAGGCCTCGGCGCCACCCGCTGGTATGCGCCCAAGCCGGTCTTCTTCGCAGTCGCGGTGGCCTCTCCCGGCCTCGCCGTCGAGATCCGCAGCCTTCGCCTGGTCGGCCCGCGTGGCGCCGAGGTGCTTGCCAACAGCGACTTCTCCTATCGCATGGCGCACTGGTTCTCGTCCTCCGACAAGTACCACCTGCCATGGCACATCAAGAACCTCGCGCTCGACCTGTTGTTCGACCAGGGCGCCGTCGGCCTGGCGCTCTTCACGCTGCTGGTCGCGGGCGCATTGATACGCACGGCGCTCGGTCGCGCGCGGCGACATCCCGATGCGCCGTACGTCGCCGCGGCGATCGTGGGCTTCGTGATCGTCGGCGCCTTCGACAGCCTGCTAGACGTGCCGCGCGTAGCCTTCCTGTTCTACTTCGTCGTGATGCTGGGCCTGATGCTGCGCAACCCGCGAGCCACGCGTGTAGCCGCGCAGGGGCTGGCGCCCGCGCTCCAACCTGTCGAACCGGCAATCGACGTCGAGGCAAGCGCACGTGAACGATCGAAGAGAAGAGCGAGAGCCTTCGGCGATCGGAGCGCGCGAATGCCTTGATCACGCGCCTCGCGTCGCATCGCGCTCAGGTTCCTGCTTCTGCGACCGAAACCAATGAGAGCACACTGAAGGCAGGCGTCCTGTCGCCTTCGGTTGCTTTCGGCCCCGCTTCCGGCGTCCCGCGATCGTCGGCATCGGAAGCGATCTTCTGTCGGACTCGGCCTGCCCGGGCCAGCTATCTGTCACTTGCAGGAATGTCATGAAAGGCATCGTCTTCACAGAGTTTCTCGGCTTCGTCGCAAACCGCTATGGTGAAGACGCGGTGGACGACATCATCGAGGCCTGCACGCTGCCCAGCGGTGGCGCATACACCGCGGTGGGCACCTACGATCATGCCGAGATAGTGGCGCTGTGCAATGCGCTCGCCGAGCACACCGGCGAGTCGGTGACCGACCTGGTCAAGAGTTTCGGCGTGCAGCTGAGCGGGGCGTTCGCCCGCGGCTACCCCGAGTTCTTCGGCCGCTGCAGCCATCTCTTCGACTTCCTGGAAAGCATCGAGGGCCACATACACGTCGAGGTGCGCAAGCTCTACCCCGACGCCGAATTGCCGACCTTCACCATCCATGAGCGCAGCGCGTCGCGGCTGGTGATGGACTATCGCAGCACGCGCCGGCTGGGCACTCTGGCCGAAGGATTGATTGCCGGCTCGGCGCAACGCTTCGGCGTCGAGGCGCGCGTGCGCTCGGAACCGCTGGACGATGGCGACGGCCAGGCGGTGCGTTTCATTGTCGATCTCGCCTGAGATGGATGCGGTCGATATCGTCGCCGTCGATCCTGGTCGGCTGCGTCGTATCGAAGCACGTCTCGCGCGCGAGCGCGGCGCTCGCGCCGAAGCCGAGCAATTGCTCGAGACCAAATCGCGCGAATTGTATAAAGCTAACGTTGCGTTGGGCACTTTGGCATCGGATCTCGAACGGCGCGTAACCGAGCGTACCCATGAGTTGTCGGCGGCGCGCCAGCAGGCCCTGCAGCAGGCCGAGACCGATGCGCTGACCGGCATTGCCAATCGTGCAGCGTTCTCGCGCCTGCTCGATGAAACGCTCGCGGACCAGAATGCCTGCGATAGCGGCGTGGCTGTGTTGTTGATCGACCTCGACGATTTCAAGACCGTCAACGACACGCTCGGCCATGCGGCTGGCGATGAACTGCTGATCGAAGTGGCGCGCCGTCTGGTCGAGATCGTACGACCCGGCGATGTCGTCGCAAGACTCGGCGGCGACGAGTTTGCGGTGGTGGCGCTTGGCATCGGCTTTCGCCAGGGCGCATTGCAGATGGCGCATCGCTTGCTGAACGCCTTGTGCCTTCCGGTGATTGTCGATGGGCGCAGCATCCCGTGCAGTTGTTCGATCGGTATCGCGCAG
>JBBSGB010000059.1:0-18621 GCA_038254545.1 Burkholderiales bacterium | reverse complement strand
GCCATCGGGCCGGATCTCACGCTGACCGGGAACGCCGGCCTGTTCTCGGACTATCGCTTCCGCGGCTTCACGCAGACCGGCTACAAGCCCGCGTTCCAAGGCGGCGTCGACCTGGCGCACTCGAGCGGTCTCTACATCGGCAACTGGAACTCCAACGTCGAGCAGGGCCTGTATCGCGGCGCGTCGCTGGAGACGGATTTCTACGGCGGCTACAAGATGACCTTCGCCGAAGACTTCGGGCTGGACGTGGGTTATTACTACTACTACTACCCGACCAAGCGCACTTCGGGGGCGGGCAACTATGGCGGCTTCAACAAGAAGGCCGAAGAGGGCGAGGCCTACATCGGCGCGAGTTGGAAGTGGATCTCGCTGAAGTACTGGTACGCGACGACCAACTACTTCGGCCTGGGCGACAGCTTCCTGGGCAGCAAGACGATCGACACCAAGGGTTCGAGCTACTTCGAGGTCAACGCCACCTATGATCTGGGCGGCGGCTGGGGCGTAGTGGGCCACTACGGACTGCAATCGATCCACAACCATCAGCAGTTCACCGATGTGAATGGCAACGCGCTGTCCAAGAACGTCGGCGACTACAAGGTCGGCGTGACCAAGGACTTCTCGGGCTGGGTGGTGGGCGCTGCGGTGGTGGGGACGTCGAAGAAGGAATATTTCGGCACGGCCACGTCGTTCGAAGGCGGCGGCAAGACACGCTTCCTGGCTTCGATATCCAAGACGTTCTGAACAGCCTGTACAAAAAATCGGGAGTGAGGACTGCATGAAACTGATTACGGCAATCATCAAACCGTTCAAGCTCGACGAGGTGCGCGAGGCGCTTTCGGCCATCGGGGTGCAGGGCATCACGGTGACCGAGGTCAAGGGCTTCGGACGGCAGAAGGGACATACCGAGCTCTATCGGGGCGCCGAGTACGTGGTCGATTTCCTGCCCAAGGTGAAGATCGAAGCCGCCGTCTCGGAGGAACTGGTCGAGCGCGCCATCGAGGCGATCGAGACTTCGGCGCGCACCGGCAAGATCGGCGACGGCAAGGTGTTCGTCTATGACCTCGAGCAAGTCGTTCGCATCCGCACCGGCGAGACCGGCAAAGACGCGTTGTAAAGGTGTTGTAAACGCGGTGTTGTAAACGCGCGTCCTACATTCATGGGAAGCTTCAGATGAAAAAGATTGTGCTGACCACGCTCGCGTGGCTGGTTCTCGCGGGTCCTGCGCTGTCGGCGTTCGCAGCCGATGGAGCGTCGATCGGGGCTTCCGCGATCAAGGACACGAAATCGTCGATGGTGTTGATCGCGCAAGCGGCCACGCCACCAGCCGCAACGACGGAGGCCCCGGCGGCGCCGGCCACCGCCGCACCTGCTACGACGCCTGCTACCGCACCCGCGGCCGAAGCGCCCGTGGCTCCGGCGACCGCGGCAGCAGCGCCCGTGCCCAACAAGGGCGACACCGCGTGGATGATCGTCGCCACCGCGTTCGTTATCCTGATGACGATCCCGGGCCTCGCGCTGTTCTATGGCGGCCTGGTGCGCGCCAAGAACATGCTGAGCGTGCTGATGCAGGTGTTCGTGATCTTCGCGTTGATCTGCGTTCTCTGGGCGATCTACGGCTACAGCTTCGCCTTCACCGAAGGCAACGCCTTCATCGGCGGCACCGATCGCATCTTCCTGAAAGGCATCTTCGATTTCAGCAAGGGCAGCTTCACGACTGCGGCGACCTTCACCAAGGCGACCGTGATCCCCGAATACATCTATGTCGCGTTCGAAGCCACGTTCGCGGCGATCACGGTCGGCCTCGTCGTGGGCGCGTTCGCAGAGCGCATGAAGTTCTCGGCGGTGCTGCTGTTCGCGGTGCTGTGGTTCACGTTCGCCTACATCCCGATCGCCCACATGGTCTGGTTCTGGCCGGGACCGGACGGCATCAAGGACGCGGCCACGCTCGCCTCCGAGACCGCGAAGGGCGGCTTCATGTGGCAGAAGGGCGCGCTCGATTTCGCCGGTGGAACGGTGGTGCACATCAACGCCGGCATCGCCGGTCTGGTGGGCGCCTACTTCGTCGGCAAGCGCATTGGCCTGGGGCGCGAGTCGATGGCGCCGCACAGCCTGACGATGACGATGATCGGCGCGTCGCTGCTGTGGGTGGGCTGGTTCGGATTCAACGCGGGCTCGGCTCTCGAAGCCGGCGACGTGGCCGCGCTCGCGTTCGTCAATACGCTGCTGGCAACGGCCGCCGCCGTGCTCGCGTGGACCTTCGCGGAGTGGACCATCAAGGGCAAGCCCTCGATGCTGGGCGGCGCCTCGGGTGCGGTCGCGGGTCTGGTGGCGATCACGCCGGCATGCGGCTTCGTCGGTCCGATGGGCTCGATCGTCCTGGGTCTCATGGCCGGCGTCATCTGCCTGTGGGGGGTTTCGGGGTTGAAGCGCATGCTGGGTGCGGACGATGCGCTCGACGTGTTCGGCGTGCACGGCGTGGGCGGAATCCTCGGCGCGATCATGACCGGCGTGTTCGCCGCGCCCAGCCTCGGTGGCCAAGGCATCTGGGATTACGTCACCAACAAGGCGTCGCCCGACTATGCGATGTGGGATCAGCTCGTCGTGCAGGCCACCGGTGTGGGCGTCACGCTGGTGTGGTCCGGCGTGATCGCGGCGGTTTCGTACTTCATCGTCAATCTCGTCATCGGCCTGCGCGTGGCCGAGGAAGAAGAGCGTGAAGGTCTCGATATTTCATCGCACGGCGAGTCGGCGTATCACCCGTGACTCACGCGCGTATGCACAGTCACTGAGGCTCCCTCGGAAGTTCGAGCCGTGAGGCTCGTTGGGCCGGCGATGATTCGCCGGCCCTTTGTTTTTCTTCGCCGCGACACGCGATGCGAGAGAGATTCCTCCGGCGTCGGAATGACAAACGCGCGGAAGCGGATCCCGTCCTGCGTTCGCGACGCCTAGGCCTTACAATTCGCACCCCGCCTCAAGCGGTCGCCCCGCGCTTTCCTTCCTCATGGTTCCTCATCTCGTCACCGCCCTGTCCGGCCCGCTGGCCGACCTCGAACAACGCATGCTCGACGCGACACCTGCGATCGAGCGCTGGTTCCGTCTCGAATGGCAGGAGCACACGCCGCCGTTCTATTGCTCGGTCGATCTGCGCAACGCCGGCTTCAAGATCGCACCGGTCGACACCAACCTGTTTCCGGGCGGCTTCAACAACCTCGCAGCCGAAGCCATGCCGCTGGCAGTGCAGGCGGCGATGGCGGCGATCGACAAGATCTGCCCGGATGCGCGCAACGTGCTGCTGATCCCCGAGAACCACACGCGCAACCGCTTCTATCTGCAGAACGTCGCGCGACTCGCGGCGATCCTGCGGCAGACCGGACTGAACGTCCGGCTCGGGTCGCTCAACCCCGAGGTGCACGAGGCCAGCACGATCGAGGTCGACGGCGGACAGACCTTCGTGATCGAGCCCCTGAAGCGCATCGGCCCGAACGGGCGCCGGGTCGGGCTCTCCGACTTCGACCCGTGCGCGGTGCTTCTGAACAACGATCTGTCGGGCGGCATCCCCGACGTATTGCGCAACCTGCACGAGCAGTTCGTGCTGCCGCCCGTGCATGCGGGCTGGGCGGTGCGCCGCAAGACCCACCACTTCGCGGCCTACGACGATGTCGCCAAGCGCTTCGCGAAGATGCTCGATATCGATCCGTGGATGATCAATCCGTACTTCGAGCATTGCGGCGACGTGAGCTTCGGCGACAGCGGCAGCGAGGACTGCCTTGCCGGGCATGTCGAAACGCTGCTGGCGAAGATCAAGAAGAAATACAAGGAATACGGCGTGACCGAGACGCCCTACGTGATCGTCAAGGCCGATGCGGGCACCTACGGCATGGGCGTGATGAGCGTCAAGGACCCATCCGAGGTGCGCAACCTGAATCGCAAGACGCGCAACAAGATGAGCGTGGTGAAGGAAGGCCTCGAAGTCTCCGAAGTGATCATCCAGGAAGGCGTGCACACCTTCGAGAGCGTCAACGTCGGCGAGGAGCCGGGCGTGGCCGAGCCGGTCGTTTACATGATCGATCGCTACGTGGTCGGCGGCTTCTATCGCGTACACACGCAACGCGCCAAGGACGAGAACCTCAACGCGCCCGGCATGCAGTTCGTGCCGCTGCCGTTCGCGGCGAGCTGCAACTTTCCCGACCCAGGCCAGCGGCCGCATGCGGCGCCCAATCGCTTCTACGCGTACGGCGTGGTGGCGCGGCTCGCGTTGCTGGCCGCATCGCTCGAACTCGAGCGAACCGATCCGGAAGCCGAAGCCGAAGCGGCCTGAGTTTTCGACGGACTCAACAGGCGCCGCACATGCACATCGCCTTCATCGCCGACCCGCTCGCGTCGTTCAAGATCTACAAGGACTCGACCTACGCGATGATGGTCGAGGCCGATCGTCGCGGCCATACGCTCGCGTTCATCCTCCAGTCCGGCCTCGCGCGCGCCGCTTCGGGCGCAATCGAGGCGAAGGCGTGGCCGCTCGAACTGACCGGCGACGCGAACGCGTGGTACGCGACCGGCGCTGCCGGGACGGTCGCGCTGGCATCGTTCGACGCGGTGGTGATGCGCAAGGATCCGCCGTTCGACATGGAGTATGTCTATACGACCTACCTGCTCGAGGCCGCCGAAGCGCAGGGCGCGCGCGTGTTCAATGGCGCGCGCGCGATCCGGGACCACAACGAAAAATTCGCGATCGCCGAGTTCCCCGACCTGATCGCGCCCACCGTCGTCACGCGCGATGCCGACCGCATCAGCGAATTTCATCGCGAGCACGGCGACATCATCCTGAAGCCGCTAGACGGCATGGGCGGCATGGGCATCTTTCGCGTCAAGGCTGACGGCATGAATCTCGGCTCGATGATCGAGATGCTGACCGGCAATGGCGAGCGGACCATCATGGCGCAGCGCTTCATCCGCGAGATCGATGCGGGCGACAAGCGCATTCTCGTGATCGACGGCGAGCCTGTCCCGTTCGCGCTCGCACGCGTCCCGCAAGGCAGTGAAGTGCGCGGCAATCTTGCGGCGGGGGGCGTGGGGCACGCGCAGCCCTTGTCGGCGCGCGATCGCGAGATCGGCGAGATCGTCGGCGCCAAGCTCGCCGGACGTGGGCTGATGTTGATCGGCGTCGATGCGATCGGCGACTACCTGACCGAGGTCAACGTCACCAGCCCCACCTGCTTCGTCGAGATTCGCGCAGGCAGCGGCTTCAATGTCGCAGAGGCGTTCATCGACGCGCTCGAGCACGGAGCTTCGAAGTCGTCGCTTGCGTCTTCGAATCCACCGTTGCACGCATCGTCGAACATGGCCGCCCGTTCATGATCGGCATCGTCGTCATCTCGCACGCGCCGCTCGCGGCGGCGCTGCTGTCGTGCGCGCGTCATGTCTTCGGCCAGGATCTCGAGCGCTGCGAAACCATCGACGTCGTCGCCGATGCCGAACCGGCGGCGCTGATCGCGCGGGCGAGGACGGCGATCGCCGCCGTGGATGACGGTCACGGCGTGCTGGTGCTGGTCGATCTCTTCGGCGCCACGCCCGGCAACATCGCGACGCAACTGGCGTCGCCCGGACGAGTCGAGATCATCGCCGGGGCGAACCTGCCGATGTTGTTGCGCGTGTTGACGTATCGAAGCGCCGAACCGCTTGCGACACTGGTCGACAAGGCCTTGTCCGGAGGCGCGTCGGGTATCATGAAAATCGCCTCGACGCCGCCACAACAGCAGAGCCTTTTTCCGCACGACCCCAACGATCCAGGCGGTCCCCTCGATGCCCACGCGCGAGTGCAAGATCAGCAATAAGCTCGGGCTGCACGCGCGCGCATCGGCCAAGCTGACGCAACTGGCTGCGCAATACAAGAGCGAGGTCTGGATGAGCCGCGCGGGCCGCCGCGTGAACGCCAAGAGCATCATGGGCGTGATGATGCTGGCCGCAGGCAAGGGAACCACTGTAACGATCGAATCCATCGGCCCGGATGAAGACGCGGCGCTCGATGCAATTTCCGTATTGATCAACGACAAATTCGGCGAAGCCAATTGAATCGCGAACCGAATACCGCGTTGAGTCGCGCCATGAGTCACTCGATGAAGCGTTGACATGGCGTTCACCCTGCACGGGATCCCGGTCTCGCGCGGTATCGTCATCGGCCGCGCGCATCTGCTTGCCTCGGCCGCTCTCGAAGTCCCGCACTACCTCGTCACCATCGACGAGATCGAGGACGAAATCGCGCGCCTCGACGAGGCGGTGGCGACGGTCGTCAACGAGCTCTATCAACTGCAATCGGAGTTGCCCGCCGGCGCACCGGCCGAGTTCGCCGCGCTGGTCGACCTGCATCGATTGATCCTGCAGGACCCGTTGTTGTCCGAAGAGCCCGCGCGTCTGGTGCGCGAGCGCCGCTACAACGCCGAGTGGGCGCTGACGACGCAGTTGCAGGCGGTCGTCGAGCAGTTCGAGACCATGGACGACGAATACATCGCCTCGCGGCGCGCCGACGTCGAGCAAGTCGTCGAACGAGTCTTGAAGGTCATGAACGGCACGGCGCACACGTTGTTGCAGGCCGCAGCCAAGTTCGACGCGGCACGCAGCGACGCAAAATTCCCCGGCGATTTCGAACCGATGATCGTAGTCGCGCACGACATCGCGCCGGCAGACATGCTGCAGTTCAAGAAGCACGTGTTCGCGGGCTTCGCCACCGACCTGGGCAGCTCGACCGCGCATACCGCGATCCTCGCGAAGAGCCTCGACATCCCGGCCGTGGTCGGGCTTGGGCAGGCCTCGCACCTGTTGCGGCAGGACGAGTGTGTGATCGTCGATGGCGAAGCCGGCGTGCTGATCGTCGATCCGCCTCCCATCGTCCTCGACGAATATCGCCTCAAGAAGCGTGACCTCGAACTCGCGCACGAAAAGCTCAAGCGCCTCGCGCACATGCCCACGCTCACGCTCGACGACGTCGCCGTCGAGCTGTGCGCCAACATCGAGCTGCCCGGCGACTGCGCGTTCGCCGACGAAGTCGGTGCGATGGGCATCGGCCTGTTTCGCACCGAATTCCTGTTCATGACGCGCGACTCGCTGCCCGACGAGGACGAGCAGTTCGAGGCCTACTGTCGCGTGGTCGCAAGCATGGCCGGACGCCCGGTCACGATCCGCACGCTCGACATCGGCGCCGACAAGACGCCGCAAGCGGTGCGCAATGAATTCGGCGGCGAGGTCTTCGCGACCACCAATCCCGCGCTCGGGCTGCGCGCGATCCGCTTCTGCCTGGCCGAGCCGCAGGTATTCCTGGTGCAGTTGCGCGCGATCCTGCGCGCATCGGCGTTCGGCCCGGTCAGGCTATTGATCCCGATGATCGCGCATCCGCAGGAGGTCGATGCGGCGCTGGTGCTGCTGGCGACGGCCAAGGGACAACTCGATGCGCAGGGCGCAGCCTACGACCGGAACATGCCGATCGGCGGCATGATCGAGATCCCTGCCGCGGCGCTGATCCTGCCGATCCTTGCCAAGCGCCTCGACTTCTTTTCGATCGGCACCAACGACCTGATCCAATACACGCTCGCCATCGATCGCACCGACAGTGCCGTCGCGCATCTCTACGATCCGCTGCATCCAGCGGTGCTCCAGTTGATCGCGCAGACGATTGCGACCGGCGTTCGGCTGGGCATACCGGTGTCGGTATGCGGAGAGATGGCCGGCGATCCGATGCTCGCGCGCCTGTTGCTCGGGCTGGGCTTGCGCCAGTTCTCGATGCACCCTGCGCAGTTGCTCGCGGTCAAGTACGAAGTGCTGCGCTCCGACGTGGTGGCCTGCGAGGCGCTGGCCCGAAAGATCATGACCGCGCAGGACCCCGACCGCATCCGTGTCCTGGTCGAGCGCATGCGCGCGGCCTGAGCGATCCGCGCTCGATTCACGATGGATTCCGCACAAATGACGTTGTCGCTTTACAACCCCGAGAGCGCGGCCGATTCCGGCGATGAGACGGCGTCCGCCACCGGTGCGGTGATCGCAGTGACACCTGCAGAGGCGAATCTCGCCGCAGAACATCTCGCCGGAGAGTCAGCGGCGCCAACATGGATCGACGTCGCGCTGGTCGAGGCCATCCTGCGCTGCGATCACGCAGGCCGTGTCATCGAAGCGCACGGTCCCGGCGAACTGCTTCCCGTATCCCGGGAGGAGCTGATCGGTAATCGCGTCGCGGACCTCGACGCATTGGCCGCGGCATTTCGGCGAGCGTGGTCCGAGACCCTCGATCGAACCTTCGACACGCAGCGCGCGCAGATCTTTGCGTATGACTTCGATGCCGCCGCGGGTCCACGCGCCTTCGAGGCGCGCATGCTTCCGCTCGGTACCGATCACGCCGCGATCGCGATTCGCGACGTCAGCGAACGCAATCATCTGCGTGAGCGCCTCGAGCACGTCGCGATGCACGACACCCTGACCGGCCTGCCCAACACACGCGCGCTGCGCGAGAAGCTGGAGCTGTGGATCGGCCCGGGCGCGCGGGAAGATGCGTCGAAGGCGGCGCCGATTGTTCTCTTGATCGTCGATCTCGACCGCTTCAAGCAAAGCAACGACATCAACGGACGCTCGATCGGCGACAGCCTGCTGCGGCTGGTCGCGCAACGCCTCTCGCGTGAGGCACACAAGGAAGCAGGCGGCCGTCCGCGCAGTCCCGACGATGCGGACGAGGTGCACAGCGCCAACCCGGTGGACGAGACTTCGCGTGATGGCGAGCGGCTTCTGGTTGCCCGCATCGGCGGCGACCAGTTCGGCATTGCATGGCGCATGGCCGACACGCGTGCTACCGGCGATGAGGTCGGATCGAAAAATGCGACCGGCTCGAGCGCGATGGACGTCGGCACGACGGACGCGAACGCACGCAGCGCAGCGCTCGCGACGCGACTCATCACGGCGCTCGCAACGCCCACCCGTCTTGCGGGCCACACGCTGTTCGTGCGCGCGTCGATCGGCATGGCGCTCGCTCCCGCCGACGCGCGCGATGCCGCCACTCTGTTCTCGCACGCCGAGGCCGCGCTGATGCGCGCCAAGCAGGCGGGCCGCAATCAATATCGACGCCACGGAGACGATGATCACGATGCCCGCGCCATAGCGGCCATCGCGACCATGCCGCCGAACAACGAAGCCGCGTTGCGCCGCGCGCTCGCGTCCGACGAATTCCTGCTGGTCTATCAACCGAAGTTCGAACTGGTGTCGTCGATCGTTGCCGATGCAGCGGAACCCGGAGAGCGCGGCTCGCTCGCTCCTGGCGCGGTGATCGCGGTCGAAGCGCTGGTGCGCTGGCGCACCTCCACCGGCGCGTTGCTGACCCCGCGCGAATTCGTTCCGCTGGCTGAAAGCTCGGGCATCATCCGGCCGCTCGGCGACTGGGTACTGCTGACCGCGCTGACCGAAGCCGCGCGTTTTGCCGAGCAGGGCGGCGCGCGAGTCGGCGTCGCGATCAACGTGTCACTCTGGCAATTGCACGACCGCGCCTTCGTGCATAGCGTCGAGGCGGCTCTGCGCAAGCACGGCTTCGCGCCGGGCGAGCTGACGATAGAAATCGCGGAGACCGCTTTCCTCGAAGACATCCGCCTGGTCGCCGATACCCTTGCCGAGCTGTCTGCACTAGGCGTACGTCTCGCGATCGATCACTTCGGCGTGGGCACCGCGGGGCTGGTCGCATTGAAGTCGCTGCCGATCAGCGAGATCAAGATCGATCGCAGCTTCATCGCGGGCGCGGCGATCGATGCGTTCGACGCGACCATCGTCGCGGGCCTGATCGAGATGGCGCACAACCTCGGCATCGTGGTCACGGCCGAAGGCGTCGAGCGAGCGGACCAGCTCGCGGCCTTGAGCCAGATGCGCTGCGATGCCATCCAGGGTTTTTTCGTCGGCCAGCCGATGCGCGCATCGGAACTGGTCGCGATGCCGCGCCTGTGGGACAAGACGCGTCGGTCCCTGGGGTAGTGCGGATATCTTCATGCGCGTGCTCCTGGTCGAAGACGACGCGATGATCGGAACCAGCGTGCGCGCGGGCTTGCGATCCGAGGGCTTCGCGCTCGACTGGGTCACCGACGGCGCGGCCGCCGAAACCGCGCTCGCCACGGCGCGCGGCAACGAAGCCTACGATCTGGTGTTGCTCGACCTGGGCCTGCCGAAGAAGGGCGGGCTCGACGTCTTGCGCGGCCTGCGCGCGCGCGCCGACGGCGTGCCGGTGCTGATCATGACCGCGCGCGATGCGGTCGCCGATCGCGTCGCGGGCCTGGACGCCGGTGCCGACGATTACCTCGTCAAGCCCTTCGATCTCGACGAGCTCGCCGCACGCATGCGCGCGCTGCATCGCCGTCGCAGCGGCCGCGCCGAAACCTTGCTGCGCCATAGCCACGGCGACGACATCGTCACGCTCGATCCGGCGCGCCGCGAAGTGCGCAAGAACGATGCCGCGGTGGTGCTCTCCGCACGCGAGTTCGCGGTGCTCCAAGCGCTGCTGGAGCGGCCCGGCGCGGTGCTGTCGCGCGCGCAACTCGAAGAGAAGCTCTACGGCTGGGACGAGGAGCCGGGCAGCAATACCATCGAGGTCTATGTGCACGGCCTGCGCAAGAAGCTCGGCGCGAATCTGATCCGCAATGTGCGCGGCGTGGGCTATACGATCGCTTCACATTGATGGAATGCATTGATGGACGCGATAAGCGCGACCCATGACCGCCACGCCGCGATAGCTTGAAGAAAATCGTCACGATGCAGAAGCCAGCTTCGCGCATGTCGATCCAGCGGCGGCTGCTGCTGTCGATCATCGCCGTGATGGTCGCCGGCATCGCGATCACCGGCGCTGTCGTCTATCGGCAGGCGCGCGACGAGGCCAATGCGCTCTTCGACATGCAGTTGCGCCAGTTCTCGGCATCGCTGCCGGTACGCGCGTTCGGCGCGCTCGCGCCGCAGGCGCCCGGTGTTCCGCAAGCCGGCGAAGACGTCGTCATCCGCATCTGGAATCGCTTCGGCGTGTTCGTCTACAGCTCGCATGCCGACGTGCCCTTGCCCGCGCATGTCGAGCTCGGCCTGACCACGGTTTCCACGTCGGCGGGCGACTGGCGCGTGTTCGCGGCGATGGTCGACGACAACCTGCTCGAGGTCGCGCAACCGCTGCGGGTGCGCAGCGCGCTGGCCGCGCAGGTGGCGTTGCGCACCGTGCTGCCGTTGTTGATCCTGCTGCCGGTGCTCGCGGCCCTCCTGTGGTGGGTGGTCGGCCGCGGCCTCGCGCCGCTGCGTCGGGTTGCCGGCGAAGTGGCCGCGCGCAAGCCCGAAGCGCTCGAACGATTGTCCGAGGACGCGTTGCCCGAAGAAGTGGCGCCGCTGGTCGTGTCGCTCAATCGATTGCTGGCCGATCTCGCATCGGCGCGCGACGCGCAGCGCGCCTTCATCGCCGATGCCGCGCACGAATTGCGAACGCCGCTGACCGCATTGCAGTTGCAGTTGCAGGTCGCCGAGCGCGCCGGCGATGCGAGCGCACGCGGCGCGGCGCTGGACGCATTGCGCGAAGGGCTAGCACGCGCTTCGCGGCTGGTCGAGCAGTTGCTTGCGCTCGCGCGTGCCGAACCCGATGCGGATCGCGGCGCGATGTCTTCCGACTCGGCCGCCTCCGAATCACAGCAACTCGCTCGCGTGGACCTGCTCGCACTCGCGCATGAGTCGGTTGCGGCCCACGCCCATCTCGCGCTCGATCGCGGCATCGATCTGGGGATCGGCCCCGAAGCCGCGAGCGCCGAAGTGACTGATGCGGCGATCGATGCGGCGACCGAAAGAGAAGCGTCGCGCGCCGATACCCGGCCAATCGAGGTGGTCGGCGATCGTGACGCGCTCTTCACGCTGCTCGGCAATCTGATCGACAACGCTTTGCGCTACACGCCGCGAAGCGGCAGGGTCGACGTGGCGGTCGAACGCGCGGTCGATGCCGGCGGCAACGAGATCGTGCTGTCGGTCAGCGACAACGGCCCGGGCATCGCGCCACATGAACGCGAACGCGTGTTCGACCGCTTCCATCGCGGTGAAGCCGCGCGCGCAGCGAGCGATACGCGAGGCAGCGGCCTCGGCCTTGCAATCGTCAAGCGCATCGCCGAGCGGCATGGTGCAAAGGTCGTGATCGGCGAGGACGCGGGCAGTCCGGGCCTCGCGATCGAAGTGCGTTTTCCCGACCCATCGTCATTCCGAACGCCGTGAGGAAATCCATGCTCTTCGCCAACTCGCGCTGATGTAATCCGTGCGATGCTCGGGATGACGAGGGACGGTAGGGCGGGACTCCTCGCAGAATCGTCTTTGCGATCCATGGGTGTCTGGCTAGAATCGTTCAGCTTCGCCCGCAGCACCATTCGTCGTGCCCCAATCGTGAACCCAACGGAGGCCTCATGAAACGCAACGCGATTTCATATCTGCTGGTGCTTGTCGTATCGATCTTCGCGCTGCCGCAGGCGCATGCGTGGGATCGCGGCGAGGTCATGCGCTTCGCCACGCTGCCGGCAGGCGCAACCCATCCCGAAGGCATCGCCGCGGATTTCCAGGGCAACTTCTATGTCGCCGATTTCGCGGTCGGCGGTACGGCTTCGGGCGTCGGCCAGATCGTGGTCCTCGACCGCGATGGCAGGACCAGGCGCGTTCTCGACGTCAGCGGCTCGAGCACATTGTTGCTCGGGCTCGACTTTCATCCGATCACGCGCGCGCTGCTGGTGATCGACTTCGGCGGCGGCAAGGTGCTGCGCGTCGATCCGGACACCGGTGCGTCGTCGGTATTCATGACGGTAAGCGGCGCCTCGGGTCTGAATGCATTGTCGTTCGATGCGGCCGGCAATGTCTATGTGTCGGATTCCGCGCAAGGGATCATCTGGAAGACCGGCCCGGGTGGCGGCGCGGCGACGGCATGGGTGACCAGCCCTCTGCTGACCACCACCGGCGTACCACCCTTCGGCGCGAACGGGCTGGGCTTCAACACGGCGAGAAATGCCTTGTTCGTCGCCAACACCGGCAACGACACGATCGTGAGGATCCCGGTGACCGGCGGCGGCACACCCGGCGCACCCGCGGTGTTCGTCAACAGCATCAACGGCGCGGACGGGCTGATCATCGATGAAGACGACAACCTGTGGGTGGCCGCGAACCAGGCCGACGAGATCGTGGTAGTCGATCCATCGGGACGCGTGATCGCCAAGCTCGGCGACTTCAACGGCATCGACCGCAAAGGTTCGCCGCGCGGCCTGTTGTTCCCTGCCAGCCTGGTCCGGGTCGGGCACTACATCTACATCACCAACCTCGCGCTCGACCTGCGCTTGTTCGGATTGCCGCAGGCAGTCGATTCGCAGTGGGCTGCCGAGGTGAAGCGGCACACGATCTCGCGTATCCCGGCGCGGATTCCCTCGGTCAGAAGCGGAGGCGATGACGATTAGCATCGCGGCATCGGCTCTTAAGCCTTGCTTAAGATTGACGGCCTAGCATCCGTGCATCCGAACTTGTTTTCACGAAGGATGACTCCGATGAGACTGAACCGATTGACCCGTAACCTCGTCCTGGCCGGCGTGCTCGGTGGTGCAGGCTTCGCACTCGCGCGCATCGAGATGCCGCTGGTCGATCCGGCGCGCGCTGCCGATCCGATCACCTCGCTGGCGGCCAATCCGCCGGCCGTGCAGGTTGCGCCCGCAGCGGTACAGATCGCGACACCGCAGGCGCAGTTGCCGAACTTCACGGGCCTGGTGCAGCGCTACGGCCCGGCGGTGGTCAACATCACCGTCACCCAACGCGCCACCAAGAGCGCGTTCGAGCTCCGCAGGCGGGGCGACCCCAGCGCCGATCAGGGCGACGACGAGGACGATCCCTTCAGCCAGTTCTTCAAAGGGCTGCCGGGCGGACCCAATGGCCCGCAGTTCCGCGGGCCGCGCGGCGGCGGTGTCATGCGCGGGCTCGGCTCGGGCTTCATCGTCAGCGCCGACGGCACGATCCTCACCAACGCGCATGTAGTCGATGGCGCTTCGACCGTCACGGTCAAGCTGACCGATCGCCGCGAGTTCACGGCCAAGGTGCTGGGCAGCGACAAGAAGAGCGACATCGCCGTCATCAAGATCGATGCGAAGAATCTGCCGGTGGTGGCGCTCGGTTCGTCCGAGAAGCTCAACGTGGGCGAGTGGGTGGTCGCGATCGGATCGCCGTTCGGCTTCGACAACAGCGTGACGGCCGGCATCGTCTCGGCCAAGGCGCGCGCGTTGCCGACCGACAGCTATCCGTTCATCCAGACCGACGTGCCGGTCAACCCGGGCAACTCGGGTGGGCCGCTGTTCAACCTGAACGGCGAAGTGGTCGGCATCAACTCGCAGATCTTCTCCGAGTCGGGCGGCTTCCAGGGCATCTCGTTCGCGGTGCCGATCGACCTCGCGCTGCACGTCAAGGATCAACTGGTCGCGCATGGCAAGGTCACGCGCGCGCGTCTGGGCGTGACGATCCAGGACGTCAACCAGCGACTGGCCAACTCGTTCAAGCTGCCGCGTCCGATGGGTGCCTTGGTATCCGATGTCGAGTCGGGCAGCCCGGCCGCCAAGGCGGGCCTGAAGGCCGGCGACGTGATCACCAAGCTCGACGGCCGCGAGATCGATCGATCGAGCGACCTGCCGGCGCGCATCTCGATCTTGAAGCCCGGTTCGACCACGCATCTGCAGGTGTGGCGTGAAGGCAAGGCCAGCGATCTGGACGTCGCGCTCGGCGAGTTCAAGGACACGACCACGGTTGCGAGCGCAGATGTTCCCGGGGACAAGGGTGGCAGGCTCGGCGTCGCAGTGCGCCCCTTGCGTCCCGAGGAAGCTCGGCAACTGGGGTCGATCGCAGGCGGCAATGGTCTGGTGGTCGAAGAGTCCAGCGGCGCTGCGGCCGATGCCGGCATCCAGGCGGGCGACGTGATCCTGTCGTTCAACGGCCAGCCCGTGCAGACCGCCGAGCAGTTGAAGGGCCTGATCGCCAAGGCCGGCAAGAGCGCCGCGATCCTGGTTCAGCGAGGGCGCGCGCGCATCTTCGTGCCGATCGAGTTGGGTTGAGCGAGTTGGGCTGAACAGGGCCGAACCTCGCATTGCTCTATCGGCGACAGCAAAAACGCGAACCCGAGGAAGCGCGAACGGTCACACCCGTTCGCGCGTCTCAACGCGCTCGGTCTTCGGAGAGCGTCATGAATAAAAACTTTCGTCACGTGGCCTCGGTCACCACCCTGGCTGGGGGTCTGATCCTGACGGCAGGCGCGTTTGCACAAGCCCCGATGCCGCAGCCGCAGATGCAAGGCAGCGTCGCCTATCTGAACGGCGGCGCGGGTGACGAAGAGGTCCAGTACATCAAGCAATCGATGAAGGACTATTCGATGGCGCTGGCCTTCGCGCGCGCGGCCAGCCCGCGCGCCGAATACGTCGCGACTGTCGCGGTGAGCGTCAAGGATGGCAAAGGCAATGCGGTGTTCGAAGTTCCCTCGGTCGGTCCCTATCTGCTGCTCAAGCTCCCGGCGGGAAGCTATGCGGTGACGGCAACCTATCAGGGCCAAGCGCAGACGCGAACCGTGAGCGCGGGCAACTCGGGCGCGCTGGTGACGTTCGAGTGGAAGTGAGCGGCCTGTAGAACCCGTCCATGTCCGGCGCGAGGCCGATCGGCTTTGCGTTTGACGCTCCCGAAGCGTTCCGCTACTGTCGCGCCTCGATACACCTGCGCCGATTTGATGCCGCTTCCCTAGGGGCCTCAGCTTGCGGGCGCTCGGGCCGGGAAGGAAATCCTTCGGGCCTGAAATAAATACGGCTAAAGCGATCCGACCCGACGCGCTTTGGTCTGCGCCATCGGGTTTTTTCTGGACGCTCGTCCCTTGGATTCATCGCCTGCCGCGCCGTGCGCGGCGTCCTCCGCAGTGTCAGCCACCGTGGTTGCGCAGCGCTTCGCGTTCGCCGAGGCGTTGCCGCTGCAAAGCGGCGCGAGTCTTTCGAACTACGAGCTCGCCGTCGAGACCTACGGCGCACTCAATGCCGAGCGATCCAATGCGGTCCTGATCTGCCACGCACTCAACGCTTCGCATCACGTTGCAGGCGCTTACCAAGACGAGCCCGGCGACCTCGGCTGGTGGGACAACATGGTGGGGCCGGGCAAACCGGTCGATACGAACCGCTTCTTCGTCGTCGGCGTCAACAATCCGGGTTCGTGCTTCGGATCGACCGGACCCGCCGCCATCGATGCCCAGACAGGAAAGCCGTACGGCGCTTCGTTTCCCGTGGTCACGGTCGAGGACTGGGTTGATGCGCAGGCGCGGCTGGCCGACGTGCTCGGCATCGCGCGCTTCGCGGCTGTGATGGGCGGGTCGCTGGGCGGCATGCAGGCGCTGGCGTGGAGCGTGCGCCATCCCGAGCGCGTCGCGCATTGCGTCGCGATCGCATCGACCGCGAAACTTTCCGCGCAGAACATCGCGTTCAACGACGTCGCGCGCCAGGCCATCCTCACCGATCCCGACTTTCACGGCGGCGACTTCTATGCGCACGGCGTGGTGCCGCGCCGCGGCCTGCGTGTGGCGCGCATGATCGGCCACATCACCTACCTGTCGGACGACGACATGGCCGAGAAATTCGGGCGTTCGCTGAAAGCCGACGACCTCGCGTTCGGCTACGGCGCCGAGTTCGAGATCGAAAGCTATCTGCGCTATCAGGGCGACAAGTTCTCGGATTACTTCGATGCGAACTCCTACCTGCTGATCACCAAGGCACTCGACTACTTCGACCCCGCCGCGCCGTTCGACGGCTCGCTGACAAAGGCGCTCGCGAATGCGACCGCGCGCTTTCTGGTCGTCTCGTTCTCGACCGACTGGCGCTTCGCGCCCGAGAAGAGTCGCGAGATCGTCAAGGCGCTGCTCGACAACCGGCATCCGGTGACCTACGCGGAAATCGATGCGCCTCACGGACACGACGCGTTCCTGCTCGACGACGCGCGCTATCACGCGCTGGTCGGCGCGTACTTCGAGCGCATCCATGACGGTCTGACCGAAGGACGCGCACGATGACGCCGCGAGCGGGCGCATTGCGCCCTGACCTCGCGGCTATCGCCGAATGGATCGCCCCGGGCTCGTCGGTGCTCGACCTGGGCTGCGGCGACGGGTCGCTGCTCGCGTGGCTGCGACGAGAAAAGGGCTGTAGATGCGTGGGCGTCGAGCTCGACGACGCCAAGGTGCTCGCGTGCGCGAACAACGGCGTCGAGGTGATCCAGCAGAATCTCGAGGACGGGCTCGCGCTGTTTTCCGATCGATCCTTCGATACCGTCGTGCAGCTCGAGACCTTGCAGATGGTGGCGCACACCGAAGGGATGTTGCGCGAGCTCGGCCGCGTCGGCGCCGAGAGCATCGTCACCTTTCCCAACTTCGCGTTCTGGTCGCACCGCATTTCCATCGTGCGCGGGCGCATGCCGGTTACGCGATCGCTGCCCTACCAGTGGTACGACACGCCCAACCTGCGCTTTGCCACCTTCACCGACTTTCGCGAACTCGCGTCACGCAGCGGCTTCGCGCTGCGCGACCAGTTCGCGCTGCGCGACGGGCACGTCGTGCGCTTTCTTCCGAATCTGTTCGGGCGCGTCGCTGTATTCAGGCTCGCCGGGGGAGAGAAGACATGAAGCCGCGTCGCTGGTCGATCGCCATCTTCACGGCACGCGAAACGCCGGAGACCTTGACCGAGACGATCGCCGCGGTGGAAGTCGCATGCGCCGGCGTTCCGACAACGATCGACATCGTCGTCAACGGCAATCACGCATTGGCAACAACCATCGCGCAAACGATCGCGGCGGCCATCGAGCGCTCGGCGGATTGGTCGTTGCGCGTGTGGTCTGTCGCGCTGGCCGACAAGGCGCTCGCGTGGAATCAATACATCGAGACCATCGCACCGCGGAGCGACGTCGCATTTTTCATCGACGGTTACGTGCGCATCGCATCCGACAGCCTGCGCCTCATCGATGACGCACTTACCGGCAATTCCGAGGCGTGGGCCGCGAGCGGCGTGCCCACCGTGGGCCGTTCCGCCAAGCGCCTGCGCGGGCGCATGCAGACCCAAGGCGGCATGCACGGCAACCTCTACGCTTTGCGCGGACCGGTCGTTGCCCTGCTCAGATCGCGCGGCATCCGGCTGCCGTTCGGGATCTACCGTAATGACTCGCTGCTCGGAGCGATCATGTGCTTCAGTGCCGACCCCAGCGCACACCGATGGGACGCGAAGCGCATCGCGGTCGTCCCTGGCGCAAGCTGGTCCAACGAGACACTACGGTTGACGCGCTGGAGTAGCGTCGTCGCGCACTGGAAGCGCATGCAGCGCCAAGCTCAGGGCGTGCTCGAGAACGCGGCGGTGCGTCAGCATCTCGCGCTCGATCGCCTGCCGCCCGAGTCGCTGCCGCGAACCGTCGCCGAGCTGGTTGCGCGAGGGCGCGCAGCGCAACCCGACAACGCGCTTGCGCGGCTGGGGCATCCGCTGCGGCGTCGAGCCGCACGACAGCTGGCCCTGCGACGCGACTGGTCACTTGCCGAACTCCCGCCCGAACTGCTGCTCGAGCGCGAAAGCGCGGCGGCCGGCG
>JBBSGB010000058.1:0-18844 GCA_038254545.1 Burkholderiales bacterium | reverse complement strand
TCTCGGCGCGTTGCTGGTCGGATTGATGGCCAACTACACGGGCTTTCTAGCGCCCAAGGTCGCGCTGTTCTCGAACATTCTCTTGATGGTCGCGGTGCTGCTGTGGCGACCTCAGGGCATCTATCCGGTCACGAACCGATGACTGCGCGGTGACTGCGCGAGGACCGCCCGATGACCGCCCGATGAAGCGCTCGATAATCACGCGACTTCTTTCCAGCGACCTCCCGCGCAACCGCGTGCTGGCGGTGCTGCTGGTTCTCGTCGTCGTCGCACTTGCGTTCGCGCCCTTCCTGTTTCCCGGCGCGAAAGCCCTGAATGTGGCCGCGAAAATCCTGATCTTCATCGTGCTGGTGGCGAGCTACGACCTGTTGCTCGGCTATACCGGCATCGTGTCGTTCGCGCATACGATGTTCTTTGGCATCGGCGCTTATGGCGTCGCGATTGCAAGCACGCGCCTCGGTCCAGGTTGGGGCAGTGTCGTCATCGGCATCGTATGCGCGCTCGCCGCGTCGCTCGCCTTGTCGCTCGTGATCGGTCTCTTCAGCCTGCGCGTGCGCGCCATCTTCTACGCGATGATCACGCTCGCCGTGGCGTCGGCGTTCCAGACGCTCGCATCGCAGTTGTCGGATTTCACCGGCGGTGAAGACGGGCTTTCATTCAAGACGCCCGAACTCCTGTCGCCTGGTTTTTCGCTGGCCGACGAACCCTTCCTCGGCGCGAACCTCGATGGCAGGCTGATCACGTATTACCTGTTGTTCGTCGCCGCGTTCGTGCTGTTTCTCGTGATGCTGCGTATCGTCAATTCGCCTTTCGGCCGCGTCCTGCAGGCGATCCGCGAAAACGCCTTTCGTGCCGAGGCGCTCGGCTATCGCACGGTCATCTATCGCACGCTCTCGAACGTGCTCGCGTCGGGCTTCGCCACGCTCGCGGGTGTGATGCTCGCGCTCTGGCTGCGCTACAACGGACCGGACACATCGCTGTCCTTCGAGATCATGCTCGACATCCTGCTGATCGTCGTGATCGGCGGCATGGGCACGCTGTACGGCGCGGTGCTCGGCGGCACGCTCTTCATCCTCGCGCAAAGCTATCTGCAGGAGCTGATGGGCGCGGTCTCGAACGCGAGCGCGGGCCTGCCGTTGCTGCCGGCGTTGTTCTCGCCCGATCGTTGGCTGCTGTGGCTGGGCGTGTTGTTCGTGCTGTCGGTCTATCACTTCCCGACCGGCATCGTCGGCCGATTGCGCGACATGGCGGCGGCCCGCCGGCGCTGACCGTTTACTTCAAGGGCGGCGACGGTCCGTCACCAGATGCGGACGCGCGACGCGGGTGCCAGATAGAGCCTTTGCCCGGGCCGCACATCGAAGGCGCCGTACCAGGCATCGAGGTTGCGTACGGTGGAGATGCGATAACTCTCCGGTGCGTGACCGTCGCCCCTGATCTGGGCGCGCATCGCTTCTTCACTCAGCTTGGCACGCCAGCTTCGCGCGAAGCCGATGAAGAACTGCCGATCCTGCCGGCGCAACTCATCCGCGTCGGTGGCCCGGCTGCCCAGCGCCTGGCGGTAGGCGTCGAAGGCGGTGGCAAGGCCACCGAGGTCGGCGATGTTCTCGGTCAAGGTCAGCTTGCCGTCGACGCCCAAGTCGGGGAACGGGCGATAGGCGGAGAACTGGTCGATCAGGGCTTGCGATGCCGCGTCGTACTTCCCCTTGTCCTCGGCCGTCCACCAGAGATGCGTGGCCCCCTGCGCGTCGTA
Source organism: Burkholderiales bacterium (assembly GCA_038254545.1). GTDB lineage: Bacteria > Pseudomonadota > Gammaproteobacteria > Burkholderiales > Burkholderiaceae_D > CAHJXF01. The sequence continues at coordinate 17,094 of JBBSGB010000058.1, read as the reverse complement.
AGCGGAGCCCAGGGTGTCGACGAGGTGGCTGACTTCGTGCGCGAATATGGCGCCGATGGCGCCGTAATTCGCAGCGTCCGACTCGTGGGGTCGAACTTGGGCGGCTGCAGGAGCGCGGCCGCAAAGTTGTACGAGTTGAGTTGGAAATTCAGGACGGCGCCCGGCGATTGCGGGGCAATGGACCATTCGTGCCGATCCACGGGCTGACCCAGCTTCGCCAAGGCATTGCGGTAGTTCCAATCGGCAACACGTTGCAGATTGCCGACGGGATCGTTGGCGTCGATGTCGAGTTTCGAATCGTCTTGCCATTTCTCCGGATATCCGACGCCGAAATACATGCCATTCAGCTTCGACAGTGCCACGCTCTTCGTCGCCGCCGTCATCCAGGGCACGTCGGCAACGCGCCGGCTGAATGCCGCGACGACATCGTCGAGAATCGATTTCACCCTGGCCTTGGTTGCTGCAGGGAAGTAGCGCTGGACGTAGAGGCGCCCCAAGGCTTCGGGGAGCGCCTGGTTGGTGGCGGCTATGGCGCGCTCTTCGCGCGAGACCTGCACAGGCGTTGCGGCCAGCGCCGCAAGGAAGCCGCGCGCAGGCTCGGCAATCGATCGCGGCAGCACGTCGGCGTAGCGATGCACGATGTGAAACCGCAGGTAGTCCTTCCACACCGACAGGGGCTGCGAAGCGACCAGCGCCGCACTGCCTTTGATGGCACCCGGTTGCCACGCGACGATGTCAGCCTGCCTGGACAACCCCGCGGCGGCAAAGAACACAAGCCAGTTCATCCCCGGCGCCTGTTGAGCGAAGTCGGTTCGCCGCCAATGGTTGTCGGCATTGAGGTCGTTCGCCGAGTCCGCGGCGTTGGCATGGCTGCGCGCGATTGCGGTTTCCAGCGCCAGCACCGCCTCGGCCCGTTGCGCCGCATGGTCGAATCCTGCCCGCTGCAGCGTGCGGGCGACGTGATCGCGGTACTGGATCCTCACGGCCTGCTTCGTGGCCGAGTCATCCAGGTAGGCGTCGCGGTCAGTCAGACCCAAGCCCCCCTGCGTCAGGTAGGCGAAGTAATTCGGCTCACCATGGATTCCGAACGAGACGGCCAAGCCGAACAGGTGCGGCGAGTCGTAGATATCCAGGTTCAATGGATCGACGTCAGCCCGCAGGCGGCCGCCCAGCCAGCGCGCCAGCGCCGCCTTGTCGCGTAGGCGGTCGACGCTCTTGAGCAGCGGCGCGATCGGCGCCAGGCCCTTCCTTTCGATGCGGGCTTCGTCCAGGTAGGCGGCATGAAAGTCGGCCACCTTGCGGCCGGCGGGGGATGCCACCCCGGCCACCCCGGCCGCCCCGGCCGCGCCGGCCGCGCCGGCCGCGGTGACTTCACGGATCACCTGCGCCAGCTGCTGCGCGGCAATCTCGGCGATCCGATCACGCGCGCCCCACCGGCCCTTGCCTGGCGGAATCCGGGTCGAGCGGAGCCATTCGCCATTCGCGTAGCCGAAGAAGTCGTCGCCCGGCTTGATGCTGATATCCACGCCGTCTTCTGCCGCGGCGACAGCTGCGGCCGTGGGGGTCTGCGCGTGCACGCCCCGGCCGTGGAACCCAAGTCCCATCGCTGCCATTAGCAGCCATGCCCAAGAATTGCAGGTCACCCGCGATGGTCTGAACATGTCGAAGCTCTCCGTTCGAGAGCCGCCACGCTACCGGGTTTACAGGCCGTCGTCGCGTCGTCCGCCGCCACGTTTGAATCACTTTCGGACACACGCCGTTTCGCGCCGTTTTGCGCCGTTTCGGTGATGCAGCGCGGCCCGATCCGTCGCACAATCGCGTGATACCGCGCTATCTTTGGACCTGCCCTAATGCTCAGCGCCGCCATGCCCGCCACCTTGCCTGCTATCAAATTCGCCGACCCGTTGCCGCGCCTTCAGCAGGGGTAGCGGGGTGCGCGCGATGCTGAACGGCCGCATGGCACGGATCGGCGACGGGCTGCCTGCAGCGCCCTGCCTCCAGCCGACAGGAAGCGCGACGATCGATATCCTGTTCGTCATCGCACCGGATTCGCTCCTGCTCGACATCGCCGGCCCGGCGGAGGCCTTCCGTTTGGCTAACTTGCATCGTGATGCGCGCGGGATGCCGGCGCGGTTTCGGCTGCGCTTCGCGGGCCCGGTGCCGACGGTGTCCACTTCCGTCGGTCTGTCGCTGTTCGAGCTCGAGCCCTTGCCCGAATCGTTCAGCACGCCAACCTGGGTGGTGCTGGTGGGTCAACCCAGGGCGCGCGTGGGCCAGATGACGCCCGCGATCGCTGCCACCGAACGATGGCTAGCTCGGACGCTGGGTACGCAACTGGTCGCCAAGGACACGCAGTACCGCCTGCTGACCATCTGCTCCGGCACCCTGCTGGCCGCACGTGCCGGCTTGCTCACCAACCGGCAATGCACCACACACCACGAGTTGCTGGATGCGCTGCATGCCCTTGCTCCGCAGGCACAGGTGGTCGACGACTGCGTGTTCCTGATCGATGGGCCGTTCGCGTCCAGTGCAGGCATCACGGCGGGCATCGACCTCGCGCTGCACCTGATCGCCCACGATTGCGGCGAGGCGCTGGCCGCCAGCGTAGCGCGGGACATGGTGGTGTACCTGAGGCGATCGCCGCTCGATGCCGAGTTGTCACCCTTTCTCGCGCATCGCCGGCATCTTCACCCGGTGGTGCACAGGGTTCAGGACAGCATTGCCTCCGACTCGAAACGCAACTGGGACATGGCCTCCCTGGCCGCGGTGGGACATGTCAGCGAGCGCCATCTGCTTCGACTATTTCGTGAGCACGCGGGTGTTTCGCCCTTGCAGTTCCTGGAGACCATTCGGCTCGAGCGCGGCGCCAGCGTCACGCGCGCCGCAGATGCCGCAGGTTTCCAGTCGGCCCTGCAATTGCATCGGGCGTGGCGACGCCAATGGGGCGGCTCGCCGCGCGATGCGACGCGTAAGACTCGCGCCGTTGGCTCGTCGTCTCGAGCGATGTCGCTCGAACGACCACGTCTGCTTTCCGCCGCCGAATGCAGTGGATCGAATGGCAGTTGAGGTCGCAAGCCGACATTCGAACGAAGGCACTTACCGCACGACTTCCGGGACCTTACTTCAACCACTTGTCCATCACGCCGTCGTACTCGCCGGTGACCTTCGCGAGATGCAGCCACTGATCGACGAAGGCCTTGAAGGCCACGTCGTCTCTGGGCAGCAGATAAGCCTTCTCGCTGTACTGCAAGGGCGTGGTGAGCGGCACCGGACATAAGGCCGGACGCAGCTTGTGCTGCATCAGGGTCTCGGAGGCATCGGTGATCATCACATCGGCGCGACCGGCGACGATCTCGTCGAAGACAGTCACGTTGTCCGGATAGACGCGGATCTGCGCCTGCTTGAGATTGGCCTTCGCGTAGCGCTCGTTGGTTCCGCCAGGATTGACGATCGCCCTCACCTCGGGCCGATCGATCTGCGCGAGCGAGGCGTACTTGCCCACATCCGCGCAACGCACGATAGGCGCCTTGCCATCGACCATGATCGGCGCGCTGAAGCCAGCCCGCATCTGGCGATCGAGCGTCACCGAGATGCCCCCCATCGCAATATCGCAAGCGCCCGACGTGAAGTCGTTGAGCAGGGTGGGCCACGACGTCTTGACGAAACGCGGCTTGGCCTTGAGTGCCGTGGCGAGCGACTGCGCGAGATCGACATCGGTGCCTTCGAACTGCCCATCGGCACGCAGGAAGCTGAAGGGCTTGTAGTCGCCCGTCAGGCAGACGCGCAGCTCGCCGCTGTCACGGATGCGGTCAAGGGCCGAGGCTGTTCCCGCCGATGCCGCGACTGGTGGCGTTTGCGCCTGCGCTTGCGCAGCCGAAAGCGATACAAGACCCGCCAGCATCATCGAATTCAGGAATTTCATCACCGCTTCCTCCGGGTTGATCTGCTGAAGCGCCCGATCATATGCCGCACTTGACTTCGCGGCGATTGGTATTAAAGTGATATCATTTTGCAATCTCTCTTTGCCGTGAATCTCCCGGGAGCATGAAAATGAGTACGGGTCTGTCGCAGGAAAAAATCAAGGGCACGATGACCGGCTACCTGATGGTGCTGGTGGGCCTGATCGCAATCGCGGGCGGACTCTGGATGTTCGTCACTGGGGCTACCGCGATCTTGCCGTTCGGCGCGAGGAGCGTCGGCGGAATTGCGCTGGTCATCATCGGCATTCTCGTCCTGGCCGGCCTCTACATGCTGCAGCCGAACCAGTGCGCGGTACTGACCCTGTTCGGCCGTTATGTCGGCACCGATCGACACAACGGCTTGCGCTGGGCCAATCCCTTCTTTCGCAAGACCAAGCTCAGCCTGCGCGCACACAACTTCGTGTCCGATCGCATCAAGGTCAACGACGCGCGCGGCAATCCGATCGAGATCGCCGCGGCGATCGTGTGGCGTGTGCGCGATTCGGCGCAGGCGCTGTTCGACGTCGAAGACTACGAGGCCTATGTGCGCGTTCAGGCCGAAACGGCGATCCGCCATCTCGCGTCGAGCTATCCCTACGACGAAGGCATCGCCGACATCGAGGCCGGCGACACCGAGCCACGCAGCCCGAAGCGTACGGCTGAATTGACGCTTCGATCCAGCATGGCGCAGGTGACGCAAAGCTTGATGGCCGAACTGTCGGACCGCCTCGACATCGCGGGCATAGCCATCGAGGACGCCAAGCTCACGCACCTCGCGTACGCGCCGGAGATTGCCGGCGTGATGCTGCGCCGTCAGCAGGCCGAAGCGATCATCGCCGCGCGTCAGAAAATCGTGCTGGGCGCGGTCACGATGGTCGAGATGGCATTGAAGGGGCTATCGGAGCGCCACATCATAGAGCTCGACGACGAACGCAAGGCCGCGATGGTTAGCAATCTCCTGGTCGTGTTGTGCTCGGAGTCGGATGCGCAGCCGATCATCAATGCGGGCACGCTCTACAACTGACCGCAGCAATCGATGCGAGGGATAGCACCATGAAGAGCTACGAATACAAGACACTTCAATTCAAGCAGGGCCTGATGAGCATGAAGCTCAACGAGGATCGCGACGGGCTTGTCGCCGCTCTCACCAACGAGGGACGGGCCGGATGGCGGGTCGCGAACCAGCCGCCCTTCCTGGTCAACCTGACGTTCACGGTTCTGCTGGAACGCGAGGCTTGAACATCATGAGCCTCGATACGCCATCGCGCCCGATCTACGAGCACCGGCAGATCGGCTGGGTCATGCTTGCCTCGGCTTGGGCGCCAATTCTTTGCCTCGCCGCCATCTGGATATTCACGCCCTCCGCGCAGCGCAGTCTTCCGCCGTTTCTGGTGCCTGGCCTCGCGATCGCGACAGCGCTGGTCCTCGTGAGCTTCTCGTCGATGTCGGTCGCGGTGACGCCGACGCACGTGGTCGCGCGCTTCGGCCTGGGGCTGCCCAAGCGAACCGTGACGATCGACGACATCGCTTCCGCGTCGATCGTGCGCACACACTGGTACGAAGGCTGGGGCATCCACTGGACCTCGCGCGGCATGCTCTACAACGTCGCCGGGTGCGAGGCGGTACGGCTCGAGCGCGCCAACGGCCGCGCCATCATGTTCGGCACTGACGAGGCGAAGAGGCTGCTCGCCGCGATCGAGCGCGCGCGGCTGGATCGTCATGCGCGCTCGATCAAAGGGTATTGATACGCCGACAACCGATGGCGAGTCCCGACAAGAAGTCCTTCCTGCTACGCGTGGACCCCACGATCTGGAGCGCGCTCGAGCGCCTCGCTGCGAGCGAGTTGCGCAGCGTCAATGCGCAGGTCGAATACCTGCTGCGCGAAGCGCTCTCTCAGCGCGGCGTCTCGACCGACGCGAAAGGCCCCGGGGCGAAGCGCAAGCCGACACGATAGAATCGCGCCCACTGTCATTGGTTTCTGCGACATCCCGCCCGCACGTCTGCACCCCCTGCCCAAGACCATGTACGTATCCGAGATCACCCGCTTCATCGAAGAACTGAAGGCGAACAACCCGCGCATCGTCGCCGACCAGGCCAAGGGTCGCGCGATCTGGTGGGACAAGAAACCTCAGACTGCCGCCGAGGCCGAACGCGTTGCCGAGTCGCTCGTGCCGCAGCCCGGCTACGTGTACCAGACCAAGTACAAGTGACGGTGCTGCCGGGGCAACCGCCCCGCCCTTCGGACCCGTCGAGCACCTTGCCGCCGCCCGCGTCGGTCGATACCACGCCGGACACGACCGACGGCCTGGCGTTCGCTCTCCTCTATGGCGAACCCCTGTTTGCGATGCCGCAGGACCTCTACATTCCGCCCGACGCGCTCGAGGTTTTTCTCGAAGCCTTCGAAGGTCCGCTCGATCTCCTGCTGTACCTGATCCGCAAGCAGAACTTCAACGTGCTCGACATTCCGATGGCCGAGGTCACGCGTCAGTACCTCGGCTACATCGAGCAGATTCGCAAGAGCAATCTCGAACTGGCGGGCGAGTATCTGCTGATGGCCGCAATGCTCATCGAGATCAAGTCGCGCATGTTGTTGCCGGTGCGAAAGAGCGCCGCCAGCGGCGAAGCCGAGGACCCGCGCGCCGAGCTGGTTCGCCGGCTGGTCGAATACGAGCGCATGAAGCTCGCCGCGCTGCAGGTCGATGCGCTGCCCACCATCGGCCGCGATTTCGTCGTCGCTGCCGCCACCATCGACGACACGGTCGAGAAGGTCTGGCCCGACGTGCACGTCGCCGATCTGCAGGCCGCTTGGGCAGACGTGCTGCGGCGTGCGCGCCTGGTCGCGCACCATCGTATCCGGCGCGAAGAGCTGTCGGTGCGCGAGCACATGACGCACATCCTGCGGCGCCTGAAGGACGCGCGCTTCGTCGAGTTCAGCGACCTGTTCGAGGCTGGTCGCGGCGTGTCGGTAGCGATCGTAACCTTTCTCGCCTTGCTCGAACTCGCACGCGAATTCCTGGTCGATGTCACGCAGGGCGAGGCGTACGCGCCAATCTACGTGAAGCTCGCTTTCGCGCCGAGCTGAGTTCGCCCGCCAAACAAAAATCGCCGCAAGGGTGAGGGTCCTTGCGGCGATTTTGCATTCGACTTCGAGTGCGGTGGTCCTCGATCAGGCGACTTTCTTCGCTGTCTCCTCGTGCCCACCGCTTCCGAAGAACTGCTCGTCTTCGGTCGAGCCCTTCAGCGCCGTGGTCGAGGCGTCGCGCTCGATGGTCTGCGTGACCGCGTCGAAATAACCGGTGCCGACCTCACGCTGATGCTTGACCGCCGTGAAGCCTTTCGCGGCCGCGGCAAACTCGGCTTCCTGCAATTCGACGAAGGCGCTCATCTGGTTGTGCGCGTAGCCGTGCGCGAGATGGAACATCGAATAGTTGAGGCTGTGGAAACCGGCGAGCGTGATGAACTGGAACTTGTAGCCCATCGCGCCCAACTCGGTCTGGAATTTCGCGATGGTCGCGTCGTCGAGATTCTTCTTCCAGTTGAATGACGGCGAGCAGTTGTACGCGAGCAGCTTGCCGGGGTGCTTCGCGTGGATCGCTTCGGCGAACACCTTCGCATAGGCGAGGTCGGGCTTGCCGGTCTCGCACCACACCATGTCGGCGTACTCGGCGTACGCGACGCCGCGTGAGATCGCCTGGTCCAGGCCGGGGCGCGTGCGATAGAAGCCTTCGATGGTCCGCTCGCCGGTCAGGAACTGCTTGTCGTTGTCATCGACATCGCTGGTCACGAGGTCGGCCGCTTCCGCATCGGTACGCGCGATGACCAGCGTGGGCGTGCCCATCACATCGGCCGCGAGACGCGCGGCGACCAGCTTGGCAACCGCTTCACGCGTAGGCACCAGCACCTTGCCGCCCATGTGGCCGCACTTCTTGACCGACGCGAGCTGATCTTCGAAATGCACGCCGGATGCGCCCGCATCGATCATCGACTTCATTAGCTCGAAGGCGTTGAGCACTCCCCCAAAACCGGCTTCAGCATCGGCCACGATCGGCGCGAAATAGTCGATGTCGTTCTTGCCTTCGGACCACTGGATCTGGTCGGCGCGCATGAAAGCATTGTTGATGCGGCGAACCACCATCGGCACCGAGTTGGCCGGATACAGCGACTGGTCGGGATACATCTCACCCGCGAGGTTGGCGTCGCCCGCGACCTGCCAGCCCGACAGGTAGATCGCCTTGAGCCCCGCCTTGACCTGCTGCATCGCCTGGTTGCCGGTCAATGCGCCGAGCGTATTGACGAAGGGCTCGTTGTTGACGAGATTCCAGAGTTTCTCGGCGCCTCGCTTGGCGAGCGTGTGCTCGATCTGAACCGATCCGCGCAAGCGAACCACGTCGGCCGCGGTGTAGCCGCGCTTGAGGTTTTTCCAGCGCGGATTGCTATCCCAGTCCTTTTGAAGTTTTTGTATCTCGAGTTCGCGTGCACTCATGGTGGGCTCCATCGTTGACATTGCAGAGGATCAAAACATGGGAACGATGGTAAAACAAATTGACGCCGAGCAGCAGTGATATGTCTTATATAAGACTATTTATTTAATATTTCATAAACAAATACTTATTTTATTTTGCATGGTGGCAGCTGGTTTTCACGATCCGAGAGAAAATAGTGCTTCGCAGCAACCGCACCGGCTCAGTCTGCGCGCAAGCCGAGCGCCTCGTTCGACACGATGATTCCGTCGGTATCGGCGTAGATGAACGCGCCGGGTTCGATCGCGACGCCGGAAAACTGCACGCGCACATCCCGCTTCCCTGTGCCTTGCTTGCCCGCCCGGCGCGGATGCAGAGCGAGTGCCCGGACCGCAATCTCTGCCTCGTTCAGTTCATCGGCGTCGCGAACCGCGCCATGCACGATCACGCCTGCCCATCCATTGGCGGCGGCAAAATTCGCGAGATTGCCGCCGAGCAACGCGACCTCGAGACTGCCTCGCCCATCGACGACCAAGACCTTGCCATGGCCGGACTGCTGCACCACCTCGCGCACGAGCGCGTTGTCTTCGAAGACCGCAAGCGTAGAGGCGGGGCCGTGAAAGCGCTTCTTGCGGCCGAACGACAAATAGCCGGGCTCGACGATCTGGATGCGGCTGTCCTGCAAACGGTCTTCATGCGCGTCGCACAGGTCGCAGGTCGAGAATGAAGTCATAGCTATTCCTCAAAGGAACGGCCGCGATCTGCGGCCGTTCGGTGCGTCGCTACGAGACAAGAACCGATCAGGCGGCGCGGCGTTCGAACGCAGCCGCATCGAGCTTGGACTGCGTGTCGCGAAGCCCGGCGCGCAGGCCCTCCTCGACGACCGGATGATAGAACGGCATGTCCAGCATCCGCGCGACGGTGCACTTCATCTGCAAGGCCCACGCAAGCAGATGACCGATATGTTCCGCCTCAGGTCCGAGCATTTCGGCGCCGAGGAAACGGCCGGTGCCGATCTCGGCATAGAGATGCAACAGGCCCTGGTTGCGCAACATCACGCGCGCGCGGCCCTGGTCCTCGAACGAGACTTCACCGACCACGTGCGGCAAGTGCTGGACCGCGCGATAGCCGCCGCCAACCACGGCGATCTGCGGATCGGTGAACACCACGCCGAGCATCGCGCGGCGCAGACCCTCGCCGACGTGCGGAAACCGTGCCGCGTTCTCGCCGGCGATGCGTCCTTCATCGGCGGCTTCGTGCAGGACCGGCACGTCGTTGTTGACGTCGCCCGCAATGAAGATGGACGAGGAACCGCATTGCAGGGTGTGGCGATCGAACAGCGGTATCGCGTGCGCGTTCAGTTCGAGCGATGTGTGCTCGATGCCGAGATTGCGCACGTTCGGCATACGGCCCGTCGCCGCGAGCAGATAGTCGAAGCGCTCGATCCGATCGCTTCCATCGATGTCCTTGTACGTGACGACGACCTCGTCGCCGTCACGTGCAACTTCGGCATGCGCATTGGTATCGAGATAGAGTTCGGCGCCGAACAACTTGCGCGCTTCTGTGAGGATCGCCGGATCGGCGAGTGGTCCGACACCGCCGCCGCGACCGAAGATCTTGACGCGCACGCCGAGCCGATGGAGCGCCTGCCCGAGTTCGAGACCGATCACGCCCGGGCCGAACACCGCCACGCTCCGGGGCAGATCGTCGAATTCGAAGATCTGGTCGTTGGTGATCAGCCGGTCGCCGAGCGCGTTCCACGTGGGCGGGCAACTTGGGAACGAGCCGGTCGCGATCACGATCGCGTTCGCCTTTACGGTGGGACCGTTGGCTATCGCAAGCGTATGGTCGTCGATGAAGGTCGCGCGACCGAACTGCTTGTCGTCGTCGGGAATCTCAGAGACGCCCTTCAACACGAAGTCCACGAAGCGATCGCGTTCGCGCTTGATGCGCGCCATCACCGCCCTGCCATCCACCACCAACGGCGTGTCGAGAGCTAGGCCGAAGGCCGCGAAGCGTTCGACGCTGTGTGCGGCTTCCGCAGGTGCGATCAGGAGCTTGCTGGGCATGCAACCGACCCGCGCGCAGGTGGTTCCGTAGCTCGTGCTCTCGATCAGCAACGCACGCTTGCCCGCCGACTTTGCCGCCCGATAGGCGGCAAGCCCCGCTGTGCCAGCCCCGATGACGGCTACGTCGGCGTCGATGCGATCCATGTCGTTCTCGTTTTGCAGGATTTGAATGAGGAGCGGCCTGCTATCAGCCGCCCTCCTCAGTCTCTTGCCGCTTTTGTTTCTTACGCAGCTTTCTTCAAATAGTTTTCGAGATCTTCGGCGCCGCCGATCAGCTTGCCATTGATGAAGACTTGCGGCACGGTCTTGCCGCCGGAAATCGCGCCGACGGCCTTGGTGCGTACCGTGTGTGCGAGAGGGACATCGACGTAGTCGTAGCCGGCTTCGGTCAACAGGCGCTTGGCCTTTGCGCAATGCGGGCAGCCGACGCGCGACAGCAGTGCAACCTGGTCGGGTCGCCTGGCCTTGGGATCGAGATAATCCAGCATCGTGTCGGCGTCCGACACTTCGAACGGGTCGCCTTCCTTCTGCGGCTCGATGAACATCTTCTCGACCTTCTTGTTTCGAACCAGCATCGAGTAGCGCCACGAACGCTTGCCGAAGTTCAGGTCGCTCTTGTCGACCAGCATTCCCATCTGTTCGGTGAACGCGCCGTTGCCATCGGGCAGCAGCATCACGTTTTCGGATTCCTGATCGCGCGCCCACTCCTCCATCACGAACGGATCGTTGACCGCTACGCAGACGATGCTATCGATACCGAGCTTCTTGAAGGCCGGCGCGAGTTCGTTGAAGCGCGGCAGGTGGGTGGACGAACAGGTCGGCGTGAAAGCGCCGGGCAGCGAGAACACACCACGTTCTTGTTGGCGAAGATGTCGTCGGTGCTCACCGTCGCCCAGTCGCCGTCGCGGCGCGTCAGGAACTTGATGTCGGGGACGCTCTTGCCTTCACTGCTTTTCAATACATTCACTGGTCGCTCCATTTGCAAAAGTCAGGAAAGGATTGTGGGGTCTCCGGTCCAATAGAACAATTATTAATTTTTGGTGTTATTGATAGCCAATAACAATTCGTCCTAGCGCACCGGGTAGATCGAAATCAGTTGATCAAATCGCGGCAAGTGACTGTTCGAGATCATCTTTTAGGTCGACAACATCCTCGACACCCACCGAAAGGCGAACCAACGAATCGCCGATCCCGAGCACGCTTCGTTGCTGGGCAGGGATGGTCGCGTGCGTCATGATCGCCGGATGCTCGATCAAGCTTTCCACGCCGCCGAGACTTTCGGCCAGCGCAAACAGTCCGCATCGTTCGAGAAAGCGCCGCGTGCCCGCGAGATCGGTCGCGAGTTCCACCGCGATCATGCCGCCGAAACCTTGCATTTGTCGCTTCGCGAGCGCGTGCTGGGGATGCGATTCCAGGCCGGGATAGAAGACGCGCGAAACCTTGGGCTGACTAGCTAGCCAATTAGCTAGAGACATCGCGGAGTCGCAATGCCGCTCCATCCGCAGCGCCAGCGTTTTGATCCCTCGAAGCACGAGAAAGCTGTCGAACGGTCCGGCGATCGCCCCCACCGCATTCTGTAAAAAGCCGAGGCGCTCCCGCCACGCGGCCGCACGTTCGCCGTCCGCCACCACCGCGACGCCGCCGATCACATCCGAATGACCGTTGAGATACTTCGTCGTCGAGTGCACCACGATGTCGAAGCCGTGCTCGATCGGTCGCTGCACCCACGGACTCGCGAAGGTGTTGTCGGCTACCGCGATCGCGCCGTGCCCGCGACATATTGCCGCGATGGCGTCGAGGTCGGCGAGCTTGAGCGTCGGGTTGCTGGGCGTCTCGACCCACACCATGCGCGTATCGGCGGTCATGGCTCTCGCGAGAGCATCGGCATCGGACATGTCGACGAAGGTGAAGCGCAGCCCTGCGCTCTCCTTCCTGACGCGCTCGAACAATCGATAGGTGCCGCCATAGAGATCGTCGCCCGCAATTACATGCGACCCGGCGGGAAGCAGTTCGAGCACGGTTGCGATCGCCGCGAGCCCCGATGCGAAAGCGAAAGCCTGCGCGCCGCCCTCGAGATCGGCGATGCAGCGCTCCAGCGCGAAACGGGTCGGGTTGTGCGAGCGCCCGTAGTCGTAGCCTTGATGAACACCGGGGCTTTGCTGGACATAAGTCGAGGTCGCATAGATCGGCGGCATGATCGCGCCCGTCGTCGGATCGGGCGACTGTCCCGCATGGATCACGCGCGTGCCGAACGCCAGCGCCTCGCTTTTCTTGTCGACGTGCGCCATCAGATCTTCCTTCGCAAATGATTGATGAGATCGACGCGCGTCACGAGGCCATAGAAGCCATTGGCGTCGGCAATGATCGCGACCAGTCCGGTATCGAGCGTGGCGCGCAGGTCGGCGAGCGATGCCGCCGGTGCGAGGATCTTCAGCGATGAGGTCATCGCGCTTTCGACCGGCAGTTTGAAATGCGCGGGGTCGGCATGCAGCTTGAACAGGATGTCCGATTCATCGAGCAGGCCCACGATCCTGGCGTGCTTCATCACCGGCACTTGCGATACGTCGCCGGCCCGCATGCGCGCGAAGGCCGTCGCCAGCGTATCGTCGGCCTCGACCGTGACCATCGCATCGTCGTCGAAACGCCGCGAGATCAGGTCGCGAAGATCGCCGTAGCACTTGCGATCGAGCAGCCCCTGATCGGTCATCCACGCATCGTTGTAGACCTTGGTGAGATAGCGCGTGCCGGTGTCGCAGACGAAACTCACCACTCTCTTGCGCGTCGTCTGCGCACGGCAATAGCGCAGCGCTGCGGCCACCAGGGTCCCGGTCGACGAGCCGCCGAGTATGCATTCGGTGTGCAGCAATTCGCGCGCCGTGCCGAAGCTTTCCTGGTCGTCGATCGCATACGCGTGCTTCACGCCGGAGAAGTCGGCAATCGACGGAATGAAATCCTCGCCTATGCCTTCCACCGCCCAGGAGCCCGCTTCACCGAAGCGACCGGTCTTGACGTAGTCCGCGAGGATCGATCCCGCCGGATCGGCGAGGACGAATTCGAGCGCCGGATGCACGCGACGAAAATAGCGCGTGAGACCAGTCAGCGTGCCCGAAGACCCCACCCCGACGACGATCGCATCGACGTCGTGATGCATCTGCTCCCAGATCTCCGGGCCCGTGGTCCGTTCGTGCGCGAGCGGGTTGTTCGGGTTGTTGAACTGGTCGGCGAACCACGCGCCGGGAATCTCCTTCACGAGCCGGGCGGCATAGTCCTGGTAGTACGCGGGATGGCCCTTGCCGACGACCGAACGCGTGATACGCACCTCGGCGCCGAGCGCCTTCAGGTGCAGGACCTTTTCGTTCGTCATCTTGTCGGGCACGACCAACACGACCCGATAGCCCTTCGCACGTGCGACCAACGCGAGCCCGAGGCCGGTGTTGCCCGCGGTCGCCTCGACGACCGTGCCGCCCTCCTTCAACAGCCCGTCGCGTTCGGCCGCCTCGATCATCGCCAGACCGATGCGATCCTTGATCGAGCCGCCCGGGTTCTGCGATTCGAGCTTCAGATACAGCTCGCATGGACCGGTGCCCAGGCGCGTGACGCGGACCATCGGCGTGTTGCCGATCAGGTCGAGCATCGCAGGACGTGCGGTCTCCAGAGTCTCTGCAGAGGGATCGATTTTCATCGGGCGATTTTACGCAGACGCAAAGGCGGCCCGACGGCCGCCTTGCCTTCAATCCCCGAGCGCGAGGCGCCTCATGCAGCCAGGCGTTCGTCCGTCTCGAACGTGAAGCCGCGATCCCCGAAGTTCACCTTCACCGTGTCCTTCGCGCCGAACTTGCCTTCGAGAAGCATCTTCGACAACGGATTCTCAAGCTGCTGCTGAATCGCGCGCTTCAAAGGCCGCGCGCCGAACAGCGGATCGAAGCCTGCCGTCGCGAGCTTGGCCAACGCGGCGTCCGAGACCACCAGCGCGATCTCCATCTTCTCGAGCCGACGCTCGAGGATGCCGAGCTGGATGCGCGCGATTGCCGCGATGTTGGCCGCATCGAGCCCATGGAATACCACGACCTCGTCGATGCGATTGAGGAATTCGGGCCTGAACTCCTGCTTGACCTCCTGCCACACCAGACCCTTGATGCGCTCGTAGACCGCCTCGGCCGTCGCCTTGTCACCCATCAAGGCCGCGCTTTCGGCCAGGATCAACTGCGAGCCGATGTTCGATGTCATCACGATCACGGTGTTCTTGAAATCGACCGTGCGCCCATGCCCGTCGGTGAGCCGACCATCGTCGAGCACCTGAAGGAGCACGTTGAACACGTCGGGATGCGCCTTCTCGATTTCGTCGAGCAGGATCACGCTGTACGGCTTGCGTCGCACCAGTTCGGTCAGGTAGCCGCCCTCTTCATAGCCCACGTATCCGGGCGGCGCGCCTATCAAGCGTGCGACGCTGTGCTTCTCCATGAACTCGCTCATGTCGACGCGAATCAGGTGATCGTCCGAATCGAACAGGAAGTTCGCGAGCGCCTTGCAGAGCTCGGTCTTGCCCACGCCGGTCGGGCCGAGGAACAGGAAGGAGCCGTACGGGCGGTTGGGATCGGAGAGGCCCGCGCGCGAACGACGGATCGCATCCGACACGAGGCGCACGGCTTCGTCCTGGCCGACCACGCGCTTGTGCAACGCGTCTTCCATGAAGAGCAGCTTGTCGCGCTCCCCCTGCATCATCTTGCTGACCGGAATGCCGGTGGCGCGCGAGACGACTTCGGCGATTTCTTCGGCGCCGACTTCGGTGCGCACCAACTGGTTCGGTTTTTTCGTGGCAGCGGCGTTGGATTCTGCCGACTTCAACTGCTCTTCGAGCGGCGGCAGCTTGCCGTATTGCAGCTCCGCGACCTTGTCGAGCTTGCCTTCGCGCTTCAACACGGCGATCTGCTGCTTGACGTTCTCTATCTCTTCCATGATCGACGCAGTGCCGACCACTTGGGCCTTCTCGGCCTTCCAGATTTCCTCGAGGTCCGAGTATTCCTTTTGCAGGCGCACGATTTCCTGCTCGATCAGTTCGAGCCGCTTCTGCGAAGCCTCGTCCTTCTCCTTCTTGACCGCCTCGCGCTCGATCTTCAACTGGATCAGACGACGATCGAGCCTATCCATCACCTCGGGCTTGGAGTCGATCTCCATCTTGATGCGCGCGGCCGCCTCGTCGATCAGGTCGATCGCCTTGTCGGGCAGGAAGCGATCGGTGATGTAGCGGTGGCTGAGCTCGGCGGCGGCGACGATCGCCGGGTCGGTGATCTGCACGCCGTGATGCACCTCGTACTTCTCCTGCAGGCCGCGCAGGATCGCGATGGTGCTTTCGACCGATGGCTCGTCGATCAGCACCTTCTGGAAGCGTCGTTCGAGCGCCGCATCCTTCTCGATGTACTGGCGATATTCGTCGAGCGTGGTCGCGCCTATGCAATGCAGCTCGCCGCGCGCTAGCGCGGGCTTCAACATGTTGCCGGCGTCGATCGCACCCTCGGCCTTGCCGGCGCCGACCATGGTGTGCAACTCATCGATGAAGATCAGCGTCTGGCCTTCATCCTTCGCGATGTCCGCGAGCACCGCCTTCAATCGCTCCTCGAACTCGCCGCGGTACTTCGCACCCGCGAGCAACAACGCGATGTCGAGCACCAAGAGACGCTTGCCCTTGAGCGACTCGGGCACTTCTTCATTGACGATGCGTTGCGCGAGACCTTCGACGATCGCGGTCTTGCCGACGCCGGGTTCGCCGATCAGCACGGGGTTGTTCTTGGTGCGACGCTGAAGGATCTGAATGGCGCGACGAATCTCGTCGTCGCGGCCGATCACCGGATCGAGCTTGCCCTGCCGTGCGCGCTCGGTCAGATCGATCGTGTATTTCTTCAAAGCCTCGCGCTGCGATTCGGCGTCGGCGCTGCCGACCGAGGCGCCGCCGCGGACCGCGTCGATCGCCGCGGTCACCGCCTTCTTCGTGAGACCGGCTTCCTTCGCGGCGCGGCCCGCTTCACCTTTGTCGTCGGCCATCGCGAGCAGGAACATCTCGCTGGCGATGTATTCGTCGCCGCGCTTCTGCGCTTCCTTGTCGGCGATATTCAAGAGACCGGCGAGGTCGCGGCCGATCTGCACCTGTCCCCCCGTGCCCTGGACCTGCGGCAGTCGAGCGATCGCCTGCTCCAGAGAAGTCGTGAGCTTTTGCACGTTGACGCCCGCGTGTTGCAACAGCGAGCGCGCCGATCCGTCCTGCTGGGCGAGCAACGCCTGCAGGACGTGGACCGGCTCGATGAATTGATTGTCGCGCCCGACCGCGATGCTTTGCGCATCGGCGAGCGCTTCCTGGAACTTGGTGGTGATCTTGTCGAGACGCATGGGAATCCGAGTGATGGGATGTACCGACAAATGTGAGCAGCGACGCGCATTTCAAGGCGATGGCCCAAGCACCCCGCACATGACTCTACGCTCGTCGACCGGCTCTTTTTCGCCGGCGATTGCCGTTGACGCGCATCGCGTAGTTGTCCCGTCCTTGACGAAAGTCGCTTTCGCCCCCATCTAACGGTGAATACGGAACCGGTTGCACAATCGGGTTGTAATCGG
>JBBSGB010000057.1:0-18970 GCA_038254545.1 Burkholderiales bacterium | reverse complement strand
GCGTCCCGCGCCGACGAGCGTCATGATCGGACACCTGCACGCGCAGGCCGTTCCGCGAGCCAGCCGCCGCTGAATCCTCCGGCCCGAAGCCCTGCGGTCAGCACGCCGCAGTTCCGCATGAGTCCCCAGATCAAGCCACTGTGATGATTCTCGATCATCAGCACGGTCGGGCCGGCTCTGGTGCAAATGGCCGACACCGATCGGATACGCTGGCGCGTTGGGCGGTCTTTGGACAGGAAATGAGCAAGCTCTCGAGCATGGACGAGTTGTTCGAAGGGCGGCACTTTGATCGGGAAATGATCCTCCTATGCGTGCGGTGGTACCTGCGCCTCAAGCTCAGCCTGCGCGACTGGGTGAAGATGATGGCTGAGCGAGGTCTGTCGCTGTCGCACACGACCATCATGCGCTGGGTTCAGGCTATGCGCCGGAGTTTGTCAAACGCTGGAATCGCTTCGGCCGTCCCACGGGTCGATCATGGCGCGTCGACGAGACGTATGTGAAGCTTCGCGGCCGATGGGTGTATCTCTAACAGGGCCGTGGATCGGGCTGGTCAGACGGTGGACTTCAGGCTGAGCGTCCGTCGCGATGTCGCTGCAGCCAAGGCCTTCTGCAAGAATCAAGAGCCAAGGTCGGCCGCCGCAGGCCATCACGCTCGATGGCTACGCGGCGTCGCACCGGGCGGGCCGTGAGATGAAGGCCGACGGAGTATTGCCCGGGGACACGACGCTGCGATCGTCGAAATACTTGAACAACCTGATCGAGCAAGACCACCGAAACATCAAGTCAAGGGTGGCCGTGATGCTCGGCTGCAAGCGATTCAAGAACGCGGCCGTCATCATCGCCGGAATCGAACTCATGCACCGAATTCGCAAGGGGCAGTTCAACCTCGCGGCTCGCTTCAAAGAGGCCGCTGCGCCCGCTGTTTGGAATGCGGTGCTTTCGGCCTGATCAGCCGATCAAAGTAGCGCCGTTCCGCGCTTCCATTTCCTGTTTGCACCAGAGCCACTTTCGGCACGGACCGCATCACCACGGCCATCCGCGCCCGTCGCATCGACGCGTTCGTGCGCTCAGCCTTTGCATTCACTTCACGCCCGGGCTCGACGAGCCGGGTCCCGAGGACGACTGCTCGGAACAGACACGGATGCGTTCGGCGTTCAGAGATACGCCGCCGCGGCTTCGCTCTCGAAGCGGTCGGGAGAACCCTCCCACACCAGCCGCGCGTGATCGATCACGTAGACGCGGTCCGCGTGCGGCAGCGCGAACGTCACGTTCTGCTCGGCGAGCAGCACGCTGATCGACGTGGTCGCGCGCAGCTTCTCGAGCGCCTTCGACAGGGTCTCGAGGATGACGGGGGCGAGACCGAGGGTCGGTTCGTCGAGCATCAGCAGCTTCGGCTTCATCATCAGCGCGCGTGCGATCGCGAGCATCTGCTGTTCGCCGCCCGACAGCGTGCGCGAAATCTGTGTCTGACGATCGCGCAAGATGGGGAAGAGCTCGAACATCCACACGCAGCGCTCTTCACGCTCTTCATCGGAGAGGGCATAGCCGCCGAGGTCGAGATTCTCGCGTACGCTCATGTCGCCGAACAGTTCGCGCGTCTCGGGACACTGCACGACGCCGCCGCGCGCGATCGACGCCGCGCTCCTGTCCGCGAGTGCTTCGCCGCAGAAGCGCAGCGAGCCGCTATGGGGGACGAGCCCCGAGATCGCGTTGAAGAGCGTGGTCTTGCCGGCGCCGTTGAGTCCGACGAGCGACACGAACTCACCCTCGCCGACGACCAGCGACACGTCGTCGAGCGCGAGCGCCTTACCGTAGCGCACCGACACGCGATCGACTTCCAGCGCGCAGGGACGCTTCGCGTCGGTCTCCTCGCGCGTCACGCGGCCGAGCGCACCGCCTAGATAGACGCGACGCACGGTCTCGTTCGCCATGACCTCGGCCGCGCTACCTTCGGCGATGCGTTCGCCGAGGTACATCGCGAGCACGCGATCGACGAGCGCGGACACGCTCTTCACGTTGTGGTCGACGAGCAGCACCGCGCGGCCTTCGGCGCGAAAACCGTGGATCAGTTCGGAGAAGGTCGCGACCTCGGAGGCGGTCAGTCCCGCGAACGGCTCGTCGATCAGCACCACGCGCGGATGCCGCGCGACCGCCTTCGCGAGTTCGAGTCGTCGCAGGTCCGCGAACGGCAACGTCGGCGGCCGGCGATCGATGACGTGTCCGAGGCCGACGCGCTCCGCGACTTCGCGCGCACGGTCGTCGATCTCGCGACCCGCGAAGACCTGCGTGAGCCGATCGGGGATCAGCGCGACCTTGATGTTCTCGAGGACGGTCTGACGGTTGAGCGGCCGCGAATGCTGGAACACGAGGCCGATGCCGAGCCGCGCGATCTTGTGCGACTGCAGGCCGGCGATCTCGACGCCGTCAAGTCGAACCGAACCCGATGTCGGTCGCTCGACACCCATGATCGACTTCATCGCGGTCGACTTGCCGGACCCGTTCGGTCCGATCAGGCCGAGGATCTCGCCGGGACGGATGGAGAAGCCCAGCTCCTTGACCGCGACGAGGCCGCCAAAGCGCTTCGTCAGCTTCGTCACCTCGAGCATCGCGGGCGGGACGACGACCTCAGCCACGACGAGCCCATCCGCGCAGCATCCCGAGGAAGCCCTCGGGGAAGAACAGGATCACCAGGAGCGCGAAGACCGACACGATCAGCGTCGAGAGCTCGCCGAGCGGCCGCAGCAGTTCACCCGCGCCAATCAGGAAGATCGCCCCGATCGCCGCGCCGATCACCGTACGTCGTCCGCCGAGCACCGCGGCGATGATGATCTGCACGCCGACCGCGAGATCGACGAAGGTCCCGACGGACAGCGTGCCCATGTAGAACGTCATCAGCGAACCTGCGAGACCGGAGAAGAACGCGCTGACGATGAACGCGGCGAGCTTGTGCTTGGCGACGTTGAAGCCGAGCGCGCCGGCCTGCACGGGGTCCTGTCCGCTCGCCTGCAGCACGAGGCCGATCGGCGAACGCGAGAGGCCGAACAGGATCGCTCCGCTGATCGTCATAAAGCCGAACGCGATCCAGTAGTTCACGCTCGCCTTCACGGACAGCACGTCGGGCACCGAAAGGCCGATCTCGCCGCCGGTCAGGTCCGCGAAGACGACGATGAAGTTCTGCAGCATCAGCACCGCGACCAGCGTCGTGAGTCCGAAGTACGGGCCGCGCACGCGCAGGGCGGGCAACGCGAGCACGATGCCGCCGAGGACCGCCGCGGCCGCGCCGGCGACCACGCAGATCCAGATCGAGATTCCGGGGGCGAAGCGCGCGTCGAGGATGCCCGCGGTGTACGCGCCGACCCCGATCAGGAACGTTGGGCCGAAGTTGACCTCGCCCGCGAAGCCGAACAGCAGGTCCCACGCCATCGCGAAAACCGCGGTGTAAAACGCGACTGTCAGGAGGCCGAGGACGTAGCCGGATGACGAGACGAATGGCAGGCACGCGCCGAGCACGAGGACAACTACCGCGGCGATGAAGCCGCGCGACGACAGCAGGCCCTTCATGCGGTGCGACGTCCGAACAGCCCGCTCGGTCGCACGTACATCACGATCACGAGTAGCAGCAGCGACGGGATCGTGCGATACGCGGGTGAGATCAGGTATGCGGTGAGCGTCTCGAGATAGCCGACGACGAAGGCTGCGGCGAGCGAGCCCGATACGCTGCCGAGTCCGCCCAGCACGACGATCGAGAACGCGCTCGCGGTCAGCGGACCGACGCTGTACGAACTCACGCCGAGGAACATGCCAAGCAGGATGCCGGCGATGCCCGCGAGCAGCCCGTAGACCGTCCACACCGCGAGATGGATTGTGGACAGTTCGATGCCGACCAGCGTGACGCCGCGCGGATTCATCGACGCCGCGCGCACGGCCTTGCCGCGCCGCGTCCTGTTGACGACGAGCCACAGCAGGCCGATCGCGATCCAGCACACCGCGGCCGTGAAGTATTCGTTGATCGGCGTGCGCACCCCG
Source organism: Burkholderiales bacterium (assembly GCA_038254545.1). Taxonomy (GTDB): domain Bacteria; phylum Pseudomonadota; class Gammaproteobacteria; order Burkholderiales; family Burkholderiaceae_D; genus CAHJXF01. The sequence continues at coordinate 14,944 of JBBSGB010000057.1, read as the reverse complement.
AGCACGGTGACCACGCCTTCGACCAGCGGCGCCACCGTCTTCGCGTTGTTCGTGAACAGATACGCGATCGCTTCCTGAATGATGATGCCCCACAGCAGCGTCGACGTGAGGATGAAGATCTCCTTTTCCGCCTCGGCGATCGCGCGCGAACGCTGGATCGGCCGCACCGTGATGTAGTAGGTCGCGTACGCGAGCACCAGCCCGGTCGCCACGCCGATCAGCGCGGAGGGATACGGACCGAGGTGGAGTTCGCTGGTCGCCGCGAAAGCGGCGACCGCAGCGCCGACCATGATGGCGCCGTGCGCTAGGTTGAGGACACCGGAGACGCCGAAGATCAGCGTGAAGCCGGTCGCGCCCAGCGCGTACAACGCGCTGATCGCGAAGCCGTCGATCAGTATCTGCCAGTACAGCATGGGGGCACGCGATCCTGGACTCAGGACCGCGCCGCAGGCTCGCCGCCGCGCATCAGCGCACCGACACCTTGATGAACGCCGGGAACTTCATGTCCCCCTTCGCGAGATCCTTCGGCCAAAGGTTGACCTGCTTGCCGTCCTGCCACTGCAGCATCAGGCCCGTGATGTAGCCCTTGCCCGTCTTCAGCCCGTGCACGCGGGGATCTCCCTTCGGATAGAACGCGATGCGGCCGATCGTGCCCACGTAGTCCGTCGCCTCCATGGCGGTCACGAGCTTCTCGCTATCGGTCGAGCCCGCCCGCTTGATCGCTTCCGCGATCATGTAGACGTCGTCGTATGCGGTGTAGCCCGCATATGACGGGCCGTTGCCGAACTTCTTCTCGTATGCCGCAACGAAGGGGAGTGTCTTCGGCGTGACGGCGACGCCGGGACCGGAGACCGCGTTGAAGAGCACCCCGTCGGTCGCGCCGTTGGTGTCCTTCCAGAAGTTCGAGTTGGTTGCCTGCGACGAGATGCCGAGCATCGGGATCGGCACCTGCTGGCTCTTCCACTGCACGGTGGGTTGCGTGCCCACGTGCGAGATGCCGGTGATCATCACGTCCGGCTTCTGTCCTTCGATCTTGTTGAAGATCGGCGTGAAGTCCGTCGTGTCGGGCGAGAAACGAATGTTGTCGAGGACCTGCAGTCCCGCTTTGGGCAGGCAGTCCACGTAGCCTGCGGCGAGCGGCTTCGTCCATGCCGCGTCCTCGGTCACGATGACCGCGGTCTTCATCTTGTACTTGTCGACGAGCAGGTCCTTCGCGGCGTCGCAGACAAGCCCCGCGAGCGCGGTCGACGTGAGGTAGCCGTGGAACGTGTACTTGTTGGTCTCGTAGTCCTTCGCGATGTTCTGCGTAATGACGTCGGACGCCGCACCCGGCGTGATCATCAGCGTCTTCAGGCGCGCGGCCCAGGGCTCGAGCGCGAGGACCACCTCCGACGTGTAGCTCGCGATGACCGCGTTGGCCTTGTCCTCGTTGACCGCGCGCTGGAACGCGCGCACGGCTTCGGCGGCCGACGAGTGATCGTCGTACGCGATGATCTCGATCTTCCGTCCGTCGACGCCACCCTTCGCGTTGATCTCGTCCGCGGCGAGCTGCGCGGCAGGCGCGATCGACGAGCCCGCGACGGCCTGTGCTTCGGAGATCACCGCGATCCGGATCGGATCGGCAGCGTGGACGGGGACCGCGAAAGCCGCGGCGACGAGAGCGGCGCATGCCGCGAGGAAATGGCAGGTCATCGGTGTCTCCTTCGGGGACTCTTCGTCATGGACGCGAGAAGTTCAGTGAACGATCTTGCGACTGTCCACGCGTGTTGACAAGCGGCGATGTCGGGTCGGGCCTCGCGAAAAGACCCGATGGACGGATGCGATGCGCCCTGCTAGCACAGTCTCGTGCGGCAACGAATCGCAACAGGCGACGTCGCGCCGTCGAACCCGAATCCATCGATACTCGCGCGCTCGGCATCACTCGCGACTGGGAGACCACATGAACGGCGCACAAAGTCTGGTCCGGACACTCATCGCTTCGGGCGTCGACGTCTGCTTCGCGAACCCCGGCACGAGCGAGATGCACTTCGTGGCCGCGCTCGATCAGACGCCCGGCATGCGCTGCGTGCTCGGCCTGCAGGAGAACGTCGTCACCGGCATGGCCGACGGCTACTGGCGCATCGCGCGCAGGCCCGCGTGCACGCTGCTCCATTGCGGACCGGGGCTCGCGAACGGCCTCGCGAACCTGCACAACGCGCGTCGCGCGCGCAGCGGCATCGTCAACATCGTCGGCGACCAGGCGACCGACCATCGACCGCACGACGCACCGCTCACCGCCGACACCGACGCGATAGCGCGAACGGTCTCTTCTTGGGTGCGCACGAGCACGCACGCAGCCGAGGTCGGGCGCGACGCCGCGGCCGCGGTGCAGGCCGCGCGCACGCAGCCGGGCCAGGTCGCGACGCTGATTCTTCCCTCGGACGCGTCGTGGGACGAGGGCGGCGTCGTCGCCGAGGCGTTGGCCGTGCCGTCGCCGACCGCGCTCGATCCGAACGCGGTCGACAACGTCGCGCGCGTGCTGCGCAGCGGACGCCGCGTGCTGTTGCTGCTGGCCGGCGATGCGCTCTTCGACGAAGGCCAGCGTCTTGCGTGGACGATCGCGCAATCGACCGGCGCCGAACTGCTCGTGGACTTCGTGACCGCGCATCTCGCGCGCGGTCGCGGGCGCGTGCCGCTCGAACGCGTGCCCTATCCCGTCGACATGGCGATCGAGCGCCTGCGTCCCTACGACGACCTCGTGCTCGTGCAGGCGAAGCCGCCGGTGGCCTTCTTCGCGTATCCGGGCAAGCCGTCGACGCAGTACCGCGCCGACGCCCAACTTCATGTCCTCGCGCGCCCCGACCAGGACGGCGTGGCCGCCCTCGCCGCGCTCGCGAAGGAACTCGGCGCGACCGTGCGCGCCTTGCCCGATCCCGGTCCGCGACCCGGGGTTGCGGACGGTGCGCCGACGCCCGAGGGCCTTGCTCGCACCGTCGCCGCGCTGATGCCCGAGGGGGCGATCGTGTCCGACGAGAGCATCTCGTACGGTCGCGGCCTCTATCCGCTCACGATGGCCGCGCCCGCGAACGACTGGTTGCATCTCGCCGGCGGCGCGATTGGCGACGGACTACCCGTCGCGACCGGCGCGGCGCTCGCGGGCAACGGGCGTCGCGTGGTCGCTTTGCAGGCCGATGGCTCGGCGATGTACACGCTGCAGGCACTGTGGACTCAGGCACGCGAACGACTGCCGGTGACGACGATCCTGCTCAACAACCGCCGTTACGCGATCCTCGTCGGTGAATACGCCGGCGTCGGCGCGACGCCGGGCCCGACCGCGATGAGCATGCTCGAGCTCGGCAACCCCGATCTGCGCTGGGTCGACATCGCGAGGGGCCTCGGGGTGGAGGCCGCGCGCGCGACGACTATGGGCGAATGCGCAGACCTGATGCGCTCGAGTTTCGCGCGCGAAGGGCCATTTCTGATCGAGCTAATTATCTAGCCCGACAGCATGCGACTGAGCACGCGGTCGCGCAGCACGAAGCGAGGCGCGAGACCCGCGAGCGCGTGCAGGGCCGCGACGCTGACAGGTCGGCGTTCTGGCGGTAAGTGGGTCAGATTTGAATCGGCGTTGACACGAAGCCTTTGATCGACGCGTCCGCTCTTCGATCGAGCCGCGAAAGCTGAATCGTCGCGAGATATTCGCGGCTGAACTCACGCCGAACGGCCGCAACATAAGTTGCGCACACAGACTGTGTCGTCTGATACGCGGACCATGGGCCTAAAGCGGACTAGCGAAGTCGACCTGGACCGCAGTCAAGAGACAGCGCACCTTGCCAGGAGAGCAGGCCTCACCGCGGGGAAAGGCGGCAAAGCCTTTGATTCGACGGGGCCGTTGGGGGACGTCGTCGTTTTTTCTTCGGAGAGCATGACTGCTTGGCGGTGGGGCTAGTCTTGAGAGCAAGACCATCGAGCCGTCAAACGCATCACCCGTCCGCTGCGCGGATTCAAGACCTTTCGGTGCGCACGCATTCTGATCGCCGGTATCGAGACCATGCACATGATTCGCAAGGGTCAGCTCCGCGCATCAAAGACCGAGCCTCGTCTCCAGCGACTCAGTTCTACTCACTGCCCTTTTGATCTCGATCGGCATAGCGATTTCGCTCGGCCTCATCGGCCTATCGCGACAGAACCGGAATTCGTACAGTGGTCGAATCTGCGTGCGGGTCTTCAATCTGGTCAAAAGGCGGCGCATCAAAGGCTTGCTTGACGCTACATTTTCAACGGCGTAGCGTTCCCCGCACTGCGCGTTCGTCCAGCGCTCAATGTTCAAAATGGATGCGGGTGATCCGCTCAACAATCTAACCTAGGGGCATCATGCAGCTTGGAACAACTGCAATAGTGCTGCTTGCCGCGGCGATATTGTTTGACTCCGCGGCAGCGCAAACCACTCAAGCGCAACCAACCACTGCCAGAACTGTGGTCGCGGCGTCCAAGTTGGCAACCGTGTCCGATGTGCCGATCTATTTCAAAGCGGTGCAGGTCACCATTCCGCCGGGGGAAAGTAGCAGCGTCACAGCGGGCAACGGCATGCTTTATCAGATCTCCGGATCGACGGCAGTTTCGCTCGACGGAGACACCAAAGAGTTAACAGGCGGTGAAGGATTGTTCATTGCTTCTGGTCGGAAGGCGTTGCTAAAGGCAGCGCCGGGCGAACCGTCCATCTTTATTCACTTCTTCATTGTCCCAGTGACGGACCTGGACCAGCCTGTCGAGACGGCACCAGCCATCGTGCAGGAGCTATATCGCACAGCGGCACCAATCCCCGACCTGAAGCCGGGCAGCTATGACGTGAACCTGACGCGCATTTCGTTTCCGACGCGAATGCCTTCCAACCCACCCCACCATCGAACGGGGGCGGCGCTCTACCGCGTTCTCGCGGGCAGCGGCGCCAACACGGTCGAAGGCAAGACCGACGTAAAGGGGCCAGGCTCGTTTATCTATGAACCGTCAACGCTCGTGCATCAATGGGGAAATGCGGGCGATGAACCGTTCACGTTTTTGGTTTTCAACATCAATCCGGAAGGCACTGCGGCGGTCGTACCTGCCGCACCGCTGAAGGCGCGATAGCCAGAGTCACTTGCCCACGCGAACAGACCAAAATGCTGAATAGGCGTGTCCAAACATGACATTTTGAAAGGGACCCGTTCCGTACGTCGCATCCTCTAAAAGCAGTCATTCCCGCTGGCTTATATTTCGCTGATTACGGCTCGAGCCTAGGTCGAGGAGGGATGCGCGTCGAGCGGCCTTCTGTCGCGGCGCGTTCGCGGACCGGATCAGCATCATGATGAGCGCGTTGCTGATTGACAAGAAGGCGATCACCGCTACGATATTTTGCGCATCAACCCTCGCCCACCCCTTCTTGGAGACGTCATGAAAAACACTATCGCCGCAGTTTTTGCAGGACTGGTATTGACGGCCGCTTGTGGATCCGTAAACGCAAAGGGCTGCGTCAGTGGCGCAGCGGTTGGTGGCGTCGCTGGACACGTTGCGGGCCACCATGCGGTGTTGGGCGCCGCAGCCGGATGCGCGATCAATCACCATCGCAACAAGGTGAAGGACGAGAAAGCGGTCGCTGATGCGCAGCGCGCACAGCCTGCGCAGCCCGCGGTTCAACCAGCGCCCCAGCCCACACCCAAGTGACGCGCGCTTGGCGATGGCCGCAGGCAAGACATTTCGCGAGAAACTGATTGACGCGCAGAATTTCTTATCGGCCGCTGAAGGCGATTTCGATGCGACGATGTGTAAGTGCCGAGCGAATCCAACCGTTAGGAATCTGGCCAACGTAAAGCGCGCGCGAAATCGAATAGACGAGGCCGCACGGTGCATCGCCCTGCTCGATCAGAGCAGTGATCGCTGATCGCAATGTGCGGCCGCTACCGACTCAAACGCCACTGGGAACAGGATCTCGTAGGCACATGGCGCTTCATCGTCGCGAAGATCGATCTTGACGAGGAGCGGGCTGACGTTCGGCCAACCGACGAGATGCCGATAATCCGACTCGAGGACCATCGGCCCATCATGGAGATGCGGCGTTGGGGCATCTTGAGATTGATGCCAGGCGCCCCCAGCCACCGTACTGGTGAACCCGGCAAGCTTGTCAAGAAGCCGCTCCATAACGCCAAGAGCGAGACCGCTGCAATCCTGCCGACCTTTCGCAAAGCGTTTGCCGGTGGTCGCTGTTTGGTTCCGATATCGTCCTGGTATGAATGGCCCGCGCTCGCCTCCGGAAAGCAAAGGGTCGAGATATCGCAGCTCGACCAAAAGACGATGTTCGCAGCCGGCCTTTACGAGACCGGCAAGGATTTTAAGAGCGGCCGGCCCGTCCTCACCTTTCTGATGTTGACCACCAAGCCCAACGAATTTCTCGGCAACATTCGCGATCGATCGCCACTGATCCTTGATCCAAGAGACTATGAGAACTGGCTATTCGGTGATGTCGCCCAAGCTCAGGCGCTGTGTGGCGTATTACCTGACAGTTCGCGATATGACGTACGGCCTGCGCCCGAGCCAGTAGCGGCGGTGACTCAGCCTCCGGAATCCCAGCAGCGGCTGTTTTGACTTGAGGGCACGACCCGACGCCGATCGTGCTGCAGCTTGACGCAGCCTAGCTCGGACGGCGAATGGCGCACGGTGAAGGCGCGGGCGAGGGAGGCGCTCCACGCCTGCGAACTCCTCGACTCTTACACTTCAGAAAATGTATCGCCGCTACAAACTCGATGAGCAATAGCAGGAATACTGCGCCAATCCATTTTTTGATTGCGACGATCGACGCTTCCGAACACCAAATCCACTAATCCCATTCATAATTGGAACGCGAGGGCGCTCCCGCCTCGCGGATCACGCGGCTGAAGTGCTTGAGGAGAAGTCATGCGCGCATGCCTGAGCATATTGGGATTGGTTCTGCTGCTTGGGTCCGCGTCCGCTGCAGAGCCTATTACGATCGCACAGGTTCACGCGCTCGATCAACGCTGCGAAGCCGCGCGTACCGCGAAGCTGGAACCGATTCGAGCGCGGAAGGTGGAGCAATGCATCGCCCGCGACAAGCGCTCGCGTGATGAGTGCGCGACTTTCTTCAGCACCTATGGCAACAACTCCAGCAGAGTGAGCGGCGGTGTGGTTCGCGGCCAGTTCTATGATCTTCCGCAATGTGTCGTGGCCAAAAAGGCGTTGAGAAGAATGCAAGCTGCACGAGCGAATCAGTAACCTCCTGTTCGTTTCAGCCCAACTTCGTTGGATGGTCGGGCCTGAAGAATTTACACGTCTCCTCGTCGGCAGTCGCGCGACCCGACCCGATGAGATCGAAAAGGCTCTGAAGGCGTTTCACGTGTCGAAGAACAATATTTGGGAGTGAATAAGAATTGGGGAGTCCGCCTCAGTCACCGCCTTCTCACCGATACCCGTGCCCGCGACCGATACGGCTACCCGCCAGTCGAAAACCCGGGATACAACGTCATTCCGCCATCCACGAACAACGTCGCACCCGTGACATAGTCGGCCGCATCCGACGCCAGCCACGCCGCAGCCTGCGCGATGTCCTCGGGCTCGCCGATGCGGTTGTAGGGAACCAATTGCATCAGGCTTTCATATGCCTCGAGCGTGCTCCACGCGGCGGTGTTGATTGGCGTCCTAATCGCGCCGGGCGCGATCGCGTTGACGCGAATCCGCTGCGGCGCCAGTTCTTGCGCGATACTCTTCATCATCAGCATCACGCCTCCCTTGGAGGTCGCGTAGTTGACATGGCCTCCCCACGGAATCTGCTGATGGACCGAACTCATGCAGATTAGCTTGCCGGCGGCGACGCTGACCGACTTGTCCACTCCTCTGCGCACGAACTCGCGCGCCGCTTCACGCCCGCACAGGAATTGTCCTGTGAGATTGACGCTGATCACCTTGTTCCACTGCGCGAGCGTCATGTCGATGAAGCGCGCGTCGCTCTGCAATCCCGCGTTGCTGACGACGATGTGCAGCGTTCCGAATGCCTTGATGGCCTGCGCGAACATCGCGGTCACATCGTCTTCCGAACTGACATCGGCCTTGATGGCGATCGCGCGACGGCCCAGCCTCACGATCTCGTTGCAGACCTCGTCGGCCGCGGCCGGATCGGTCACGTAGTTGACCACCACGTCGGCGCCGGCCTTGGCGAGTCCGATCGCGACGGCTCTGCCAATGCCGGAGTTCGCGCCGGTCACGAGCGCCGGCTGCCCGGTGAGCAAGCTCGAGTATGGGACCACCGGCACGATCGTCGGGGCCTGCGACTGCGACTGCGACTCGTCTGGGACGCTCATGAAACTTCTCCGGAGGTTGGGTCGCTGTTATCGATAGAAGCGGCCAGAGTCGCTTCGTGGGGCTTGGAAGGATCGCGCGGATGGAGCAGCACGGCGATCAATGCGGTCCATCCGGTCTGATGCGAGGCGCCGAGGCCCTTGCCGGTATCGCCATGGAAATATTCGTGAAAGAGCAGCTGGTCGCGAAACAGTGGATCCTCCTGCTCGAGCGGACTGTCGCCGAACATCGCACGGTGGCCCTCTGCGTCCTTCAGGAATAGTCGCTTGATGCGCTCGGACAACGCCGTCGCGATTTCGAACAGGTTCTTCTTGTCGCCCGAACCCGCCGGGAATTCGACCTGATGCTCGTCGCCGTAGTACGCATGAAATTTGTAGAGCGATTCGATGATCATGTAGTTCAGCGGCATCCAGATCGGCCCGCGCCAGTTTGAATTGCCGCCGAACAATCGCGTGCGCCCCTCGCCCGGTTCGTAGGTGATGGTGTGGGTCTGGTCTTCCTGCTTGATCGTGACGGAATGCGCCAGATGGTATTTGGAGATCGACCGTACGCCGAAGTCGGACAGGAACTCGTTTTCGTCGAGCATGCGTGACAGCACGCGATTCATGCGGTCGCGGCGCATCACGGACAGCAATCGGTACTCGAGCTTATTCTTGTCGCTCCAGTGCGAGACCAGCCGTGCGAGTTCCGGGCATTGCTTGAGGAACCAGCGCAGGCGCTCCTCGAATTCGGGAAGGTCGCGGATCACGCCATCGTGAAGGACTTCGACTGCAAGCAGTGGGATGAGGCCCACCATCGATCGCACCCGCAAGGGTTGCGGCGGGTGGCCCGGTTGCTGCAGGATGTCGTAGTAAAAGCCGTCCTCGTCGTCCCACAGCCCGGTGCCCGAGCCGCTATCCACCGCCTCGGCCGCCAAGGCGATGTAGAGGAAGTGATCAAAGAACTTGGGCGCGAGATCTTCGTAGAACCCGTCGCGCGTTGCGAGCTCCATCGCCATGCGCATCAGATTGAGCGCGTACATCGCCATCCATGCGGTCGCATCGGATTGATCGACGTAGGAGCCGTTCCGCATTGGCACGCTGCGATCGAAGAGCGCGATGTTGTCGAGCCCGAGGAAGCCGCCCTGGAAGATGTTGCGGCCCTCCATGTCTTGTCGGTTCACCCACCACGTGAAGTTGAGCGCGAGCTTGTGGAAGACGCGCTCGAGAAAGACCATGTCGCCGACACCGCATTGCCGCTTGTCGATCTCGTAGATCTGAAGCGCCGCGAAGGCGTGCACGGGCGGGTTCGCCGCGCTGAAGTCCCATTCGTAGGCGGGCAGTTCGCCGTTGGGATGCTGCGAGCGTGCCTGAAGCAGTAGCACGAGCTGCGCCTTCGCGAATGCCGGGTCGATCAATGCGAACGCGATGCAGTGGAACGCGAGATCCCAACTCGCGAACCACGGGTACTCCCAGTTGTCCGGCATCGAGATCACTTCGGACAGCACGAGATGCCGCCAGTCCCGGTTGCGGCCCTTCTTGCGCTCTTCGGGCGGCTTCGGCATCGCCGGGTCACCGCGGAACCAACGTCTGACGTCGTAGCCGTAGTACTGCTTGCCCCACAGCAGACCGGCGAAGGCCTGTCGTTGCACGAGGCGCGCGTCGGCGTCGGTGATGCCGCCTTGAAGTGCCGCGTAGAACTCGTCGGCCTCGGCGCTCCGTGCGGCCAGAATGGCATCGAAGTCGTCGGCGGGCGGAGCATCAACTTGCCTCAAGCGCACGCGCACGGTGACCTGTCCATCGGCCGGCACGTTGAACGCGTAGTGCGCCGCGCCCTTGGTACCGACGCGCGCGGGATTGATGGCGTCCTGATCGCCATCGACGATAAGAGCGTTGAATCCGTCCTTGAAGTACCCGGGCTTGTCCTGACCGAAGAGTCGCTTCGTGTTTGTCTCGTTGTCGCAGAAGATCAGGTCCGGATCACCGTCGCAGGTCAATCGCATGGCCGGCATGCCGTCGACTGCGATGCGGATGTCACGATCTCCAACGCCATCGAGTCTGGCCTTCGAGCTTCCCGCGTGCCACGCCCAGGTATTGCGCGCCCAGACCTGCGGAAGCAGATGCAGCGGAGCGTCCACTGCGCCGCGGTTGTGTGCCGTGACCTGCAGCAATACGTCGTTGGTCGCTGCCTTCGCATATTCGATCTCGATGTCGAAATAGCGGCGGTCGGCGAACACGTCGGTGTCTGTGATCTCGAACTCCGGATCGTCAAGTCCGCGTTCGGCATTGCGGGCGATCAATTCTTCGTAGGGGAATGCGGCCTGCGGATATTTGTAGAGCATCCGCATGTAGGAATGCGTTGGGGTGCCGTCGAGGAAATAGTAGAGCTCCTTCACGTCCTCGCCGTGATTTCCTTCGGCGTTGGAGAGCCCGAAGAACCGCTCCTTGAGTATCGGGTCGCGCTCGTTCCAGAACGCGACGGCGAGACAGATGCGCAAGTGCTCGTCCGCGAAGCCCGCGATCCCGTCCTCGCCCCATCGATAGGCGCGACTGCGCGCCTCGTCATGTGGCAGGTAGTTCCATGCGTCGCCGTCGGCGCTGTAGTCCTCGCGTACGGTGCCCCACTGGCGCTCGCTGAGATAAGGCCCCCAAGTGCGCCAGTGCTCGCCCTTCTCAATCTGCGCCAGCCGCAGACCTTCCTGCGTGTCGCGAACCGCATGCGCCGGTTCGCTGGGAGTTTCAAGCTTCACGTGGTTTTTCGTCGAGATGGATCTGGAAACTCGAGGACGAGATTATGGTCGCCTTCGCCGAACGTTCATTACGACGCGCCCGCGCAATATCCTCGATAGACCGACCAAAGATGCAAATATGCGTGCGCCCGATTGCCGCGCAGCGCGTCGCGCCGCATTGAGAATCGTCGTCCACGCTACAGTTCGCCGATCACGTGTCGACGTCGCGGCTTACCGCTCTCGAGACGCCGTGCATAGCATCGATTCTGACGGCTTGCGAAGAGGTTTCCATGATCGTGCTGAGTATCTGCATCGCGTTCGGCATCCGGCTCATGCTGGTGCTGCTGTTCCTTCCGTTCAGCGCGCTCGACAAGGTGCTGGAATTCGCCAACGCCGTGGGTCAAGCGAGGCAAGCGATCGCGTCGCGGAAGCTCGCAGCGGTCATGATCAGCCTCGGCTTCTGCGTCGAGGTGGTGACGTCGGCCGCGGTGCTCACGGGCATCGCCGATCGCTTCGCCGCCTTCGTGCTCGCCGGCTACTGCTGTGCGACGGCGTTGCTATGGAAGCCGTTCTGGCAGCCGGGCGATTTTTGGGTTAAAGGGGACAGTCGCGCGCGCGGACTGTTCTGGGATTTTTGGAAGAACATCGCGCTCGCCGGCGGATTCTTGCTGATCACCTTCGGAATCAGCGCGAGCACCGTGAATCAATTCATCGAGCATCCCTTCTCGTCCACGCATCCTTACGCGTCCACGCCATGACCGATCCAAAGCCGACCGTTCCCTACTGGCACACCTGGACCGATGCGAACGGCGTGAGTCGACAAACCCGTTGCGCAATGACCGAGTTCGAACTCTCGCCGATCTCGCCGCCCGCCAAGCCGCAATGGCAGGGAAAGAAGACACACGATCAGTCGACCGTATTCGTCACGGTGCTGCGGTCGGGTGGGTTGGCGAGTGGCACGAGAACCCCAAGCCGCAATGGATCGTACCGATGTCGGGCCGATGGTTCGTCGAGTCGATGGATGGTCGGCGGGCCGAGATGGGAATGGGCGACATCTCGTTCGGCGAGGACCAGCGCACGAAGGTGGTCATGATCGTCGGGGACATCTCTCAGGGACCGTGGGCAACCAACCGGCTGTCCTGATGGTGGCGCGCCTTTCGAGCGTCGCTCGACGAGCCGGTTTGGATTGGACTGCATTATTTGCGAAGGTCGCAAAGCGGCCAGAAAGCGGCCGTTCGTAAGGCCATCCGCGTTGTTCCATATGATCCAAACGTAGGATTCAGCAATCGTTTTTTCACTGTTCAAGAAAGCCAGCCGCCAACAAAGCCCGCTGCTTTAAGCCCGTTAGTCAGCGACGCGCACCGCCGCATCAAAGCCCAAATCATGCCGGTGCGATGGTTCTCAATCATTAGCACCGTAGGGCCTTCGTTGATTCCATAGTGGTACGGCGATACCCATCCCAGAGAATGCTCTGAGCCGCTATTGAACTCGCGGTTGAAGGACGCCTTGAAGCCATAGGGATTCCGCACGCCTATGTCGAGATTTGCGAAGTGGGTAATCGTCGGCGCGACGATCTCCGGCGCGAAAGGCAGCGACGCTGCGACCGCCCAGGGTGCCAGCGTTCCATCATCCGGACCGTACGGCGCACCGCGTGCAACGTAGTCGAAGAACGTCCGTTCGACGCCGTCGATTTTCTTCGTCTGGCTGCCGGGCCCGTCGCTGGCTGTAACACCCCAGCACCGACTGTTGACATGCCGGAATCCCATCGGATTGCAGACGGCGTACTGCTGTTGGATCAGCGTTGCTCGACGACTGTTTTCAAAATAGTCGCAGTCGTGCTCGCGCATGAAGCGATCGCGGATGCCGCGGAAGTCGCACCAGATGTGCGACAACTGGTGGATAAACAGTGGGCCGGCATAGAGAAAGTCGATTTCGTAGATCCGCTTCCATTCATAGGTGCGGCACCATGCTTCGTAACAGTGCGGACGAATCGGATGCGTCCGTGATCCCAGCGCCAATAGATAGAGGATGAGCGCCTCGTCATAGCCTTCCCAGCGATACGGAAGGAAGCCGTTCTCCGGGTTCCAGCCATGGCAAATCGTATCGTGGCCATCAAGCATCCAAGCCCAGTCGACGCGTTCATAGAGAACCTTCGCAAGGTCGCGAATCTCCGATTCTTGGTCGCTCGAACCGCTGAAGTATTCGGACGCCGCCAGGACCCCGGTGATCAACAACGCTGTATCGATGCTCGACAGTTCGCATTGCCACTCGCGCCGCCCGGTCTCCATATGCAGGAAGTGATAGTAGAAGCCTTTGTAGCCCGTAGCGTCGGATGCTTCGCTCTGTTCGCTCGTCGCGAGAAAACGCAGTGTCGTCAATGTGCGCTCCGCGGCCTCGCCTCGTTTGATGAACTTCCGTTCGGCTCCAACGAGATATACCGTCAGCGCCATCCCGATCGCGGCGATGCTCGCTGGCCAATCCGGCGCGGTCTTGTCGAGAACCAGACCATTTGCCCGGTTTGTCTCATTCAAAAAATATTCGAATGAGTTGCGCTGCAGGCGACGCAAGGTGTGTGAGTCAAGCGATTCGTCGTCTAGCGCGTTCATTAATGCGAGCCTTGCCACTCGATCCGAATGTGGTAGACCGATTGAGGGGCCTCAATCCTTGTCAAACGTTGATGTCATGCTTTGCCATTAGACGATAAAGCGTCATCCGAGAGACGCCAAGATCGCGTGCGGTCTGACTCACGTTTTTTTGCGCGCGATGCAAGCCCGCGGTAATCGCATGGCGTTCGGCGCTGATTCGGGCTTCGCCCAATGCTTCTCCGAACTCGAGTTCCGCGCGCTGTTGCAAGCCGAGATCGGCAATCGTCACCAAACGTCCTTCGGCCATGACCATGGCTCTTCGCACGCGATTGATCAGCTCCCGCACGTTACCTGGCCAAGCGTGACCTTCCATCGCGCGCATGGCGCGGCTGCTGAAGCCCAGTAGGCGGGGACTTTTTTCTGCCGCGAATTTGGTGAAGAAGTGCTGAGCGAGCATGACCTGCCCCCTTCCAGCCGCGCCATCGTAAAGGCAGTGAAGTCCGTCACGATGGAGAATGACGGACATGAAGACGAGTCGATTCAGCGAAGAACAGATCATTGGGTTCTTGAAGCAGGCCGAGGCTGGCATGCAGATCAAGGAGCTGTGCCGCAAGGGTGGCTTTAGCGACGCAACGTTCTACATGTGGCGCGCGAAGTACGGCGGGATGGACGTGCCGGACGCGAAGCGGCTGCGTGAACTCGAGAGCGAGAACGCGAAGCTCAAGCGGCTGCTGGCCGAGGCGCACCTGGACATGCACGCGCTCAAGAGCGTCCTCAGCGTAAAAAGATAGCCCCACAGGTCAATCGCGTGGCGATCGAGCGGATGGTCGAGGAACACCATCTGTCCGAACGTCGCGCATACCGGCTTGTGGGGCTATCCCGAGATGCGTATCGCCATCCGCCCGCGGGGACGCCAATGAACCAGACCTTGAAGGGATGGATCGTCGAGATCGCGCATATGCGCCGGCGCTTCGGCTATCGACGCATTCACGACCTGCTGCGTCCCGAGTTTCCGGGCATCAACCACAAGCGCGTGTATCGGCTCTATCGAGTGGCCGATCTGGCGGTCCGCAAGCGCCGCAAGGCCAAGCGGCCAGCCAGCGAGCGCGTCCCGTTGCAGCCAGCAGCGCGCGTCAACGAAGCGTGGAGCATGGACTTTCTATGGTCCGCCCGGAAACCGCAAGCTCGTTTGGTTGGCGGTGAACGACTCGCGTTTATCTATCCGGCCTGTAGCGGGATCGCTGTTCTGATTCCTGGCCTGCATGATGAAGCCGCACGCACCCGGTCCGATTAGTGTGAAGGCGTCAAAGGCGCCGGAAGTCCAGACGGG
>JBBSGB010000056.1:0-19305 GCA_038254545.1 Burkholderiales bacterium | reverse complement strand
GAAGGGCACGCCCGCCATCGGGATCGGCTTCCCGTTCGATTGCCCGCGTGCCGTCAGCGTGATGTCCAGCAGTTGCGCCGCGCGCTTGGCGTCGTCGTGGAAGAGCTCGTAGAAGTCGCCCATGCGATACAGCAGCAGCGTGTCGGGATGCTGACCCTTGATGCGCAGGTACTGCTGCATCATCGGCGTGTGGCCGGCATGGGTCTGTGGTGGCGCGGTCATCGAATCGAGGTCAGGGATCGAGCATTGAAGAATTGTCGTGTGCGACAACGGACATTACCTTGTCGCGGACATTCAACCGACGCTGCGATCAGGTTTTGTTTGCGCGTTCGAGAATTCTTCGAGCGCGCATTCTAGAAGTCTCCCGAAAGGAGACGACTTCTACCTCGGCCTGGGGGCGGCCCCGGCGTAGTAGCTGGCGATCGACTCGGTCTCGGTCGCAGACAAGGCGCGCGCCATGTTGCGCATCTGGGCGAGACTGTCGTTCCTTCTCGCACCGCCGGCGAAGTTGGTCAATTGAACGACCAGGTACTCACGCGGCATTCCTTCGAGCCACGGCGCACCCAGCTTGTCGCCGAAGCCTCCGTGGCACGCGCCGCAAGGCGCGATGTTTCGCATCGGATCGCCAACCCGGATCAACGCAGGAACCTGGCCATCGAGATTGCCGGTGCTCGGCTTGGGCAGGTATGCGTAGTAGGCGGCCAGGTCGCATATCGCGGGCTCGGACAGGTTAGCAGCGAGGGCCTGCATCACGGCGCTGCTGCGGTCGCCACTCTTGAAATCGAGCATCTGCTTGACGATCACCTCGGGATACTGACCCGCTAGATTCGGCGCGTTGGCGGCGCTGACGCCGCGTTCGCCGTGACAGGTCGTGCATTGCAGGGCCAGCGTCGCGCCGCGGCCGACCGCGACGTCGCTGCCGCGTTTGGCCATCGCCTCGTTGAGCACGACGCTGGTCGAACGCGCGCCGCTTGCAGTGGCCTGCGGCGCTTCGCTCCAGCGGGCAGGCACGCCCGCGGCGCGGCAGATGCTGGCCCACAGGCCCTGTGCGCTGAAGTCTCCCTGCGCCGATGGCAGCCAGATGAAGCCGATCAGGATCGCCGCCACGCTCGATGCGCAAAACGAAATGACGCTCCAGCGAAACCAGGGGTTGCTCCACGCAACCACACGCTGGCCGCTCACCGCGGTGCTCCCACGTGGATCACAGGGACCGACGTACCCTCGAGCATCGCCAGTTGCACGATCGGGAAGCCGTAGTTCACGATCGTCAAGGCGATCATCAGCGCAACCCACAGGCCGAAACCGTTCAACGCCGCAGGAACACGGGCTGGCATGTGAACCGCTACGCTGAAGGTGAAAGGCTCCGGCGCTTCGTTCCGCTTTCTCCCCCTCGCGAGCACGAACACGAACAGCAGCGCCGACACCACCAGCGCCAGTCCGCCGACGGTGGATGCGATCACCGTCCAGGCCTGCGGATGGATCGCCGGGTGGGTGTAATCGTAGTAGGCCATGCGCCGCGGCATCCCCATCAGCCCGACCAGATGCCACGGCATGGCGAGCACCATCATGCCGATGAACCAGAGCCAGAGCTGCGCCCTGACGAGCTTCTGCGGCAGCGGTGCGCAGCCGGTCAGTTGCGGCCACAGTTCATAGGCCAGCATGAAATACATGATGACGATCGCGCCGCCGAAGATCAGGTGGAAGTGCCCCGTCACCCACTGGGTGTTGTGGATCGTCTCGTTCATCTGGTAGCTCATGTTGATGAGCCCACCGGCGCCACCGAAGCCCAGCATGACGAATGAAAAGGTGACCGCCAGCATCATCGGGTTGTCCCACGGCAGCGCCCTCACCCACCCGAGCAATCCCTTGCCGCCGCGCAGGCGCGCCGCGATCTCTGCCGACGCCACGATCGTGAAGACCGTCAGGAAGGTCGGCACCGACACCATCGCCGTGAACACCGCGTGCATGAACTTGAATCCCGAACCGACCTGCGGATCGGCGAAGAGATGGTGGATGCCGATCGGCATCGAGAACACCAGGAACAGGACGAAGGCGACGCGGCCCATCGTGTCGCTGTAGAGCCGGCCGCCTATCGCCCGGGGAACGAGCGTGTAGAACACGATGTAGGTTGGCATCAGCCAGAAGTAGACGATCGCGTGCAGCGTCCACGAGAAGAACACCCGCGACAGTCCCGCGTCGATCGTGTCCTTGAAGCCGAGCGCGACCGGCAGGATCAGGAAGATGATCTCGACCGCCGCGCCGATCGAGGTCCAGGCCCACAGGTAGGCGCTGGCGACATTGCCGAACATCACGAGCGGTACGGTGGCGCCCCGGTTGTCCTTCTTCCACGCGCGAAGGTTGATCACCATGAGCGCCACCCACACCCAGGACCCGACCACCACCAGCACGATGCCCAGGTAGTAGAAGGCGTCGGCGATCAGCGGCGGATAAAAAGTGTACAGCACCGATGCACGGCCCAGCGCGACCGGCGTCGAGGCCATCACGGTGCCGGCCATCACCATCCAGAATCCGCCCCAGGCCCAGCGCAAGCCGAGCAACGGGCGCTTGAGCGCCAGCTCGGTGATCGCATAACCGAAGCCCATCGCGATCAGCGTCGGAAACACGTACCCCATCACGGTGCCGTGCGCGGTCACCGAGCGGTAGTAGAGCTCCGGGTTGTCGATCCACGTGTGCAGCGGACTGCGGATGAACATCTGCCACTCGCCCAGCAGCACGGCCACCGCGAATGCCACAAAGGCGACCCAGAAGTGGGCGAGGACGAGGCGCTTAGCGACGAACACAGCTCAACCTCTCGCCGTTGCGCGTTTTCGCGAGGAACTCGATCGGGTCGATCACCTGCACACGCGCCCACATCGCCTCGTGCCCGGTGCCGCAGTATTCGTGGCACGGCATCAACTGTTCCCCGACGCGCTTGAAGGAAGTCGTGAAGGTCGCGACGAAACCCGGCACCAGCATCACGTTCGCGTTGGTCGTGCCGATCACGAAGCCGTGGATCGCATCGCTGCTGGTGCCGCGAAACGTGACCGGCATCTCGGCCGGCACGACGATGCATTGAGGCACGAACGAATACTGCTGCGCGACCAGACGCACCGTCACCTTGCCGTCGCTGCCCATGCTCGTGCCGAGATTGTCCTCGACGAATTCGCCCGACAGATGGAGGGTGCGCGGATCGATGGTCTCGACGCGCGACGGTGGCATCGCCGCCCAGTGGATGCCGGTGAAGACCATCATCGCGATCAGCATCACGATGATCAGCGCGACGACCACCATCCAGCGTTTCTCCGCCGCGATCGCGACCGCCTCTAGACCGGAAGGGCCGTTTCCTTTCTCGTGAGACTCGAACGCGCTCACCGCACAATGCCCCGAGGGAGATAGACGAAAAAATAGAATGCGAAGTAGAGGCCGACGACGATCGCCGTGGCGATGCCGGCAACCGCAAATGCGCCAGCCGGGCCAAGGATGACGACGCGCTCGACCTGCGCGTCGTCGGCGGGCCCGGGGGTTGAGGGGGTCGCGGCGGTCTTCATCGACTTGCTTCTTGCCTCATTCGGGGAGTGCCTTGCGCAATTCGTTGGCGTTCGCTGGCGCCACCGGCGTGGCGTTGTTGCCCCACGCGACGCGGATGTAGGTGACGACGGCGGCGACCTCATCGTCGTTGAGCACGTGCGCGAACGGCGGCATGCCATGCGGCCGCGGATTCTTCGCCGTCCCTGGCGCATAGCCGCCGTTGAGCACCATCCGGATCGAATTGACCGGCGACGCCATCACGATCGAACGATTGCCGGCCAGGGGCGGCATCATCGGCGCCTGACCCTTGCCTTCGTCGCCATGACACGCGGCGCATTGCCGCGCGTACACGCGCCGGCCGAGCTCCATCACCTCGGGACTGACCAGGCGCGCGTTGCTGGTGACGGGCGGCTCCGTGTCGCGCGGCGCGAGATCCTTCAGATAGACAGCCATCGCGGCGACATCGTCGTCCGTCAAATACTGGAGACTGTTGTAGACCACCTCGGCCATCGGACCGTACACCGTCGCCCGTGACGAGACGCCCACTTGCAACAGGTCGCCGATGTCCTTGGTGCTCCAATCGCCCAGCCCTGCCTCGCGGCGCGAGGTCAAGGATGGCGCATACCAGTTCTGGTTGGGGATCATGCCGCCTTCGAAGGCCTTCGACTCGCTCGAACCGCCGAGCGCGTTGATCGCGGTGTGGCACATCGCGCAGTGGCCCAGCCCCTGGACCAGATAGGCGCCGCGGTTCCACTGCGTCGATTGCTTCGTGTCTGCGACGAAGGTCCCTTCCCGGAAATAGAGCGCCCGCCAGCCCAGCAGCAGATCGCGATTGTTGTAAGGAAAGCGCAGCTCGTGCGGCCGATTCTTCTGGCGGATCGGCGGCACCGATTGCAGGTAGGCGAAGATTGCATCCGAGTCGTTGCGCGTGACCTTCGTATAGGACGCGAATGGCATCGCGGGATACATCAGCGTGCCGTCGCGCGACACGCCCGTGTGCATCATCCGGTAGAAGTCGTCGGAGGTCCAAAGACCGATGCCGGTCTCGTCGTCGGGCGTGATGTTGGGCACGAAGAGATCGCCGAACGGCGTGGCCATCGCGCGCCCGCCCGCGAAGGCTTTGGCCGACGGCATCGTGTGGCAGGCGACGCAATCGCCGGCGCGCGCGAGGTATTCGCCGCGCGCGATCGTCTGCGTGGTGGCGCTCACGACCGGTGCCCCGACGATGCGCGGCAGAAAGCCGCGGGGAAACACCAGCCACCCGATGACCAGAGCGCCGACGACGACGCACACCGCAACGCCGATCATCAACTTCATGCGCGTGCTGCTCATCGCTGGCTTCCGCAGGCGAGCGGCATGCGGACCAGGTCGGATGACTCCGGCGACGGATCGCGCGGCGGATCACGGCTGGACAGCCAGGCGGCGACCGCAGCCACATCGGTCTCCGACAGGCGCGAGGCGATGCGCTTCATGCAGTCGGGCTCGATCGCGTGACGCGACCCGACGCGCCAACTCGTGAGCTGCGCGACGATGTATCCCGACTTCAGGCCGACCAGGCCGGGAATGCCGGGATCCATGCCGGTCAGGCCCACCCCATGGCACGCGACACACGCCGGAACCTGCTTGGCGCTGTCACCGACGGTGGCGATCGCTTGCCCTCTCGCCAGCGCTACGGGGTCGATCGCGGCGTCCTGCCTCGCGGCGAACGGTGGCCGCTGCTTCGCGAAATGTTCTGCCATCTCGCGCAAGTAGCTGTCGGGCAGGTAGGCAACCAGGTAGTTCATCGGCGGGTACTTGCGCGTCCCGTCGCGGAATGCGACCAACTGGTTGTAGAGGTAGCCGGCGGGTTTTCCGGCGATGCGCGGGAAGGCGCTGCCGGCCGTCCCCTCACCACCTTGACCGTGACAGGTGACGCAACCTTGAACGCGCGCCTCCATCGAATCGATATTCTTGAACGCCGGGATCGATGCGTCCTGCGCGAACGCCGCTGTTGCGAACATCAGCCCGAGCACCAGGCACAAGAATTTTTCTTTGATCAGTGACGCCACGGCATGGGGTTGGACTCGAGGTGACGTTGCGAGGCGAAGGCATCGCATCGATTTGCTGTCGGCGATGAGTTGGCCATACCTGCCGGGCACGCATCCTTACGCGCGACCGGCCAAGCACCTCCGTCACGCAACGCGTATGCAATATGGCACCGATGGATAACAGCGTATGTGCGGCAGCGAACATATTGGCATAGGCGCGCTGCATTGTCGCCGATCAGCACATCAGGCGCGTTTGCCTTCTCGCGTCTCGCGGATGAAGTCACGCGGCGCGACGCCTAGCGCACGACGGAACATCGTCGAGAACGCGCCGGGGCTTTGGTAGCCAAGATCGAAGGCGACGGTCGTCACCGCCGCGGTACCAGACAGGCGACGTATCGCTTCGAGCAGTCGCGCCTGCTGCTTCCAGCGCGCGAAGCTGATGCCCGTTTCTTTCAGGAAGCGTCGATAGACCGTACGCGCGCTTTGCGACACCTGTGCTGCGTCCGCGCGATCGGAACGGCGCTCTGCGAGATCGGCCATCGTGCTCTCGCAAAGCCTCATCAGATCCGCACTCTGGGGCAGCGGCAAATCAAACGCGCAGGTTCTCAGGCGATGGATCTCGGCGACCAGAAGGCTTGTCAGCGCGCTGTGATCGCGTTCTTCGCTCGCTGACTCGTCTGCCGCGCGAACGATCAGTTCGCGCAATAGCGGCGTGACTTCGAGCACGACGCACTCGGGCCACAGGTCCGCCGTCGCACGCGGATGCAGATAGACGGTGCGCATCTCGACTTCACCCTGCATCTCGATCTCATGTATGGCGCGCGACGGGATCCACAATGCGCGGCTGCTCGGAACGATCCACGCGCAGCGTGCCGTTCGCACGGCCATCGTGCCTTTGACGGCGAAGAGGAACTGCGCGCGCTCGTGCCAATGCGGCTCGATATGGAAGCCGTCGGCGTAGGTCTGTCGTTTCGCTACGATCTGTAGCGCTGCCGGGCCGGCGACGGGACGCTCGGCTGCTCGTGGGAAACCGTTCATGGAGAGCGCGCCGGGTTGTCCATTTCTCGAAAGTCCGTGGCGGAGATTGTGAAGACGGACGATACCATCTCGGTCGACAATGTCGGTCATGAACGCATCCGTCCTCGCCGGCAGGGCCGCGCCCGACGACCATTCCCGCCTCGTCAAGCTGATGCTCAACATCGGCCACGCGATCGATCACATGTTCCTGCTGGTGTTCGCAGCCGCGATCGGCGCGATCGCATCGGAGTTCGGCTTCGCGCATTGGGAAGACCTGATGCCCTATGGCGTGGGCGCTTTCTTTCTCTTCGGCATCGGCTCGCTGCCGTCGGGGCGGTTGGGCGACCTGTGGGGCCGGCGCCGCATGATGCTGGTGTTCTTCTTCGGCATCGGCACGGCGGCGATCGCGACCGCGTTCGCGCAAAACGCGTGGCAGCTCGCGATCGCGCTCGCGGCCATCGGCGCGTTCGCGTCGATCTACCATCCGGTCGGCATCCCGTTGCTGGTCCAGCGCACCAAGAATCCCGGCGCCACCATCGGCATCAACGGCCTCGCGGGCAATCTCGGGGTCGCGGTCGCGGCGCTGGTTACCGGCTTCGTGACGCAAGGGCTGGGCTGGCGCGCGGCGTTCGTGTTGCCCGGGCTGCTCGCGATCGCGTGTGGCGTGGTGTTCGCCTATGCGGCGCCGATCGAAGTCGAGACTCCGGCGCGTCGCAAGGGACGCTCGGTGCGCAACCTGCCGCCGGGCATGCTCGCGCGTGCGCTTGTCGTCATGACCGCGGCCGCGGTGACCGGCAGCCTCCTCTTCAACTTCACCACCAACGGCAATGGACGCCTGTTGTCCGAGCGCTTTCGCGGCATCGTCGAAGACCCGGCATTGCTGGGTGCGCTGCTGGCCGCGATCTATGCGCTCGCATCGCTCGCGCAGGTGATCGTCGGCCGCCTTGCCGATCGCGTTCCGTTGAAGCCGCTCTTCTTCGGCATCGTGCTCATGCAGATCCCGTTGCTCGGTCTGGCCGCGATCTCTCAGGGCTGGTGGCTGTTCGCGTGGCTGCTCGGTTCGATGGTCTTCATCTTCGCCGCGATCCCGTTCACCGATTTCCTGATCGTGCGCTACGTGGACGATCGCGTGCGCTCGCGCATCGCGGGCATGCGCCTGACAGTGTCGTTCGGCATCAGCTCGCTGGCGGTATGGATGCTCGGTCCCGCGGTCAAGGGGATGGGCTTCCAGACCATGATGCTGGTGCTGGCCGCGGTGGCCGCATGCACGACCGCGATCGTGTGTCTGCTGCCGCGCGAACCGTCTGCGGACGTGGCGCCCGATGCGCGCGATGTTCGCGCGAACGAAAGCGCTGCTCGATCCGAAGCGCGATCGAACGCGGTCACGTCCTGACGGTCAGCGTGCCGGGGGCTCGCGCTTAGGATTCATCGGGCCGAGCGTGGTCACCAGTTGCGCGAAGATCTTCGGCGTGCCGGCCAGAACGTCGCCGGTGTAGAGGTACTCCGCATCCCCCTGGAAGTCGCCGATCAATCCACCCGCCTCGGTGACCATCAGCCCGCCCGCGGCAATGTCCCACGGTGACAGCCCGATCTCGAAGAAGCCGTCGAGACGACCTGCTGCGACGTACGCGAGGTCCAGCGCGGCCGCACCAGGACGTCGTATGCCCGCGGTCTGCGTGGTCATGGTGCGGAACATCGCGAGATAGCGATCGAGCACGTCGAGGTTCTTGAACGGGAAGCCGGTACCCAGCAACGCCTCGTTCATGCGATGCCGCTTGGACACGCGCAGGCGCTTGTCGTTGAGGAATGCGCCGCGACCCTTGGTGGCAATGAACAGATCGTTGCGGGTTGGATCGTAGATCACCGCCTGCGTCACCACGCCGCGTTGCGCGAGCGCGATCGACACGCAGTATTGCGGAAATCCGTGGATGAAATTGGTGGTGCCGTCGAGCGGATCGATGATCCAGAGGTTCTCGAATTCGGCATCGGCGATCGATGCCTCCGACGGGTTCGCGCCCTTGCTTTTCTTGGTGCCGCCGCCCGCGCCTTTCGCCCCGGAACGACCGCTCTCCTCTGCTAGTATCCGATGGTCCGGATAGGCCGTGAGCAGCACTTCGATGATCGCGTTCTCGGCCGTTTCATCGACCTCGGTGACGAAATCGTTGTGTTCCTTGCGCGTGATCTTGATGCGTTCGAGATCGAGGCTCGCGCGGTTGATGACCGAACCTGCGCGGCGGGCGGCCTTGATGGCCGTGTTCAACATCGGATGCATGGATGACCTTTGGCTTGCGCAATGCGCAGGACAACGCACCGCGCGAGGCGACGACGGGTGGACGAAAAAGAGGAACGGTGAAAAGAGCGTGAAAATGCGCGATGCATGATCGCCTGAAGACCGACGCATTGACGAGAGCGCGGCATTTTATATGACGCGCCCGATGGCGCCCGATGAAACTCCCGCCAGCCCCTTGAAAGCGTCCGTCGTCACCCACGCACTCGATCGCATGCGCATCGTGCTCGTGGAACCCAGTCACCCCGGCAACATCGGCGCGGCGGCACGCGCGATCAAGGTCATGGGCCTGTCTCGGCTCGCGCTGGTCGCGCCGCGCTACGCGGACGCGCTCTCGCATCCCGATGCGATCGCACTGGCAAGCGGGGCGAGCGACGTGCTCGAGCATGCGACGGTTCATGCGTCGCTGGCCGATGCACTCGCGGACACCACGCACGCGATCGCGATGAGCGCGCGCGGACGCGAGTTCTCGCCACCCCTGTTTTCCCTGCGTGAGGCGGCCCGCGAGGCGATCGGTCTCGTGTCGCGTGCGCCTGCCGACATGGTGGCCTTCGTGTTCGGCAGCGAGCGTTACGGTCTGTCCAACGACGACGTGCTGCGCTGTCAGGCACGATGCCGCATCGAGGCTTCCGATGTCTATGCTTCGCTCAATCTCGCGCAGGCCGTGCAGTTGGTGGCGTACGAGTGCCGGCTGGCAGCGAATGACCTCATCGGGACGCCCATACGCCCGCCCTCTCCATCACTCGCTTCGCACGAGGAACGCGAAGCCCTCATCGCCCACTTCGAAGAGGCGCTGATCGCGATCGACTACCTCGACCCGGAAGCGCCGAAGAAACTGATGCCGCGCCTGCGTCGCCTGTTCGCGCGCGCCCGGCTCGAAGCCGAAGAAGTCCAGTGGCTGCGCGGCATCGCGAAGTCGATGCTGCGCGCGACGAAATCGAAACCATGAACGAACAGAATCCCAAGCGCGACAGCGGCAACGTTCGCGGCAATGTCGTGGGCGGCGACGACAGCCTCGCAATCCGTGCCACCCTGATGCGCGGAGGCACCAGCAAAGGCGTGTTCTTCGCCGCCGACGATCTTCCGCCCGGCCTGATGCAACGCCCCAGCACCCGCGATGCGTTGCTGTTGCGCATCATCGGCAGCCCCGATCCGTATGGCAAACACACCGATGGTCTCGGCGGCGCCACCTCGTCGACCAGCAAGGTCGTGATTGTGTCGCGCTCGCTGCGCGAAGACTGCGACGTCGAGTTCCTGTTCGGCGCCGTCGCCATCGATCAGCCCCTGATCGACTGGTCGGGCAACTGCGGCAATCTCACCTCGGCGGTCGGACCGTTCGCGATCGCGCGGGGCTGGGTCGTCGCGAACGACGATGATGGGTCGCACACGATTGCCACCACCGTTCGCATCTGGCAGCAGAACCTCGGCAAGCGCATCGTCGCGCATGTGCCCACGCGCGGCGGGCGTGTGATCGAGTCGGGCAATTTTCAGGAAGACGGCGTGCCGTTCGGGTCTGCCGAGATCCGCCTCGAGTTCCTCGATCCGGCCGATGCCGGCGGGCATGGCCTGTTGCCGACGGGCAATGCATGCGACGTCTTGCATATTCCCGAACTCGAAGAGGTCATTGCCGCGAGCGGCAAGCACGCTGCGGGAACAATTCGCGTAACCATGATCAATGCGGGCAATCCCACCGTCTTCATTCGCGCCGACGCCTTGAAGCTCACCGGCCGTGAGTTGCCGGACACGATCAATCGCGATGCGAAACTGCTCGCGCGTCTAGAAGCGATCCGCGCGCGCGCGGCGGTCGCGATGGGCCTCGCGAAGACGCCCGACGAAGCGACCCGCAATCGCCCCGCCACGCCCAAGATCGCCTTCGTCGCCGCGCCCGCGGCGTATCGCAGCAGCGCGGGTAGCGACATCGACAAGTCCGGCATCGACGTGCTCGCGCGCATCGTGTCGATGGGCAAGCTGCATCACGCTTTCACCGGCACCGGCTCGATCGCGCTCGCGGTGGCAGCGGCGTTGCCCGGCACGATCGTGTCCGAAGTCGCGCGCACCCTGCCCGGCGTGCCCACGCGCATCGGCCACGTGTCGGGTGTGCTTGCGGTGGGCGCGGTGGTCGAACAGCGCGATGGCAGATGGCAGGTCGATCGCGCCGTGATGAGTCGCAGTGCACGGCGCCTGATGGACGGTACCGTGTTCGCGCCACTTTGACGCGTGAGTCGTGATGCGCACCGAACCCATCTATCCCCAAGGAGATAGCAGTGCCTGCTTACAGCACCCTACGCATAGACAAGGACGCCACCGAACCCCGGATCGCCCGCCTGCTGCTCAACCGACCCGAGAAGCTCAACGCGATCAACGGCGCGATGCCCGGCGAGATCCGTCAGGCCATCGCATGGGCTGAGGCCGATGACGAGGTTCACGTCATCATCGTCGAAGGTGCGGGCCGCGCGTTCTGCGCCGGCTTCGATCTGGACGAGTACGCCGAAGGCGACGACCCGACAGGCATGGGCGAGCACCCGTGCCGACAGGAGAAGACGCCGTGGGATCCGATGGTCGACTACGTATCCATGAAAGGCGTCACCGAAGACATCATGTCGTTGTGGCGCTGCAGGAAGCCCACCATCGCCAAGGTCCATGGCTATGCGGTCGCCGGCGGCAGCGACATCGCCTTGTGCTGCGACCTGCTGGTGATGGCCGACGACGCGCGCATCGGCTACATGCCCACGCGCGTGTGGGGTTGCCCCACCACCGCGATGTGGACGTATCGCATCGGCGCGATTCGCGCCAAGCAGTTGATGTTCACCGGCGACACCATCGATGGCGCGAAGGCGGCCGAATGGGGTCTGGCCAATTTCGCGGTCCCCGCTGCTGAACTCGATGCGGAAGTGTTGAAGCTCGCCAAGCGCATCTCGGGCGTGCCGCGCGGGCAGTTGGCGATGTTGAAGCTGGTGGTCAACCAGGTCTGGATGACGATGGGCCTCGAGCAGACGCAGATGTTCTCGAGCATCTTCGACGGCATCACGCGCCACAACCCGGAAGGCATGTGGTTTCGCCGTCAGTCCCAGGTCGAGGGCTTCAAGAGCGCGGTCGAGTGGCGCGACAGCGGCCGTCCCATTCCTGAAGGCGACGAAGCCCGCGCGCTCGTGGCCGAACTCGACAAACGAATGCAGGAAGCGCAGTCGAAGAAATAGCGGGAGAGGCGCAAGTCTCGAGTGCACTCTAGGTCGAGATGCGCAAGCTGTGCGTCCGCCCGTCCAGCGGGACGCGCACGCCATCGTCGTGCTTGTCGATAGCCAGGCCATCGAGCACTGCCTGCGAGACGACGCGACCGCGACGCGACGGGTTCTCCACCACGATGTCGTAGCGCGTATCGCCGGCCTTGATCGTGGCTTCATAGCCCGGCCATTCGCGCGGGATGCAGGGATCGACGACCAGGGTCGCGCCCTCGCGACGGATGCCCAGGATGCCTTCGATGCCGGCGCGGTACATCCATGCCGCCGACCCGGTGTACCAGGTCCAGCCACCGCGCCCGGCGTGGGGCGCCACCGAGTAAACGTCGGCCGCGATGACGTAGGGCTCGACCTTGTAGCGCTCGACCTCGTTTTGGGTGCGCGCGTGATTGATCGGGTTGAGCAGCGCGAACAACTCCGCAGCCTTGTCCCCCTCGCCCAGCTTCGCGTATGCGAGCACTACCCACATCGCCGCGTGGCTGTATTGCCCGCCATTCTCGCGCAGGCCTGGCGGGTAGCCCTTGATGTAGCCAGGGTCGTGCGGGGTCTGGTCGAACGGCGGCGTGAACAGCAGCGCGAGGCGATCGTCGTCGCGGATCAATTGGGTTTGCAGCGAGGCCATCGCGGCGGCGGCGCGCGTTGAATCGGCGACGCCCGACAACACCGCCCACGACTGCGCGATCGAATCGATGCGGCATTCGTCGCTTTCATTCGAGCCCAGCCAGGTCCCGTCGTCGAAGGTCGCGCGGCGATACCACTGGCCGTCCCACGCCTCGCGTTCGATGGCCGCGCGTACCGACGCCGCGTGGTCGCGCCAGCGTTGGGCGCGTTCCCGGTCTTGCGGGTCCGGTCTCGCGTCGGCCAACGGCGCGAATAGCGCGATCGTGCGGACCAGCAGCCACGCGAGCCACACGCTTTCGCCCCGTCCCGCTTCGCCGACGCGGTTCATGCCGTCGTTCCAGTCGCCGGTGCCGATCAGTGGCAGGCCGTGGGTGCCGGTCAGCGCGATGCACTGGTCGAGGCCGCGCGCACAGTGCTCGAAGAGCGAGGCCGATGCATCGGCCACCATCGGCTGGAAGAAGGCGTCGTGGTCGCCCGCGCCCAGGATCGGACCTTCGAGGAAAGGCACGGACTCGTCGAGAATCGCGATCTCGCCCGAAGATGCGACATAGGTTGCGGTTGCGAACGCGAGCCACACGCGATCGTCGGAGATGCGCGTGCGCACGCCCTGCCCGGAATGCGGCAGCCACCAGTGCTGAACGTCGCCTTCGACGAACTGTCGCCTCGCCGTGCGCAGCAAGTGCCGCCGCGTCTCGTCGGGCTGCGCGAACGCGAGCGCCATGCCGTCCTGAAGCTGATCGCGAAATCCATAGGCGCCGCTGGCCTGGTAGAAAGCCGAGCGCGCCCAGATGCGGCAGGCCAGCGTCTGATAGAGCAGCCAGCCGTTGAGCATGAGATCCATCGCGCGGTCGGGCGTCTTGACCTGCACGGTCTCGAGCACGCCGCGCCAATGCGCGATCACTTCGTCCAGCGCGGCGTCGAGATCGGCCTCACGATAGCGTGTGATCAGCGCACGCGCTTCATCGACCGACCCGCACTGGCCGAGGAAACATGCGACTTCGATCGCATCGCCCGCGCCGAACTCGACCATGACCTGCAAGGCTGCGCAAGGATCGAATCCCGCGCCGGTGGCCCCCGACAAGGGCGTACTCGACATCAGCGCCGCGGGCGCGGCGAGCCCGCCGCCACGGCCCAGGAACTCGGTGCGATCGGCGCTCCAGTGCGTCTGGTGTCCGCCCAGATCGATGAACGCCACGCGCCCAGGGAATGCGGTGCTCCAGGGATTGCGCGCCAGCATCGCGCCGGTAGGCCAATCGATCTCGGTTGCGATGAATGGACCCGAGGCGCCGCGCGAGGTGCCCAATACCCAATCGGCATAGGCGGTCACTGACAAGCGACGGGTGACCTTGGAGCGGTTGCGTAGCGTCAGCCGCGAAATCTTGATGGGGTCACGCAGCGCCACGTATTGCAGCAGTTCGAGCGCGATGCCATTGGCCTCGTGTTCGAAGCGGCTGTAGCCTTGACCGTGGCGAGCGACGTAGAGGCCGTCGTCGCGGATCGGCTGCGCGGTCGGCGTCCAGAGATCGCCGCTCACCTCGTCGCGAACGTAGAACGCCTCTCCGGCGGGATCGACGACCGGATCGTTGGACCACGGCGTGAGCTGATTCTCGCGACTGTTCTCAGCCCAGGTGTAGCCGCTGCCGTCGGCCGACACCTGGAACCCGAAGGCGGGATTGGCGATCACGTTGATCCACGGCAAAGGCGTTGTGCGGCCGGCATCGAGCACGGTCACGTATTCGCGCCCATCCTTGGCGAATCCGCCCAGGCCGTTGAAGAATTCGAGTCCTCGGGTAGGCGGCGACGCGCGGAAAGACGGGGCCGAAACCTGGCGCGCGTGGAGCGGCGCCGCCATGCCCGACGCCTGCGGTATCAGCTCGAGTTGCTCGGCGATCGACCCGCGTCGCGCGATCAGCGAAACCCGCGCGACCGAGCGCAGCAAGGCACGCGCCTCGGCGCTCATCAAGTCGGCGCGCAAGGTATGGACCGAACCGTGCGCAAGCTCAACGCCTTCACGCGGCCGCGACTGGCTGCTGCGCACCGCCGTCTCGATGGCGATCTGCAGGTCCTGGATGTACGACGACGCGCGCTCGTTGATGATGACCAGATCCACCGCGAGGCGCTTCATGCGCCAGTATTCGTGCGCGCGCAACAGTTGACGCACCTGTGCGATGTCCTCGACATCGTCGATGCGCAACAGCACGATCGGCAAGTCGCCGGAGATCGCATGCGGCCACAGCCCGGACTGCGCTCCTGCACCGCGCAGGATCGCGTCCGACGGCGCGCGAAAGCGCGGATCGGCGTAGATGATCGGCGCGGCCAGTCGCTGAAAGTCCGCGGCCTCCTCCGCGTCGATGTCCAGATGCCGAAGCTGCACCTGCGCCTGCGTCCATGCCAGCGTCTTGGCGCGATCGAAGGCGCTGCGGTCGTGATGCTTGTCGATCAGGTCGAGAAGTTCGGCGCGCGACGGCGCGACCAGCGTCCAGAAAGCGACGCGCGCGACCCTGCCTGGGGCCAGCGAGACACGTCGTCTCAGCGAGAAGATCGCATCGAGCACGGTGCCCACCGTGTTGGAGAGCGGCCGCCCTTCGGCGATCACCGCCGCCGCATTGAACGCAGCGGCGGGCGTCGCGGTGGTCGCATTGGCGCGACCGAGGAAGCGGGCGCGATCGGACTCGTACTGCGGGGCGCCCACGGCCTCCCCTTCGACCACGGCGAAATGCGCGGCCCACAGACGCGGCTCGTCATGCGAGCGCGGGCGACGCGTCGCGATCAGCGCATCGAACTCGGGGAGATGCTCGGTCTGGACAAACATCTTCGCGAATGCCGGATGCGCCTGGTCGGCGGCCGGCGTCGTGAGGACCACCTCGGCATACGACGTGAGCTCGATCTCGCGCGTTCGCCGTCCCCGATTGACCAGCGAAACGCGACGGACCTCGCCGTCGTCCTCGCCCGACACCAGCACATCCATCGTGGTGGTCAACGTGCCATCGCGACGCATGAATTCGGAATGGTCCTCGCCGAACACGACCTGCTCGTGATCCGCGTCGCTGCGCACCGGCTGTGCGCCGGCGGACCACACCTTGCCGACCTCGGTGTCGCGCAGGAAGATGAACGAGCCCCACTCGTCGCGCGTGGTGTCCTCGCGCCAGCGCGTCACGGCGATATCGCGCCAGCGACTGTAGCCAGCGCCCGATGCGGTCAGCATCACCGCGTAGCGCCCGTTGGAGAGCAGGTGCGTGGTCGGAGGACCGTCTTGCGATACGGCCAGACGACGCACCGACGACGGCCCGGCGGTGGCTTCGTCCGCCGATGCCTTGACCTCTTCGGCGCGTGGATGCGCCATCGGCACATCGCGCGGCGTGCGTTCCTGCAGCAGCAGCTCGGTCGCCTGGATCATCGGCTCGCGATGAAAGCGCGTGCGCATCTGCCCGTCGTGCAGCGTGTTGGCGATCGCGACGATGGTCATGCCCTGGTGGTGGGCCATGTAGCTCTTCACGATCGCCACGGTCTCGTCTTCGGGCAGGCGCGAACGCGTGAAATCGAGAGCTTCGTAGAAGCCGTAGCGGCCGAGCGCGCCCATGTCGGCCAAGTGCACGTAGTTGCGCCACGCCGCCTGCGGATCGACCATGGTCGCGAGCCCGGTCGCGTAGGGCGCGATCACGACATTCTCGGAGAGGCCGCGCTTGAGCCCCAGGCCGGGTACGCCGAAGTTCGAATACTGATAGGTGAACTCGATGTCGCGCGCGTTGTATGCCGACTCCGAGACGCCCCAGGGAATGCCGAGCGCGCGGCCATAGGCTTCCTGGCGCGCGACCACCAGGCGATTGGTCTCCGACAGCAGGCTGCCCGCCGGAGCGCGCATCACCAGCGACGGCATCAGGTATTCGAACATCGAACCCGACCACGAGATCAAGGCCGCGCCGCCGTTAATGCCGCTGCCCAATGGTGTCGCGGCCCGGCCGAGGCGGAACCAGTGGCGTGTGGAGACATCGCCCTTGGCGATCGCGAACAGGCTTGCCAGCCGTGCTTCGGACGCAAGCAGGTCGTAGCAGCTCGGGTCGAGCCGGTTGTCAGTAAGCGAATAGCCGATCGACATCAGCTTGCGTTCGGGGTCGATCAGAAACGCGAAGTCCATCGCCAGCGCCATCGTGCGCGCGGTGTCGGCGAGGGCCGTCAGGCGAGCCTTGAGGATCGCCGGCTCCTGCGCGAAGCGGACGCGGTCACGCTCGTGTTCGGCCACGGATTTCTTGAGGGCCTCGATCCAGAACATCAGCTCGGCGACACCGTCGCTCGCGGTGGCCGGATGCAATTGCCCCGCCCATCGCGCGGCCCTTTCGATGAGCCGCCGCAGCGCGGCCGATCGAGTCCTGATGGTTTGCGACGCGTACAGGTGAACGGCGATGTCGTCGAGGATCGAGATCAGTTGCAGCCCATGTTCGCTGCGCGCGGCGGGCAAGGCATCGATCGCCTCGCGCGCCAGCCGCAGCGTGTCCATCAAGCCGGGGCGAAGGTCGAGGGCGAGCGGCGCAGCGATCCACTCTTCGCAGGCATTGGCGAGCGCGATCAGATGGCCCGCGAGATTGCCGCTGTCGACCGACGACACATAGGCAGGCGCCAGCGCGCGCAGGTCCTCGGTTGCGTACCAGTTGACGAAGTGGCCCTTGAAGCGCATCAGCTTGCCCATCGTCACGAATGCGGCTTCGATGCGCTCCATGGTTTCGATGGTGCCGGCCCAGCCGAAGTCGCGGGCGGCAGCCGCCGAAAGCAGATACAGGCCGACGTTGGTGGGCGAGGTGCGATGCGCGATCACCGGCTTGGGCGTCTCCTGGAAATTATCGGGAGGCAGCATGTTCTCTGCCGGCGTCACGAAGGTTTCGAAGAAGCGCCAGGTGCGACGCGCAGTCAGGCGAAAGTCGCGCGCATCCGTATCCGATACCTTGAGTCGCCGCGCCACCGTCGACGGCCGGCTGGCCCACTGCGCGAGCGCCGGCGCCGCCAGCCACAGCAATGCAAAGCACGACACCAACGGCCATGACGACGGCGCGTACACCATCGCGCCGGCCGACATCACGAGCGTGAGCAACACGCCACCGGACATCTCGCGATAGAAGCCGCGAAGACTCCGGCGTGCGCCCGCCTCGGCCTGCGCGGCCGTGGTCCACTCGAGAAGACGGCGGCGCGTGATGGTCAGGCGTACCAGCGTCCTTGCGATCGCGTCCCCCATGCGCCAGGATCGATCGGCGAGAAAGACGATCGCAAACAGCGACTGCAGGAATGCCAGCCGCAGGTCGGCAAAGAGGGTGGCGAGATGGTTGCCGAAGTGAATCCCTGCGCGTATCGCCCCGCCCGTGCGACGCGGCAGCATCGAAAAGAAGATCGGCACGAACGCCGGCATCACGATGGCCGCGAGCACCAGCAGGGTTGCGATCAGGCGTGAAGGGGCGGGCATCCACCAGCACAGCACCAGCGCCATCAACGCGAGCGGCGCGAGCAGCGAACGCCTGAGGTTGTCGAGCATCTTGAAGCGACCGATCACCGGCACGGCCCGGCTTCGTGCGCGGCTGCCGAACAACCACGGCAGCAGTTGCCAGTCGCCACGCGTCCAGCGATGCTGGCGTTTCGCGGCCACGTCGTAGCGCGAAGGAAAATCCTCCACGACCTCGATATCGGATGCGAGTCCGGCGCGCGCGAAGATGCCTTCGAAGAGATCGTGACTCAGCAGGGTGTTCTCCGGAACGCGGCCGGCCAGTGCGGCTTCGAAGGCATCGACATCGTAGATCCCTTTGCCCGTATACGAGCCTTCCCCGAACAGATCCTGATAGACGTCCGAGACCGCCGCCGCATAGGGATCGATGCCGCTGGGGCCCGAAAACAGTCGCTGATAGAACGATCCCGAGCGACCGACCGGCAACGAAGGCGTGACGCGCGGTTGAAGAATCGCGTAGCCGCTCGCCACGCGCTCGTGCTGTGCGTCGAATCGCGGCCGATTGAGCGGATGTGCCATCTTGCCGATCAGGCGCACCGCGGCATCTCGCGGCAGGCGCGTGTCCGCGTCGAGCGTGATGACGTAGTGCACATCGGGCGGGACCCACGGGGTGCGTCCGGCGATCGCCATGAAGGTCGTGTCGGTAGCGCCGCGCAGCAGTCGATTGAGCTCGTGCAGCTTGCCGCGCTTGCGCTCCCAACCCATCCACAGCTTCTCGCTCGCGTTGAAGACGCGGCGCCGATGCAGCAGCAGAAAGCGCGGGCCGGTGGGACCGGGCCCGTAGCGCTGGTTCAATCGCTCGATCGCAGCGGCCGCGATGCCGACCAGGCGCGTATCGCCCTCGACCACTTCCCGGTCTGCATCGGCGCCATCCGACAGCAGCGCAAACGAGAGTTCGCCGCCGGCCCCGGACAGGTAGTGCACCTCGAGGGCTTCGACCTGTTCGTGAAGTTCTGCTTCGCTGGTGAGCAAGGTCGGAACGGCCACCAGCGTTCGCAGCGAAGGCGGCACGCCCGACATCAGTTCGAGTCCGGGCAGGCGTGTCGCGTCGAGGCTCCCGGTGATGACACGGTTGACCAGCGCTGCAGCACTTTCGGTTGCCGG
>JBBSGB010000055.1:0-20268 GCA_038254545.1 Burkholderiales bacterium | reverse complement strand
GCCTCGTGCACCACGCCTGCCGAAGCCGGCATGAAGGTGCATACCCACACCGCGAAACTCAAGGCATTACGGCACGGCGTGATGGAGCTCTACATGAGCGACCACCCGGCCGACTGCCTGCACGACGGAGCGCATGGCGCGTGCGAGTTGAAGCAGATGGCGGACCAGGCCGATGTACACGAGGTGCGTTACGGCGCGGTTGCGACAACCTCTGCGGCAACGGGTGTGGCGGCTGGCGCGAATCATTGCGACGCCCCCAAGGACACGTCCAACCCCTACTTCACGTTCGATCCGGCCAAGTGCATCGTGTGCAGCCGCTGCGTACGAGCCTGCGAGGAAACGCAGGGTACATATGCGCTGACGATCGCGGGTCGCGGCTTCGACAGCCGCGTGTCGGCCGGCCAGGACCAGCCGTTCATGAACAGCGAGTGCGTCAGTTGCGGCGCGTGTGTCTCGGCTTGTCCAACCGACGCCTTGCAGGAGAAGACCGTGGTCATGCTCGGTCGCCCCGAGACGACGGCCATCACCACGTGCGCGTATTGCGGCGTGGGCTGCGGCTTCAAGGCGGAGATGAAGGGAAACACCGTGGTCCGCATGACGCCGTGGAAAGACGGCAAGGCCAACGAAGGCCACTCGTGCGTGAAGGGCCGCTTCGCGTGGGGATATGCCACGCACACGGACCGCATCACCAAGCCGATGATCCGCGCGAGGATCACCGACCCCTGGCAGGAAGTGAGCTGGGACGAGGCGATCAACCATGCGGCCAGCGAGTTCAGGCGCTTGCAGGCGAAGTACGGCCGCGATTCGATCGGCGGCATCACGTCGTCGCGCTGTACCAACGAAGAGACCTATCTCGTGCAAAAGCTGGTGCGCGCGGCCTTCGGCAACAACAACGTCGATACCTGCGCGCGCGTATGCCATTCGCCGACCGGCTACGGCCTGGGTCAAACCTATGGCACGTCGGCCGGCACGCAGACCTTCAAGTCGGTGGAGAAGGCCGACGTGATCATGGTGATCGGCGCGAACCCTACCGACGCGCATCCGGTGTTCGCGTCGCGCATGAAGCGGCGGCTGCGCGAGGGCGCGAAGCTGATCATCGTCGATCCGCGCAAGATCGACCTGGTCGATTCACCGCATGTGAAGGCCGACTACCACCTCGCGTTGAAGCCCGGCACCAACGTCGCGCTGATCACGTCGATGGCGCACGTGGTGGTGACCGAAGGCCTGCTTGCCGACGACTACATCGCCGAGCGGTGCGATGACAAGAGCTTTCACGATTGGCGTGCGTTCGTCGCCAAGCCCGAAAACTCACCCGAGGCATTCGAGGCCGAGACCGGTGTGCCTGCCGGTGAGGTACGCGAGGCGGCACGCCTCTACGCAACCGGTGGCAACGCGGCGATCTACTACGGTCTTGGCGTGACCGAGCACGCGCAAGGCTCGACGATGGTGATCGGCATCGCCAACCTCGCGATGGCGACCGGCAACGTCGGCCGCGAAGGCGTGGGCGTGAACCCGCTGCGCGGGCAGAACAACGTGCAGGGCAGTTGCGACATGGGCTCGTTCCCGCACGAATTGCCCGGCTATCGCCACATCTCCGACACGACTGTGCGCAGCCAATTCGAAGCCGCATGGGGCGTGACGCTCGAGGCCGAACCGGGTCTGCGCATTCCCAACATGTTCGACGCGGCCGCCGACGGCAGCTTCAAGGGCCTCTACTGCCAGGGCGAAGACATCGTGCAGTCCGACCCGGACACGCAGCACGTCGCCAACGCATTGAGCGCGATGGAATGCATCGTCGTGCAGGACATCTTCCTGAACGAGACCGCGAAATACGCGCACGTCTTCCTGCCGGGCTCATCGTTTCTCGAACGCGACGGCACGTTCACGAATGCTGAGCGCCGCATCTCACGCGTGCGCAAGGTAATGCCCGCGAAGGCGGGGCTGGCCGATTGGGAGGTGACGGTTGCGCTGTCGAACGCGCTCGGCTATCCGATGCACTACAACCATCCGGAAGAAATCATGCAGGAGATCGCCGCGCTCACGCCCACCTTTGCCGGCGTGACCTACGAGAAGATCGATCGCCTGGGCAGCGTGCAATGGCCGTGCAACGACGATACCGAAGAAGCCGGCACGTCGATCATGCACGTCGGTCATTTCGTGCGCGGCAAGGGCCGCTTCATCAACACGCAATACGTCGCGAGCGACGAGAAGATCACGCGCAAGTATCCGTTGCTGCTGACCACCGGCCGCATCCTCTCGCAATACAACGTGGGCGCGCAGACACGGCGCACGCCCAACAACCTGTGGCACGACGAGGACAGGCTCGAGATCCATCCGCACGATGCGGAGGATCGCGGTATCAACGACAGCGATTGGGTCGGCATCGAAAGCCGCGCGGGACAGACCGTGTTGCGCGCCACCGTGACCGAGCGCGTGCAGCCCGGTGTGGTCTATACGACCTTCCATTTCCCCGAGTCGGGCGCCAACGTCATCACCACCGACAGCTCGGACTGGGCCACCAATTGCCCCGAGTACAAGGTGACCGCGGTGCAGGTGATGCCGGTGGCACAGCCGTCGACCTGGCAGAAGGGCTATGCCGCGTTCAATCGCGAGCAGCTCGACCTGCTCGCGCAGGCGCAGACACCGATCGAGGCGATGGCCAAGTGACGGCGCAGTGAAGATCGAGGCTTGAGATCATTGCGATGAAACCGCGCGACGCGTCCCTGCCACCGGCCGGCGTCGTCGCCGCGTCGGTAGTCGGCTCGCGGCGCGGCATCGTCGCGCGGGCGGCCGACTGGGTGGTCGAAGAGGTGCCGATCGCGCTGGTGTTCAACGGCATTTCGCATGCCGTGATGCTGGCCACGCCGACGCATCTCGAAGACTTCGCGCTCGGCTTCGGTCTTTCCGAAGGCTTGCTGTTGAACCCTAGCGAACTGTTCGGCGTCGATATCGTGCAGGTCGAGGGCGGCATCGAAGTGCAGATGGAAGTCGCTGCCGCGTGCGAGATGCGCTTGAAGTCCAGGCGCCGCACGCTGGCCGGCCGCACCGGTTGCGGCCTGTGCGGCGCCGAAAGCCTGACGCAGGTGCATCACCCGTTGCCGACGGCCCCTGTCGTGTCGGTTCGACCGTCATCGATCGCGCGAGCGCAGCGCGCGTTGCGTGAGCAGCAAGCGATCCAGCAATGGACCGGCGCGGCGCACGCGGCCGCCTGGTGCGGGCTCGATGGCCACGTGCGGCTCGCGCGCGAAGACGTCGGCCGCCACAACGCGCTCGACAAGTTGATCGGCGCAATGCGTCGTGCGGAAATCGATGCGAGCCACGGCTTCATCTGCGTGACCAGCCGCGCGAGCTTCGAAATGGTCCAGAAGAGCGCGATGGCCGGCGCCGGATTGCTGGCCGCTGTCTCCGCGCCAACGTCAATGGCCGTCGCCACGGCGCAGGCGTGCAACTTCATCCTGGCCGGCTTCGTGCGCGAGGAAGATCTGGTCGCCTATACATTTCCCGAACGCCTCGGCCTCGACACGTCCGATACGCATTCGTCATCAACAGGCACCGACGATGGACGCTGACAATCTCGTGCGCATGGCCAACCGTATCGGCGAGTTCTTCATCGCGATTCCCGACCGCACCGAAGCCAAGGACGGCATCGTCAATCACCTCCGCAAGTTCTGGGAGCCGCGCATGCGCGAGCAACTGTTCGCGTATATCGATCGCGAAGGCGACTCGGGGATCGCTCCGCTGGTGCTCGAGGCCGTCAACGAGCAACGGTCTCATCTGATGCCGCAACGTGCGCACTAGAGCATCGTCGTAGCGCGCTTTTCTCGATCGCTTCGGTAATGGCATCCTTCGCCATGACCGCCATCCTCGACGTGCGCGACCTGCGCACCCACTTCGCGACCGACGACGGCGAGTTTCCGGCCGTCGACGGCGTGAGCTTCGAGGTCGAGGCCGGTCGTACGCTGGCCATCGTCGGCGAGTCGGGTTGCGGCAAGAGCGTCACAGCGTTGTCCATCATGGGCCTGGTGCCTAGCCCGCCGGGACGCATCGTCGACGGATCGATCCGCTTCGAAGGCCGCGAGCTGATCGGATTGCCCAAGCGGCAGATGCAGGACCTGCGCGGCAACGGCATGGCAATGATCTTCCAGGAACCGATGTCGTCGTTGAACCCGGTCTTGACGATCGGCGAGCAGATCGTCGAAGGGCTGCTCCGGCATCGTCGGATCGACCGCGACGAAGCCACCCGGCAGGCCATGGCGATGTTGAAGAAAGTGCGCATTCCCGCGCCCGAGCAACGCTTCCACGAGCATCCGCACAAGCTGTCGGGCGGCATGCGGCAGCGAGCGATGATCGCGATGGCGCTCGCGTGCGGACCGCGCCTCCTGATCGCCGACGAGCCGACCACCGCACTCGACGTGACCATCCAGGCCCAGATCCTCGAATTGATGCGCACGCTGCAAGAGGAGACGGGAACGGCGATCATCCTCATCACCCACGATCTGGGTGTGGTGGCCGAAGTCGCCGACGAGGTCGTCGTGATGTACGCGGGTCGGGTCGTCGAGCGCGCCTCGGTAAAGGAGCTGTTCGCCGAACCGCAGCATCCCTACACCGTCGGTCTGCTCGGTTCGATGCCGCGGCTCGACGGTGATACCACGCGACTCGCATCGATCGATGGGCAAGTGCCGAACCCGTTGCAGCCACGCGTTGGCTGCAGCTTCGCCGAGCGTTGTCCCTTTGCGGACGCGCAATGCCGCGAAGCCGTTCCACCGTTGCGCAATCTCGGCAACGAGCACAGCTCGGCGTGCTGGAAGGCGCCGCTCGATCCCGCGAAGCTGATGCCTCGCCACGCGCACGAGGTCCTGGTGTGAGTTCTGATGTGAGTGCGACCGAACAACCGCTGCTGCAGGTCACGGGCCTGGTCAAGCATTTCCCCATCCGCCGCGGGCTGCTCGGCCGCGTGCGCGGCGCTGTGCGCGCGGTCGATGGTGTGGACTTCGACCTCGCGGCCGGCGAGACCCTCGGCATCGTCGGCGAATCGGGCTGCGGCAAATCGACGCTCGGGCGATTGGTGCTACGCCTGATCGAGCCGAGCGCGGGACAGGTCCGCTTTGATGGTACCGACCTCGGGGCGCTCGACAAAAGCGCATTGCGCGCGCAGCGCCGCGCCATGCAGATCATCTTCCAGGATCCGTACTCGTCACTGAACCCGCGCATGACGGTGCGGCAGACGCTGATCGAAGCGCTGGACCTGCACGGGCTGCACGCGGGCCGGCAACGGCAGCGCGTGGCCGAACTGCTGCGCACCGTCGGCCTCGCGCCCGAGCACGCGCAGCGCTATCCGCACGAGTTCTCGGGTGGCCAGCGCCAGCGCATCGGCATCGCGCGTGCGCTAGCGGTCGAACCCCGGCTGATCGTCTGCGACGAAGCGGTGTCGGCGCTCGACGTGTCGGTGCAGGCGCAGGTCGTGAACCTTCTGCAGGACCTGCAGCAGCGCCTGGGTCTTGCCTACATCTTCATTGCGCACGACCTTGCGGTCGTCAAGCACATCGCGAGTCGTGTGGCCGTGATGTACCTGGGCCGCATCGTCGAGATCGCGGACAAACGCGCGATGTTCGCGTCGCCGCGCCATCCGTATACACAGGCGCTGCTGTCGGCGATTCCGGTGCCCGTACCCGGGCTCGAGCGGCAGCGGGTGGTGCTCGCGGGCGACGTGCCGAGCCCGATCGCGCCGCCTTCGGGTTGTCATTTCCACACCCGCTGCATCCACGCACGGCCACTGTGTTCGCAGCAGACACCGCTGCTTGAAAACGACGCGGCGGGCCATGCGGTGGCCTGCCACTTCTGGCGCGACATCGCCGCAGCGGGCGGTCTGCGCGCTGCGGTCGCGCCACGCGTGCTAGACGCGCGACTCGCGCAACTGCAATCGGCATTCGTCGCGCCGCAATCGAATCGTTCGGCCATCAGTGAGCCGGTCGCCGATCCGATGGCGGTGTGAAGACCGTACGATGACGCCTTCTCGATGTCACGTTCTCTTTCGTCAATCTCCTGGAGTTGCTCGATGAAGTTTCCCCACCGTTTCGTCACCGTGCTCGGCGCCGCCCTGCTCGCGTTCGGCGCTATTGCCGCGCAGGCCCAGACCCTGCGTGTCGGTCTGGCCGAAGACCCCGACGTGCTCGACCCCACCCTCGCGCGCACCTTCGTCGGCCGCCTCGTCTTCACCGCGTTGTGCGACAAGCTGTTCGACATCGACGACAAGCTCGCCATCGTTCCGCAACTGGCGACCGGTTATGAATGGTCGGCCGACAACAAGGCGTTGACGATCAAGTTGCGCAGCGACGTCACCTTCCACGACGGCGAGAAGTTCGACGCGGCGGCCGTCAAGTTCAACATCGAGCGCCACAAGACGATGGCTGGATCGAATCGCAGCGGCGAGTTGCGACCGGTGGCGAGCGTCGACGTGGTCGATCCGGTTACCGTCAGGCTCAACCTCACCGCGCCGTTCTCGCCCTTGCTCGCGGCACTGGCGGACCGCGCCGGCATGATGGTGTCGCCCAAGGCCGCGCAGGCCGAGGGCGCGAACTTCGGCAACAAGCCGGTGTGCTCGGGTCCCTTCAAGTTCGTCGAGCGCATCGCGCAGGACCGCATCGTGTTCGAGCGCTATGCCGGCTACTGGAACAAGGCCAACGTCCACTTCGACAAGGTCACCTACACCCCGATACCGGACGCCACCGTGCGTCTCGCCAACCTGCGCTCGGGCCAGTTCGACATCATCGAAAGAGTCGCGCCGTCGGACATGGAAGGGCTCAAGCGCGACAAGAACCTGAAGGTCACGCGCATCACCGAAATCGGTTATCAGGGCATCACCATCAACCTCGGCAAGAGCGAGCTCGCGCAGAAGAACCCGCTCGGTCGCGACGCCAAGGTTCGCGAGGCATTCGAGTTGGCTATCGACCGCGCCGGCATCGTGCAGGTCGTGATGGACAACGAGGCCACCGTCGGCAATCAATGGGTGGCACCGAACAACGCCTACTACGCGAAGAACGTTCCGGTCCCCAAGCGCGACGTGGTTCGCGCGAAGGCGTTGCTCAAGGAGGCCGGCGTTCCCAACCCGAGCTTCACTCTCGTGACGCCCACTACCTCGGATGCGCAGCGCCTCGCGCTGGTGGTCCAGGCGATGGCTAAGGAAGCCGGCTTCAACGTCAAGATCCAGTCGACCGAGTTCGCGACGTCTCTGAACATGGCCGACAAGGGCGACTACGAAGCCTATGTGCTGGCATGGAGCGGACGCGCCGATCCCGACGGCAACATCTACAGCTTCGACGCCTGCAAGCAGCCGCTCAATTACGCCGGCTATTGCGTGCCCGAGATCGACGAGCTGCTCAACAATTCGCGCACCCAGCGCGAACTCGCCGAGCGCAAGAAGACGTACGAGCAGGTGGCCGCGCGCGTGTTGAAGGACAGGCCGATCGTGTACCTCTACCACCGCAACTGGCTGTGGGCCTACAACGCGAAGCTGACCGGTGTGCGCAGCGTGCCCGACGGATTGATCCGCGTCACCGGCCTGAAGATGAACTGAACTGAAAGCGCGTTGAACAAATAAGCAATCGATGTTCGAGTTCCTCGTCAAGCGCCTCGCCACCATCGTCCCGACGCTGGTGTTTGTGTCGATGCTGATCTTCGGGCTGCAGCAATTGCTGCCCGGTGACCCGGCGATGATCCTCGCGGGCGAGGAACAGGATCCCGCCGTCGTGGCCTACCTGCACGCCAAGCTCCATCTCGACGAGCCGCTGCCGGTGCGCTACGCATATTGGGTGGGTGGCGTGCTGCGCGGCGACCTTGGCGAATCGATCCGCAACCAGCAACCGGTGTTGAAACTCATCCTGCAGAAGCTGCCGGTGACGATCGAGCTCGCGTTGCTGGCAATGACGGTCGCGCTAGTCATCGGCATTCCAGCCGGCATCATTTCTGCAGTCGCTCGCGGCTCCGCGTGGGACTACGCGGCCAACGGCTTCGCGCTGTGGGGACTGTCGACACCGAACTTCTGGCTCGGCATCCTGATGATCCTGATCTTCTCGGTGCAGCTCGGCTGGTTCCCGGCATCGGGCTATGTCAGCCCGTTCGAGGATCTGCGGGCGAACCTCGCCGCGATGGTGATGCCGGCCTTCGTGCTCGGCAATGCGATTGCCGCGGTGCTGATGCGGCACACGCGTAGCGCGATGCTGCAGGTCCTGAGCGCCGACTACGTGCGCACTGCGCGCGCGAAGGGCTTGAGCGAGCGCGTGGTGGTGCTCAAGCACAGCCTGCGCAATGCGCTCACGCCCATCATCACGCTGGGTGCGCTGGAGCTCGGCACGCTACTGTCGGGCGCGGTCCTGACCGAACAGGTGTTCACCATCCCGGGCTTCGGAAAACTGATCGTCGACTCGGTCTTCAATCGCGACTACGCGGTCGTGCAAGGGGTGGTGCTCGTGACCGCCACCGCGTACATCGGTCTGAACCTGTTGGCCGACCTCGCGTATTTCGCAGTCAACCCGCGCTTGCGTCGTTAACGATGTCGGCCGTTCTTCACGCATCTCCTCTCGCTGTGGCTGTC
The DNA here is from genome assembly GCA_038254545.1 of Burkholderiales bacterium. Taxonomy (GTDB): domain Bacteria; phylum Pseudomonadota; class Gammaproteobacteria; order Burkholderiales; family Burkholderiaceae_D; genus CAHJXF01. Next base: position 11,678 of record JBBSGB010000055.1, on the reverse strand, counting down.
CCGCTTGCGGAAGCCGGCCCCTGGCGACGCGCGTGGCGACGATTGCGGCGGCGACGCGGTGCGGTGGTTGGCCTGGCGGTGGTTCTGATCTTCATCGCGATGGCCGTCCTCGCGCCGTGGCTGTCGCCCTACGATCCGATAGAGACGAGCTGGAGTGCGATCCGCAAGGCGCCGTCGGCAGCGCACTGGTTCGGCACTGACGACATCGGCCGCGACGTGCTCTCGCGCGTGGTCTGGGGCACGCGCGCTTCGTTGCTCGCCGGTGTCGTGTCGGTGTCGATCTCGCTCCTGCTCGGCGTACCAATCGGTCTCGGGGCGGGATTCATCGGCGGCTTCGTCGACGGCCTGATCTCGCGCATCACCGACGCCTTTCTCGCCTGCCCGTTCCTGATCCTCGCGATCGCACTGGCCGCCTTCCTCGGCCCGAGCCTGACCAACGCGATGATCGCGATCGGTGTCTCGGCGACGCCGGTGTTCGTGCGCCTTGCGCGCGCGCAGGTGCTGAACGTGAAGGTCGAGGACTACATCGAAGCCGCGCGCGCGGTCGGCAATCCACCGTTTCGAATCGCGTGGCGGCACGTGCTGCCCAACATCCTTCCGCCGGTGATCGTGCAGGCCACGCTCGCGATTGCCGCGGCGATCATTGCCGAGGCCAGCCTGTCCTTCCTCGGCCTCGGACAGCAGCCGCCGGCGCCGAGCTGGGGCAGCATGCTGAACACCGCCAAGAACTATGTCGACAACGCGCCGTGGATGGCGATCTGGCCGGGCCTGGCTATCTTCCTGCTGGTGCTGTCGTTCAACCTGCTCGGCGACGGTCTGCGCGACGCGCTCGATCCGCGTCAGCGATAGGCGTTTCAACCGCGGCCTTCAACTGCGCGCGAACCTTCTTCAACCACTCTCACCGCATTGCCCAAGGATCATCACATGCCCTTCGATTGGAACAACCCATACCCCACCGTGCGCAGCCCGGTGATGGCCCGCAACATCGTCTCGACGTCTCAGCCCCTGGCGTCGCAGGCCGGCATGCGCATGCTGCTCAAGGGCGGCAACGCGATCGATGCGGCGATCGCGGCGGCAGCCGCTTTGACGATCGTCGAACCGGTATCGAACGGCCTGGGCAGCGACCTGTTCGCGATCCTTTGGGACGGCGAGCAGCTGCACGGGCTCAACTCTTCGGGCGTGGCGCCGGCGGCCTGGGACCCGGCCTACTTCGAGCGCAAGCATGGTGGCGTGATCCCCATGCGCGGCTGGGACACGGTGACCACGCCTGGCGCGGTGGCGGGCTGGGCGGCGTTGTCCGAGCGCTTCGGAAAATTGCCGTTTGCCGATCTGTTGGAACCAGCCATCGAACTGGCCGAACGCGGTCACAGCGTGGCCTGCATCGTCGCCGACAAATGGGCGCGCGCGGTCCCACTGCTCGAATCACTGCCGGGCTACGCCGAGGCCTTCATGCCGCGCGGCCGCGCGCCGATGCCGGGCGAGCGCTTCGTGTTCAAGGCCGCGGGCAGTTCGCTGCGCAGCATCACGGCCACCAAGGGGGAATCGTTCTACCGCGGTGACATCGCCGCCAAGCTGGTCGCGCATGCAGCGGCCAATGGCGGCGCGATGACGATGGCCGACCTCGACGGCTATCGTCCCGAATGGGTCAAGCCGATCGAAATGAATTTCGCCGGCTACACCGTGCAGCAGATTCCACCCAACGGGCAGGGCATCGCGGCGTTGATGGCCCTGGGGATGCTGGAGAAGCTCGAGGTTGGGCGCTTTCCGGTCGACAGCGTAGATTCGCAGCACCTGCAGATCGAAGCCATCAAACTGGCCTTTGCCGACACCTATCGATGGGTCGCCGATGCGCGCGCGATGCGCGAGGTCACGGCGGTCGATCTGCTGTCCGATGCTTATCTCGGCGAGCGCGCGCGGTTGATCGATCGGAAGCGTGCGGGCGATTTCAAGCACGGCACGCCGCCCTCGGGAGGCACCGTCTATCTCACCGCGGCCGACGAGAACGGACGCATGATCAGCCTGATCCAGTCGAACTACATGGGCTTCGGCAGCGGCATCGTGGTGCCGGGCACCGGCGTGAGCCTGCAGAACCGCGGCCACGGCTTCACGCTCGACCGCTCCCATCCGAACGTGGTGGCCGGCGGCAAGCGGCCGTTCCACACCATCATCCCGGGCTTCCTCTCGAAGGACGGTCAACCACAGATGAGCTTCGGCGTGATGGGCGGCAACATCCAGCCCCAGGGCCATGTGCAGACGCTGGTGCGCATGCTCGCGTACGGCCAGCAGCCGCAGGCCGCATGCGATGCGCCACGCTGGAAAGTCTCGACGGGATTGGCGATCGATTTCGAGTCGACCATGGCGCCCGCGCTCGTCGACGGACTGCGCGGCCTCGGCCATGTGTTCGAGGCCGTTGCCGACTCGTACATGGACTATGGATCGGGACAGTTCATCTGGCGGCTGTCGGAGGATCGCGAAGACGGCTATGTCGCGGCTAGCGACTCGAGGCGGGACGGGCAGGCGGTTGGTTTTTGACGCTCGATCGATGGCAACTGCGCGAGGGCTGGTGCATGACGGCAGCCGCGACAACGGGAAGGGCTCGTAGCTCGCTGTCTTTACTCTGGAACCGCAACCCGCGCGTCACGCGTGCAATGCTCTGCCAAGCGTCTTTAGCGCTGCTTCCTGCACTGCCTCTCCGATGGTTGGATGCGCATGAATGGTGCCCGCAGCATCCTCGAGCCGCTCATTCATTTCGATGGAATGCGCGAACGTCGAACTCAGTTCGGACACGTATCGACCGACGGCTTGCCAGCCGACGATGGCGTGATTGTCTGCTCGAGCCACGACCCGAACGAAACCGTCCGGCGAATTGAGCGTCAACGCCCGGCCATTCGCGGCGAGCGGAAACGATGCGCTCACATATTCCATTCCAATGGACTTCGCCTCGTCGGGGGTCAGTCCCGTAACGACGATCTCGGGATCCGTAAAGCACACGGCGGGAATGGCCGCCGGCGAGAATCGTCGCGTCTTTCCGGAGATGATCTCCGCGACCATTTCGCCCTGAGCCATGGCGCGATGGGCAAGCATCGGCTCGCCGGTCAAGTCCCCGATTGCCCAGACATTTCGCATCGAGGTCCGACACTGCTCGTCGACCTTCACGGCCCGTCCGGACATGGTGAGTTGAAGAGATTCCAGGCCGAGTCCTTCGGTCCGAGGTTGTCTTCCGATCGCAATCAGTGCGAGGTCGAACGGGATATCGATATCTCGTCCATCGCTATCGATGGCTAGCATGCACTTACGGTCTTCCGTGAGGCCGCGCACCTTTGTCCCCACGAAGATGTTCAGGCCCAGCTTTTGCAGCGACTTTACGACTGGCTTGGTCAGTTCCTCATCGTAGGCGGGCAGCACGCGCTCCTGTTCTTCAACGACTGTCACTTCGGCCCCGAGCTTCTGAAAAGCCGTACCCAGCTCCAGTCCAATATAGCCGGCGCCCACGACGACCAGGTGTTTCGGAACAGCGCTTAACGACAATGCTTCTGTCGACGAGATGACGGCGCCGCCGAAGGGCAGTGATGGCAGAGAAGTCGGGAGCGAGCCCGTGGCGAGCAAGAGGTGCCCGCACGATAGCCGTTGGGTTTCGCCTTCCATGCGCACATCGACGGTCTTGCCGTCGATGATCTGTGCCCAACCCTTGAGCACCTGTACGCCGTTCTTTCGCAGAAGTGCTCCGACGCCGCTTGTAAGCCGCTTGACGATGCCATCCTTCCATTCGATCGTCTTTGCCAGCTCGATCTTGGGGGCCTGGACCTGTATGCCGAGGTGTCCCCCACTCGCCTGGCGGCCCGCTGCCTCGAACGAGTCTGCAGCATGGATCAAGGCTTTGGAGGGAATGCAGCCGATATTCAGGCAGGTGCCGCCCAAGTCCTCGCCTTCAACGAGCATGGTTGGAATGCCGAGCTGACCGGCCCGAATCGCGGCAACGTAGCCACCGGGCCCACCGCCAATGATGAGTAGCTGGATTGGAGGCGCATTCATTCCGGTTCCAGAAACAGGGTTGCAGGAACCTCGAGCAAAGATCGGACTGCTTGAATGAACCCAGCCGCGTCCGTGCCATCGACCACACGGTGATCGAACGATGAAGACAAGTTCATCATGAGCCGCGGTACCACCGAACCGCGGCGCACGACAGGACGTTCAACGATTCGATTGACGCCGACGATGGCCACTTCCGGGCGATTGATGACGGGCGTCGAGACGATGCCACCAAGGGCGCCTAGGCTGGTGACGGTGATCGTGGAGTTCGAGAGTTCGTCCCGCGTTGCCTTGCCGCTGCGCGAAGCGGCCGCCAACCGTGCGATCTCGCTGGCCGTCTCCCACAGATCCAGAGATTCCGCGTGTCGAACCACCGGTACCAGCAACCCGTTGGCGGTCTGAGTAGCCACGCCCAAGTGAACCGCACCGAAACGCGTCACGACGCCGGCCTCGTCGTCGAACCGCGCATTGATCTGTGGAAACGCTCTGAGTGCGAGCACGATTGCCCTCGCAATGAATGGCAGAGGGGTAAGTCGGCCGCGTGTTGAGTCCCACTTGGCGTTGAGCTGCACCCGCAATGCCTCAAGCTCTGTCACGTCCAGCTCCTCCACATATGTGAAGTGCGGGATGCTGCGTTTTGCTTCTTGCATCCGCTCTCCAATCTTGCGGCGAAGGCCGATAACCGGTACGCGAACCTCCTCGGTTCGTGGGGCGTAGCTCGACGAGCGATTGACCTGTGAAGTGCCGTCCAACCGGCGAGCTTCGTAGGCGTCGAGGTCCTCGCGCGTAACCTGGCCGACAGAACCGCTTCCCTCCACGAACCGAAGCTCGATCCCGCGATCCCAGGCATGCTTTCGAACCGATGGCGAAGCGAGCGGCTTGGGGTGCGACGTCTGGTCCTCGGGCACATTTGCTGCCGATGACCTTACCGCCGGTCTTGTCGCCTCCTTCACCGCTACTGCCGGCTCGGCTTTGCTCGTGACCTCCTCGCGGGCTTCGGGTTTGACGGGCGCCGCAGGCATTTCCACTTGCGTTGCGACTGGGGCGCGGACGTTTCCCGAGCCTTCCACTTCGATATGAATGAGGTCAGCCCCGACCGAAACAGTCTGGCCGATTTCGCCGGCGAGCGACACGACCTTCCCGGCGACGGGCGACGGAATCTCGACGTTCGCCTTTTCGGTCATGACATCGGCCAGAGGCTGGTCTTCCACCACGCTGTCGCCCGGCCGTACGTGCCATGCGACGAGTTCAACCTCTGCGATACCTTCACCAATATCCGGCGTCTTGATCACATGGATACCCATCACGCCCCCAGCACGCGCTTGAATGCTTCACCCACTCGCGCGGGGCCGGGGAAATAGGCCCACTCCTGCGCGTGCGGGTACGGCGTGTCCCACCCCGTCACTCTTTCGATAGGCGCCTCGAGATGAAAGAAGCAGTGCTCCTGAACCAGCGCAGTGAGCTCGGCGCCAAATCCGCTGGTCCGGGTTGCTTCGTGCACCACCACGCATCGTCCCGTCCGCTTCACTGAGGCTGTGATGGTCTCGAGATCGAGCGGCCAGAGGCTGCGTAGATCGATGATCTCCGCGTCGATCCCGGTTTCACGTGCCGCGGTCTCCGACACGAACACCATCGTTCCATACGTCAGTACCGTGAGAGCGGAGCCCGACCGGTAGACCGACGCGGACTCGAGCGGTGTCGTGTAATAACCATCCGGCACTTCGCCAAGGGGATGCTTGGACCAAGGGACCACAGGCCTGTCGTGGTGTCCATCGAAGGGGCCGTTGTAGAGACGCTTGGGCTCGAGGAATATGACCGGGTCGTCGTTCTCGATCGAAGCGATGAGCAGGCCCTTTGCGTCACGCGGGTTCGAGGGCATGACCGTGCGCAGGCCGCACACGTGCGTGAACAACGCTTCCGGACTCTGGCTGTGCGTCTGCCCGCCGTAGATGCCGCCGCCGCAGGGCATGCGTACGGTGATCGGCGCTGTGAACTCTCCAGCCGAGCGATAGCGCAGACGCGCGGCTTCCGACACGATCTGATCGGACGCAGGGTAGAAGTAGTCGGCGAACTGGATCTCGGCGACGGGGCGCAGTCCGTATGCGCCCATGCCAACGGCTACTCCAACGATCCCGCCCTCGGATATGGGCGTATCGAAGACGCGCGTCTTGCCGTACTTGGCCTGCAGGCCTTCCGTGCAGCGGAACACGCCACCGAAGTACCCGACATCCTGGCCGAACACGACGACGTTTTCATCGCGTTCGAGCATGACGTCCATCGCGGAGCGCAAAGCCTGAATCATGGTCATCGGAGTCGTGCGCGGCGCCGAAGCCGCGATCGACTCGCCCGTCTTGGTTCGCGTCAGCATGATCAGACTCCCAGTTGTTGACGTTGCTCGCGCAGATGCTTGGGCATGTCCTTGTAGACGTCGTCGAACATCGTGGCCGCGCTGGGAACTCGACCGTCTGCGAGCGTCCCGTATTTCTCGGCCTCCTTGAAGGCTGCGGCGACTTCTGCTTCGAGCTCCTTTCCGACAGACATATGCTCATCTTCCGACCATAGGCCTCGGCCCGCGAGGTGCCGACTCAGCCGTGCGATCGGATCGCCCAAGGGGAAGTGAGTCCAGTCGTCGGCGGGACGGTACTTGGACGGATCGTCGGAAGTCGAATGAGGACCGGCGCGGTAAGTCACCCATTCGATGAGCGTCGGGCCCAGGTTGCTTCGGGCACGCTCCGCTGCCCACAGGGAAGCCGCATAGACTGCGAGGAAGTCGTTGCCGTCTACTCGCAAGGAAGCGATGCCGCACCCCACCCCTCGTGCGGCGAAGGTCGTGCTCTCTCCACCGGCGATTGCCTGGAAAGTCGAGATCGCCCACTGATTGTTGACGACGTTGAGAATGACGGGTGCGCGATACACATGAGCGAAGGTCAAGGCGGTATGGAAGTCCGCCTCCGCAGTAGCCCCATCCCCGATCCATGCGGATGCAATCTTCGTATCACCTTTGATGGCAGAGGCCATGCCCCAGCCCACTGCCTGAATGAACTGCGTCGCGAGGTTCCCGCTGATCGTGAAGAAGCCGGCCTGCTTCATCGAATACATGACCGGAAGTTGACGACCCTTCAGAGGATCCCGTTCATTGGAGAGCAGCTGGCAGATCATGTCGACCATCGACACGTCACTGCGAGCCAGAAGAAGGCCCTGCTGCCGGTAGGTTGGAAAACACATGTCGCCCTGAATCAACGCCAGTGATTGCGCGGTTGCAATCGCCTCTTCGCCGAGGCTTTGCATGTAGAACGACATCTTCTTTTGACGTTGCGCGATGAGCATTCGCGCGTCGAAGAGTCGCGTCTTCATCATCGCGCGAAGGCCCGATCGCAGGACTTGGGGTTCAATCTTCGGGTCCCACGGCCCTTGTGGCATCCCTTCGTCATCGAGGACTCTGACGAGGCTGTACGCGAGGTCGCTGGTGTCGGACGGAATTGCGTCGATGGACGGCCGACGAACTGCGCCGGCCGGCGACAGATGAAGGTAGGAGAAGTCGGTCTGGCAGCCCGGACGGCCGGTTGGCTCGGGCACATGCAGACGCAATGGGGCCAAATTGCTCATGGGCATACTCCGCGCTCAATCGTGTCGAGCGATGGGTGACCGTTGCCGATATGGCACCTGCTGATTGCAGGTCCCGCCTCGAATGATGCGTACACGTTTGCGGGTTGGCCGCTTACGCCTACTGCAAAGACGATATTAGATGAATCCGGCGAAGTTCGGGCACGTACCCAGGCGTCTGACGCTGTGTCGGCGGGACTCGGAGCTATCACGCGGGGACCCAGTCATCGCATTGGCCGTATCGTTGAGAAATCGAGTGCGCCCTTCTTCATAGGGCAACTGTTCGCACCACCAAAGAAAAAGCCCGCACGGCCAAGGCCATGCGGGCTTCGAAGATGGTGGAGAAGATGATCCATGTATTCAACACCGGTCCACGTGTCGCGCGCGGGACCGCTCTGCACAACCGTTCAAGACGGCCTCGCCGGCGTGGACTAGGTTCGCGGGGAAAGCGCTGCGCTTGAGGCTGGACCACCCCTTCGGCGGCGGGAGTTTACCCGTGACACCCAAACCGTGCCCTGCCGGAACGGCGTCGTCGCCCGGGATTCCGCTGTCCGGTTGAGCCGCTTTAGGCGTACATCCGACAACTGCATGGTCTGCATGAGCGACGCAGAAAGGTGTATGAACAGCCAAAACACAATCGACGATCCAGCGCCTTCCCGAGCACCTTGGTTACCCATTCTCGCGGCAGCGGGACTGATTGGCGTCGCGATGGGAAGCCGCCATTCAGGGCCTGTTTCTGTTGCCGATGGTTGGATCGCGGGGTTGGAGTCGCGGAGATATTTCGCTGGCTTTTGGATTGCAGACGCTGGTATGGGGGATTTTACAACCGCTGACCGGTGCGCTTGCCGACCGCTTCGGTGCCACGCGAGTGATTGCGATCGGCTGCGTGTGTTATGCGGCTGGCCTCTTGATCGAATCGACAACTACGACTCCGCTGGGCTTGGTGGTCGGAGCTGGCCTGCTGGTGGGCGCCGCCCTGACCGCAACTTCATTCGGCGTCGTCTACGGGGCGGTTGCGCGACTCGCGCAGCCGTCGAGGCGAGGCTGGACGCTCGGCGTCGCCGGGGGCCTCGCTGGTGTTGTTCAATTCCTTCTTGTCCCGATCGCCCAATTCGGAATATCGACAACCGGATGGCAGTGGACATTACAGGCCATCGCCGTTGCGGCACTGGTTTTGATTCTCGTGGCCCCTTCATTGAACGATCGAAAGGTCCTTCAGAATTCGGACGACTCCGTAAGGGAAAATATGCTCGACGCGGTGAAGGCAGCGCTTCGGCATCGCGGTTTTTGGCTGCTTAATCTGGGATTTATCAGCTGCGGCTTTCAACTGGCGTTTTTGAGACTCCATCTTCCTGCCTACCTCAAGGACGACGGCCTCCCTTCATCGGTAGCGGTTACCGCTATCGCATTAATTGCGCTGAGCAACGCGATCGGCATTTATTTTTGTGGAGCGCTTGGACATATATTCAGAAGAAAATATTTGCTCGCGACAGTTTATGCATTTAGGACGCTTGCGATGCTCTTATTCGTACTTGTTCCAGTATCGCCGCTGAGCGTTTATCTGTTTACATCTGTCATGGGCTTGACGTGGTTGGGGACAGTCCCCCTGACTAGTGGCGTGTTGGCGCAGATTTTTGGCGTCCGCTACATCTCTACGTTGTTCGGCCTGGTATTCCTTGGACATCAATTAGGCGGCTTCTTGGGCGCATGGCTGGGAGGATATATCTACGAAACGACTCATTCCTACTCCGCAACGTGGTTTATCTCGATCGTTCTGGGTGTGGCATCGGTTCTCTTCAACATACCGATAAATGACACATCGATCGAGGATCGCTTGCGCGCACAACCCGTCTAAGGTCGTTACGTGTTGATCCAGGAAAAGACCAAAAGCTGGATTGTGATTATCGTGGTCGGCTTGGTGAGCGCTGCAGGATGGTTGGCTTATCAGAATCCCGACGTCCAGTTCGCCGCGGTCCAGTTATTGAGTTTTTGCACACGATAATTGATCTTATGATGCGCGGTTGTATATGACGCGTAGTTTTTAGGACCCAATAAATCCTGATTTCCCATCGCTAAGCGATGCCGGCAATAATTTTTTCAACAATCGCTTGCATCATTTGGTCAAGCATCTTCGCGGTCCTGCCACTGCAATCGCGTGCCGAACTGGACGAAATGGCATCACAGCCGGCAGCCAATCCTTCAAAGGGTTAAATACAGACCAGTCTATACATTACTTCCAGTGAATACCTTTGTACTTCCCCTTGTCGACACCGGATTCCGGGTTGATCTTAAGGCCGCGATCGAGGCCATGCCCGCCTCGCGCATGCTGGGCATTCGCGTGCGCGGTTTCGCCCTTGGCGGGGTATCGGTGCTGGAAATGGCTGTGCGCGAGGACATGACGTTCGACGGCAGGACGGTACAAGGCGGGCTCGTGGGCGTCCTCGCCGACTACGCGGGGGTCAGTGCTGCGGCAAGTTCGTTGTCCGAAGGGCGGATGGCTGCGACCACGGCCTTTGAGGTTCACAACGTGGCCGCGGCTGACGGCGCCGTCTTGATCGCGGTGGGATGTGCGATCAGGGTCGGAAAGACGATTGGAGTGTCGCGATCCGAGGTGTACGTTGGGTCTGCAGTAGGCGTAAGCGGCCAACCCGCAAACGTGTACGCATCATTCGAGCGGGACTTGCTATCAGCAGGTGCCGTATCGGCAACGGTCACCCATCGCTCGACACGATTGAGCGCGGAGTATGCCCATGAGCAATTTGGCCCCATTGCGTCTGCATGTGCCCGAGCCAACCGGCCGTCCGGGCTGCCAGACCGACTTCTTCGAGTCCGTCGCAAGCTTCGAGCGCTGCATCGTAAAGACGCTTGCGCTTTGCGGAGTTCGGATAAGCGCCTGGCATCGCGAACGCCCGCGTAATACGCCCGAACTGTAGGTCGAGGCTGGCGGCCGCTCCGGCCGGGTAGAGCACGATCGCCCCGTCCCAGTCTTGGGGCCAGTTCTGTACAACCTCCAAGGCCTCGCGTCCGCCCGACGAACCGCCGGCGAAGTAGGCCTTCTGTGGTCCACTGACCGCATATCGTGCTTTGACGATGGCAACCGCTACGTCTCGCGTCTTCTTCAATGCGTCCCCAGCGAAGTTCTTCAGGGCCTCGTCATTGACGCCGAAGGATCCGTCCTGGCTGCCAAGGGGACCGGCCTGATGTCCGGAGTCGCTGGAGAACGTGACGTAGCCGCGGCCGAGCGGGGTCAGTTGATCGGTGGGTCCCGCAGGGACGTTGCCGGCTGGGTTAGGGATCGATCCGTCATATCCACCGCCGCCGAACATCATGACCTTGCTGTTCCAGGTCGTCGGGAGGTTCACCTGTAGCTTGATCTTCGGCGCGGTCGCGTCGAGGGGCGCAACCTCCGCCGTAACCTTGCAGTATTCGCCGACCGCTGTAGCGCCGGTTCCCGCAGCTGCGACGGTCGTTGCCGACGTTACGGTGGCACCAGTAGTCGGAAGTCCAATCGATGACGCCGGAATCGTCATCGCGCCAAGTTGGGCGCAAGACAACGCGACGGCTTGTGGAGTTTCCTGCGACGGTGAACCGTTGTCGCCACCACAACCACCGAGTGTCATCGCTGCGGCGATTGCGGCCAGCCCCGCGACATGGCGTCCCAATACCTTGAAGACACTGATCTCAATCGTCATTGCTGTCTCCTGTGGTATTTGCGGGGGACTTTATGATTCGATCGAAGCAAAGTCAAGAACAGTGCGGTCGAAGGCACTGAGTTTCTGGTGACAACCTCGCCTTAGACCGCGCAGATTCGAAGCGAGCTCGCTTACCAAAACTTTTGGTGCTGCGCAAATCCGGATGACGGTACAAAGCGCCGCCGCGTCGCGCCCTCAACTAACCGGGCCCGTTCACCATGTGGTGCCAAGCGAACGGAGGATGCGCCGCGGCGACGTGCCGATGTAGCATCGCCGGCATGGGCTTCGACATCGACCCCGACAGTCCTGATTCGATATTCGGGTGGGGCTTGGTGCGCCCCTCGCCTTGGCACT
>JBBSGB010000054.1:0-22106 GCA_038254545.1 Burkholderiales bacterium | reverse complement strand
GTACGCCCGCGCCTCGCCGCCAAACTTTGCCGCCAGCACCGACGTCATCGCCGCCGTCAGCGTCGTCTTGCCATGATCCACGTGACCAATCGTCCCCACATTTACATGCGGCTTGGTCCGCTCGAATTTGCCTTTTGCCATTTCGTTTTCCTGATGAGCTGAATTATTTGGACTTGGCGCTGACGATCGCTTCGGCGACTGCCTTGGGCGCCTCGGCGTAATGCTTGAATTCCATCGTGTAGGTCGCGCGCCCCTGCGTGAGCGAACGCAGCGTGGTCGAGTAGCCGAACATCTCGGCTAACGGCACTTCGGCGCGGATGATCTTGCCGCCGCCTCCCGCGATGTCGTCCATGCCCTGGATCATTCCGCGACGGCTCGACAGGTCGCCCATCACGTCGCCCATTTTTTCTTCGGGCGTCTCGACTTCGACAGCCATCATCGGCTCGAGCAACACCGGCTGGGCCTTGCGGCAACCGTCCTTGAACGCCATCGACGCGGCCATCTTGAACGCGTTCTCGTTGGAGTCCACGTCGTGGTACGAACCGAAGAACAGCGTGACCTTGACGTCGACCACCGGATAGCCGGCCATCACGCCGTTGGTCAGCGTTTCGACGACGCCCTTCTCGACCGCGGGAATGTATTCACGCGGCACCACGCCGCCCTTGATCGCATCGATGAACTCGAAGCCCTTGCCCGGCGGCTGCGGCTCGATCTTCAGCACCACGTGGCCGTACTGGCCGCGACCGCCCGACTGCTTGACGAACTTGCCTTCGATCTCGTCGCAGGTCTTCTTGATTGTCTCGCGATATGCGACCTGCGGCTTGCCGACCGTCGCCTCGACGCCGAACTCGCGGCGCATGCGATCGACCAGGATCTCGAGATGCAACTCACCCATGCCCGAGATGATGGTCTGGCCGGATTCTTCATCGGTCTTGACGCGAAACGACGGATCTTCCTGCGCGAGCCGGTGCAACGCGACGCCCATCTTTTCCTGATCGACCTTGGTCTTGGGCTCGACCGCTTGGGAGATGACGGGCTCGGGGAAGATCATGCGCTCGAGCGTGATCAGCGCATTCGGATCGCACAGCGTATCGCCGGTCGTCGCTTCCTTGAGACCGACCGCAGCGGCGATGTCGCCCGCGTGGACTTCCTTGATTTCGTCGCGCTGGTTCGCGTGCATCTGCAGGAGACGGCCGATGCGTTCCTTCTTGCCCTTGATGGGGTTATAGATAGTGTCGCCGGAATTGACCACGCCCGAATAGACACGGAAAAAAATCAGTTGCCCGACGAACGGGTCGGTCATGATCTTGAACGCGAGCGCGGAGAACTTTTCGCTGTCGTCGGCGCGCCGCGTGGTCGGCTGGTCATCGTCGTCGAGACCCTTCACCGGCGGAATGTCGGTGGGCGCGGGCATGTAGTCGAGCACCGCGTCGAGCATCGCCTGCACGCCCTTGTTCTTGAACGCCGAGCCGCACAGCATCGGATGAATTTCTCCAGCGATGGTGCGCGTGCGCAGGCCCAGCTTGATCTCGTCCTCGGTCAGCGGCGTGCCGTCGAGATACTTGGTCATCAGGTCTTCATTGGCCTCGGCCGCGGCCTCGATCATCTTGTCGCGCCACTCGTTGGCGAGCGCGATCAGGTTCGCGGGGATCTCGCTGTATTCGAATTTTGTTCCTTGCGTGGCCTCGTCCCAGCTGATCGCCTTCATCTTCACCAGATCGACGACGCCGGTGAAATGATCTTCGGCGCCGACCGGAATCTGGATCGGCACCGGATTGGCCTTCAGGCGCGATTTCATCTGGTCATAGACGCGAAAGAAATCGGCGCCGACGCGGTCCATCTTGTTGACGAACGCCAAGCGCGGCACCTTGTATTTGTTGGCCTGGCGCCAGACCGTTTCGGACTGCGGCTGCACGCCGCCCACCGAGTCATAGACCATGCATGCGCCGTCGAGCACGCGCATCGAACGCTCGACCTCGATCGTGAAGTCGACGTGCCCGGGAGTGTCGATGATGTTGATGCGATGCTCGGGATAGGTCCCGCTCATGCCCTTCCAGAAGCACGTGGTGGCGGCCGACGTGATCGTGATGCCGCGCTCCTGCTCCTGCTCCATCCAGTCCATCGTCGCGGCGCCGTCATGAACCTCGCCGATCTTGTGATTGACGCCGGTGTAGAACAGGATGCGCTCGGTGGTCGTCGTCTTGCCGGCGTCGATATGCGCCGAAATGCCGATGTTGCGATAGCGCTCGATGGGGGTCTTGCGTGCCACGATGGTCTGCCTTGAGAAAGTCCAAGGAGCCTCCCGCTTGCTGATGCGGAGGCCCCTTGAAAAAAAACCTGTGAATCGTCGACCCCGCAAATAGGGCCGAATGTCACGCTGTCAACTAGAAGCGGAAGTGCGAGAACGCCTTGTTGGCCTCGGCCATGCGGTGCACTTCGTCGCGTCTTTTCATCGCGCCGCCGCGCCCTTCGGCCGCGTCCATCAGTTCACCGGCCAGACGCAGGGCCATCGACTTCTCGCTGCGCTTGACGGCCGCTTCGCGCAGCCAGCGCATAGCGAGCGCCATGCGGCGAATCGGACGCACTTCGACCGGCACCTGATAGTTGGCGCCGCCGACGCGACGGCTCTTGACCTCGACCATCGGACGCACGTTGGACAGGGCCATCGTGAACACTTCGAGAGGATCCTTGCCGCCCTTGGCGGTGATCGTGTCGAAGGCGCCATAGATGATGCGTTCGGCCACGGCCTTCTTGCCGGCCAGCATGATCACGTTGGAAAACTTCGCGACATCGACGCTGCCGTATTTCGGATCGGGCAGGATCTCGCGCTTGGGGACTTCACGACGACGTGGCATGACTTTCCTTTTTCAGTTGAGGCGCGATTGCCTTCGCGCCTCGCGGCTGCCCGACGATGCAACATGGGGCGCCACTTACTTAGAGAGCGATTCGATATGACTTCGAATCACGGACAGCGCCGGCGGCGAGCGCCACCAGCGAATAAACAAACTTGTATTACTTCGCAGCCTTCGGACGCTTCGCGCCGTACTTCGAGCGCGACTGCTTGCGATCCTTGACGCCTTGCGTATCGAGCGAACCGCGGACCATGTGATAACGCACGCCCGGCAAATCCTTGACGCGGCCGCCGCGGATCAATACCACCGAGTGCTCTTGCAGGTTATGCCCTTCGCCGCCGATGTACGAGATCACCTCGAAGCCATTGGTCAGGCGAACCTTCGCGACCTTGCGCAGCGCCGAGTTCGGCTTCTTCGGCGTCGTGGTGTACACACGCGTGCACACGCCGCGACGTTGCGGGCAGTCCTGCAGCGCAGGACTCTTGCTCTTGATCGTCGCGGATACGCGCGGCTTGCGGACGAGCTGATTGATGGTTGGCATTGCGGGTCGGCTCTCTGGGCGCTTCGGATTGAACGGCGTTTTGATGAAACTGAAAGTCCGCAATCGCGACCGCGATCGGACGGCATTTTTAACTGGGTGGGAGTCGCACCGCAGGCGTTCGATGCGAGGACGAGCGCGAAGGAACCAGCGTACAAAGTTCAGCGCAGCATCAAAGAACGCCTGGCCCGGGCGAGCCAAGACGCGGGATTATGCCGATGGCCCGCACACATGTCAACCCGAACCCAGCGCCCGAATCCAGCAGCAACCGCGGGTATCGGCCGCTGCGATTCTCCGAGCTTTGCATCGAATGCCGCACGGCGCGCTGTCGAAGAATCCGGTCGGCGCAATGCGTGCGTCCCGCGACTTGCCGGCTAGCTCGAGTAGCCACCGGGGTTGCGGTCCTGCCAGCGCCAGGTATCGACGCACATCCGTTCGAGTCCATAGGCCGCGCGCCAACCCAGGCGCGTGGCCGCGTGCTCGACATCCGCATAACAACTCGCAATGTCGCCGGGCCTGCGCGGACCGACAACGTGCACGATCGGTCGTCCCGACGCAGTTTCGAACGCGGCGATCATCTCGCGCACCGTGCTGCTTTTGCCTGTGCCGAGATTGATCGCCTCGGCGCCATGCAGCTCGTCGAGATGTTCGAGCGCCGCAAGGTGACCGCGCGCGAGGTCGACAACGTGGATGTAGTCACGCTCGCCAGTCCCATCGCGCGTCGGATAATCGTCGCCATGGATCGTCACACGTTCGAGCTTGCCGACCGCGACCTGCGCGACGTAGGGCATCAGATTGTTCGGAATGCCGGCCGGGTCTTCGCCGATCAAGCCGCTCTCGTGCGCGCCGACCGGATTGAAGTAGCGTAGCAGCGCGATGCGCCATGCCGGGTCCGCGTGCGCGACGTCAGTCAGGACCCGTTCGACCATCGCTTTGGACGCGCCATAGGGATTGGTCGTCTGGATCGGAAAGTCCTCGCGGATCGGCAGCGCATGCGGTGCGCCATAGACGGTGGCCGATGAGCTGAAGACCAAGCGGCTGACGTTCGCGCGGCGCATCGCATCGACCAGCACCAGCGTGCCGTTGACGTTGTTGTCGTAATAAGCAAGAGGCTGGGCGACCGATTCGCCTACTGCCTTCAGTCCCGCGAAGTGGATCACCGCGTCGATGCGATGCGCGGCGAACACGCGATCGAGCGCATCGGCATCGCGTACATCGGCCTCGACGAACACAGGCTCGCGACCGGCGATGCGCGCAATGCGCGCCCCCGCTTCGCGCTTGCTGTTGACGAGGTTGTCGACGATCACCGGCGTGAAGCCCGCGGCCATCAATTCGACGCAGGTATGCGAGCCGATGTAGCCGGCGCCGCCGGTGACGAGAATGTCGATGCTCATGATGTGACGCGCAGTTCGATAAACGAAGAAGCCGCGATATTAATCCGCCGCCGCGTCAAGGAAGTTCGCAATCATGCGGTTGAGAAACGCCGCGTCTTCGCTGCGCGTGCTCGAAGCGGCCAGATGGCCCTGCGTCGAAGGGATCTCCACGAAGGACGCACCGGCAATCGCGTCCGCGGCTTCACGAGCTGCCGCCGCGGGATTGAACAGATCCATCGGCGGCGCGAGCACCAGCGCCCTCGCGACGATCGTCCGCAACGCGCCATCGGTGCCGCCGCATACGCCCGGCGTCGTGCCGACGTCGTGCGATTCGTACGCCCACGACTGATAGAGATAATCGTGCGCGTCGAAGCCGTTGTCGCGTTGCTGCGCAGCCAGTCGTGCGAACCATGCGTGTGTCCGGTCGAGGTCGGCAACGACGCCGTCGACCGCGTCGGGCGTACGCATCACCAGCGCATTCATCAGACCGGAATACGCTTTCCATCCCCGTTCGGGGACGCTGGCGAAACCGTCGCCGGTCCACGCGAGGTCGGCCATCAGGCAGGCACGCGCGGTTTCGGTCACGAGTACGGCCCAGGGTGCAGTCCGTGCCATCGGGGTCATCGCGACGATGTTGCGCATGGACGTCGGGTGGCTCACCGCCCACTGAAGCGCCTGCATCCCGCCCATCGACGCGCCGACGACCGCGTGCAGGCGATCGATGCCCAGATGCTCGATCAAGAGACGATGCTGCGCACGAACCATGTCGCGCAATACGAAGCGCGGAAAGCGCATGCCGGGTTGGTGCGCGCTGTTCGAAGGTGACGTCGACAAGCCGTTGCCGATCGGATCGGTCGCGACGATGAAATAGCGCGACGGGTCGAGCCCCTTGCCCGGGCCGATCAGGAAGTCGAGGCGATGATGGGTCGCGGTCAACGCCGCGCAGATCAGCACCGCGTTCGATCGCTCCGGGTCGAGCGTCCCGTGGGTGACGAAGGACTGCCGATAGTCGACGATCGCCTCACCCGACTCGAGCACGAGGTCGCCCATCGCGAACTCGCGATGCGGCGCATTGATATGGTCGGCCGCGAGTGGTGGGTGGGTGGTCAACGATGAATGCGTCGCGGTGAATACGCCACGCGATCTCACGGCAATTCGATCACCGTCCGGATGCCTTCGCCACGCGCGAGCATCGCGAAGCCCTCGTTGATGTCCGCGAGCCGGATGCGTGCGGTGATCAATTCGTCGAGCTTGAGATTGCCTTGCAGGTACTGGTCGACGATCCACGGGAAGTCGCGCCTGGGAAGCGCGTCGCCATAGCTCGACCGCACGATCCGCTTCTCGCCCATCAACGACCCCCAGCGGAAGACGACCCCCTGGTTCACGTTGATCTTGCCGAGCCACACCACCTCGCCGGCCGGACGCACCGCCTCGACCGAAAGCCGGAATGCGGCCTCGTGCCCCGCTGCCTCGAACACCGTGTCAGCGCCGCGGCCGCCGGTCATCGCGCGGATCGCATCGAGCACGTCGGGCGCGGCCGCGTCGACGACGTCGGTCGCGCCGAATTGCAATGCGCGCTCGCGCCGCGCTGCGCTGACGTCGGCGGCGATGATGCGTCCAGCGCCCGCGAGCTTCGCGCCTTGCAGCACGTTCAGCCCGACCGCACCCGTGCCGATGACCAGCACGCTAGACCCCGGTGCGACCTTCGCCTTGCGCACGGCCGCGCCGACACCGGTCATCACGCCGCAGCCGATGATACACGCGACATCGAACGGAATTTCCTTCGTGATCGGGATCGCGCCCGATTCGGGCACGACGGTGTACTCGGCATGCGTCGACGTCGCGAAGAAGTGATGCACGCGCTCGCCGTCGCGACTCATGCGCGACGTGCCGTCGATCAGCAAGCCCTTCGGTTCGGTGCTCTTCAGGCGCTCGCAGAGGATGCGCACGCCGCGATCGCAATAGAAGCAGTGCCCGCAATACGGGTTCCACGAACAGATCACGTGGTCGCCCGGCTTGACGTCGGTCACATGCCGGCCCACCGCCTCGACCACGCCGGCGCCTTCGTGCCCGAGCACGATCGGCATCGGATAAACGAGTATGCCTTCGATGACCTCGAGATCGGTATGGCAAAGGCCGCTCGCACGCACGCGGATCAGCACATCGTGGTCTTCGAGCGGCGCCATCTCGAGCGTGTCGATCGTCATCGGCTCGCCGACGCGATCGAGCACGGCGGCACGGAATTTCATCGGCGCCCTCGCGTTGTCAGGCCGCGCGTTCCGGCAATGCCTTCGGATCGTTGTAGCTCTTCACCTGCGTGCCGCGATACAGGATGTTCGCGTTGCGTTCGGCGATCTCCTTGTGTAGCTGCACGAATGCCGGCTCCATGTCGGCGGTCGGGCTTGGTTCGAGCTCGAAGTGGTGATACGCGTCGACGCCGCGCACGAGCGTGGCGCTGTCCTGCCCTGCGATCTGCGCGACGCTGGTGGGGATGTAGCGGATCGCAAAGCCGATGCGTCGGTCGTTCGACGGGTTCGCCGGGGAGCCGTGAACCACGCGCACGTGATGCAGCGAAATCTCGCCGGGCTCGAGTTCGATGACGACGGCCTTGGCCTCGTCGACGTCGACGGCGATCTCCTGGCCGCGCGTGAGCAGGTTGTTCTTCGCAAACGTATCCCGGTGCGGGATCTGGTCCGAGGTATGCGTGCCGGGAATGAAGCCCATCGCGCCGTTGCTGCGGTTGCTCGGCGTCAACGCGAGCCATGCGGTCACGACGTCGGGCCTGCTCAGGCCCCAGTAAGTCGAGTCCTGATGCCACGACACGAACGCCGGGTTGTGCGCCTCCTTGATGAAGAAGTTGGTGGTCCAGCACAAGAGGTCCGGACCGTAGAGGTCCTCGATCGCATCGACGATCTTCGCGTCGCGCACGGCCTCGTTGAGCCACGGAAAAAGCAGATGCGACTTGTGCCGCAGGTCGCCCTTAAGCGGTCCGCCGGTCTTCGCTTCGAAAGCCTCGAGGCGCTCGCGAATCTCGAGCGCACGCTCGGCGGACATCACGCGAACGGGAAAGACGCAGCCGTCGCGCCAGAACGTGTCGATCTGCGCTTGGGTCAGTAACTTGGGCATGGAATCCTCCTGATGAAGTCTGGGCCGCCGCGATTGCCTGCATCGCGACCGCTCCCGTGGCGCCGGTTCAGGCAGCGCCGCCGATGACGCGCATCACTTCCGGCGGATAAGTGTCCGCCGGCGTTCCGCGGTAGATGATCTCGCCGCGTTCGAGCACATACAGGCTGTCGGCATATTCGGGAATGTGGTGGGCATTCGACTCGGCCATCAGCACGCCGTGCCCCATGCGGCGGATCGACGCGATCCCCTCGCTGATGCTCGGGATGATCGCCGGCGACAAGCCTTCGAACGGTTCGTCGAGCAGCAGGAGCTTCGCATCGAGCGTGAGCGCGCGTGCGATCGAGACCATCTTGCGCTCGCCGCCCGATAGTTGGTTGCCGCCGCGCCCGGCGTATTGCCTGAGCTTCGGAAAGATTTCGTAGGCGAGCGCGATGCGCTCGGCGGCCGCGCGTCCCTGCGGGCGCGTCCACGTCGGCAACTCGATGTTCTCGGCAACCGTGAGGTCGCCGAACACCTGGCTTTCTTCCGGAGACCAGCCCACGCCCATCTGCGCGATCCGAAACGTGGGCAAGCCGACGATCGATCGGCCGTCGAACGCGATCGCACCCGAGAGCGGTTCTATCAGTCCCATGATCGTGCGGAAGGTCGTCGTCTTTCCGGCGCCGTTGCGACCGACCAGGCAGACCAGTTGTCCCGCTTCGACCTTCAGCGAGATCTCGCGCAGGATGCGGCTGCTCTGGATATCGACGGTGAGGTGATCGACATCGAGCATGTCAATGCGCCTTCGCTTGCCTGCCGATCATCTTGCCTGGAAGCTTGCCGACGACGGCAGCGATCAGCGCCGGATCGTCGAAGAACTCGCCGGGCGGACGATCGGCCAGGACCTTGCCCGCCTGCAGCGCGACGATGCGGCTCGAGTATTCGGCGACGAGGTCCATGTCGTGCTCGACCAGGATGATCGCCTTGACGCCGGCGCGCTTCGCGGCATCGATCAGCGTCTTCATGATGGCGTGCTTGTCGCCGCTCGCGACGCCGCTCGTGGGCTCGTCGAGCAGGATGACCTCGGGCACGAGGGCGAACGCGCTCGCGATGTCGAGCAGCTTTTTTTCACCCTGCGAGAGCAGGCGCGATTCGCAATCGAGCTTGCTCTCGAGGCCGAAGATGGCCGCGACTTCGCTCACCTTCCCGCGCACCCTTTGGTCGGCCCGAACCGCCGTGAACGGGTCGAAGCTTCGCGATGTCTGCGACACGACCGCCGCCGCGATCGTCTCGGCCACGGTCATCGCGGGGAAGATATGTACGAGCTGGAACGCGCGCGCCATTCCTCGCTTGGCCAGCCGCACCGGACCGATTCCCGCGATATCGTGACCCTTGAAGCGGACCACGCCGGCGCTCGGCTTGAGCAGTCCCGTCAGCAGGTTGACCAAAGTCGTCTTCCCCGCTCCGTTCGGACCGACGATCGCGACGAGCTCGCCCTCGGCGACCGCGATCGAGACATCGTCGAGCGCGACGAACTCGCCGTAGGCTTTTCGAACGTCGACGGTTTCGATCAACGTGCTCACGGCCGTGCGCGCTTCGCGAAAAGGCTCTGCGCGATACCGACCAGCCCGCGCGGAAACGCGATCACGATCACCGCGAGCACCAGGCCGAGGAAGAAGCGCCAGTATTGCGTCGCGCTCATCAGCTCGGACTTGAGAAAGACGAACACGAATGCGCCGACCAAGGGACCGAAGAAATTCGCGAAGCCGCCCAGCACCGTCATGAATACCAGGTCGCCCGAGTGCGTCCAGTACGCGAGTTCGGGGTCGGCCTGGCCGGTGTTGATCGCGAGGATCACGCCGCCCACGGCGCAATAGAACGCCGAGATCAGGAACGCGATCACGCGAAACAGGCGAACCCGGACGCCCAGGTATTCGGCCTTGCGCGGGTTCTCGCGGATCGCGACGAGATGCAGCCCGAACGGCGAGTGGACGATGCGCCACATCACGAACCCGAGCACCACCAGGAGCGTGAGGCAGTAGTAATAGAACGGCCCGATCAGGTAGGCGGTGCTGCCGAGCGTCTTGAAATCCATCCCGAGCAGGACCGGCCGCAATACACGGATGCCGGTGTCGCCGCCTGTGAGATCGTAGAACTTGAACAGGAACGAGTGGAAGAGCATGCCGAACGCGAGCGTCAGGATGCCGAAAAAAATGCGCACATAACGCACCGAGAGCAGCGCGACCGGAAGCGCGACGACGACCGCGCTCGCTGTCGCGATCAGAAGGATCGCCTCGAAGCTCCTGAAGCCGAGGCGGCTCGACAGCACGGCCGCGGCATAGGCGCCGATCGCGACGTAGAGCGCGTGGCCGAACGACAGCAATCCGGTGTATCCGAACAACAGGTTGAAGCCGAGCAGCGCAATCGCGTACGCAAACGCAGGGAGCACCAGTGTCACGTAATAGGGCTGGGCAAGCGTCGGAACTGCGGCGAGGACGATCACCGCGACGACGAGCACGACGGCAAGGACGACAGGGCGCCGGAGCGCGTTCATTCGACGGCCTTCCCGAACAGGCCCGCGGGGCGCGCGACGAGGACAACGATCACGATCAGGTAGATCGCGAGGACTTCGAACTCCGCGTAATACGAGATCGCCGCTGCGCGGGCGAGGCCGACGATCAGCGCGCCGACCAGCGCACCGCGCATGCTCCCGAGCCCGCCGATGACGACCACCGCGAATGCTTCGACCACCAGCTCCACCGGCATGTCGAGCGACGCCGCCGCGGTCGGAACCACGAGCGCGCCGCCTACCGTACCGAGCATCGTGCCGAGCGTGAAGACGGTCGAATAGATGCGCCGGACGTTCGCTCCGAGGGCCTCGCTCATCTCGCGGTTCTCGGCGGTCGCGCGCAGGATGCGGCCATAGCGCGTGCGCTTGAGGAAGAGGCCGAGTCCCACGGCGATCGCAAGGCTCGCGATCATCACCAGCACGTTGTAGGTTGGAAACGAAACCTCGCCGATCGCGACGTTGCCGTACGTCATCGACAGGTTGCCGAGCTGCTGCGGATTGGCGCCCCAGAAAAAACGCAGCACGTCCTGGAACATCAGCACGAACGAGAACGTGAGCAGCAACTGGAACGCCTCGTCGCGTGCATAGACGGTGCGCAAGACGAGCTCGATGAGCGGACCGATGGCCGCGATCACGATGCCCGCGGCGATCAACACCGGCAGGAAGCCCCAGGTCGGCATGCCCACACCGATCGCCCAGCTGACCGCGCTGATGCCGAAGTACGCGCCCAGTGCGTAGAACGATCCGCACGCGAGATTGACGATGCGCTGAACGCCGAAGACGAGTTGCAGGCCCGCCGCGACCAGAAACAATACGGAGGCGTGGAACACGCCTCCGATCAGGATGTTGAAGAAGGAAGACAAGTGAGCGCAAGCGAGCGAAGCGCGATCGTCAGAGCTTGATCTGCGCCGTTTCGATCCACTTCCAGAAGTCCATGCCGGGGGGTTTCTGAAGCTGGTCGGAGAACATCTTGCTGACGTCGGTCAGCGTCGGGAAATCGAAGCGATTCTTGTGCGTCGTCAGGCCCTGATAGAAGGTCTGCTCGGCGATGTGATCCTTCCTCATCATGCCCGGGCCGCCGAGCGATTCGATCTTCAGGCCCTCCATCGCGTTGATGACGTCCTCGGTGCCCGGCCACGCATTCTTCGCCTTGTGCGCCTTCTCGACGCCTTCCTTGTAGATCTGCATCGCGAAGTAGGCGCGATCGGCTTCCCAGTTGGGATAGTCCTTGTACTTCGCCTCGTATTGCTGCACGAACTGCTTTTGCAACGGCGTGGGGTTGTCGAGGTTGAAGTAGAGCGTGTTGTGGCCGAACAGCATGCCTTCGGGCGTGAACTCCTTCTTGAGCAGCGTGTGCTGGAAGCCCGCCGCCGGAAACACGAACTTGGTCTTGCCGTCCATGAGGCCGGCGCCGTACGCGGTCTTCATGAACACCGGGAGATCGGCGAACAGCAGCGACGAGAAGACCAGGTCAGGCTTGGCTGCCTTGAGCGCAGCGACGTGCGACGTGAGGTCGAGCGTGCCAACTTTCGGCCACTGCTCGGCGACCACCTTCGCATCGATGCCGAACTTCTTGAGCAGCCCTTGGAATGCGGCGAAGTTGTTGCGCCCGTACGAGTAGTCGGGGTTGATGCCGGCGATCGTGTTGAAGCTGCCTTTCCAATGCTTGATCGCGAGCAGCGAACTCATCACCGCCTCGCACTCGTTGTCGGTGCTTCGGAAAACGTAGCGCGGGTTCGGCATCGTCTCCTTGACCCCGTCCTGGGTGGTGCCGTCCCAGAAGATCAAGAGCGCCTTCATGTCTTCGGCGACCGCGCCCATCGCGAGGCTCACGCCTGACGAGACGATGCCTTGCACGCAATCGACCTTGTCCTGGAGCACGAGCTTGCGCAGCCGTTCGATCGAGTCCTTCGGATTGGTCTCTTCCTCGACCACCAGCTCGACCTTCCGGCCGGCGATACCGCCGGCTGCATTGATGCGCTCGACCGCGAACATGGTGCCGCGCAGGCCGCACTCGCCGATCGTGCCCGCGATCCCGGACCGGGGCGCGATGATGCCGATCTTGAGCGGCGTGTTCTGCGCGATCGCCGGAAAACTCAGATACGGCTGCGCAGCGACCGCGACGCCGGCGCCGCCAATGACCTTCAGTGCTTTTCTGCGATCCATGCTCGTCTCCTGGTGTGGTTCTACCCATCAGCGCCCGGTCGAGCCCGGCGCCCTCATCAAGCGTTTGCGAATATCTGCCGGAGCTGTCTTGCAATGTGCGGCGTACGAACCATCAGGCACGGTCGACGACGTTACGCGTGAACTTCTCGATCGCGTCGAGCAGTTTGTCGCTGGCCTTGCCGGCGAGCTCCACGTCGCCCGCAGCGATATGGCGTGCAATGTTTCCGTGCAGTGCGGCCGTGAGCGGCATGTCGGCGGCGACCTTGTAATAGGCGTACCAGAATCGCCGCGATAACGCATGGATCAGACTCATGGCGCCGCCGGCGAACTCGTTGTGGGATGCGCTCGAGCACAGCAGGTTGAACTCGCGGTCGATGCGCATGAAGTCGATGTCGTCGTTGACCTTCGACGCCTGGCCGAAGCGTGCGGCGAGGTCGAGGAACTGGGCGCGCTCGTTGTCGTCCGCGCGACGAGCGGCGCTGCGCGCGATCAGCCGCTCGAGCTCGCGGCGGACCTCGATCAGCAGCAACTGATTGGTGACGTTGATGTCCGAAACGATGATGCCTCGCCGCGGAAGAATGGTGACCAGCCGCTCGCGCGCAAGTCGATGCAGGGCTTCGCGGATCGGCGTGCGGCCGATCCCTAGCCAGCTCGACAAATCGGACTCCGAAACCGGGCTGCCGGGCGCGAGCTTCATCGTGATGATGAGCTCTTCGAGGTCGGCGTATGCGCGGTCGGTGAGGCTGGGCGCGGGCACGAACTCGGCAAAGGCTGCGCGCTTGTTCATCGATCGAAGATTCTTGTCCAGGCGGTCGCGGGCATGAAGGGCGTCATCTCGTCATCAGCGAGCCGCGCCTCGGAACGGCGGCCCGTATCTTGACTTGCGGCTGATCTACACCTAATATATCAGTCGTTCAACGCCGCGACAAGTTCGGGATTACCATCATGATGAGCGAACGCCAACGCAAGTTCCGCGAGACCTACGTCGCGCAGATCAGCCCCTGGTACAGCGGTCTGGTCCACATCGGCTTCATATACGCCGCCGGTATCGGCGCGATCTGGTGGTGTGTAAGCCGGATGCAGAATCCGACCTGGGAATGGCTGCTGATCGTGCCGGTCGCGGTCGCCGGCAACTTCGGCGAGTGGGCGATGCACAAGTACGTCATGCACCGTTTGATCAACGTATTCGCGCTCCGCGCGATCTATGACCGGCACGTGCGCCAGCATCATCAATACTTCACCGACAACGACTACACGATCGATTCGGTGAAGGAGTTCCGCATCGTCTTCTTTCCGTGGCGCGTGCTGATCGTGCTGGCGGTGATGGGCGCGATCTTCGGCGGCATCGCCGCGTGGCTTATCAACGCCAACGCCGGCTATGTCGTATTCATCACGATGATCGCCCACTACATGGTGTACGAGACCTTCCACTTCTGCTGTCACGTGCGCGAAAACTGGTTCGTGCGCCACATGCCGTTCGTCAGCACGATTCGCCGTCACCATGCCGCGCATCACAACATGGGGATCATGATGAACGTCAACATGAACCTCACGCTTCCAGTGGCGGACTGGGCAATGAAGACGAGCGACCTGACATCGGGGCTCTTCGGACATCTCTTCAACGGCTTCAACGAGAAGAACGTGAAGCCGGAATTGAAGCCCGTGATCGCGCGCTTTCGCACGTCAGAAACGCAGGAGACACGATGCACGCTCGACGGTCCGAAGCTGACCGACGAGGAGTTGCAGTTGCTCGATCGGGCCGCGCAGCACGCGTGAGTCGCGGCAGCCCAAGAAGCAACGGATCGAGACTTGCCTAAGAAGCGCTCGCGCGCTGGCGCACGTCTTCCAATACGGAGATCAGGACGTCGAGTTCGGCGCTTTGAAAAAGCACATCGGGTCCGCGCGGACTGAGATCGGTAAATGGGGACGCGTATAGCGCTCGAGGCTCAATGAGACCGTGCTCGGTCAAACGATTGACGATGAGATCGATGAACTCGATCTGACTCGCAGTCATTGTCTTTCCGGTCAGAAAAACGGGCAGCGCATCTTTCGCCGCGCCGCGGTCCATGCCAACGAGCGCACGCACGAACAGGCCCAGACCATGTGCCTCGCTCGCGGCCGCACGAACGTCGTCCAACCCACCGACGCCGCTCTCCACCAGCATGCGTTCCAGCTCTGCAAGATCAGTGGAGGTCAATGCCCTGTTCATTCGTAGCTTGTGAATCGCGACGTGGTCCTGATGGGCGCGGAGGAAGACGCGCGCCTTGCTCCTGAATTTCGCCGCGTGGGTTCCAACGCTTGAGCCGGACAACGCAATTGATGCTTCGTTGCCGATCTCGTCCTCGAAGTCAGTGTAAATCGGCTTGCGCTTCTGCTTGTCGATCAACGCGATCAGATCGCGCAGCCGACGGCGCAGTGCTTCGAGCATGGGGATCGTGACGTCCTGCCACCACTCATCGCTCTGCACGTCCTGAATGAGCGCCATCTGGTCGCGGACCATCGGGATGGTGGCCTTCTCTTCCAATAACGCTGCGAGCGCCTTCACCTGATCTCGCAGACGGGCGAACGAAGGCTCGCTTCGAAGCATCGCCAGTTGCAGATTCAGGACGAGGAGATCGAAGCGTTTGGCTTCTTCCTTCTCGGGTTCGATGGCCGTCGGCAATCCCGCCAAGTCCCGGGACAGCGTGGACAGGTCATCCGATGACAGCGCGTTCCATGCTTCGCGCTTGCCGTATCGCTCGACGCTCCGCCGCTTGGGACGCACGAGAAAGTTGTCCACGTTCATCGCGGCGGTCTCGCGATGAAGAGCATCGGCCACTGAGCGCCGGACTTCCCAATCCGACTTTGGATCGTAGGCAGGTGGACGCGGCTCCGTGGCCTTGTCGCTCTCTTCAGCCTGCGGACCGCGATCGAGTTCGCCGATCAACTCGAGTCGCGCATTGAACAAGCGCGTCGCGAGCGTAGTGGGCAATGCGCCGTCGACGGTGGCGGGGTTCTGCCCGAAGTACTCGAGGTTCTGGCAGTAGTCGAAGATCCTGAACGAATCCTTGTCCTGGCCCGGTCCAAAGAGGTCGGGACACAGCCGTGTCCCGCGGCCGACCATTTGCCAGAACTTTGTCTTCGAGCGGACCAGGTTGAAGAAGACGAGATTGACGACCTCGGGCACATCGATGCCGGTGTCGAGCATGTCGACCGAGATGCGACGGATGCCGCGCGTCTGGTAGAAGCGCTCGACAATGGTCGGATCGATCTCTGCTGCGGCGAGCGACTTGCGACTGCCGCGCCGCTGAATCGCGAGCTCCAGTTCCGCCTTCTTGTAGAAGCCCTGAACGGCGCGTGGCGGAGCCACCGTGTCGTCCCACAGCCAATGCTCGTATCCGTTGGAATAGAAGATCAGCGGACGTTGGCCGAACTGTTGCTCAAGGCAATCGGCGTAGAGCTTCGCCTGCTGCTGTCCCACGCGCGCATCGCGTCGCGTGCGCTTGGCTTCGACGAGACCGAGCGGCTTGCCGTCATCACCCCACAGCACGTAGTCGACGAAGCCCTTGCCCTGATTGTTGGCATGCCGCTGACTTCGTATTCGCGATCGCGTACCTGGTCGAGCGGCCAGCCCGCTTCCTTCAGCAGCAGGTCGATGAAGTAGTGCGGGTTTCGGCCTCGGCGTAGTCATGGGTGTCGGGCGTCGTTGCCGCTGCTCGCTTGACCGCGGCGACTTCATCGCGAAGCCGCTTCAATTCATCGTCGAGCGCGGACTTGTCGGCCAGCACGGCCGCGAGCTTCTCGTCGCGTTCGCGCAGTTTTTCCTCAAGCGCTTCGAGCTGTCCGGCCGTCTGCAGTGAAGTCGACGCAGGAGCCGCGATTTAGGTTGATTGTGGCCGCAGTGCTGATAGATGCCCTCATGCCTCGCTTGAAGGTCGAGAAGAACTCCTCGAGGGAGTTGCTACGGATAGTGCGGTCAATCACGCGGACGTATTGGCCCAAGCCGTGATTGAAAAAAAAGCCCGACGCGCGGACGCATCGGGCTTGGTGACGATCAGCAGGGACGAGCAGCCTACTGGCTCGCAGTCTCCGCCGCCGCCTCACTCGCAACCGCCAATGCCTCGAGCTCCTGCTGCGCCGCCAGTTCGCGGTCCTTGGCCTCGGACAATTCCTTCGCCTTGCGGGCGATGTGGAAAGCCAGACCAGTACCGGCCGGGATCAGGCGACCGACGATGACGTTCTCCTTCAACCCACGGAGTTCGTCGCGCTTTCCCATGATCGCGGCTTCGGTGAGAACGCGCGTGGTCTCCTGGAACGATGCGGCCGAGATGAACGAGTCGGTCGACAGCGAGGCCTTGGTGATCCCCAGAAGAATGTTCTGGTGGATCGCGGGGCGCTTGCCGGCGGCGATCGACGCGTCGTTCTCGTCGAGCAGGTGCGAACGTTCGACCTGCTCGCCCTGGATGAAGCGCGTCTCGCCCGGATCGACCACCTGCACACGGCGCAGCATCTGACGCACGATCACTTCGATGTGCTTGTCGTTGATCTTCACGCCCTGCAGACGATAGACGTCCTGCACCTCGTCGACGATGTAGCGCGCCAGAGCCTCGATCCCCAACAGACGCAGGATGTCCTGCGGATCGGCCGGACCGTCGACGATCGACTCGCCCTTGTTGACGACCTGGCCGTCGTGAACCAGCACGTTCTTTTCCTTGGTGATCAGGAACTCGTGCGCTTCGCCTTCCATGTCGGTGATGACCAGACGCTGCTTGCCCTTGGTCTCCTTGCCGAACGTGACCGTGCCGGTGACTTCGGCGAGCGTGCCCGCGTCCTTCGGCGAGCGCGCCTCGAACAATTCGGCAACACGCGGCAGACCGCCAGTGATGTCGCGCGTCTTCGACGACTCCTGCGGGATACGCGCCAGCACTTCTCCCACCGACACGTCCTGGCCGTCCTTGACGGTGATCAGCGCGCCGACCTGGAAGCCGATCGTGACCGGATGCTCGGTGCCCGCGATCTTCACTTCCTCGCCGACTTCGTTGATCAGCTTGACGACCGGACGCACCGCCTTCGCCGCGGTGGTGCCGCGACGCTTGGCATCGATCACGACGAGCGTGGAAAGACCCGTCACGTCGTCGACCTGCTTGGCGACCGTGACGCCCTCTTCGACGTTCTCGAACTTCACGCGGCCCGAGTACTCGCTGACGATGGGCCGCGTGAGCGGGTCCCAGGTCGCAAGCTGCGCGCCGGCCTTGACGACCGTGCCGTCGAGCGCCAACAACGTGGCGCCGTAAGGCACCTTGTGACGCTCGCGCTCGCGACCGTGGTCATCGGTGACCAACACTTCGCCCGAACGCGAAATCGCGATCTGCTCGCCCTTCGCGTTCGTGACGTAACGCATCGTGACGGTGAAGCGCACCGTGCCGTTGGACTTGGCTTCGACTCCCGACGCAACCGCCGCGCGCGATGCCGCACCGCCGATGTGGAAGGTGCGCATCGTGAGCTGCGTGCCCGGCTCGCCGATCGACTGCGCGGCGATCACGCCGACCGCTTCGCCGGTATTGACCATCGAGCCACGACCCAGGTCGCGGCCATAGCACTTCGCGCAGAGACCATAGCGCGTCTCGCAGGTCAGCGGCGTGCGCACGCGCACTTCGTCGATGCCCAGGCTCTCGATCAATTCGACCGCATCTTCGTCGAGCAGCGTGCCGGCTTCGAACAGAGGAACCGCCGACTCCGGGTTGATGACATCGACCGCGGTGACGCGACCGAGGATCCGATCGCGCAGGGCTTCGATGACTTCGCCGCCTTCGACCAGCGCCTTCATGTTGACGCCGTTGGCCGTGCCGCAGTCTTCGGTGACGACCACCAGATCCTGCGTCACGTCGACCAGACGTCGCGTCAGGTAACCCGAGTTCGCTGTCTTCAGCGCCGTGTCGGCCAGACCCTTGCGGGCGCCGTGCGTGGAGATGAAGTACTGCAACACGTTCAGGCCTTCGCGGAAGTTGGCCGTGATCGGCGTCTCGATGATCGAGCCGTCAGGCTTGGCCATCAGTCCGCGCATGCCGGCCAGCTGACGGATCTGCGCGGCCGAACCGCGCGCGCCCGAGTCGGCCATCATGTAGATCGAGTTGAACGACTCCTGGCGCACGTCCTTGCCGTGCCTGTCCTTGGTCGGTTCGGTGGCGAGCTGTTCCATCATCGCCTTGCCGACGCGGTCGCCCGCCTTGCCCCAGATATCGACGACGTTGTTGTAGCGCTCCTGCGACGTGACCAGACCCGACGTGTACTGACGGTCGATCTCCTTCACGTCGTGCGCGGCCGCATTGATGATGGTCTCCTTCTGCGTGGGCACGAGCATGTCGTCCACGCAGATCGAGATGCCGGCGCGCGTGGCCAGGCGGAAGCCCGACTGCATCAACTGATCGGCGAACACCACCGTCGCGCGCAGTCCGCAACGGCGGAACGACGCGTTGATCAGCTTCGAGATTTCCTTCTTCTTCAGCGCGCGATTGAGCACGGCGAACGGCAGGCCCTTGGGCAGGATCTCCGAGAGAATGGCGCGACCCACCGTGGTCTCGTAGCGCGAGACCTTCTCGATGAACTGCGGCTCGGTGTTCGGGACGACTTCCAGCGGTGCGGAGCCCTCGGTATGCGCAAAGACGGGCGTGACGTACTCGGGGTTCTTCAGGAACTCGCGAATGCGCACCGTGACGCGCGTGGTCAGCTCGACCTCCTTGTTCTCGTAGGCACGATGGACTTCGCCGACGTCGGCGAAGAAGCTGCCTTCACCCTTGCCGTTGACCTTCTCGCGCGTCGCGTAATACAGGCCGAGCACGATGTCCTGCGACGGCACGATCGACGGATCGCCGTTGGCCGGGAACAGGATGTTGTTCGACGACAGCATCAAGGAGCGCGCTTCCATCTGCGCTTCGAGCGACAGCGGCACGTGGACAGCCATCTGGTCGCCGTCGAAGTCGGCGTTGAACGCCGCGCACACCAGCGGATGCAACTGGATCGCCTTGCCTTCGATCAGGACCGGCTCGAAGGCCTGGATACCGAGGCGGTGCAAGGTCGGCGCGCGGTTGAGCATGACCGGGTGTTCGCGAATGACTTCTTCGAGGATGTCCCAGACCACCGGCGTCTCGTTCTCGACTTCCTTCTTCGCGGCCTTGATGGTGGTGGCTACGCCCATCTGCTCGAGGCGGTTGAAGATGAAGGGCTTGAAAAGCTCCAGCGCCATCTTCTTCGGCAAGCCGCACTGGTGCAGCTTCAACTGCGGACCGACCACGATCACCGAGCGGCCCGAATAGTCGACGCGCTTGCCCAGCAGGTTCTGACGGAAACGACCGCCCTTGCCCTTGATCATTTCGGCGAGCGACTTTAGCGGACGCTTGTTCGCGCCTGTCATCGCCTTGCCGCGACGACCGTTGTCGAGCAGCGAGTCGACCGCTTCCTGCAACATGCGCTTCTCGTTGCGAACGATGATCTCGGGCGCCTTCAATTCGAGCAGGCGCTTCAAACGGTTGTTGCGGTTGATGACCCGACGATAGAGGTCGTTGAGATCCGAGGTCGCGAAGCGGCCTCCGTCCAGCGGCACCAGCGGACGCAACTCGGGCGGCAGCACCGGCAGCACTTCCATCACCATCCACTCGGGCTTGATGCCCGACTTCTGGAAGCCTTCGAGAACCTTGAGGCGCTTGGCGATCTTCTTGATCTTCGCTTCCGAACCGGTCGCGGCCAGGTCCAGACGAAGCTGTTCGATGTCGCGATGGATGTCGATCGAGCGCAGCAGTTCGCGCACGCCTTCGGCACCCATCAGCGCGCGGAAGTCGTCGCCGAATTCCTCGACCTTCGACAGGTAGTCGTCTTCGGTCATGATCTGGCAACGCTTCAACGGCGTCATGCCCGGATCGACCACGACATAGGCTTCGAAATACAGCACGCGTTCGATGTCGCGCAAGGTCATGTCGAGCACCATGCCCAGGCGGCTCGGCAGACTCTTCAGGAACCAGATGTGCGCGGTGGGCGACGCGAGCTCGATGTGCGCCATGCGTTCGCGACGCACCTTGGCCAAGGTGACTTCGACGCCGCACTTCTCGCAGATCACGCCGCGGTGCTTCAGGCGCTTGTACTTGCCGCACAGACACTCGTAGTCCTTGATCGGTCCGAAGATCTTCGCGCAGAAAAGACCGTCCCGCTCCGGCTTGAAGGTGCGGTAGTTGATCGTCTCGGGCTTCTTGACTTCGCCATACGACCACGAACGGATCTTCTCGGGCGAGGCAAGACCGATCTTGATCGCGTCGAAGACTTCTTCCTGCTGAACTTGCTTGAACAGATCGAGCAGTGCTTTCATCAGTTCACTCCGGTGGGATGTGAAAAACCTCGGATCGACGAAGCCGCACCTGCGCGGCTTGCCGTTCCTGTATTTCTAATCTGCGTGACGGCGGTCCCGAACATCAAACGCGCTCCAGATCGATGTCGATGCCGAGTGAACGGATCTCCTTGACCAGCACGTTGAACGACTCGGGCATCCCCGCATCGATCACGTGGTCGCCCTTGACGATGTTCTCGTAGACCTTGGTGCGTCCGGCCACGTCGTCCGACTTGACGGTCAGCATCTCCTGCAGCACGTAGGACGCGCCGTAGGCCTCGAGCGCCCACACTTCCATCTCGCCGAAGCGCTGGCCGCCGAACTGCGCCTTGCCGCCCAGAGGCTGCTGCGTGACCAGCGAGTACGGGCCGGTCGAGCGCGCATGCATCTTGTCGTCCACGAGGTGGTGCAGCTTCAGCACGTGCATGTAGCCCACCGTGACCGGACGCTCGAACGCTTCGCCGGTACGGCCGTCATGCAAGGTGACCTGGTTCTTCGACGGCGTCATGCCCAGGCGCTTGGCGATCGCATCCGGATAGGCGAGGTCGAGCATGCGACGGATCTCGTCTTCATGCGCGCCATCGAACACCGGCGTCGCGAACGGCACGCCTTGCTTGAGGTTCTTTGCGAGCTTGAGGATCTCGACGTCCGACAGCTTGTCGAGCTCTTCGACCTTGCCGGTCTCGTTGTAGATCTGGGTCAGGAACTTGCGCAGGTCGTTGGCCTTCGCGGACGCGGCCATCATCTCGCCGATGCGCAGGCCCAGGCCCTTCGCGGCCCAGCCCAGGTGCGTCTCGAGGATCTGCCCGACGTTCATGCGCGAGGGCACGCCCAGCGGGTTCAGCACGATGTCGGCCGGCGTACCGTCGGTCATGTACGGCATGTCCTCCACCGGCACGATGCGCGACACCACGCCCTTGTTGCCGTGACGACCGGCCATCTTGTCGCCCGGCTGCAAGCGACGCTTGACCGCCAGATAGACCTTGACCATCTTCTGCACGCCCGGCGGCAACTCGTCGCCCTGCGTCAACTTCTTCTTCTTTTCCTCGAAGGCGGCGTCGAACGACAGGCGCTTGGCCTCGATGTTTTCCTTGGCCTGCTCGAGTTGCGACGCGGCGTCCTCATCGGCCAGTCGAATGTCGAACCAGTG
>JBBSGB010000053.1:0-22128 GCA_038254545.1 Burkholderiales bacterium | reverse complement strand
TAATGTGGTGCCGCGCTGCTGAAAAGGTCGCCTACCGCTGCTTTAGCCCCGGTGCTACACATACGAGGGCGCTGCACATAACTCGTTTTATGGGGCGCCCCACATAACTCGATGCGCAGCACCGCCTGATCGAATACGTCGAACTGTTCCGCGGCACGGTAGCGCAGACCTCGGTCTATCCGCGCGAAGTGGTCAAGGAATCTCTGGCGCGCAATGCGGCGGCCGTGGTCCTGGTGCACAACCATCCGTCGGGTCTTGCCGAGCCGTCGCGGGCCGATGAACTGCTGACGCGGTCGCTCAAGGCGGCGCTCGAGCTAGTCGATATCCGGGTGCTCGATCACCTGATCGTCGCCGGCAGGGACATCCTGGCGTTTTCCGAACGAGGACTTTTGTAGCCGAGGGGGCTTCGCCCCCTTTTTACTGCGTCCTTGGCGAATCGTGCTTCGCGCATGTCTCCAAGGATCGGCTCGCGCCTAGCGCAGTCTTGGCGTTCCTGAACACGACCGAACAGGCTTGTGCCTGATCGTCCGACGTGCACCTCGCGTTGAGCGCGCTTTGCGCTTTGTTCACCTCCAGTCAGGCGTGCCTGCGACACGCGGGGCGCTCGCCGCGCGGCGTTTGGCCGTCGCAGTGACGACGTTGCCGCCGCACTTCCTTCCTTCATCGCTCAACCCGCGACCTTACCCGGCGCAGCCGATTCCTCAAGGCGCGCAGGGCCGTGTCCTCGCCTGCGGCTGCGGGCCGCCCCACCCCCTGCGCTTTCCTCCTTGAGGAACCGGCTGCGCCGGCCGGTGTTCTCGCGGGCGATGAACTCAGGAAGTACGGCGGCAACGAGGCCCGATCGTGACGCCCGCCAAACCGAAGCCAACCCCGGGCTCCGAATCTTGGGACCCGGTCGGCTTCGAGAACCGCACAAGGAGCGCGCATGCAGACACCGATGCATTGATTCGACACCACGACTTTTTCTTTTCTCTTTTCCAATTCCTTCTTTCCGTCATCAGCGTCCCGCGAGGGACAGGAGCAAACACCCATGAACACCGTTACCCTTCTCGAAACCCAAGCCTTGCAAGCCGCCGCTGTCGCGGCGCGCGACTTGTTGCTGATTCCGCTGTCGCAGTTGCGGCCCTCTAGCCGCAACGTACGCAAGAGTCGCGGCACGTCGATTCCTGAACTTGCGTCAAGCATCAACCGAGTCGGACTCCTGCAAAACCTGACCGTCACTGCAGCGAGCGATGGCGAGCACTATGAAGTCGTCGCCGGCACGCGACGACTGGCTGCATTGAAGTTGCTGACCAAGCGCCGCAACCTCGCGAGGGAACATGAAGTACCTTGTCTGTTGGTTCCCGATGCGTCGGCGCGCACGGTCAGCCTGACCGAGAACGTGCAACGCGAAGCGATGCATCCGGCCGATCAGTTCGAGGCCTTTGCAGCATTGATCACCGAAGGCCGGCCGATCGAAGACATCGCAGCCGACTTCGGCGTGACACCGCTGGTGGTACAGCGGCGCTTGAAACTCGCCAATGTCTCGCCGCGCTTGCTGGCGGACTATCGAGCCGATGCCATCACGCTCGACCAGTTGATGGCGCTGGCGATCACCGACGACCACGCGGCGCAGGAAGCGGCGTTCTACGATTCGCCGCAATGGCAGCGCAGTCCGCAAGCGTTGCGCGAGCATCTGACCGCGCGCGAGATCGACGCCGTGCGCGACCCGCTGGCGCGCTTCGTCGGCATCGACGTCTACGAAGCCGCAGGGGGTGGCGTGCGCCGCGACTTGTTCTCGGAGGACACGCACGAGGCTTACCTGACCGATGCCGCGCTGTTGGAGTCGCTGGCGCGAGATCAACTCGCCCCCATCGCCGACCGAGTCCGCGCCGAGGGATGGGGATGGGTGAATCTGATGCCCCGCATCACGTGCGCCGAACTACGGGGATTTGAGCGCGCCCCGCGTGAACGGCGCACGTCCACCAAGTCCGAGGCCAAGCACATCGCCAAGCTCGAAGCGCGGCAACAAGTTATCGAAGACCGGCTGCATGCCGACGATGCGGAGGACATTGCCGAGGAAGTGGCGCAAGCCCTCTACGAGGAAAGCGACCGGCTCGCCGGCGACCTCGATGCCATCGCGCGCTCGAAGCTGGTTTTTGCGCCGGAAACTTGCGTGATCGCCGGAGCTATCGTGAGCGTCGATCACACCGGCGAAATCGCCATTCATCGGGGGCTGTTGCGTGAGTCCGAGGCCAAAGCGTTGGAGGCGCAGGCACGTCAGGACGCGGCGGTTGGAGTCAACACCGAACGCGATGCGTCGGAACCGACTGCGCGCGGCATGTCCGAGAAGCTCGCACGCCGCTTGAGCGCGCATCGCACGGCGGCATTGCAAGCCGAGGTCGCGCGCCATCCGCATGTCGCGCTGGTGGCGCTGGTGCACCGTCTCGCGCTCAGCGTGGTGTGCGATGCCCACGGCTCGGGTGAGCCGGTCCACATCAACGCCTTGCCGCAGGATGGGTTCGATGCCCACGCGTCCGAAGTACTCACGTCCTCCGCAGCGCTCGGTCTGCGCAACGTGCGCAAGGCGTGGGCAGACCGACTGCCCGACGACACCGACGCGCTCTTTGCGGAATTGTTGACGATGCCGCAGGAGGAACTTCTGTCGCTGTTGGCGCTGTGCGTGTCCCTCACGGTGAGCGCGATTACGCCGCGCGAGGACACGCCGCCTGCCGCAGCGCTGGCGCGAGCCGTGGGCCTCGACATGCATCAGTGGTGGACACCGACTGCCGAAGGCTACTTCGCCCATGTGTCGAAGGCCAAGGTGATCGAGGCGGTGCAGGCGTTCACGCCGGACCATGCGGCGCGGCTGTCCAGGCTCAAGAAGAACGAACTGGCCGGCTATGCCGAACAACTGGTCGGGGGTACTGGCTGGCTACCCGCGATGTTCCGTCAAGAAGCGAACGCCGAAACGCATTCGGAGGATGAAATCGCGGCTTAGGGTCATGCCCCGGCGTTGGCTCGCCGCGCGCGTTTTTACATCCAAGAGCGGTACATCGAGTGCAAAAAATCGCGCCCCACCGCAAGGGCCGGGCGCCGGAATGCGACGAGCCATGCTGCACCTGGTTGTGCGATGTCGTGCCGTCGTCGACGCTGGCAGGCAAGTCGCCGTCATTGACGGCGGCTCGCCGACAGTCCATCCGCTTGCCCCGAACCAACCATGCCGCGATTCCATGACGCTGATGCAGCCGCGGCGTTCATCCTCGTTCGTACGGAACCGACCTCGCCTGCGACAGGGGGCGCCCCGGTGAAGTCTTGTGCTGGGGCCGATGCCCTGATGCCTTTCGGTTGGGATCGCACCCAACGGCGGCCTTGGCTTGTCGTGAATCCTGGCGAGGCACCGGCTGCGCCTCGGGCTTCATGGCTGCAACCGTCCGGCCCAAACAATTTTTCCGCTCCTGCGTCGCTTCCTCGCGCAACAAATTCTTTGGCCCTCCCGGTCCTCCACTGCGTTGCGGCCGCTACGCGATGCAGCCCGCCCATACCTCGCCTCTTCGGTTCACCGACAAGGCCGCGATGGGCGCGACCTTGAACCACCGAAAGGAGACACATCATGGCTAACATCGGCACCTTCACCGCACAGAACAACGGCTTCACCGGCACGGTTCGCACCCTGACGCTCAACGTCAAGGTCAAGTTCGTTCCGAACGACAAGGAGAGCACCAACGCTCCCGACTACCGCATCGTCGCCGGCAACTTCGAGATCGGCGCGGCGTGGAAGAAGGTCAGCAAGGCGGACCGGCCCTATCTGTCGGCGACCCTGGACGACCCGTCGTTCCCGGCGACCATCTATGCTCGCCTGGTCGAAGGCGAGGACGGTGCGCACAATCTGATCTGGTCGCGCAGCAAGGGCGACTGAGCCTTGCACCCGACGCCCCGCTCCGCAGCGGGGCGTTTTTTTGTTCGAGCCGTCGATACGACTTTCAGACCAAGCGGATCTGCAAACCCGGAATGGTCTGCTAGAAAGACCAAGCCTGGCCGCAGGTCGTACTGTCGAATCTAGTTGCATAGCTAACCGTATTTGGATATGCTTACACCTATGTTCGATCATTGCATGTACTTCAACACCACAGCTCTTGCGCGGAGACTCGAGAGGGAATGGACCACTGCTTTCCAACCGTTCGATCTGACGCCACCGCAAGCGTTCATGCTCAGAGCCGTGCTCGAACGTCCAGGGATGTTGCAACACCAACTAGCAGATCTGCTCGACATCGCACGTCCGACGGCTACGCGCGCGCTGGACGGACTCGCCGCAAAAGCACTGGTCGAACGCCACCACGTCAAGCGCGATGGCCGCGAACTTGAGATACATCCGACCGCGGCTGCCGTAAAGCTGAAGAAAAAGCTGACGGAAGCGAGCGGTGCAGTCACAACCAAACTGAAGAGATTGCTCGGAGCAGACGGGTTCGCAACGACTGTCGAGAGCGTCAAGGGTGTCCGCTCAGCCCTTAAATGAGCGGCATCGTCACCAATAGTTGCATAGCTAATCATCGGAGAGTGTCATGCCCATCCTCAACGTCAAAGTCAGTGCCAAGAAATCTCCAGAACTCTCGCGGCAGATCGCCAATCTTCTGCTTGATCTCACCACCCGGATCCTCGGCAAGAGGCCCGAGGTCACATCCATCGCGATCGACTATGTCGATCCCGACGACTGGATCGTCGGAGGCAAGTCGTTGCGCGAGCACGGCAAGAGCAGCGTTTACTTCGACATCAAAGTGACAGACGAAACGAACACCAAAGGAGAGAAAGAAAAGTACATCGCCGAAGCGTTCAAGGCATTCGGGGCGTTGCTGGGCAATCTGCACGAGGAAAGCTACATCTACGTGCAAGATGTGCGGGCTGCCGCCTACGGATATGGTGGCCGAACTCAGGAGTATCGCTACCACCACACGTCGTAGCAGGCACCGCTGTGGCGTTGGGGCAGGGAGGCATGGCGGACGAAGGCGGACCTCCGCCGCAATGGCTTACGCCGGTGCCACCGGACGGCGGACGGCGGACGGAGTTGGGCCTTGCGGCACCGAGCATAGGGTTGAGAACTGCGACGCCGACGACGGCTTCGGTGCGCCGCGCAGCATCACCGCGGGAGCGCAGTCGCTCACCATGAGCGCCTTGTAGCGGCCCATCGCTGTCTCGACCAGCGCGCGTTTGCCGTACCCGGTGACCTCCTGCCAACCGAGTCGGCCCAACGACGCGATCGTCAGCAAGTGGGTATCGCGCGGCAACGGGTCGGTCTCGAATCCGGCACTCGGCACAGCGTCTCTTGCGGCGGAATCACTACCGCAATCGCGGTGTCGTGAGTGGCGATCGTCTGATAAGTGGGCTCGCCGTCATAGGCGCCGTCGGCCGTGACCTGCTCGATCGGAGATTCGATCTGTTCAAGCAGCGGGCCAACCTGGGACTCATCGCTGACCTCCTGAGCCGTCAATGTGACTGCCACGATCTGCCGGCTGCGGGCATCCACGCCGAGGTGCTCGGTGGCGCGCAACCGTTACTCGGTGCCACTCGCAACTCGCGTTTCGCCGAAGAGGTCAGGCACGAGCAGGCCGCTGGCGAGGAAACCGCCGTCGACGGCGAGCACTTCGCCAGTGATGTAGCTAGCCTGCTCGGACAACAGGAACGAGACTGCGTATGCGATCTCGTCGGTGGTGCCGTAACGGCGCATCGGCACCATACGGCTATACAAATCCCCGGAATTGCCGCCGTGCATTTGCTTGATCATCGGCGTTTCGACGGGCCCCGGGGCCACGGCATTGACCGTCACGCCCCATTCGGCGGCCTCAACGGCGAACTGCCGGGTCATCGCGATCATCGCAGCCTTTGAAGTTCCGTAGCCGAGTCGCCCGGTGCCTGCGCGCACGCCGCTGATCGACGCAACATTCACGATGCGCCCCCATCCCTTCCGCTTCATCTCGCTCAGCGCGCGCTTGACGATGAGAAAGGGCGCAGTGACGTTGACGGCCATCGTTAGTTGCCAATGCGACAGCGGATACTCGAGCACCGGGATGGTGGCGGCGATGCCCGCGTTGTTGACGACGATGTCGGGCGCTCCAACCTGGGTTTCCACTCGGTCGAGCATCGACTCAACGGCATTCGCATCGGCCAGATCAGCGATGAAAGGAACTGCACGGCCGCCCTTGCGTTGAATCTCGTCGGCGGCTTCGCGCGCCGCGGAATCGTCGCGATCGACGATGCACACAATCGCACCGTCGATCAGCGCAAGCCGCCCGGCGATGCAGCGACCGATGCCACTGGCGGCGCCCGTAACGAGGGCAGTACGGGAAGAATGTTGAAGTTCGGTGGTCATTGGACAGGGAAACTTCAATGCAATGGAGACCGATTGCATCGCAATGGCTATGCCAGAGACGTCAGAACACCACTCGAAGCGGCTCCCAGACGTGGAGTGCGACCACTCGATGCGTGAAGGCACGGCTGGGACGTGCAGCAATTGGATGATTCGGCGCTACACATGACGCGGATTTCGCATCACCTGTGGCGTCAGCTGCCGGGCAGGTAGGTGATGAACGAGCGCACGATTGGCGATTGATTGTCGGTCCGCCAGGCCGCACCGTATTCGACCAATGATGAGGGACCGCGAAGGGGGCGATAGACAACACCTTCGCGCTGCATCACGGTCAAACAAGCAGGGACGAGCGCGACGCCAATTCGAGCCGAGACGAGGCTGATGATGGTGTGCATCTGGCGCGCAGTGAAGATACGTGGACTGAATCCGTGCCGCATGCACAGTTCGACCATGCTGTCGAACATGAGTGGTCCTATGTGACGTTCGAAGACGAGGAATTTCTCGTCAGCCAGGCGCTCGAGCGGCACGCGCTTCAGGTGCGCGAGCGAATGGCCCGCTGGAAGAGCAATGATCAATCGATCCCGTCCGATGGGAAGATAGGTCAGGCCGTCAACCTTTACGGGCATCGTAAACATGCACCCGACGTCGAACGTTCCGTTCTCCAGATTCGTCAGGATTTGATCCGACGTGGATTCGATGAGGCCGAGCTTGACGTCCGGAAAATCTTGGGTGTAGCGGTGCAACGCATCCGGAAGAAAGGAGAAAGTCGGGAGGCTTGTGAATCCTAGCGACAGCGTTCCAACACGTCCCTGAGCCACCTTGCGCGCATCCTGCCGCAGTGCCTCGAGGCGGGACAGCACAGCATGTGCATCGCGGAGCACGGCCTTGCCACCGGTCGTGAGTTCGATTCGCCTCGACGTGCGTTCCAGCAATCGAAAGCCGAGTTCTGTTTCGAACTCCTTGATTGCCAAGCTAACTGGCGGTTGCGAGAGATGAAGACGCTTTGCGGCACGACCGAAATGAAGCTCCTCGGCGACCGCGACGAAGACACGAAGGTGACGTAGTTCCATCTTAATCTCAAATCGATCGATTCGAATTTTAAACTTTCGCGAATATAAGACGGCTTATAAACTTTCGGCAAGAGAACCAGCGCCGTACGCTCATCAGGCGAGACGGCAGACGGCGGTGCCACAAGCACGCAGGAGACAGACTTATGTTCGACACGGCCACACCCTCGGTTGCATGGGACGGAAGCAACGACCTCAATCGCGTTGGGATCCGCGCAAAAGTCGCAAACTTGCACGTGACTTGCGATCCCTTCGCCACCCTGGATCTCGGCGACTCCAGCATCGCCAGCGTCGTGCAGAAATTGCGACGGGTTTCGCAATCCGACCTTCCAATTCTGCTGCACGGGGAAACGGGTTCAGGGAAGGAACTCTTCGCCCGCGCGATCCATGACGCCAGCCCACGTCGCAACGGGCGCTTTGTCGCGGTTAATTGCGCATCGATCCCCGAAGGCCTGATCGAGAGTGAATTATTTGGCTATCGTGCCGGCGCGTTCACAGGAGCCAGTTCGCGCGGCGCCAAGGGCCTGATCCAGCAATCCGAGGGCGGCACGCTCTTTCTCGACGAGATCGGCGACATGCCTCTTGCCATGCAGTCGCGGCTGCTGCGGGTGTTGGCGGAAAAGGAAGTTAGGCCGATTGGCTCGGAGACGACCGTCAAGACTGACTTTCGCGTCGTGAGCGCAACGCACCGGGATTTGCGCGCGCGGGGCGCTGAAGGGTTGTTTCGCGATGACCTCTTGTTTCGACTGCACGGTCTTGCAGTCACGCTACTGCCTCTGCGCTCGCGGACCGACATCGTCGCGTTGGCGCGGCGGCTTCTTAAAACCGAGCACGAAAGCTTCGGGCGGCAGGTCACATTGAGCGGCTGTGCGGAAAATCTGATTTGCCATCTGCCTTGGCCTGGGAATGTCCGTCAGCTCAAGCAGGTCCTGACGGCGGCCGCATGGCTGACCGATGCGTCGATCGTTCGGCGCGTCGATATCCAGATGGCCTTGGAAACGGGCGGGTCGGTCGAGCAAACGCCAACGCAAGAAGCCGCCGCTATTTCCAATGAGCCCGCGAAAACTTTGGTGTGCGACAAGCGCAGCGCACTTCTTCTCAGCTTGAAGCGAAACCGGTGGAACGTCTCGCGCACGGCCGGTGAATTCAAAATAGCACGCACGACCATCTATCGCCGTATGGCTCGGCTCGGCATCGTTCAACCGCATTTACTCGAAGACGGGAACTGACCTGTCGCATTCCTTCGCATAACGACCGAGCTCCCAATTTCAATCACACCATCCACCGCACCCAAACTCATCATGCACACGGCTTACATCATCGGCTGGGGACACACGCCATTCGGCAAGCTCGACAACGTCGATATCGAGCAACTCTTTCGCGACGCGGCGCTGCCCGCGCTAACCAGCGCAGGCTTGGAGCCGAAGGACATCGATGGAATTTTCGTCGGCCACTTCAATGCCGGCTTTGTGAGACAGGACTTCAGCGCGTCGATTGCCGCCGTGGCGATTCCCGAGTTTCGCCACACGCCAGCCGTACGGATGGAAAACGCGTGCGCCACTGGCTCGGCCGCAATCTGGGCCGCGCTTGATGCGCTGGCCGCCGGGCGCATGAAGCGTGTGCTGGTCGTCGGCTTTGAAAAAATGAACACGCTGCCCAACC
This sequence comes from Burkholderiales bacterium, assembly GCA_038254545.1. Taxonomy (GTDB): domain Bacteria; phylum Pseudomonadota; class Gammaproteobacteria; order Burkholderiales; family Burkholderiaceae_D; genus CAHJXF01. The sequence continues at coordinate 13,059 of JBBSGB010000053.1, read as the reverse complement.
AGCAGATCGGTGAAACACTGCTCAAGTGCTCGTACGTCAAGGAGGAAGGCGACACTCCTGGTGGATTCGCCGGCTTGTTCGGCAAAATCGCGGCCGGCTATTTTGAGCGCTTCGGCGATCAGTCAGATGCTTTGGCAGCTATTTCAGCCAAGAACCATCGCAACGGTATCGACAATCCGTACGCCCACATGAAGCGCGATCTCGGGTTCGACTTCTGTCGCAATCCTTCGGACAAGAACCCGTTCGTCGCCGGGCCGCTAAAGCGCTCAGACTGCTCTCTTGTATCCGACGGCGCCGCGGCGATGGTGCTATCCGCGGACGCTGCGCCCGAGTCGGCCGTGCCGGCGGTGCGTTGGCTGTCGCGCATTCAGGTCAACGAGTTCCTACCGCTCAGCCGTCGCGATCCGACCCGCTTCGAGGGAGCCGCGCTGGCTTGGAGCCGAGGCCTCTATGCGGCCGACCTCTCGCTAAAGGACCTCCAGTTCGTCGAGACTCACGACTGCTTCACGATCGCAGAATTGATCGAGTACGAAGCGATGGGACTCGCTCCACATGGCCAAGGCGCAAGGGTGATCCTGGACGGCGTCAGCACCAGGGACGGCAAGTTGCCGATTAATCCATCCGGTGGTCTCAAGTCGCGTGGGCACCCGATCGGCGCCACGGGGATATCACAGCACGTGATGGCCGCAATGCAGCTCGCCGGTCAAGCCGGTGGGATGCAGATCAAAGGCGCACGCCGCGGCGCCGTCTTCAACATGGGCGGCGCTGCGGTGGCTAACTACCTGAGCGTTCTGGAGGCGATGTGAACGCAGCGCAGGTCATGAACTTGGGACGGCTGCTCACGCACACCGCTCGGCTGTATCCCGACCATGCTGCGCTGATCTACGGTGTCGAGACTTGGACTTGGGCACAGATCGATCAGCGCGTTGACGCTATGGTGAGCGCGCTGCGCGAGCTCGGACTCGTGAAAGGCGACAAGATCATCGTGCAGTCGCGCAACAATCTGCAATTGTTCGAAAGCTGTTGGGTCGCGTTCCGTCTCGGATGTGTCTGGGTGCCTACAAACTTCCGACTGACGCCGCCGGAAGTGGCCTACTTGTGCACCTCGAGCGGCGCCGTCGCGATGATCGTCGAGGACGTCTTCACGGCGCATATCGACGCGGCGCTCGCGGCATCGCGGACATTAAAGGACATCGTCTGCATCGGCGCGGCTCGTGCCGGCGAGCACTCCTACGAGACGCTTGTCCGCGAACATTTGGGTTCGGCTCCTCCGGAAGCGGCCGTTGGCTACGACGACCCGATGTGGTTCTTCTATACATCGGGTACTACCGGCAAACCGAAGGCGGCTGTGCTGACGCACGGGCAGATGAGCTTCGTGATCACCAACCATCTGGCCGATTTGATCCCGGGCACTACAGAGCGGGACTGCTCAATTGTCGTGGCCCCGCTGTCGCATGGCGCGGGCATCCATGCGCTGCTCAACGTAGCGCGGGGCGCTGCGACGGTCCTGATGCCAAGCGAGAAGCTGGTACCTGAGATGTTCTGGCAACTGGTCCAACGCCACCGCGTCACGAATCTGTTCACCGTACCGACGATCGTCAAGATGCTCGTCGAGGATCCATCCGTGGATCGATACGACCATACGTCGCTGCGGTACATGATTTATGCAGGCGCGCCCATGTATCGGGTCGACCAAAAGCGAGCGCTTCAGAAACTCGGAAAAGTGCTTGTCCAGTATTTCGGGCTGGCGGAGGTTACCGGCTGCATCACCGTGCTGACTTCGGAAATGCATTCGGACGACGACAACGATCCCGATGCGAACATCGGCTCCTGTGGCCGCCCACGCGTCGGAATGGAGGTCGCCATCCTGGATGCTGACCTTCAACGCGTAAAGGTCGGCGAGGCGGGAGAGATTTGCTGCCGCGGGCCTGCGGTCTTCGCGGGCTACCACGCGGACCAAGATTCTACCGCCAAGGCTCTGCGGGGCGGCTGGTTCCACACGGGCGACCTCGGTCGAATGGATCAGAGGGGACTTCTCTACATCACCGGGCGGGAGTCCGACATGTATATCTCGGGCGGTTCGAACGTGTACCCGCGGGAGGTGGAAGAAGTATTGCTGACTTACCCGGGCGTGTTGGAAGTGGCGGTAGTTGGCGTGCCGGATGAGAAATGGGGTGAGGTGGGTGTGGCCGTCGTCGTTCGGCGGCCTGACTGTCCACCTGTAGACGAACTCGGGTTGCTGGCTCATCTGGAGGGCCGTTGTGCCCGCTATCGCTGGCCGCGCCAAGTGTTCTTCTGGGAAGCATTGCCGAAATCGGATTACGGGAAGATCTCCAAGAAGGATGTGCGCGCCCTCCTGGTCCAGCGCTCTCAGGTGAAGGAGTTGGCGCTGTGAGCATCCGTCCGGCTGCCCGACTCCCACGTCCGCGGACGCTTATCCATCCGGGAGCGTTCAATCCCATTCGTATTCAAAGTAAGCATGCGCACAGGGGAAACCACATTCGGCTGTCGCTGCAGCCCGGGCTAAGCCTCTATGACGCCCTCGTCAAACCGCTGGCCGAAATTGGCGTGAAGCACGCCTCAACGACCATTCTGGGAGGCTTCTTCGAGGCGCTCGACTACTGCGTAGCGCCTCCTGACCCGAGCGGAAGGGCAATCGTCGCGTACACCGATCCAATCCATGCGGGGTGGGCCTACATGGTGTTCGGCAACGCCACGATCGGCAAGAACCAGCGCGGCAGCCCGATCGTGCATTGCCATGCCGCGATCCACACCGAGGACGGCTCGACGAAGGGAGGCCACATCCTCACCGACACCAGCATCGTTGGCCCGACGCCCATACCGGTGCTCGTTACGGCCCTCCATGGCTTCGAGTTGCGCGTTGCCTATGACCCGGAGACCAACATCCCCCTGCTTCAGCCTTGGGAAGAGAATCCTGATGAGTAACGCCAGCGTCGTCGAAAGCGGCACGATGGGCCGGGTCGCCTACGCCCGCATCGCCCCCAACGAGGACTTGGTACTGGGCGTCGAAAAGGTTTGTCTGACCGAAGGCTTCAGGAATGCGTTTGTTCGCGGGGCGCTGGGCAGCTTGGTGGATGCATGCCTAGGCACTCGGGATGGTTCGTGTGTGCAGATCAGGGGGCCAGCGGTGGAGATCGTGAGCCTCGCAGGCGAGGTGCGCTCGAACCCCGATGGGTCGCTCAGTGCCGCGCTGACCGGCGTTGTGGCCGACCCGAAAGGAAACGTCTACGGAGGGCCGTTCGTCCCGGGCTCGAATCCGATCTGTATGACTTTTGAAGTGACGCTGGAGGAATGGTTGCCGGCGGTCTGAAGATCGCGCGAATGCTCTTCCTTTGGAATTCGGCGCCGCCCCCAAGCGGCATCAACCTGACCAATATTTTCTAGCGCAGCTGCAGAACAGTTTTGCGATTCGATCACGAGAAGACCCGCCATCGCAGACGGCTTGCTGTCCGTGGTTCGACGACGACGTTGGCGAAGAAAGCACCGGTTGCATCGCACGCATCACTTGATGCGACAGTCGGCGTCAGTTGTTGCGCACGCAAGGCCTCGTCGCTGCATATTGGGCCGCACCGCGCTTGGCACAGCCATTGCGATGTTGATGCGCCACAAAAGAACGCCATGCAACCACAGGATCACCCGTTCCCCCGCCATTGCTACCGGAGATCAGAATGACCATTACCCGACGTAACCTGCTCGTCGCCACTGGCGCGAGCGCTTTAGCCTTGCCGTACGGCAGCGTGTTTGGCCAGCAGGCTGAGTTCACTTACAAGTACGCAAATAACCTGCCGCTGACGCATCCGATGAATACGCGCGCGAAGGAGATGGCCGATGCAATCAAGACCGAGAGCAAGGGTCGCGTCGACATTCAGATCTTCCCGAACAACCAGCTCGGGTCGGACACCGACATGCTGAGCCAAGTACGCTCTGGCGGGATCGAATTCTTCACCTTGTCGGGTCTGATCCTGTCAACCTTGGTGCCGGTAGCTGCGATCAACGGCATGGGCTTCGCGTTTCCCAACTACGACACCGTCTGGCGCGCCATGGACGGCGATCTCGGGACCTACGTCCGCGCACAGATCGCCAAGTCCAACCTGGTGGCGATGGAAAGGATTTGGGACAACGGCTTCCGCGAGATCACCACGTCGACGAAGCCGATCACCGGGCCCAACGACCTTAAGGGCTTCAAGATCCGGGTTCCGGTGTCGCCCCTCTGGACCTCAATGTTCAAGGCGTTCGGCTCCGCCCCAACGTCAATTAACTTCAGCGAGGTTTACACGGCGTTGCAGACCAAGGTGGTCGACGGCCAGGAAAATCCGCTTGCAATCATCTCGACCGCCAAGCTCTACGAGGTGCAGAAGTACTGCTCGCTGACCAACCATATGTGGGACGGCTTCTGGTTTCTCGCCAACAAGCGCGCCTGGGAAGCCCTGCCGCCCGACCTGCGCGCAATCGTGGCCAAGCATGTCAACGCGGCCGCTGTGAAGGAGCGGGTCGACGTTGCGGAACTGAATGCCTCGTTGCAGAAGGATCTTGCTGCGAAGGGCCTGATCTTCAATCAACCGAGTGCCGAACTTTTTCGGGACGAGCTGCGCAAGGCGGGTTTCTACGCCGACTGGAAGGCGAAGTTCGGCGAAGAAGCCTGGGCGGCGCTGGAAAAGGTCACCGGTAAGCTGACGTAGACGATGCGCCGCGATCCCGGGCTTCGATCGGAAGCCAGACCGGCAGCCGGACCGCGCGCAGTGGCCTCGCGCGGAGCCAGACTCGAATCCGCTCTTGCAACCCTGGTGGAGATACCCGCAGCCCTGCTGGTCGCTGCGGAAATCATCGTGCTGTTTGCCGGGGTGGTCGCGCGCTTCGTGTTGCACCAGCCACTGATCTGGTCCGATGAGTTGTCGTCGATCCTGTTCTTGTGGCTCGCAATGCTCGGATCGGTGATTGCGGTCCACCGTGGCGAGCACATGCGGATGACTGCGCTGGTCAGCAAGGTCACCCCCGCGCGGCGTGCGTTTCTGGATGTACTGGCTGTCGCGGCGCCGCTCGCGTTCCTTGTGCTCGTCGGCTGGCCGGCGTACGAGTACGCGATCGAGGAGGCTGCAATCACGACCCCGGCGCTCGGTCTGCCCAACGTCTGGCGCGCCGCCGCGCTGCCCGTCGGCATCGTGCTGATGGCCGCGTTCGCGCTGCTGCGCCTTTGGCGCGAGGCCGATTCCCGGCGTGTGTTCGCGTCGGCCATTCTGGTGGTGCTGGTGGTCGGCGCGTTCTGGCTGGCCGCGCCGCTCTTCAGGGACTTCGGCAACCTCAACCTCATCCTTTTTTTCGTGATCGGCGTTGCGGTCTGCGTCTGCGCCGGGGTTCCGATCGCATTCGCATTCGGCCTTGCCACCTTCGGCTACCTCGCGCTGACGACCAGAACACCATTGATCGTGATGGTCGGCCGCATGGATGAGGGTATGTCGCACATCATTTTGCTGGCGGTGCCGCTGTTCGTTTTTCTCGGTCTGCTGATCGAGATGACAGGAATGGCGCGCGCGATGGTGGCCTTCCTCGCGAGCCTCTTAGGCCATATGCGCGGCGGGCTTTCCTATGTGCTGCTCGGCGCGATGTACCTGGTGTCGGGGATCTCCGGATCGAAGGCAGCCGACATGGCGGCGATCGCGCCGGTGCTACTGCCCGAGATGAAGCAGCGCGGGGCCAAACCCGGCGACTTGGTGGCCTTGCTAGCCGCGTCCGGCGCGCAGACCGAAACGATTCCGCCCAGTATCGTGCTGATCACGATCGGCGCGGTCACCGGCGTGTCGATCGCGGCGCTTTTCACCGGAGGAATGCTGCCGGGCGCGGTGCTCGGCGCGATGCTGTGCGTCGTCGTTTGGCGTCGCTATCGCGGCGAGGACCTGAGCCACATCAAGCGCGCAGCGTGGGCTCACGTCGGCAAGACGCTACTGATTGCGGTACCAGCGATTGCCTTGCCGTTCCTGATCCGCGCCGCCGTGATCGAGGGCGTTGCAACGGCGACCGAGGTATCCACGATCGGGATCGCCTACAGCATCATCGCCGGCCTGTTGTTGTACCGGCAGTTCGACTGGCGGCGCCTCAAGCCGATGCTCGTGGACACGGCCTGCCTGTCGGGCGCGATCCTCTTGATCATCGGCACTGCGACTGCGATGGCCTGGGGATTGACGCAGTCCGGGTTCTCGCGCTCGCTCGCCTACGCGATGACGCACCTTCCGGGTGGCGCAGCGAGCTTCATGGCGGCATCCATCGTCGCCTTCATCGTCCTCGGTTCAGTGCTCGAAGGCATCCCGGCGATCGTTCTGTTCGGCCCTCTGCTGTTCCCGATTGCGCGGGCGGTCGGCATCAACGAGGTGCACTACGCGATGGTCGCGGTGCTGTCGATGGGATTGGGGCTGTTCTCCCCGCCGTTCGGCGTCGGCTATTACGCCGCATGCGTGATCTCGCGGGTCAATCCGGATGAAGGAATACGCCCGATCGTCGGCTACATGGTGGCGCTCTTTATCGGCATCATCATTATCGCGGCAATCCCGTGGCTCTCGATCGGATTTCTGTAATCGGGGTCGCGGATCAGATCACTGCGGAGCACTCATAAATGAAGCGACCTAATTTATTGCGCGCTGGACGCTAATCAAACACGAGGGTCTTCGCGATCTTTAGTACATCTCATCATGGTCGATCCCGTGGTTGCGGCCTTTCTCTTCACTGCGGGACTCGTGGCAGGTGTGCTGAACGCCGTCGCTGGTGGCGGTAGCTTCGTCACCCTTCCCGCGCTTCTGAGCACTGGCATTCCGCCGCTGATGGCCAACGGCACCAATGCGCTAGCCGTGTGGCCCGGACACGCGTTCGCGGTCTATACCAACAGGCGCGAACTGCTGGATCGTTCGCGTGGCGTCTCGGGCTCGATCGTTTCCGCAGTCTCAGGAGGAGCGGCCGGCGCATTCCTGCTGGGGTATGTCGGCAATGAGCGCTTCCATGCCTTGATTCCCTATCTCATTCTCTTCGCCACAGCATTATTCGCGTTCGGTCCGAAGATCAATCAAAAGCTCGCGTCGCGCCGACGGGATATCGATCCTGCTCGTTCGACTTTCGTCGTGCGCTCGGGCGAATTCGCATTGGCGCTGTACGGGGGATTCTTCGGGGCCGGACTGGGCATCTTACTCATGGCGGGATTGCAGATGTTGGGGGATCAGGACATCCAGACGTGCAATTCGCTGAAGAATCTGCTTGCAACATTGATCAGTACGGTATCCGTGGCGGTGCTCTTCGTGTCCGGATGGGTGTCGTTTTCGCACGCCGTCTGGCCGTTCGCTGGTGCAGCGTTGGGCGGCGTCCTTGGCGCGAAGGTCGCCCGGCACCTATCGGCGAAATGGCTTCGAAGAGCGGTTCTCGTCCTCGGGCTTGCCTTGTCAGTGCACTACTTCCGGCAGGCTTGAGAGCCGTTTCCCATATGCAGCTAAGTGGACCGAAGGTACGTGCGTCCTTCGGGTTCTGTCGCAATAGGCCGGAAATGGTAGGGTCGATAGATGCGAACTGAGCCGAAGAAGATGATCGAAACGCTGTGCCGGGTGTTCAAGCGGCTGCACTACCCGGTGGAAATCATACTGGTTTGCGTGCGCTGGTACGTGGCCTACCCCCTCAGCCTGAGGCATCTTGAGGAGATGATGGCCGAACGCGGGGTGGTGGTCGATCACTCGACCATTCACCGCTGGGCAATTAAGATGCTGCCAGTGCTCGCTGCGGTGTGTCGTCGGCGCAAGCGCCCGGTCGGCAAGAGCTGGCGGATGGCCGAGACTTACGTCAAGGTCGGCAGCCAGTGGAAGTACCTGTACCGCGCCGTCGCCAAGGACGGCGATACGATCGACTTCTTGCTGCGCGCCAAGCGCGATCACGCCGCGGCGCGGGCGTTTTTCGAACGCGCCATCGACCTGCACGACGTGCCCGAGAAGATCACGATCGACAAGAGCGGCTCCAACACGGCCGCCATCATGAGCATCCAGGCCGACAGCGGTTTGGCCATCGAGTTGCGCCAGTCGAAGTACCTCAACAACATCGTCGAACAAGACCACCGGGCCATCAAACGGATCACCCGGCCAATGCTCGGATTCAAGACCTTTCGCTGCGCACGCATCCTGATCGCTGGCATCGAGATCATGCACATCATTCGCAAGGGCCAGCTCGCCGACATCAAAGACCAAGCATCGTCGCCGGCCAATCAGTTCTACTCGCTGGCTTCCGCGACATCTACGAGAACCGCCTGCGTCGCGGAGTGTTCTCCAGCGTGCCCTAACTCATCACCCCGATCGATGGCTACATCGCTCATCACAACATCAAACCGGAGCCGTTAATCTGGACCAACAGCGCGCGCGATATCTTGCAAAAGGTCATCCGTGCCAATAGCCGCTTATTTAGATGAGCGGAGGAAGGGTGAGCGTATCGCCTCACCATCTTCGCACTCGTCCAGGCCCCATGAGCGTCGCAAGTCCGGTTACTGGAAAGACCACGCATAAGCGACCATTCCTCATGAGTCGCGAACCAGGCAGTCGCGATTCTCACTTCCACAACGAACACTTCGACTCCGCCTTCGTCGCGAAAGCCTGCTCGCCCGGTACTGTCGCGACGAGCTTGTAGTAATCCCACGGATATTTCGATTCGCTCGGGGTCTTGACCTGCATCAGGTACATGTCGTGGACCATGCGGCCGTCGCGGCGGATGGTGCCGTTGGTGGCGAACATGTCGTTGATCCTTGTCGACTTCATCTGCGCCATGACCTTGTCGGCATCGTCGGTGCCGGCGGCCTTGACGGCCTTCAGGTACGTCATCGTGGCCGAGTAGTCGGCGGCCTGGGTCGATGACGGCTCCTTCTTCATCTTGTCGAAGTAGCGCTTGGCCCAGGCGCGCGTCTCAGGCGTTCGGTCCCAATACCAGGCGTCGGCGAGATACATGCCTTGCGTGACGTTCAGTCCCAACGAATGCACGTCGGTGATGAACATCAGCAAGCCCGCCAGCTTCATTGTCTTCGTGATGCCGAACTCGTTGGCGGCCTTGATCGAGTTGACCGTGTCGCCGCCGGAGTTCGCCAGGCCGAGGATCTTGGCTTTCGAGCTCTGCGCCTGCAGGAGGAAGGACGCGAAGTCCGACGCATTCAACGGATGCCTGACGCTACCGAGCACCTTGCCGCCGTTAGCCTTGACCACATCGGACGCGTCCTTCTCGAGCGACGCGCCGAAAGCATAATCGGCGGTCAGGAAGTACCAGGTGTCGCCGCCCTGTTTGACGATCGTCGAGCCCACGACCTTCGACAATGAGATCGTGTCGTACGAGTAGTGCACTGTGTACGGGGTGCACTCTTCGTTGGTGAAGCGCGCGGTTCCCGCGGAGACGACGATGATCGGCTTCTTCTTCTCGGCGGCAACCTTGTTCATCGCCAGCGTGGCGCCCGAGTTTGTGCCGCCGATCAAGACATCGACGTTCTGCTGATCGATCCATTCACGGGACTTGGTCGCCGCGACGTCGGCCTTGTTCTGGTGATCGGCCACCAGCAGCTCGATCTTCTTGCCGTTGACCGACCCGCCGAAGTCGGCGATTGCCATCCTGATCGCCTCCACGCCACCCTGGCCGTCGATGTCCGAGTAGAGCCCCGAGATATCGGTGATGAAGCCGATGCGGACCACGTCACCCGAGATCTGCGCGGACGCGGGTGCGCTCGCAGTCAGAGCAGTTAACGCACACGCTACCGCGAAAACGCCTTGTCCAGTCTGCTTCATTGTGTTCCTCTTTTGATTGAGATTTACTGCACGAGGCGCGAATAACTCAGCTGCACGCTTCAACGTACACCCCGGCATCGCAGCGCCGCCATCCTCTGCAGCGCGAGTGAATTTTCGATCGTGCTCCTGCATGCTTCATGCGTTAACGTCAACCACGAGACGACCACGGACCCCGCCCGACAGAATCGTCGGGCCGACATCAAGCGCGTCGGCGAGGCCGATGCGTTGCGCAATGGCCGTGATCGCCTTGCGATCGAGGTCCGTCGCAAGTCGCGACCACGCTTCGTTGCGAACGCTCTTGGGTGCCATCACACTGTCGATGCCGATCAGCTTCACGCCGCGCAGGATGAAAGGCGCGACCGTGACCGGGAGATCCATTCCCTGCGCGAGACCGCACGCGGTCACCGTGCCGCCGTAGCGCGTCGTCGCGCAGGCGTTGGCAAGCGTGTGCGAGCCGACCGTATCAACCACCGCGGCCCAGCGTTCCTTCTGCAGCGGCTTGCCTGGGGCGGAAAGCGTGTTGCGGTCGATGATCTCGGTCGCGCCGAGCGATTGCAGATAGCTTTGTTCGGCCGCCTTTCCGGTCGATGCGACGACTCGATAGCCCAGCCCCGCGAGCAGCGAGACCCCGACCGAACCGACGCCGCCGGTCGCCCCGGTCACGAGGATCTCACCGGCGTCCGGCATCACACCCTGCCGCTCGAGTGCGAGCACGCACAGCATTGCCGTGTATCCCGCAGTGCCGATCGTCATCGCGTCGTAGGTTGTCAGCGACTCGGGTAGGCTTACCAGCCACTCGCCATTAACGCGCGCCTTCTGCGCGAGCCCGCCCCAGTGCGATTCGCCGACGCCCCAGCCGTTGAGAACGACTTTGTCGCCGGTCTTCCAGTTCGGGTCGTCGCTCGCAATGACGGTGCCGGCAAAATCGATACCCGGGACCATCGGGAACTTACGGACTACCGGCGACTTGCCGGTGATCGCGAGTCCGTCCTTGTAGTTGATCGTCGAGAACGCGACGTCGACCGTGACCGCGTTGGATTCGAGCGCGGGCAGGGCACTGTCGTCGAGTTCCCTGACCGACGCAGCGGTGGTCTTGTCGGCATTCTGTTCGAGATAGAGGGCGCGAAACATGAGGATCCTTGAATTCAGCAATACGGGATCAGCGACGTGCGCGCTGCGACGCCTTAAGTCGAACGGGCTCGAGCATGTGGTCGAAGAACAGCGTACTGACGTTGTCGAGCGCGCGGGCCGATCGCTCGAGCTTGGCGCAGAGCACCGCACCTTCCCATGCGCTCCAGAAGAATTGCGCGAGCTGCTGCGAGTCGATCGTCGTCGCGATTTCGCCGGCCGCCTTCGCTTCATCGATGCACGATCGAAAGCGATCGCGCCAGTCGTTCAAAACCTCCAGCAGCAGCACGCGGAAGTCGTCCTCGAGGCTCGCCATTTCCTGGCCGAGATTGCCGACCAAGCAGCCCCGCTTGAACTCGAAGCGCTGCACGCCGTGGGTCGCGTCTTTCGCGAAAGCCTTCAGGCGCTGTAGCGGCGAGAGGCTCGTATCGTTGAGCGTACGGTCGAGCTTCTTCGCGAAGTAGCCCGCATAGTTGCGGATCACTTCGTGCGCGTATTCTTCCTTGCTGCCGAAGTAGTAATAAAACGAGCCCTTGGGCACCTCGGCGGCCTGCACGATCTCGTCGAGCCCCGTGCTGGAGAAGCCTTTCTGAGTGAAGATCGCCGTGCCGATATCGATCAGCAGCTTGCGCCTGGTGTCGCCGCGGCGTTGCGGTGGTGTTTTCTCGAGAGCCTTGTTCATCGGATTGTGACGTTTGTTGTTGTTTGTGTGCGTGAAACGTGTGAGGAGTGATCGATTCAAGCGACCTTGCCCGCGTTCGCGAGTGGATCCGAAGGCCGCACCAGGCGCCGCATGCAAAAGAGTCCGATGATCGGCCCTGGCAGCAGGATCCACGCGACCTTGCTGCCGATGACCGGATAGACCGAGGTCGCGATCAGGATCGAGAAGGTCGTCAACAGGAAGCCGACGCTGTTCTGGATCGTGAGCGCGCTGCCGACCAGTTCGGGGGGGCATGCCTTGACCGACAGCGCCGAGAACTGCGGCGAATCGGCGACGACCGCAAGACCCCAGACCAGCATGACGGTGAGCACAACGCCGGTCGGTAGCGGATCGAGCAGCGGATAGACGAGGCAGATCAGGCCCGACGTCGTCAACGCCCACCACGCGACCTTGGCGCTACCCACACGTCGGCTGAGCACGCCCCCAGCGATGCATCCGAGCGCGCCCATCGCGATGACGGCGAAGGCCCATCCCGACACGGATGCAGATGTGGAAGTGCCGGTGCGACCGAGCACCGGCAGGAGCAACAGAGGAACCAGCGTCCAGAACGCGTAGAGCTCCCACATATGGCCGAAGTAGCCGAATGCCGAGGCGCGGAAGTCGGCAGTGCGAAAGGCGCTCAACACATGCTTGTTGGCGACGTTCGACGCGCGGCTCTTGAGCCTGAGGTGCGGGCCGTCTCCGAGCAATCCGATCACGACCGCGCCGATCAATGCGAGTGCCGACGACGCGAGGATCACCGCTTGCCACGAGATCGACCCGCCCAGCATACGTATGCCGTGCGGCAAGGCGGTACCCAGCGTCAGCATGCCGACGAGCAATCCGAGACTCTGGCCCGCGCGTTGCGGATCCCAGCTCACGATCAGCTTCATGCCGAGCGGGTAGATGCCGGCGAGCGTGATGCCGACCGCGAAGCGAAACCACATCGCGCTGGAAAGATCGTGACTCGCGAGCGCGAACCCCGCGTTGAAAAATGCGCCGAGGACGCTGCAGATCGTGAAGATGCGACTCGCGGGAACGCGGTCGGCGAGCCCGGTCAACGCGAACGCCAGCGTACCGACGATGAACCCGCCTTGAACGGCGTTGGTCAGCCAGCCGAGGTCGCCGGTGGAAAGGCCCCACAGGCCTCGCAGATCGTCGGCCGCGCTGTTGGCGCTGAACCACAGCGACGTCCCGCACAGTTGTGCGAACACGATCCAGGCGACGGGACGGCGCATCACGCTTGGCTCTTCGCGAACCGCGCGTCGCGCCAGGCGATCGCTTCGCGCATGCCGCGCTCGCGCGCGATGTCCATGAAGGCTTGCTTGTCGGGCGAGCCGTGTGATTCGATCGTGTGATCGATGTCGAGCGCCACCTTCAACGCCGTCGGCATGCCCTGGATCTCGTAGGTGCGGTTGAGCGCCTTCTTGGTCT
>JBBSGB010000052.1:0-22165 GCA_038254545.1 Burkholderiales bacterium | reverse complement strand
GCCACGGCCATGCCGAGCGCCGCCGAAATGCTGGTCGACGAGTGCGCGGTGCCGAAGGTGTCGTATTCGGATTCGGAGCGCCGGGGAAACCCCGAGATGCCGCCTTTCTGCCGCAGCGTGTGCATGCGCTCGCGACGGCCGGTCAGGATCTTGTGCGGATAGGTCTGATGGCCCACGTCCCACACGATGCGGTCGTCGGGTGTGTCGAACACGTAGTGCAGCGCGATCGTCAGTTCGACCGTGCCGAGGTTCGACGACAGGTGGCCGCCGGTCTTCGAGACCGAGTCGAGCACGAAGGCGCGCAGTTGGTCGGCGAGCGTGTGCAACTGTTGACGATCCAGTTTGCGCAGGTCGGCAGGCGTTGCGATGAGTTCGAGCAGATCGTTCATGCGGTCGCCGAGTAAGAGTACTGTCTGGTACCGGTGAGGCGCTGGCTCGCGTGGCGAGTCAGAACGAACGTCCGGTGATGAAGTCTGCGAGGTCGCGAAGCCGCTCGACGTTCCCACCCAACGCATCGAGCGCACGATCGGCATCGTCGCGCAAACGCCGCGCGAGGGCCTTGGCTTCGGTGAGTCCCAACGCCGTCACGACGGTCGGCTTGTGGTTCATCGCATCCTTGCCTGCAGTCTTTCCGAGCGTAGCGCTGTCGGTCTCGACATCGAGCACGTCGTCGACGACCTGGAACGCGAGCCCGATCGCTGCGCAGAAATCGTCGAGCGCCGCGCGCTGGCGGTCGTCGGGCACGCCGCCAAGCGTGCCGTGGAGAGTACGCGTCGTGCCAACGCCGAGCAACACCGCCGCTCGCAACAGCGCGCCGGTTTTTGCCTTGTGCATCGCCTCGAGTTCCGTCCAGGCGAGTTGCTCGCCCACGCTCTCGAGATCGATCGCCTGCCCGCCCGCCATGCCGCGCGAGCCGCTCGCAATCGCAAGAAGTATGACTTGCTCGGCCACGCGCGCGCCGTCAGGCGCCGCAGTTGCGACGCGTTCGAACGCGAGCGATTGCAGCGCGTCGCCCACCAGGAGCGCGGTCGCTTCGTCGAATGCGACATGCACGGTCGGCCGGCCGCGGCGAAGCACGTCGTCATCCATGCAGGGCAGATCGTCATGCACCAGCGAATAGGCATGGATCAATTCCACGGCCACGGCGGCGGCGTCCGCAGCATCGAGTGGGAACGCGGCGAGCGATGCCGCGTCGCCGATCTGCGCCCGCTCCGTTGCCCAATCAGCGGCCGCATACACCAGCATCGCGCGCACGCGCTTGCCCCCGCCCAGGGTTGCGTACCGCATCGCCTCGTGCAGGTGCTCGGGCACGATCGTCGACGGCGGCAGAGCGCGATCGAGCGCGGCCTCGACGCGCGCGCGCATGGCACGCATCCACGCGTCGGCTGCCGAATGTTTCCCACCCGTCGCCCCCTGCGGCCGCACACTCGTCGCATCGTCGCGAGCCTCATCGACCCGGCTATCGACGTGCGCGGTCGCGAGCGGATTCATCCGCGATCGGACCCGCGCACGGGCATCTCGGACAAGGGACGCAGGAGCTCGCCATCGAGAACGCGCACCTGTTCCTTGGCGCGTTCGAGCGCGGACTCGCAGATCTTCACGAGCTCGGCGCCGCGCTTGTACGCAGCCAGCGATTGGTCGAGCGACAGGCTGCCGTCCTCCATGCGTTCGGCGATGGTCTCGAGTTCTTCGAGCGCCTGCTCGAACGACGGCGCGGCCTCGCCCGCCCCTTCTTCGAGGCTGGATTCGTGATCCGGTTGTCCGGTTGACGCGGCACGCGGCATGGCAAAAAAGTCTTCGTGAAACATCGATGAATCGCGCATTTTATGCGATCGAGGCTTGAAGGGCTCGCCCACACGCACCATCTGCCGGAGAGGGCGGAGAACGGCGCTTTTTGCTAGACTCCGCCTTCCCGTGCAATGCGGGTTGCAATACGCAAGTCCGTCGTCAGTAATCAGCTGCAAGAGTCTCGAGTCAAGTCCACGATTTAAATATCCGCGACTGGTACGGAAGCTTCTTGATTCGCTTGGGTTGGGTCGGTGCATGGTCGCTTTCGATGATCGTGCCGCCACTTCATTCGGGAGGGTTGGGATGTCCGATCTGGGTAGCGTCGGCAAGCTCGCGCGCAGCACCGCGCAGTTGCCGGTCTCCGCATATTTCGACGAGGCGCGTTACGCCCCCGAAATCGATCAATTGTTCAATCAACAGCCGCGCTACGTGGGCCACGCCTTGATGGTCCCGGAGGTCGGCGATTTCCACACGCTCGCGCACGAACGCGACGGGCGCGTGCTGGTGCGCACGCGCGAAGACCGTTCCGGTGGGCCGGAATCGTCCGGAGGCATCGCGCTGATGTCCAACGTGTGCCGACATCGTCAGGCGATCATCAAGACCGGGCGCGGCAACACCGATCGCAACATCGTCTGCCCGTTGCATCGCTGGACTTACGATCTGGAAGGCAAGCTGCTGGGCGCGCCGTACTTCGACGACAACCCCTGCCTGAATCTTGCTCAGACGCCGCTGTCGCAATGGAACGGGCTGCTGTTCGAAGCTACGGCCGGCGCTGCAAACACCGTCGCGAACGACGTCGCCGTCGAACTCGCCAACGTACGCATCCCCGAACTCGACTTCTCGGGCTACGTGTTCGATCGCGTCGAAGTCCACGAGTGCGCCTACAACTGGAAGACCTTCATCGAGGTCTATCTCGAGGATTATCACGTCGGGCCCTTTCATCCCGGGCTCGGCCAGTTCGTGAGCTGCGACGATCTGTCGTGGCAATACGGTGCGCGCCATTCGGTGCAGACGGTGGGCATCAACAGCGGATTGAAGCGACCCGGCACGCCCACCTATCGCGCCTGGCACGACCAAGTGATGCGCCTGTCGAACGGCGTCGAGCCCAAGCATGGCGCGATCTGGCTGACGCTCTATCCGAACGTGATGGTCGAGTGGTATCCGCAGGTGCTGGTGGTCTCGACGCTGATCCCGCACGGGCCGCAGCACACCACCAACCTGATCGAGTTCTATTACCCGGAGGAAGTCGCGCTGTTCGAACGCGAGTTCGTCGAAGCCAATCGTGCGGCCTACATGGAAACCTGCGCCGAGGACGACGAGATCGCGCTGCGCATGGACGCGGGCCGGCGTGCGCTGTTCGAACGCGGCGAGAATCAGGTGGGGCCGTATCAATCGCCGATGGAAGACGGGATGCAGCATTTCCATGAATGGCTGCATACCGAGCTTGGTGAATGAGCCGCAAGTCCTTGCGCATGGAGTGAGAGTTCCGGAGTGACGACGTAGATGCAATCGCTCTGGATGATCGTCGCGGCACTGCTGTTCTCCCTGATGGGCGTCGCCGTCAAGCTCGCATCGTCTCAGTACAACACCTGGGAGATCGTGCTCTATCGCGGACTGATCGGCGTGGTGGTGATGGGCAGCATGATCGCGCTCCAGGCACGGCGAACGCGCATCTCGATCCGCGACGCGCTCGCTACACCACGCATCGCCATGCACCTGACGCGCGGCGTCTCGGGAACGCTCTCGGTGACGTTGTGGTTCTTCTCGATCGCCGGGCTGCCGATCGCGACGGCGATGACGATCAGTTCCTCGTCGCCGCTCTTCATCGGCGCGTGGATCGCGTGGATCGCGCATCGCGCGGGTGATCGCATCGACGTGATGATGATGATCGCGCTGCTGGGAGGTTTCATCGGCGTGATGCTGCTGCTGCAGCCGACCCTCGCGAGCGATCAGTGGATCTTCGCAATTCTCGGCACGACCGGGGCAGCGCTGACCGCGATCGCGTATCTGTCGGTCAAGGCGCTCGGGCGAGCCGGCGAGCCGAATGCGCGCATCGTGTTCTATTTCTCGGCGATGAATGCGCTCGCGGGGCTGGCAGGCGCTTTCCTCTTCGGCTTCCATGCGCTCGATCCCCGCGGCCTGGCCCTGCTCGCATGCGTGGGGATCACCGCGGCGCTCGCGCAGCTCGCGATGACGCGCGCCTACGCATCGGGCGGCACGTTGCTGACCGCGAACCTCGGCTTCACCAGCATCGTCTTCTCGAGCATCTGGGGCATCGCGATCTTCGGCGACGTGATCCATCTCGACAGCGCGATCGGCATGGCAATCATCATCGTGTCGGGCGTGCTCGCGACGCTGATGACGGCACGCGCGCTGAAGCGCGCCAAGGTCGAACCCGATGAAGTCGTAAGACCGATCTGACCATTGTTCCGGGACCACCATGCATCCTCTCGTCAGCGTTGAAACACTCGCCTCCCATCTCGACGATCCCGACTGGATCGTGTTCGATTGCCGTCACGATCTCGCGGCCCCCGAAGCCGGCGAAGCGGCCTATCGCAAATCACACGTCCCGGACGCGCGCTTCGCGCATCTCGATCGCGATCTCTCCGGCACGAAGACCGGCGGCGCCGGGCGCCATCCATTGCCGACGCACGATTCCTTTGCCGCCTTTCTGGTGGCAGCCGGCGCGAACCAACGCAGCACGCTCGTCGCGTACGACGCATCGAACGGCCTGTATGCCGCGCGCTTCTGGTGGCTGACCCGATGGATCGGTCACGCAGCGGTCGCAGTGCTCGATGGGGGATTGCCGATGTGGCAGGCGCGCGGCCTGCCGATGAACGACGACATTCCGCACCCGATCGCGGGCGATCTGCGCATCGGCGCTGCGCTGGTCCCGCATGTCGATACGGAAGATGTGGAAGCCAATCTTTCGACGCAGGCAAAGCTCGTGGTCGACGCGCGCTCGCCCGAGCGCTTTCGCGGCGAGGTCGAGCCGCTCGATCCGGTGGCCGGCCACATCCCGCACGCGGTCAATCGGCCGATGGCGAAGAACCTCGAAGCCGACGGCCGCTTCAGGAGCGCGCCGGAATTGCGCGGTCAATTCGAAGCGCTGCTCGCAGGCCGCGATCCCGAAACGCTGATCACCTCATGCGGGTCGGGCGTGACCGCATGCCATCACTTGCTCGCAATGGAGGTGGCGGGCTTACCCGGCGCGTCGCTCTACGCGGGCTCTTGGAGCGCGTGGTGCGCCGATCCGCAACGCCCGGTCGCGCGCGGCGACGCCGACGGCAAACCGGGTGGCGATCGCTAAACGCGCGCTTCGTAAACCAGATTGAACGGCGTCTCGGCTGCACGTCGAAAGCGACTGAAGCCTCCCTGCGTCACGACATCGCGCATGCGCGCCTCGCCGGACTGCGCGCCCAGGCACAGCCCCACTTCCTGCGAGCGCGATGCCGGCGTGCAGATGAAAGTCGACGCTGAATAGAACACGCGGCCGACCGGATTGAGGTTGTCTTCGAGCTTGTCGTTGGCGAACGGCTCGACGATCATCCACGCGCCGTCTTTTTTCAGGGTCGAACGCACGTGCGCGGCGGCGCCGACCGGGTCGCCCATGTCGTGCAGGCAATCGAAGACCGCGACCAAGTCGTAGTCCTTGCCCGGGAAGTCCTTCGCGCTCGCGACCTCGAAACGCACGCGATCCGCGACGCCGGCGGCTTCCGCACCTTTCCTCGCATACGCCACCGAGGGCTCGTGATAATCGAAGCCGACGAAGTTGGACTTCGGATACGCCGCCGCCATGATCAGCGTCGACGCGCCGTGGCCGCAACCGACGTCGGCAACCGATGCACCGCTCTTCAACCTGGCTTCGACGCCCTCGAGCGCGGGGATCCACGCGCTCACGAGATTGGCCGCATAGCCGGGCCGAAAGAAACGTTCGGTGCCGTGAAAAAGCGCGGTGTCGTGCTCATGCCAGCCCAGGCCCTTGCCGGACTTGAAGGCCTCGACGATCTTGGGGATCGCCTTGAACTGCGCGACCGCGATCTGGAACGCGCCGGGGATGAAGGCCGGGCTGCCCTCCATCGCGAGAGCCATCGCCTGTTCTTCGTCGAGATGAAACGCATCGCTGGCGGGGTCGTAATTCACATAGCCGCTGGCGGCCTGCGAAGACAACCATTCGCGCATGTAGCGCGCATCGGTCGAAGTTCGCGCAGCCAGTTGCTCGGCCGTCATCGGCTTTTCGGCAAGCGCCTTGTAAAGACCGAGTTGATCGCCGACCACCACCGTGGCCGCATGCATGACCGCACCCAGGTCATGTACGAACGCGCCCATGAACGCGTTGAGTTTTTCCTCGTTGATCGCCATCACGTCCTCCCGTTTTTGTCTGGTGGCCTGCGTGCGCTACGAACTATCTCTTGCGAAATTGAAAAACGTATTCTTCGCCCTCAAGGTCGATGACCGTTCCTACGAGGTCATCGCGAATGAAGAAATCCTTCTTGATCGTGCGGGCATCCTCGCCTGCTTCAACGCTCGCGATCTCGTCCGTCTTGACGATCACCAAGCGGACATTCGACCCGGCCGCATATGCGCGAGCAATGTTCTTGCGGAGTTCAACGTTTCCGTGACCCGACCAGCGACCAAGAGAATCCGTGAATTCCATTGTTCCCGGCAGCCCCTTTCGATAGTGATGGTCCCAGAGGCTCACCACGAGCGATCCATCCGGTGCCCAGGCCGACACGGACCATTGAGGATTGCAAAGCGTCGCACCGTACTTTGCAAAGGCTTCGGAGATTCCGAGACGACTCATGCGGTTTCCTTTAGCCGGTGACCTGACGCCAACGAATTTAGATGAGGTTGCGGATCGTCGCGTCGCGTCGCGCACGTTTGGTCTGCAACGAACGTTATTCCACATCGTCCGCATTGAAAAGTGGAAACCCATGTCGCATGAAGTCGGGCGGCGGATTGGCCTTCGACAAGACCTGCGACCAAAGCGAGTATCGACAGCCCGCCCAAGGCATACAAAAAGGCCGGAAGGCCCCACACGAGCGCTGTCACGACGAGAACAATCGGCGTGAACGCGCCAAGCTTCGCAGCCGACAGTGCTGACGGCGGCGCGGCATTCGTCGCGGCAATCGTTTGGCTCTCACCCCATCCACGGGTCCTTCGAAAACCGAACGAGAACGAAGGCACGCCTATGTGCGACCCATTCGTCTTCCATTGTAGGCGGCGTGAGCCATACGCATGGACAACGCTGAACGCCTTCGTATTGCGCGATCCGCAACGAGGGCAATTGCAATTGATCATCTCCGCCTCCCACGTGCGGGCCTCGGCAAAAACAGGCAGAACACTTTCAAGGTCAACCACAAGCACGCAGCGCTGATAAACAGCAGAATCGCCAATGCTTTCAGCGCGCCCGTGCAGACCGTTACGACATTTCCGATGGCAAGCGGTACGCCTGCATTCAGCTTCGGCCCTAGCCTCTGCGCTCCGATCCCATGCGGTGCAGTTGCCCGCACATTTAAAGCATCCCTTCGATTGTTGAGTGACACGAGCGATGAATTGAGCATTTGAACCTTCGTGGCGGGCTCAAGAAGTGGCGTGACCGCGCCCCCGCCCTCACCGGTCACGTTTGAAAAAAATAACGCCCACCACGTCGTCGCGACCTGCCGCCCGCGCTTTGGGCCCGTAGATCTTTGAATCGGTGCTGTAGCTGGCGAATTTCATATTTCCTTGATAGCGCCACGACGTCGACCCCTTCACTTCCTTGACGAATATCGGAATCGATCCGCCCTGCTCCTCCATCAACTCAGCCTTCATTTGCACCCGATGTGGATTGCCGACCAGCACTTCGTGGGGTGCGTCGGGATTCATCGCGCGCGTGAAACGACCGCACACGATGCGTTTCCCCACCTGTGGCAGATACGTCATCGTTTCGCCCCCGATGACATCGCGGATTTCAACCAAGCTGTAGTCCGATCCCTCAACGAAACTCTTCATCGCCTTCTCTCGTTTGTTTGATGATTTCAATGTTCCGATGTCTTTCAACCACTTCGTGATCTGATCGCCGTCCCAAACATTCCCGCTTGCCAACCTTGCGATCGGTTCAGGGAAGTCATCGCGCCGAGCGACCCAGTTCGAAACAGCCTGCGCGCTGACGCCAGCTAAATCCGCAATTTCGTACACACCCATCAGTTTCATCTCGTCTCTCGTGTATATTCAACACAAACGTAGCCTAGGCGTTCCGTGTAGTTTGTCAACCCATTTGTGTATTTTATTCACAAACCGATTTTGGCAATCGGCCGATCGTTCCCGCAGGAACGGAAACTCAGTGCCCGCGCACCCAGCCATTGAGCGCGATGACGACGCCTACGCCTGCCGTGATCAGCAGGCCCTGCATGATCGCGTCGCGTCCCCGCGACCCGTGCGGAATGCGATGCATCTGCGGCACCAGGTCCGATAGCGAGATGTAGATGAAGTTGGCGGCCGCGACCACCAGCACGTAGGGGATCAACGCTTCCATGCGTTCGAGGAACGCGAGACCGATCCAGCCGCCGAACACGATCGCCGAGCTCGACGCGGCCGCGTAGGCGATTGCGCGCGGCTTGGCCACGCCCGCATGCAGCAGCACGATGAAGTCGCCGATCTTGTGCGGCACTTCGTGCGCGAGGATCGAGAGCGTGGCGGCAAGCCCGATCCACGGTCCGGCGAGAAAAGCGCCGGCGATCACGATGCCGTCCGAAAAATTGTGGACGGCGCTGCCGACCAGGACGAACACGCCGCCGCGCCCCGCCTCGTCCGCGTCGTGGCCGTGCGCGTGCTGGTGACCGTCGCCTTCGAAGTGATGGCTGTGCCGATAGACCGCGACCTTCTCGAGCAGGAAGAAGCCGAACAGACCCGCCAGCATCACCGCGCACAATTGGCGCAGCGATGCATGCGACTCGAAGGCTTCGGGAATCAGGTGCAGGAATGCGGTCGCCAGCAGGATGCCGATCGAGAAACTGACCATGCGGTTGACGAACGCACCGAGCACGCGAAACGACAGGAAGGCCGCGAGCGCGATGCTTGAGGATGCGACGACGAGGGTCGCGATGCTCGTTTCGATGACTGGCATGAGGTACTAGCGGCCAACCGGGCCGCATGGCGCATGCGGCCCGACCGAAACCACGGTCAGGCGACGCCGTGCGCCTTGAAGAACGCGAGCATCTTGGCCCAGCCGTCTTCGGCATCGGCCTTCGAATAGCTCGGTCGATAGTCGGCATTGAAGCCGTGCTGTGCATCCGGGTAGACGATGATCTTCGAGTCGGCGGCGATGGCGGGCGCCGATTTCAACGCGGCGTTCATCTTCTCGCGCGACGCGGCCGTGATGCCCTGATCCTTGCCACCGTAAAGGCCGAGCACCGGCGCCTTGAGTTGACCGACCTGCTCGAGCACGGTCTTCGGCTGGATCTCGCTGATCGAATTCTCGATCGGCCCGTACCACGCGACCGCGGCCTTGAGCCTGGGATTGTGCTCGGCGAAGAGCCACGTCTGACGGCCGCCCCAGCAAAAGCCGGTGGCGCCAACCTTGTCGGGATTGCCGTTGTTCTTCGCGGCCCACGCGACGGTCGCATCGAGGTCGCTTGCCACCTGCGCGTCGGGCACCTTCGAGACCACGTTCTTGATCAGGTCGGGAATGGCCGGGTACTTCATGGGATCGCCCTGACGCGCATAGAGCTCGGGCGCGACCGCAAGGTATCCCTGCTTGGCGAGGCGACGGCACAGGTCCTTGATGTGCTCGTGCACGCCGAACACTTCCTGGATCACGACGATGGTCGGCAGGTTGGTCTTGCCCGCGGGGTGCGCGCGATACGCGGGCATCTGGCCGTCGGAGACGGGGATCTTCACCTCACCCGCGTCGAGTCCGCTGGCGTCGGTGGTGATGGTCTGCGCGCTCACCGGCATCACGGCCGCGGCGAATCCGGAGCCGAGCGCTGTGACGACGAAGCCGCGTCGCGTGAACGACGTTGTGGGCAAATGGCTCGAGACTTCCTGTTCAAGTAGGCTCATGCAATCTCCTGGAGTGGTGCGGGTACTGCGTTGGGAGGACGTATTAGCGGCGGGAGTTTAAAGGCAAAAACGGCCGCGGCTTGCGCGGGTTCGTTCGGCAGCCCGTGTGCTGTAATCGCGACCTTTCACTACCATTCGAACCGATTCAGCATCATGCCAGCCCGCAATTCCCCGAATACGGACGCGGCGGTCGAAACGAATGGGCAGCTTTCGACGGCGACCGGTCCGGCTGAGCCACCCCTTCGCATCGCTACGGGCCAACTCTTTCTCGTCTTCTCGAGCCTTGCGCTGTCGGGGTTCGGCGGTGTATTGCCGTTCGCCTATCGCGCACTGGTCGAACGCCATCGCTGGCTGAGCGCCAAGGACTTCGCGGGACTGCTCGCGCTCGCGCAGGTCATGCCGGGCCCGACCATCTGCAATCTGACGGTGATGGTCGGCCAGCGTCATGCAGGATTCAGAGGCGCCTGCGCCGCGCTCGCCGGCATCGTCTCCGGGCCGTTCTGCATCGTCATCGCGCTCGGTGTCGCGTGGCAGCGCTATGGCGCCGTGGCGAGCGTGCGGCAGGCGCTGACCGGCATGT
Organism: Burkholderiales bacterium; assembly: GCA_038254545.1. Taxonomy (GTDB): domain Bacteria; phylum Pseudomonadota; class Gammaproteobacteria; order Burkholderiales; family Burkholderiaceae_D; genus CAHJXF01. Next base: position 11,754 of record JBBSGB010000052.1, on the reverse strand, counting down.
CGGCCGTCGCGATCGGGTTGATACTCGTCACGGCCGTGAAGATGGGACTCGCACTCTTCAAGCGCGATGCCGGCGCACGCGAGGCCCTTGCACGTGACAACGCAACGCGCGCAGAGACGGATGCGCAGAATTCGTACTGGACCGCACGACGGCTCACGCAATTTTTGCTATGCGCGCTCGCCTTCGCCGGCGTCGGCCTGATGCGGTGGCCGCTCGCAGCGGTGGTCGCGTCGCTGGCGCCGTTCGCAATTGCGCTGTCATGGTTCGCCGATCGCGGTGCTCATCCCGATTGAACGAGGCAACGTGGACGACGCATTCTCCGACAGCCCGCTCTGGCTCCTGACGACGCACCTCGCACTGCTGTCGTTCGCGGCCGTCGGCGGCGGCGTGATGATGCTCGCGCCTGACATCCATCGTTACGTCGTCGACGTACATCACTGGATCGGCGACGAACAATTCGCCGCGGCCTACGCGATTGCGCAAGCCGCGCCCGGGCCCAACATGCTGTTCGTCACGCTGGTGGGCTGGCAGATCGCGGGATGGGCGGGTGCGTTCGGCGCGACCGTCGCAATCGTCGTCCCGCCCGCCGCCCTGACCTTCGTGATCGCCCACGTGTCCAGTGGACGCGACACCGGAGGGCTCGGCCGCTTCGGCAAGGCGGTACGAAACGGATTGGCGCCGCTGTCGGTCGGAATGCTGCTGGCGGGCGTCTGGGTGCTGCTCGACTCCACGCACGCGGGTTGGCGCGAAGTGGTTCTAGTGGCGCTCACGCTGGTGGTGATGATGCGCACCAGGATCAATCCGCTGTGGCTGATCGTCGCCGGCGCGATCGCGGGCATCGCCGGATTGCTGGGATGAAAATGAATCGCGGGCCGCGGCCCTTCTTCTGATCGATATGAAAACCAACACATCGCTGTTCACATCGCAACGCTTGCGCACGATCGCCGCCATCGCGATCGTCGCCACCGTCGCCGGCTGCGCAAGCCCACCGCCGAATCCGAACCCGCGCGCTGCGCAGGAGCTCAAGCTCGCGAAGGTCGACCTGCCTCGCTACATGGGCAGGTGGTACGTGATCGCCAACATTCCCTACTTCGGCGAGAAGAACTACGTCGCCAGTCGCGCCGAATGGACGTTGCGCGACGACGGCAGGATCGATGACGCGTTCGTCGGGCGCAAGGGCGGATTCGATCAACCCGAGACGCGACGCGAGTTCGTCGATACGGTCGTACCCGGTACCGACAATGCACGCTGGAGCGTGCGCCTGTTCTGGCCGATCTCCGTGACCCAACTGACGCTGTATGTCGACGACGACTACGAGTACACGTTGCTCGGCTATCCGGGCAAGAGCCTGGGTTGGATCTTCGCGCGCAAGCCGGATATCAGCGACGCGAAGTATCGCGAGTTGCTCGAGAAGATGAGCGAGCAGGGGTACGACACGTCGCGCGTCCTGCGTGTGCCGCACAATCCCGAACAGGTGGAGCTGCCGGGGTTCCAGTCGCCGGAGAAATAGCGCCTGCAGCATCGCTCATCGGCGCCTGCCTTCCATTTCTCCGGTTGACCAAGCATGCTACGATCTGACCAACATGGATTGGAGAGTGGTCATGCTGGTGAATATCTATGAAGCCAAGGCAACGCTGTCGGCACTGCTGGAGAAAGCGCAAGCGGGCGAAGAAATCGTGATCGCGCGCGCCGGCAAGCCGGTCGCCCGCCTCATGCCCATCGCGCCCGCGGCCGGAACGCGCAGCGGCGTGCGCTTTGGCGGATTGAAGATGGCGAAGCTCAAGCTGTCCGCCGATTTCCATGAGCCCATGACCGACGATGATCTGCTCGGCGCGTGAAGCTGCTGCTCGATACCCACTGCTTGATCTGGCTGCTCGCGGATGCATCAGAGCTCAACGATGCCGCGCGGGTCACCATCGCGAACGCCGAAGGCGTCTGGTTCTCGGATGCCTCGATCTGGGAGTTGGGTCTGAAGTGGCGCAAGGGCAAGATCGCGCTCCAACCCCGCCGCATCGCGAAGCAGGCGCTGAACAATGGCCTGCGCCCGTTGCCTATCCATCACGAACCGCTGCTGTTGTCCTGTGAACTGCGCCAGAAGCATGCCGATCCTTTCGATCGGCTGCTGTATGCGCAGGCCAGACACGGCGGATACAGGCTGCTGAGCATGGATCGCGGGCTCGCCGCGTTCGGGACTACCGTATTGACGCCGCGGTAACTGCACCAGCCCGATCATGGAGATGATCCAATGAACCCCTACGCTGCTTCCGCATTTGCCGCGACGATCGCGTGTCTCGCGACCCCTACCGCGGGATCCGCCGCCGAAATCCGATCTCGACCGGCCACACAAAGGCCGAGATCCGATCCCGTCGTCCTGCGGGGCAAGCGAGCGAAACGAGTCCTCGGGCTTGCCTTCCGGCTTGGCCTGAAGACGAGGCGGCCGCCTTCTTCCTGGATGCGCATGGACTCGTGCGCACGAAGTTGATCGCCCGCGACCATGCGGCTCATGCCGAGCATCAGGCCGCCGCGCGCAGCCATCCATTGTTCTTCGACGACACGATCGCCGTTGCCGCCCTTCCAGCAGCCGGCGAGCCAGCTCACGTGCTCGATGCCTGCCGCGCTCGCGCTCGTTGCGATCGATGCGAACATCGCGACTGCCAGGCAGCGCGCAACAAGCCTGATCGAGTCCTCTCAATGCGCTTCATCCCAATTCCTCCCCGCCCCCAACTCGACTTCGAGCGGCACCTTGAGTTCGGCGACCGCGCCCATCAATGCGGGCACCGTTTCACGCACGATCGCCAGTTCATCGTCCGGCACTTCGAGCACCAGTTCGTCATGCACCTGCATCACCATGCGCGTCGCCATGGCCTCGCGCTCGAGCCAGTCCTGCACCGCGATCATCGAGCGCTTGATGAGGTCGGCCGCGGTCCCTTGCATCGGCGCATTGATCGCCGCGCGCTCGGCGCCGGCGCGTCGCGGGCCGTTGGGGCTGTTGATCTCCGAGAGCCATAGCCGTCGTCCGAAGACCGTCTCGACGTAACCCTTCTCCTTGGCATCGGTGCGCGTCTCCTGCATGTAGGCCGCGACCCCGGGATAACGCGCGAAGTAGCGATCGATGTAGAGCTTGGCCGCGTCGCGCTCGATGCCGAGGTTGCTCGCGAGCCCGAAGACGCCCATGCCGTAGATGAGGCCGAAGTTGATCACCTTCGCATAGCGCCGCTGCTCGCTCGTCACGTCGTCGGGCGGAACGTTGAAGACCTCGGATGCGGTGCGTCGATGCACGTCCTCGCCATTGGCGAAGGCGGCGATCAGCGTCTCGTCACCCGAGATGTGCGCCATGATCCGCAACTCGATCTGCGAGTAGTCCGACGACACGATGGTCGAGCCTTCGGGCGCGATAAAGGCCTCGCGGATGCGACGGCCTTCGGCGGTGCGGATCGGGATGTTCTGCAGGTTGGGATCGTTCGATGCGAGGCGTCCCGTGACCGCCACCGCTTGTGCGTAGTTGGTGTGCACGCGACCCGTTACCGGATTGACCATCTTGGGCAGCTTGTCGGTGTAGGTGCTCTTCAACTTCGACAACGCGCGATGGTCGAGCAGCACCTTGGGCAGCGGATAGTCGTTCGCGAGTTTCGCGAGCACGTCTTCGTCGGTCGAAGGTGCGCCGCTGGCGGTACGGCGCGCGACCGGCAGCTTCAACTTGTCGAACAGCAGTTCGCCGATCTGCTTGGGCGATCCGAGGTTGAACGGCTGGCCGGCGAGCTCGTAGGCCTTCGCTTCGAGGTCGGCCATGCGGTTTCCGAGCTCGGCGCCCTGGCGATTGAGCAGGTCGGCATCGATCAATACACCGTTGCGCTCGACCTTCTGCAAGACCACCGAGGTCGGCAGCTCGATCGTTTCATAGACCGAGTTCAACGCGGGCAGCGCCGCGACCGACGGATAGAGCGCGCGATGCACGCGCAATGTCAGGTCCGCATCCTCGGCCGCGTAGCGGGTCGCGACGTCGATCGCGACTTCGTCGAAGCCGATCTGCTTGGCGCCCTTGCCGCAGATGTCTTCGTACGCCACCAGGTCCTCGACGCCGACGTGGCGGCGCGCGAGGTCTTCGAGGCTGTGATTGCGATGCGACTCGAACACGTACGACTGCAACAGCGTGTCGTGCGCGATGCCGGCAAGACGGATGCCGTGATTGGCAAGCACGTGCGTGTCGTACTTGAGATTCTGACCGACCTTCTTCCTGTTCGCGTCTTCGAGCCAGGGTCTGACGCGCGCGAGCGTCGCATCGAAATCGAGCTGCATCGGACCGCTTGCATCCATCGTGCGATGCGCGAGCGGCAGGTAGGCCGCGTGGCCGGGCTCGACCGAGAACGACATGCCGACCAGCTTCGCGCGCATCGGATCGAGCGAAGTCGTCTCGGTATCGAACGCCGTGAGCTCCGCCGCATCGATGCGCGCAAGCCACTCGTCGAGAGCCTCGGCCGTGAGGATGGCTTCATAGCGGCGATCGACATCGGCACCGGGTTCGACCGCCGGCAAAGTCTCGTCGACGACGGCGCTCACATCCTGCTCGCCCGTGCCCTCGCCCATCATCTCGCCGGCGGCCTTGGTCGACGCGTCCTCCTGCGACACTTCCCTCAGCCAGGTCTTGAAGGCGTAGCGATCGAAGAGTTCGATCAGCGCGTCGCGATCCTCCTCGCGCGGCACGAGCGTGGTCGCGATGTCGGGCACTTCCTCGAGCGGGCAATCGGTCTTGACCGTCACGAGCTGTTTGCCCATCGGCAACCAGTCGAGCGCGCGCCGCAGATTCTCGCCGACTGCGCCCTTGACCTCGGCGGCATGCGCGACGATCTCGTCGAGCGAGCCGTATTGCGCGAGCCACTTGGTCGCGGTCTTGGGGCCGACCTTGTCGACACCGGGAACGTTGTCGACGGAGTCGCCGACCAGCGTCAGGTAATCGACGATGCGATCGGGCGCAACGCCGAACTTGGCCTTGACTCCCTCGATGTCGAGCACCTCGCCTGCGCCGTACAGGCCCGATGCCGGCCCCGAAGTCGGCGGACGGTTCATGGTGTTGATCAGCGTGACGTTCTCATCGACCAACTGCGCGAGATCCTTGTCTCCCGTCGATACGATCGTGCGAAGGTTCGCGGCGGTCGCCCGCTTTGCGAGCGTGCCGATCACGTCGTCGGCTTCGACGCGATCGATCATGAGGATCGGCCAGCCGAGCGCCGCGACCACCGCGTGGATCGGCGCGATCTGGCGCGCCAGATCCTCGGGCATTGCCGAGCGCGTCGCCTTGTAGTCGGGATACCACTCGTCGCGGAAAGTCTTGCCCGGAGCGTCGAAGACGACGGCGCTATACTGTGCCGCTACATCCTGCTTCAAGCGGCGCAGCATGGACACCATGCCGTAGATGGCGCCGGTCGGCTCCCCCGCCTTGTTGCGCAGATCGGGCAGAGCGTGGAAGGCGCGATAGAGGTAGCTCGAGCCGTCCACCAACAACAGCAAATCCATATGAACGATCCGAAATTCGTGCCGACATTGCGCGAACTCGACGGCACGCGCCGCGGTACCTGGAACCGCGGAGCACGCAATGAATTCGCAACCGGGAAAGCGCCTGCGACCAAGGCCCGCGAGTCGTGGCACGTGCTGGGAATTATGTCAGAGTTCATCGAGGCAGCCGAACGCCTCGCCGACATCCGCCCCGCCGTCAGCATCTTCGGTTCTGCGCGCATACCCGCGGGTACGCCCGAATACATCCTCGCCGAGCGCATCGGCCGCCTGCTGGCCGACTCGGGCTTCGCAGTCATCTCCGGCGGCGGGCCCGGCCTGATGGAGGCGGCCAACAAGGGCGCGTTCGAAGGCAAGGCGCCCTCGGTCGGCCTGAATATCGAACTGCCGCACGAACAGAAAGGCAACGACTATCAGGACGTGGCGCTCCGCTTTCGGCACTTCTTCTCGCGCAAGGTCGCGTTCGTGAAGTACGCGTCGGCCTACGTCATCATGCCCGGCGGTTTCGGCACGCTCGACGAGCTGACCGAAGTGCTGACCTTGATCCAGACCGGCAAGACGCGCGTGATGCCGATCGTGCTGGTCGGCTCGGCATTCTGGGCGGGCCTGATCGACTGGATGCGCGACCAGCTCGCGTCGCGCGGATTGATCAAGCCCGACGACCTGGACTTGATGCAGATCGTCGATGAAGCGCAGGATGTGATCGACACGATCTTCGGGTTCTACGAACGCCGCAGCCTGGCTCCGACGTCGTCCGAAATCGAGCAGATGCTGTACTTGTGAGTTTCCTCGTTTTCAACACTAGGTTCGCCATCATGTTCGGCTTCCCATCGAAGAGATTCTCGATTCACGGCGCGGCGGCCACAATCGCCGCATCCGCCGCAAGCGCGTTGTTCGCGCAATCGCAACCGAAGGATCTGCAGCCGCTGCCCGACATTCCTCCGCCGCCCAAGCTGTCGTCCACGCCCACGGCCGACGATCTCAACGAGCCGCAGGTCACGATCCGCCAGGAAGGCGAAAACAAGATCGAGGAATTCAAGTCTCAGGGTCGCGTCTATGCGATTCGCGTGACGCCCAAGATCGGCAAGCCCTATTTGCTGATCGACCCGGATGGCAAGGGCACGATGATCCGTGCCGACGAAATCGGCGGCGGCGTGCGGGCGCCGCAGTGGACCATCCTCGAGTTCTGAAGATTGGCTCGCCGATGATGCTCGATCGCTGACCGCGCATTCGCATGGCGGTCTATACGGCGCTCGATGAACCCGCGCTGACCTCGTGGCTTGCGAGTCACGACGTCGGCGCGCTGGTCGAGTGGCACGGCATCCACTCGGGCATCGAGAACAGCAACTACTTCGTGACGACGTCCAGGGACGGCGTCGCTCATCGTTTCGTGCTGACCTTGTTCGAGCGCCTCGGCGCCGATGAACTGCCCTTCTATCTGTCGCTGATGCAACATCTCGCGGAGCGTAGCGTGCCCTGTCCCGCACCGATGGCCGATCGCAGCGGCGCACTCTGCGCCACGCTCGCGGGAAAGCCGGCCGCGCTGGTCACGCGGCTCGACGGCCGCTTCGTTGCCGCACCGACCGCGGCGCATTGCGCGGCGATCGGCCACGCGCTCGCTCATATGCATCTGGCCGGTGAAGATTTCTCGCTGGCACAAACCAATCCGCGCGGCATCGCGTGGTGGCAAAGGACCGCGGAACACGTCAGGCCATCCCTCGACGACGCGCAGAAAAGCTTGCTCGATGACGAGATCGCATTGCAGACCGCGACGTGGGAGGCATCGACCGCATCGCTTCCTCACGGTCCCATCCACGCGGACCTGTTTCGCGACAACGCGCTCTTCATCGAAGACGACGCGGCGTCAATCGCAACGCCGCCCGTCCTGGGCGGCATCATCGATTTCTATTTCGCGGGTTGCGATGCCTGGCTGCTCGACCTCGCGATCTGTGCGAACGACTGGTGCGTCAATCTTGCCAGCGGGGCGTTCGATCGCACGCGTCTCGATGCGATGGTGCATGCGTACCACCACGCACGTCCGTTGACGCACGACGAGGGCGAGGCGTTCACGCTCGCCTTGCGCGCGGCGGCGCTGCGCTTCTGGCTGTCGCGCCTGGACGACCTCCACAGGCCCCGGCCCGCACAACTGCTGACGCCGCATGACCCCATGCATTTCGAGCGCATCCTTCGTCGCCGCCGCGAAGACGCGATCGGTGGCGTCGAGTGCGGCGGCGCCCTCGGCGGCATCGTCCGCGGCATCGTCACTCAGCTTCCTTGATCGCATGCAGGCCCTGAAACTCAAACCCTTGTTCGGCTGGCTCTGGATACGCGCCGGCTGGCGTCTCTTTCGCCGTCAGCCTCTGGGCTTCGTCGCCCTTTTGTTCTTCTATTGGCTGTTGCTGTTGTCGGCCAGCGCCGTGATCGGCTGGCTCGCGCATGGACTCGGCCTGCTGCTGCCGTTCGCGTCGGCCGATCTGATCGCAGGGTTCGGCAGCGTGCTCGTCGCGATGTTCACGCCCGCGCTGACGGTCGGCTTCATGCAGGCATGCCGCAGCAAGGAAGCCGGACAGCCCGTCCATCCATTGCTGCTGTTCGCGCCCTTTCGCTCGGGGAAAAAGACGCTGAGAGCTCTCTTGGTCCTCGGCGCGATCCAGGTGTTCGCCTTGATCTGCATCGTATTCGCGACCGGAGGCTTCGAGGCCGCGGATTCGAATGCGCGAACGACGAACCGCAGCGCTACCCAAGACACTGCTTCGAAATCTGCGGACTCCAATGCCGTACCGAGCGGTACTCAGCCCGCGACACAGCCCAGTACGCAGCCCACTACGCAGCCGCCCCTCAGCGAGGCCGATCAGGAAGCGATTCGTCGCGAGACGATCGCCCGCGCGATCCAGGGACTGGCCTATCTGCCGGTCGCCCTCTTGATGTGGTACGCGCCGATGCTGGCGGCATGGCATGGATTGCCGGCCGGCAAGGCACTGTTTTTTTCCTTCGTCGCGGTGTGGCGCAACCTCGGCGCCTTCGTCGTCTATGGGCTGGGATGGCTGGCGATCTGGATGAGCTTCTCGCTTGCGTTCGGATTGATCGTGACGTCGATCGGCATCGCCAACTTCGCCGCTGTGCTCGGGTTGCCGTTCGTGATGTTGGTGCTGACGTGGATGTATTGCTCCGTCTACCCGAGCTACGCGACGGTATTCGTCGATGCGTCCGCGACGCCACTGCCCGCGGTGCCGCGTAACGATCAAGCGGTCTGACGACTGGTTCGAGGAAGCGTCGCGCGATCAAGTCTCTTCGGCCCAGCTCTTCACGGTGAAGCGGCCGTCCTCGATCTCGAGTCGATTGATCAGCGCGTTGGGGATGGGCCACTTACGCTGACCGCCCAGCGGCAAACCCTTGGCCGCGCGATAGAGCATGTCGAGCACGCCGCCGTGCGAGACGACGAGCACGTTCCTGGCGTCTTCTCCGTGACGCTCTTCTTCAGCCGCGATCGCACGAACAGCTCCGACGACACGCTCGAAGAATTCCCGCTGGCTCTCTCCGTCGGGCATGCGATGGCTCGCGTCGCGCAGCCGCAGACGCTCGGCTTCCTCCGGATGGTGTTCGAGGATCTCGGCGAAGGTCTTGCCTTCGAGCAAGCCATAGTTGCGCTCGCGCAGCAGCGGATCTTGCCTGACGGTCAGGCCGAGCGCCGCAGCGACCGGCTCGGCCGTAGCGAGCGCGCGCCCGAGGTCGCTCGAATGAATAGCCGCAATCGACTCGCCCGCAAGCGCAGCCGCGAGGCGCGCGGCTTGTTCGATGCCGGTCTGGTTCAACGCGATGTCGGTATGGCCCTGCAATCTGCGAATGAGATTCCAGTCAGTTTCGCCGTGCCGTACCGCGATCAATTCGATCACGTCGCGAGACGGGGATTGAGCGTGTAGAGCCCGGTGATCGCAGCCTGGTCGAGCACCTTGCCGACCATAGCCGCGCGTACTGCTTCGCCGGTGACGCGGCCCGATACGACGACCCGATCGACCGACAACGCGTAGAGCGTGAACACGTAGTGATGCACGATGCTATCGTTCCACGGCGGGCACGGCCCGTCGTAGCCGTAGTAGTCGCCCGACATGTCGTGATCGTTCGCGAACCAGTCGGTGTAGCCGTTCAGGCCATGCAAGGCACCAACTATCGGCTGGTGCGGGATCATGGGGCCGGCCTTGCCGCGCGGGGTGACCTGGTGCGAGAACTGCCCGTCGTCGATGCGGCGCAAGTCGGCCGGCAGATCGAACAGCACCCAGTGAAAGAAATCGATCCGCGGCAGGTCGGCGGGTACTTCGCGGCCTTCCTGATTGACGTCGTCGGGACGGCTCGGCACGTCGTAGTCGTGAACGATCAATGCGAACGAGCGCGTGCCTGCCGGGACATCGTCCCATGCGAGATGCGGGTTGCGATTGCCGGACAGCGTGACGTGGGTTTTCGGTGTGATGGTGCCGAATGCGAACGCGGTCGGGATATTGCCGCCATCGGTGAAGGAGTCGCTCCAGAGTTTCATGTCGGGCCTTGGTTGAAGAAATGAATAACGCCTAGGACAGCGTCACGCGCGCGAAGCGGCGCTTGCCGACCTGCACGACATAGCAGCCGGCCACGAGCTTGAGCGCCTTGTCGCCGACCACCGCGCCGTCGATCTTCACGCCGCCCTGCTCGACGTTGCGCAACGCTTCGGACGTCGAGGGTACGAGGCCGGCCTGCTTCAACAGCTGACCGATCGCCAACGGCGCGCCGGTCAGCGACACCTCCGGGATCTCGTCGGGCAGGCCGCCGCGCGCGCGGCGCTCGAAGTCCGTCAGCGCATCGTCGGCCGCCTTCGCGCTGTGAAAGCGCGTGACGATCTCCTGCGCGAGCATGACCTTCGCGTCACGCGGGTTGCGGCCGGCCGCGACTTCCTGCCGCAGGGATTCGATCTCGCGCATCGAACGCGACGACAACAGTTCGAAATAGCGCCACATCAAGTCGTCGGAGATCGACATCAGCTTGCCGAGCATATCGATCGGCTTCTCGGTGATTCCCACGTAGTTATTCTTCGACTTCGACATCTTCTCGACGCCGTCGAGCCCCTCGAGTAACGGCATGGTCAGGATGCACTGCGGCTCCTGCCCGTAGTCGCGCTGCAGTTCGCGCCCGACCAGCAGATTGAACTTCTGATCGGTCCCGCCGAGTTCGAGGTCGCTCTTCAACGCGACCGAGTCGTAGCCCTGCATCAGCGGATAGAGCAGCTCGTGGACCGAGATCGGCGTGCCGGCCTTGATGCGCCTGGTGAAGTCTTCGCGCTCGAGGATGCGGGCGACGGTGTAGCGCGCCGCCAGTTCGATCATGCCGCGTGCGCCGAGCGGATCGCTCCACTCGCTGTTGTAGCGGATCTCGGTTCGCGACGCGTCGAGCACCAGGCTGGCCTGCGCAAAATAGGTCTTGGCGTTTTCTTCGATCTGTTCGCGCGTGAGCGGCGGCCGCGTCACGTTGCGCCCCGACGGATCGCCGATCATCGACGTGAAGTCACCGATCAGGAAGATGACCGTGTGTCCCAGGTCCTGCAACTGCCGCATCTTGTTGAGCACGACCGTGTGCCCGAGATGCAGGTCGGGTGCGGTGGGGTCGAGCCCGAGCTTGATGCGCAGCGGCGTTCCGCTTTTCTGCGCGCGTGCCAGCTTGCCCGCGAACTCGCTCTCGACGATCAGCTCGTCGGCGCCGCGCCTGGCGATCGCGAGGGCATCGTCCACGCTGATGGATGCCAGGACAGCGGGCACTGATGGAGCACGGGCTTCGAACACGTGGGCTTGATGCGCGGTGAGGCGCGGTTGCGACATGGAGGAGGCGCCGATTCTAGCTTGTCGTCCGTCCGACTTCCGTATCACGCCGCCTGTCCGCAAACAGTCACGTGGCTAATGTTAAGCGCCGAAAACCCCTGTGCTAGACTGCGGCCTTCGTCGCTGCACGCAGCGCAGTCGGATGGTCCGCTATCAGCGGAACACTGATTTCAGCCCGGCCTACCCGCCGCACACTGCCGAAGTTCGGGTCATCGAATCATTCTAGGCAGGATCCAACCGAATCCGAATGGACCCTATGGCCGATGCCCAACCGACGCAAGCTGCGCACGACTCGTCCTTGTCGGAGCGCGCACCGTCAGTCGCGAATTCAGTCACACCGGCGGCCCCCCAGGTTTCTCGAAGTCTTTCGATCGCGCCATTGCTGCACCGGCATCGCAAGGTGCTG